>NZ_MOEO01000001.1:0-828291 GCF_001875785.1 Bacillus sp. FMQ74 | reverse complement strand
CCGGAAAATCAATGGAGATGGGAAATCTTGATTGGAGACCCGGGTTTAGCGAGAGAAAATGATCCATTTCCCGAGAATATCCGGCGAGTATCAAAATAAACTCATGCTGTTTGTCTTCCATATGCTTTACAAGTGTGTCGATCGCTTCTTTCCCAAAGTCCTTTTCGCCGCCTCTTGCCAGCGAGTAGGCTTCGTCTATAAACAAAATGCCGCCTAATGACTTTTTGATTAGATCTCTCGTCTTTTGGGCGGTGTGTCCAATATATTCCCCGACCAGATCAGCCCGCTCCGCTTCTATTAAGTGGCCTTTTGACAGGACATTCATTTCAAAAAACAGCTTGCCGATCAGCCGTGCAACCGTCGTTTTTCCCGTTCCCGGATTTCCTTTAAACATCATGTGCAGCGCTTGTTTTCCCACCTTTAAGCCTTGCTCCGCGCGTTTTTGGTTCACAAAAATCCAAGCGTATATTTCCTTGATGTTGCGTTTCATTTCCTCCATCCCAACTAATGCGCTCATCTCTTTTTCAATTTCCTTCAAAATGCCGTGCTTTGCTTCGTTTTTTTGCAATGCAGCCTGATATTCCGCCTCTGCCTCAGCATTCGTCAGCACCTGCTTTTGCCCGTTCAGAATAATGTTGATCTGTCCGTTGTTTTTATAAGTCACAGCGCGCTCCAACATCTTCACCTCTCTGTTCTCTCTATATGATATTCAAGCGGATGCCGATTGTGACAAACGCCTATCATGTGTCGAATCAATTGCTTTTTTCGGGAACGATAAGGAATCCTGCGCTTTCCCGAGAAATACTTTATTTCTTATTGTATTCACGGACATGGGGTGGACAAACCATGAGATTTTGTTTTTAATCATTTTATTAGAGTAATATCTACTTTTCTCCCTTCACGTTGAGAAACATTGATAATCCTTTTTTCATTCAAACGTACTGTTTTTGTGCAAAGCATATCACCCGCCCTAAGATACCTGCAAAGGTGTTTTCTTTCTTGACCCAACCCTTCCTTTTTTCAAAATGAACAGCGCTTTTCTCATATCTAAATGCATGTTTTTAAAATGAAAGCAAAGCTTAAAACCAGCAGGAATCAGTGCAGATAGAATCGAACCCATAATACTCACAAACATCTGACATATGCACATATTTCATTTCAGACCGTATCTGTTGTCGCTTCATGTTGAATTGTGCGCTTTCCCGAGAAATAATTTCCGGATGTTGAAGGGCTATTTCCTCATTTTTCAGATAAATGATAATCGTACAAGCAGAAGCCGTGTTTTTTCATATCCTGTAATGAGGTGATGAAGAATGGTTAAAATTTTTATTGATCCTGGCCATGGCGGGTCTGATCCTGGCGCAACAGGAAATGGCCTTCAAGAAAAAACGTTAACCCTGCAAATCGCTTTTGCCTTACGTACGATATTGACTAATGAATATGAAGGTATTTCTTTGCTGCTGAGCCGGACAAGCGACCAATATGTCAGCTTAAACGATCGAACATCTGCCGCAAATAACTGGGGAGCAGATTTCTTTTTGTCTATTCACATTAATTCCGGGGGTGGCACAGGTTTTGAAAGTTATATTTATCCAAGTGTGGGTGCCCCAACAACGTCTTATCAATCGATCATTCACTCTGAAGTAATACAAGCTGTCGATTTTGCCGATCGCGGCAAAAAAACAGCCAACTTCCACGTCCTAAGGGAGTCGGCCATGCCAGCCTTATTGACCGAAAACGGCTTCCTTGATACCGTTGCCGATGCAAACAAGCTGAAAACGAGCAGCTTTATTCAAAGCTTAGCGAGAGGACATGCAAACGGGCTGGAGCAAGCCTTTAACCTTAAAAAGACTTCCAGCTCAGGGTTATATAAGGTTCAAATCGGTGCATTTAAAGTCAAAGCGAATGCGGACTCGCTGGCAAGGAGCGCAGAAGTTAAAGGGTTTGACTCGATTGTCCTTTTAAAGGATGGCTTATACAAAGTGCAGATTGGCGCATTTTCATCCAAAGACAATGCGGACACTCTCGCTGCCAGAGCGAGAAATGCCGGCTTTGACGCTATTGTGATTCTAGAATCATAGTCGAGACGGAGACAAGCTTCTCATAAAAAAACCCGGCTCCTCATCACGAGAAACCGGGTTTTTTTATACGAGAATATCAACAACAAACTGTGACCATGTTTCCAGACGGTTATAGATATCACTCTGTTTTAATTCAGAAACTTTCATCCATTTACCAGCAATTTGTTCTTTCTCTTTCACTTCCACTTGTGCGCCGGGCTTTAATTGAAGCGCAGATAGAATACCGATATGCACTTTACCGACATTGTTTTCATCATCATTGATCAATCCCAGTGTGACAATCGCCTGTTTATCTTCTTCATTTATTTGCAGTTCTTCCTCAAGCTCACGGTCTGTGTTCAGTTTTAAGACTTCAGCAAATGAAGCTGCCCCTTCGATAGCGTTCATATGGCCTCCAAAGCCGAGAGAAAGTTTGTTGTGCAGACGTGATTCACCGCCGCCGGCCAGCCGCTCGTAAAGGAAGACTTCATCTTCGCGCTTAATGACAACATAAGGTATCGGCTGCTTGAAACGCGGATCTTCTTCCGCGTCTCCCCTTCTCATTTCACGATAGGCCGCTTCGAGCTGAGCCATGATTTCTACTACTCTGCTATCTTCACTGTTCACGCCTTGGAAGGTTAAGCTTTCTTTCTTAAACACATCATCACGCGGGGCGACTAAGATCATTTCATCCATTTTTCCCATGGGTACTGCGTCCTCCTCATTTAACCTTCAAGCCGAAAAGAGCAGATATTATATCTGCTCTTTTTCATCTTCAAAATAAAAGTCATCATCTTTGAGCGGCTCAACTGTCGCTTTTTTATAACCGTTCCCCTTCATAGAGAAGAAGTCATGCGATTTTGTTTTTGTATTTAATCCGTTTAAAACGATCGGATTAATGTCTTCCTCTTCGAAGTATGGATCAAATCCAAGGTTCATCAGCGCTTTATTTGCATTATACCGGATGAATTTCTTTACATCGTGTGAGAGTCCGACTTGATCGTACAAGTCCTCTGTATACTCAAGCTCATTTTCATATAACTCATTCAGAAGGTCGATTGCAAATTCACGAAGCTCTGCTTTTTTCTCTTCTGTCTGTTTATTATAAATTTCCTGAGCAAGGAGACCGACATACACGCCGTGAATCGCTTCATCACGAAGAATCAGGTTAATGATCTCACCGCTTTGCATCAGTTTTCCTTGTCCGTAGAAATATAACGGATAATAGAAGCCGCTGTAGAAAAGGAAGCTTTCCAAATAGACGGAAGCAACCATCGCTTTGAACAGTGATATTTCATCATCTTTTTGGATGGCTTTGTAAAGTCCGACAATGATTTGCGCTTTTTTCTGCAAATATTTATTTTGTTTGACCCATTCGAATACTTCATTGATCGTTTCAGTCGGTGCAAGGGTCATGAAGATATTTGAGTACGATTTCGCATGGACAGCGTTCTCCATCATCGCCATAAAGTTCAGCACCGCTTTCCGCTGGTGGCCGTCTACGTGTTCAGCCACGATCGGCATCCCCGTATTCCCCTGCTCTGTATCAAGAAGCGTAAGTCCGGCAAGTACCTTCATATAAGTGTCCTGCTCATTTTTTCCGAGGTACTTCCATGTGAGGAGATCGCCGTTTAAAGCAATCTCTTCCGGAAGCCAGAACTGTTTCACGTTTTGGTTATAGAACATTTGGGTAAAATCGTCTTCATGCTTTGACCAGTTTGCTGCGTCATAAATTTTTGTCACTATAAACTCTCCTTTAATCAAACAACACAAGAAAGGCAGCTGTCTTGCCCAGTATCTTTCGTTCTTGCATAGTAAATGGTTTTAATTCCTCTATGATGTGCATACAGATCGATTCGGTTTAAATCACGGGTCGTCATTGTGTCTTTTAAGAACAATGTGAAGCTGATGCCCTGATCAATGTGCTGCTGGATAGTCGCGATCATATCCACAACCTTGAACATGTCCATATCGTAGGCTTCTTTATAGAAGAACCAATTATTAGATGCAAGCCCAGGCATTGGGTAGTACGTTTTTGAGTTGCCGTATGTTCTTTCTTCAATTCGTTCCATAATCGGCATAACAGACGCCGTACTTGATTGCACGTATGAGATAGAGCCTGTTGGCGCAATGCATAATCTGTAGCTGTGATACATACCGTGTTCAGCGACAAATGCTTTTAGCTGTTTCCAGTCCTCTGTCGTCGGGATATGCATACCTTCAAACAGATTGGCGATTTTTTCGTATTTCGGCGAGAAATCAGTTGAAACGTATTTGTCGAAGTATTCACCCGTCGCATAGGTTGAGCCTTCATATTGATCAAACGTTTCGCCTTTCTCTTTTGCGATTTCCGCAGAACGCTGGATGGAGTAGAAGTTCACCATCATAAAGAACGTGTTTGCAAAGTCACGCGCTTCCGGGCTTTCATACGCAATGCCGTTTTGCGCAAGGTAACCATGAAGGTTCATAGCGCCTAGACCGATTGATTTCATCGCTTTGTTTGCACGTCTTACAGCAGGCGCATTACGGATGTCAGTCGTTTCAGACACATGTGTTAAAGAGTCTGTCGCAAGCTTGACTGTTTTTTCGATTGATTTATGCTCCATAACATTGAGAATGTTAAGTGAGCCTAGGTTGCAGGAAATATCCAAACCGATTTCATCTTCTTCATCATAGTCTGTGTATGAAGAAACTTGAGATGCCTGCAGCACTTCAGAGCAAAGGTTAGAAAATTTGACCTTGGAAATATGGTTATTCGCATGCACTTTGTTCACGTTATCTTGGAACATGATGTATGGATAGCCTGATTCAGAACGAAGCATCGCCAGTTTTTCAAGCAGTTTCCGCGGGTTGATTTTTTCCTTTTTGACCCGAGGGTTGTCGACAAATTTGTCGTACATTTCGTTCATGTCCATCTCATCCATGTGCTGGCCGTACTCTTTATAAATCGTGTGCGGATAGAACACATAAGCCGCTTTGTCCTCACGTGCAAGCTCAACGAACTTATCCGGAATGACAACACCGATAGAAAGCGTTTTGACACGCACATCTTCATCCGCAGAAATCTTTTTCGTATCAAGAAAATCATTGATATCGCGGTGGAAAATGTTTAAGTACGCCGCGCCGGATCCTTGTCTTTGTCCCATTTGATCAGCATAACGGAACGCGTTATCAAGAAGCTTCATGACACCTACAACGCCTTTTGTGGCATTTTCAACATCTTTAATGGCTTCACCTTTCGCGCGAAGCTTGGACAGGTTAAGAGAAACCCCGCCGCCCAGTTTAGAAAGCTGCATGGAGATATCGATCGCTCTTGAAATGTCGTTTAAGGAATCATTGACTTCCAGCAAGAAGCAGCTGACAAGTTCTCCGCGGCGTTTTCTGCCGGCATTCAAAAATGTCGGTGTGCTCGGCTGATATTCCTGATTGATCATCAGGTTCACATATTCTTTTGCTTTCTCAGTGTCGCCATTTGCGAAGAACAGCGCAACTATCGAGATCCGGTCCTCATAACGCTCGAGGATTTTTTTCTTGTCATTCGTTTTCAAAGCATAGTCATTATAGAATTTAAACGCACTCATGAAGGAAGGAAAACGAAACTTCTTAGCGTAAGCTGTCTTAAACACTTCTTTAATGTCTTCAAAAGAATAAAGGCTTAAGAATTCCTCTTCGTAGTATTGGTTTTCAATCAAATAATCCAGCTTCTCTTTTAAATCGTGAAAGAAAACTGTGTTTTGATTGATATAGTCTACAAAATAGCTATGTACAGCCTCTTTATCCTTATCAAACTGGAATTTTCCATCTTTTTGGATCATGATTTCGTTATTTAACTGGATCCATTTTGGCACTTGATTTTGTGACAACTCTTTCTACCTCCTGAGTAAACAATTCAACGTCTTTAGATGTGCCGCTGAGTTCAAATTTGTGCAAGATCGGCACCTGATATTGTCTAGAAATGGTATCGGCGCTTTTTGCAAAGTTATCGCCCCATACTTTATTGCCGCTCGCAGCGACTCCTAGTAAGAGATGGGCGTATTTTTCGAGAAATGATTGTGTTGATGCCGGTACCTGGCCGAAGTTTGTCGTGTAGGTGACCAAAACAAACGGAGTGTCCACGTGGTCTATTTCGTCCACCTTGCGTATTTGCTGAAAGCCTATTTTATTCACAAACCGCTGAACATTCCCTGTTTTCGAATCAAATATGATTTGTACCACGTTTTATCACGACCTATCAAAAAATATGAATCTCTCATCACTAACACTATATATAGTATACTACCCTCTAACAAAAACACAATATATAGATTCGTTTTTATGAAAAATTCATATTTTGATCAAATCAGGCAAATTGGCAGACTCATTAGGGCCCAAAAAAGAGAGCAGAACGAGAATCATCTCTCGTCCTACTCGGGGTGTCGTTTTTTAGCCGATGTTTATCATAACATGAAAAAAAACTGCTTAGTAGTCTAGATTTTTTTTTCTTAAGCTATCACAGCATTTTTCGCTCTCTACTGTTTCTTCTATTTCAACATCCGCGCCGATCTCTTCTAAAACCGCCTTCAAAGCAGTGATAATTGACGCTTCTCGGATTAATTCTTTTCCGTTCACAATGATACTTGTTCCGTATTCATAGCAAGAATCATCTTCGCAAATTTCTTCCCAATGATTCACGATCACTTTATGCTTCATTTTTTCACCCTCTGTTTGATCTGTGTCTGTATTTAGTTTAGCGGCTGGCATCCGCTTTGTAAATTCGAATGCTTGTGAATTTTATTCAAGCTCATCATCCGCGTATTCTTTCTTCAGCTTTACCTCATTGCGGGACTCATTATACTCATAAATTTTGATATAGCCGTCCTCCATTACGCCAAAATGATTATGTTCAAGCGGAAACGAGGTTGGCTGAGGCGTTTCATAGTCTGAATTGCCGCTGTCTGTTTCAATGATGGTATCTTGATTCCCGCACGCCCCGAACAGTAAAAAAACAGCTATCCACACAAGGGCGATCCTGATTCGTCTCAGTTCTGCTTCACTTTCAAACAAGGTCGCGTCACTCCCAAAGTTCATATTTATACATAATATACCATTTTTTCTTTAGTATGTTGTTCTCATAAAAAAAGACCGTGCCTTGGCATGGTCAGCTTACACAAAAAAGTTTGCAGTAAAAGTGGATTTACATGTTAAAAATGGCTGCCGAGAATCCCCCGGCAGCCTCCCTATGTCTTAACATGGCATTTTTTTGATCTATTCGAGTTCAAGCTGGACGTTTTTTTGCGGCGCAAACGTTGAGATCGCATGTTTATATATAAGCTGCTGCTTACCTTCCGATTCCAGCAATACAGTAAAATTATCAAAGCCTTTTACCTGGCCCCGCAACTGAAAGCCGTTCAGCAAAAAAACAGTGACATACGTATTTTCTTTCCGGATTTGATTCAAAAACTGATCCTGAATATTAATCGGTTTCATGTTTCGTCCTCCTTGATTCTCTATATCATACAGTTTCGATTAAAGTTCGAGTTTTCCTGCTATATGTGTGAAAATTTCCTTTTTTTTCAGCTCCATATCAACTGGCGGTGTCATATCGAACCATGTAACTTGCATTTTGTTGCGAAACCACGTCAGCTGGCGTTTCGCATACCGTCTTGAGTTCTGCTTTAGTTGTTCAACAGCATCAGAAAGTGTCACAAAACCGTCAAAATATGCATACAGCTCTTTATAGCCTATCGCCTGTATCGATTGACAGTCTCTCACATTCTTGTCGTATAAGCGCTTCACTTCCGGAAGAAGGCCTGCCTCCATCATCATATCGACCCGCCGATTAATTCTTTCGTAAAGCGTGTCTCTATCCATTGTCAGCCCGATTAACACTGCATTGTACAGAAGTTCTCGTTTTTGTTCCTTCAAATGCTGCGACATCGTTTTTCCGGATGTATGTAAAATTTCCAGCGCGCGAATGACTCTTCTTATATTATTGGGATGAATCGCAGCTGCCGCCTCGGGATCTGCTGCAGCAAGTTTGGCATGAAGAAAATCAGCGCCTTCCCGTTCAGCAGCGATTTGCATGCTCTCTCGAAACGCAGGATCATTTGCCTCTTCCGTAAATGTATAATCGTAAAGCACAGATTGTATATAAAGCCCTGTACCGCCGACAATCATCGGAAGCTTTCCTCTATTTGCAATCTCGCTGATTTTATTTCTTACTAAGCTTTGATAATCGGCGGTAGAGAAGGAGTCTTGGGGTTCTAAAATGTCAATCAGATGATGAGGAACTCCCTCCATCTCCTGTTCGGTAATTTTAGCTGTTCCAATATCCATCCCTTTATAAATCTGCATTGAATCTCCGCTGATAATTTCTGCGTTTAAGGATTTGGCTAGCTGAATACTTAAATTGGTTTTCCCCACTGCCGTCGGTCCGACTAAAATGACAACGGGCTGCTTCGTATTATTCAATATGTATCACTCTCTTTTATAAATCTCCCCCCATTATAGCATTCAACATGGACAACCACCTATCCATTTTGCCCTTTTTTTGCATCGGTAAACATTCTTCTACCAGCCGAGCGGCTCATTGCCGACAATTTCCCTCGTCCTTCCTTTCAGGGTATGACGATGCGTTTTTCTTTCGTCATCTCTGGGAGCATAAACAACCCCTCCATACTGGATCTCAATCGGCTTGTTATAGGCCAGATACGTCGTTTCTTCAATTTCATGATAATGTGTGCCATCTGCTAAAGGAATCGCCGGCCCTGAGATTCCGTAATACCGATGAAAATGGCCGTTTTCAAATGAAGTGATGCCGGTATAGTAATGTGTATGCTGATCAGTATTTGATCCGTTTGCCGGCTGAGTAAACCCTTCAATCAGATGATAATGGCCCTGTTCCCTCGATGTTTTGACATGATAAGCATGTACGTGGGGCGGCGCTTTCGACCAGTCAGACTGATACAGGCCCAATGTGTTCACATCCTCTTTTTTCCTTGATTCGCCCAATCAAATCCGGGCAGGCTGAATACACTGCATCATCTACACTTTATTACAGGAGGAAAGAAAACATGAACGAGTTAGAGAATTTCAGTCCTGAAGATACAAGAATATTTGGAAGACCTTTCGGATTCGGGAGACCATTTGGATTTGGAAGACCTTTCGGATTCGGTTACGGGTTTGGAAGACCCGGATTTGGCTATGGATTCGGGTTTGGCCGGCCATTCGGATTTTTTGGAGGTCCGTTTATCGGCGGCCTTGCAGGCGGGCTTATAGGAAGCGCTTTATTTAATCCTTATTTGTATGGCGGATACCCCTATTATCCGTATGCCCCGTTCCCTTATTATTATTAATCGCAAAAGACCCCTTAAAAAGGGGTCTTTTTAAGTGTGTAAAAATGAATCTCTTGACTCATACATAGGCATACACTAATATTTTTCTAGCTGAAGTTCTTTTCTAATCTAAAAATATAGTGAGGAGAATTTAAGATGTTAATAGGATATATATTCCTCACGATTGCCATATGTTCGGAATCGATAGGAGCAGCCATGCTGAAAGTATCTGATGGCTTCAAAAAGTGGAAGCCGAGTGCCTTGGTCGTCATTGGCTATTCCCTCGCCTTTTATATGCTGTCACTGACGTTAAACCATATTCCTCTAAGCCTCTCCTATGCGACTTGGAGCGGGGCGGGAACGGTGCTGACGACAGTAATCGGAGTGAAATGGTTCAAGGAAGAACTGAATGCGAAAGGGCTTTTCGGGATTCTTTTATTAATATCAGGGGTTGTATTACTTAACTGGCAGTAAAGGAGTGAGGATGATGAAAGGATTGCTTTATTTGGCTCTCGCCATTTTATCTGAAGTTTTTGGGAGCACGATGCTGAAGCTTTCAGAAGGATTTACACAAGCCTGGCCCATTGCCGGAGTCGTAGCCGGATTTCTTTCCGCTTTTACTTTTCTAAGCTTTTCTTTAAAAACAATTGACTTATCAAGCGCGTACGCAACATGGTCGGGCGTTGGTACCGCGCTTACAGCCATTGTCGGGTTTTTGCTTTTTGGCGAAACCATCAGTTTGAAGGGGATATTCGGTCTCACGCTTGTCATTGCGGGCGTGGTCGTGCTAAATCAGTCGAAAGCCCACGCTGAAGATAAAAAACAGACGGTCTGTGAGTAACCGTCTGTTTTCATTATTCTCCACCCACTTTTACAGAGGCTTCAAGCCGCAGCTCGACATTCCCTTGAATCGCGCGCGAAATCATGCATGACGACTCCGCTTTTTCACAAAGCTTGTGCGCCAATGCAATATCGTCTTGTGAAGCATCATGTTTAAGCACAACAGAGGGACGGTGAATGATCTTTTTGTATGTAAAGACTCCTTTTGTGACGTCGACAATACCTTCTGACTCCATCTGCAAGTCTTCTTTTTCCAGCCCGCTTCTCTCCATCATCGCTGCAAGTGTAATAATGTAACAGGTCGCTGCCGCACCGAGGAGCATTTCATCAGGGTTGGTCCCTTCTCCCGGTCCATCCATTTCTTTAGGGATGGAAATCGATGTGATCAGGTTACCGCTTTCGATCGTACCGACATCATTGCGTTTACCCGGCCAGTTCGCTTTTAAATAAAAATGATGATCTGCCATTGTTTTACCTCCTTTTTCATCCTATTTCAGTCTACTGATCTTCTCGTATTTTGTCTCCTGATCTGCTTGTTACGAATACTCTTTTTCCAGGACACCTTTGATCGCACTGACATAAGCATAAAATTCACTATTCTTTGTGTATTTCCTATTTTTATAATAAAAATCATCAAAAAATGCTTCTCTCTGCTCGCGGCTGATTTCCAGCTGTATACTTAGCCCCGTTTCTCCTTGGTTGTTAATGTTTTCGGCATTCAATCCAGCGAGACCGCTTTTAGACGACGCTAACTCAGCGGAAAAACCTCTCCGCTCAAGAGCTCTCACAATCATTTTCGCCCGCTTTCGGTCCGTTCCCCCTACAAGGGTATTCTTGTTCTCCCCTTTATATCCATGAAAAGCCACAACATATTGATGCTCCTTGATTTTCTTTTTAGCTAATGGCTCATCAAAATTGGTGCTTGTAATATGGAGCGTTTGGTTATCATGGGACTTCAACCCTTCAAACAGGTATGTAGAGTATTCATGATTGAAATACCGAACAAGCTCACTTACTCCGCCTTCAATTCTTCCGCCATGCGGAGACATAATTAAGACTTTGCTTCCTTTTTTCTCATTATATGAAATATCGTAATCGGCTGGGCTCTCATTCTCTGCCAAGCTGCTGAAATTTGAATATGTATCTGGCTGATTTGATGGTTCAGGTTCTAATGAGTAATGAACATATCTCAAGAACAAGACAATGGCTAAGACTAATATGACATTTAGTAAAAATCTTCTCATGTTTAACTCCTTTCATAAGAATGGCACGGTTCATTATATGAGGTTTAGCCAATAGGTTTTATCTTACCATTGTATACACGATATCATCAGTGAAAAAGTTCCCGGTTTCAAAAAATCAATTGATTGTCACGGTTATTAGCGGTTCATTTCAAATAAGAGTGAAAAAAGGTTGAGAGGAAAGACAAAAAAGGTAGGAACAACCTCACTTGGCAAATAAATGTATAGAGGTTTAAGGAGGGTTTTCGTAACAGGCTGTCCGCTTGCTGAGACGGACAGCCTGTTACTGGCCTGCAAAATAAAGTTTTTTCTTATTTGTTCTCACGAAGTCACAGGAGAGGATAGAGTCCAACAAAAATGTTCTGATCTGTTGTTTCGAAAAACAAAATGCTTTGATTTTCGTTTTGCTTTTCTGCCTTACAATAATCGTTCTTTTACTAATTGTTCCGTCTTTCTTCATATATATAATGCTGATTGGCATTTGGCTTTCCAAAGATCGGTGCAAGTAGAAATTCATCAGCTGCTCTCCCCTTCCCAGTTTGATATGATCACATTATAATACGAACAAACGTTCCTTTTCAATCCCCAATGATTTCCTCAACCCCTGCAGCCATCGTATCTAATGCGAATGATTCATAAAAACAAACTCTTATCCGCCTCTTATAAAGGACAAACAAACTTACCAAACCTATCATCTGTTCATAGAGTATACAGAGAACTTTATAGTAGGAGGAAAATACATGTTTGGGTACTCTATGGTACAAATGGTGAGAGCAAATGCTCATAAGCTAGATTGGCCGTTACGGGAAACCGTATTGCAGCTTTACAAGCCCTTCAAATGGACTCCTTGCTTCTTGCATAATTTTTTCGAAACCAAGTTGAAAAACAGAAAAAGAATGTCAGTCATTATTGAATTTGAGGAAGGCTGTCACGAGACCGGCTTTCAAATGGCTGGAGAGGTGCTGCAAAAAGAAAAACGCAGTAAGCTAAAAAGCCGCTTCAACAAAATCAACTGCTGCAGCGCGGAGGTTACCCCCTCAGCATTACATTCTCTTCTTTCTGAATGCAGCAATATCCGTAAGGTGTATTTAAACCGCGAAGTCAAAGCGCTTTTAGACACGGCAACCGAAGCAAGCCATGCGAGGGAAGTCGTCCGAAACGGGCAAACCCTGACAGGAAAAGGAATTACTGTCGCAGTTGTCGATACAGGAATCTACCCGCATCCTGATCTAGAAGGCAGAGTTATCGGGTTCGTGGACATGGTCAATCAAAAAACAGAGCCATATGATGATAATGGTCATGGCACACATTGTGCAGGTGATGTCGCAAGCAGCGGCGCATCCTCTTCCGGAAAATACCGCGGACCTGCACCGGAAGCCAATCTCATCGGCGTAAAGGTATTAAACAAGCAGGGTTCAGGAACGTTAGCAGATATTATAGAGGGTGTCGAGTGGTGTATTCAATACAATGAGGACAACCCTGATGAACCGATTGATATTATGAGTATGTCGCTCGGGGGCGATGCCCTTAGATATGATCATGAACAGGAAGATCCGTTAGTCAGAGCGGTTGAAGAAGCGTGGAACGCAGGGATTGTCGTCTGTGTCGCTGCCGGAAACTCAGGCCCTGATTCGCAGACCATTGCAAGCCCGGGCGTGAGCGAAAAGGTGATTACAGTAGGTGCGCTTGATGATAACGATACTGCAAGCAGCGATGATGATACGGTCGCTTCCTTCTCAAGCCGCGGTCCAACAGTATACGGGAAAGAAAAGCCCGATATTTTAGCGCCGGGTGTTAATATTATTTCCCTTCGCTCTCCGAATTCTTATATTGATAAGCTCCAAAAGTCAAGCCGTGTAGGATCTCAGTACTTCACAATGTCAGGAACCTCGATGGCAACACCAATTTGCGCAGGAATCGCAGCTTTAATTCTCCAGCAAAACCCGGATCTTACCCCTGATGAAGTAAAAGAGCTTTTGAAAAACGGCACGGACAAATGGAAAGATGAAGATCCGAATGTGTACGGAGCGGGCGCTGTCAACGCGGAAAATTCCGTTCCCGGCCAATAAACAGCATCAAAAAGCCGGCAATTCTCTCTCAGCAGAACTGCCGGTTTTTTTGTTTGAATATTTATAATCATAAGGTAAAATAATGGGAAATAGATGAAGGAAGTGAAGAAAGTGCCATATTATATCTGCAACACATGCGGTGTGCAGCATGCACAGACTGTGAAGCCGCCCAGCTCGTGTCTGATTTGTGAGGATGAAAGACAGTATATTCATCCTGATGGACAAACTTGGACAACTCTTGAAGACATGCGTGAGAAAGGAAACCTTCAAAACATCCTCAAAAAGGAAGAAGACCATCTATACAGCATCAAAACTGAACCAGAGTTTGCGATCGGACAAACAGCTCATCTGATCCAGCATAAGGACTGTAATGTGCTGTGGGATTGCATTTCATATTTTGACCAAAGGACAATTGACCAAATTAACGAATTAGGCGGTATTCAAGCCATCGCTTTATCTCATCCACATTATTACTCTACTCAGGTTGAGTGGGCTGAAGCGTTTCAGGCACCGATCTACATCCATGAAGATGACAAAAAATGGGTGACAAGGCCAAGCAAGCACATTCACTTCTGGTCAGGGGAAACGCTCAGCATAAAGCCGGGACTGGACCTTTACCGACTGGGCGGACATTTTAAAGGCGGTGCTGTTCTTCATTGGATCAACGGCAATAAAGGGAACGGGTGTCTATTGACTGGAGATATCATTACGGTTGCAGCGGATCGAAACTGGGTCAGCTTTATGTACAGCTATCCAAATCTCATTCCCCTTCCCGCCTCCAAGGTTGAAGAAATAGCAGCCAAAGTGAAATCGCTTCAATTCAACCGGCTTTACAATGCTTTTTCTAAAGTTGTCAAAGAAAATGCCGGCGAAGCGGTCCAGCGTTCTGCCATACGTTATATCAAGGCTTTAAACAGCGAATTGTTTCATACATAAGGGGTGAGGCGGCTCTTTTCTGTGTAAATGATGCAGCAATTGGGAATAGTATCGTGTAGATCAAAAGGAGGAATATTGATGGCACACACGAATACACAGCTCTCTCAATGGCTGGAATCAAAAGTCGGCCAGACGCTTGATATTAGAAAAGGTGAATTGACCCATGATGAAGAAATATCAGACTTGGATCAGATTGTTCTCCACCTTCAAAAAGTGGCTATACGCAGTACGAATCACCCTGATGACTATGTAGCGAAAGAAGAGCTCGTTTTAGAAGGCGAAGGAACAACCTTCACTGAGGACGGAAACGTGCCGCTTCCGCAAAATGCCTATGAGATTCCTTTATTAGGTGATATTCATATTCACCAAGAAAACGAAGGATTGAAGGTCGTAACAGATCGTGCAGTATATACAATTGATATCCAGCACAGCTGACACTCACTTTCATCAAATAATGCAGCTTAGCGCCTTTGAGCTTTCTGTCAAAGGCGCTGCTTTACATCAAGCTATCCAGTAATGCTTAGGATAAATAGATGACACTTTATTGAACCGATTTTTTTCAGCTTTATCATTATTCCTTCTCTTCTTTCTCGCGTGTATCTTCCACGCAAATTGACTCTACATGCTGCATAATGACCCGCTCGATTCTGTCTTTATTCACTCGTACAGGGTCAAGCATCGCATGTAAAGCCAAGCCGTCAACAAGCGCGTAAAGCCTCTCAGCTTCAATGTTTTTATCAGCATTCTGCTTCAGTAAATCGGATTCATCTAAATAGGCAATCAGATTCCGCATGCCGCTGAAAATCCCGTCATGATTCGCATCAAACATATCCTTCTTATGTCTGGCGTAAGCAGTAAAAGCAAACCAAACCTCCATCTCTCTTATCGTTTCTTCATTCGTTGGGACAATTTCAAGCAAAATGTGCAACACTTTTTCCTTAGGGAGCAAATCTTTCATTGCAATATCCTTAATTCGAGCCATCACCTTTTCTTGAACAAGTTTCATTGCAAAAGCTAGCAGTTCATCCTGTGTAGTGAAATAATGGCGCAGCGCACCTAGTGACAATCCTGCTTCCTTTGCAATGTTCCTAGCTGATGCTCCCTCCATCCCCCGTTCTAAAATGACGCGCCACGTTGCTTCTGCAATTTGTTTTCTTCTTTTCTCATGGTCAATTTGTTTTGGCATAGCTTTATTGTAACAAGAAAAAAATGAGAGGGCAATTTTTATAATACAGTTGTGTTACAAAAACAAAGGTGGTAACATATTATTTAAATAATACAACTGTACTGAAAAGAGGGGAATGGATTGAACGGTATCGCATGGATGATTGTTTTCTGTGAAATTGCGTTTTGGGTTGTCATTGTTTTGGGGCTTGCTGTACGCTACCTATTCAAACGACATACATTAGGACTGCTATTCCTTGCCTTAACTCCAGTTATCGATTTGATCTTATTAGCGGCAACTGGTGTGGACCTTTACCGCGGAGCCTCAGCGACCGCAGCACATGGGATTGCAGCTGTTTACATCGGTATATCGATCGCTTATGGGAAACAAATGATTCAATGGGCAGATGAAAAATTTCAATATTATGTAACAAAAAAAGGCGCAAAACCTATGAAACGTTTTGGAATGGATCATGCCAAGCACGGTGCGAAAGGGTGGCTAAGACATGTGCTGGCCTACTTAATTGGTGCGGGACTATTGGCAGGGATGATTTATTTTATCAATGACTCTGCCCGAACCGAGGCATTGAGCGGCATTCTTAAACTGTGGACTGTCATTATAGGCATTGACTTTCTCATTACAGCCAGCTATTTTATTTGGCCAAAAAAAGAGAAAGCTTCGGCGAATCTCAGGAGTTAACATGATGAAAAAGGCCCTTCCCCAGTGGAAAGGACCTTTTTTGGTTTTGTTAAAATATGCTATACTATTTTCGTCGGAAAACAGACTTATAGATATTTTGGGTTCATTCAAGGATAACGGTTTGTATGAGTAAGCAGGTGAAGGGAGTGTCATACTTGTGCCAAAAAGAACAGAACGAGCACTCTAAGGATTTTAACCTGAAATCAAAATTAATCGGAATTGTATCTGTCATTTTTATCGTGGCTATTGCACTTGCAGTCATCTTCGGCGGCTTTTTCTTCGGGATGAAAGGATTATTCTCCATACTTGGCATCACATACGCTTCCAATCAAACATTAGCTTTATTTATTTTAGCATGCTTTGCTGTAGGCGTGATCATAGACCCACTCACAAAGATGATCTCTATCATTTTGGCAAAAGCACTTTCATTGAAAAAGACTGCACTTTTTGCTTTTATACTGTACTTTATCAGCAATCTTATAACGATCTGTTTTGCAGATTACTTTATGCAGTCTATTTATATTCCAGATGTCTTGCTTGTTGTGATATCAGCTTTGATGGGTTTCATTGAACTTGCTTTTGATAACCAGCCAAATAGAGAAGCCGCTTAAAAATGCCGATGGCAGATATGGGGAATTCATAACTCCTTATATTTTGACATCACCAGTTATAAAACGGAAAAAAATAAAACTCCCTGTTCACACGAACAGGGAGCAAAACACAATGTTGTACTTTAAATTCTGCATTCTAAAATGATTCTTACATTCGGATCATCAAGTTCATCCAAAAAGACAATTATCTTTGGACCACATGCCATGTGTTTCCACCCCCCTCATCCAAAATATACATTATTTCAAATTACCTGTAAATGTAAATTTCGTTATGTAGATGGATATTCCTGAGAAGTATAATGGGTTAACACTGATCGCACGTTTACAACCGTTTCCTATAATATGACACTCCAATTGATATCGCAAAACTTCATCAGGGGTTGATGCAAGATGTATTTTAATAAGGATGTTCCATCGCAACTACTGCGGATGAATGTGAGGTACAAATGTTAATAGTTTGCTGAAATCCACTGGTACACCTTTAGACAAAATATTCATTTCTTCTTTTTTAGACTTAAAACTATGTCGAAAGTTATTGTTTCGCATACCTTTTTCTATCTCTACTAAAGGAGGTGACATCATGGGATTCTACGGTGGATATTCTGGTGGATACTCTGGCGGCGGATATTCAGGCGGAAGCAGCTTCGTACTGATCGTAGTGTTGTTCATCTTGTTGATCATTGTTGGTGCTTCATTCCTTTACTAATCTCAGAGTATCCAAAGTCTTTTTGACTCACCTCCCTGTACGGCAGACGCCATAAGAAGTTTTTATGGCGTTTTGCCATGTGATTGTTGCCGAAACATGCCGACAAAGTTTCTAAACGGAGCAAATATTCAGTCTAAACTGCCACCGCACTAAAGCCGTTAACCGCCAATTGTCTATCTTGAGATTTACCGGAAGCAGTTTACAGAGAACATAAAAAAGCACCTTTATAAGGCGCTCTATTTTTTAAATTCATTTAAAAAGTGCATTCTACATTCATTAACATTACGCGAGTAATACTTTTGATTGGCGATAGAAGGTAATAAAATAAGCAAAATTATAATGCAATTTAAAACAATTGATCCAGTATGAAGCAATGTTCTCACATAGTAAAAGAGTAACTTAGGTGAAGCAAATTTACAAATAAAGATATAAATAACGACCAGCACAGAGCTCCTAAACCATGAGTTGTCGATAATAAATGTGAAAACCATGTCGCAATATAGTTACGCTTGTTTTCGTCAGTAATTTTCGATAATTCATTTTGCCATTCGAATTCCAACCTGTAGTATTGTTTGGCCTTGTATTTTCTATATTCACTTCGTTTGTTGAAATGATACCACTTTCCCCATGGTCTAAGAGACAGTTCGTCACCATTTATAAACTCCCTCTCCGAGAGACCTAACAACCAATCATAAGCAAAATAAACTTGATAGATGAGGTAGCCAATTACTACGCCAATAACCGCTGTACTAAAAATAAAGCTAATACTTTTCACTGGATCATTAACAGGTACGCCTTTAGAAATATAGCAAATGGCCATAAACTCATCAGTAAAAAAACATCCTGGTATACCCCATCTGATCAGATATTTAGTTTCAAAATTGATGTCATCTCTCCCCCACCTTATTATCGGTAAAAGGAGAGGATAAAGGAACAATTCGCAGAATTTGTCGAACTATTTGCGAAACTTACTCTCCTTAATCACGAAATTACTTTCACGATTGAAAATTTAGTACATAGTTTTATTAGTAGCAAAAATTAAAGGCCCCCCTCATTAGCAGTGCCGCTCCTCAATTTATTACTTATATACTCCATGACTGAAAACAAAATGGTGTGCCGTTATCATGCCATGTTTGTGCCAAAAATTATTTTACTTTTAACTAAACCGCTAAATTGGGATTTTTAATAACTTAAATAATTCATTCAAAGCTTGATCTAAACTCATTTAATTCTCCTTCTCATTTATTATCCCTATTTAATTCCATCAATTTATAATCTCCCCCTCAACGCATATGCCGCAGCCGCATTTCAGGCAGCTGGCACCTGAGCAGATTTTTTTATCTAACTCGCTCTAATCACATTCAGGGCATCTGTAGTCGATCATAAAACAAGTTCACAAATAATTAACATTTATTTACAAGGGAAATAATTACTTTCGTAGAAGTCTTATATTGTAACAGAAAAAATTTAAAAAGGAGTGTTTAAAATGAAATTGAAAAAAGTGTTAACTGGTTCAGCTTTATCACTTGCTTTACTTGTTTCAGCAGCTCCTGCATTTGCAACCACTTCTTCGACCACAAACACAACTACCGAGGCAAACGCACTAAAAACTTGTATAGTAAAACAATTCGGACCTTATAATTCAAGAAATGAAATACCCAACGTCTATGATGACGGCGTTTATAAGTGGTATCTAAAAGGTGTTACCTCATGGAGTGGAATTTGGTATGGAAATTATGAACGTTGTTACTAATATATAGGGGGTCTCCCTCTTTTTTACGCCAGCCTTCTTTCAGTTCAAATCCAATAAATATGCCACTTCTCGAATTCTCGCAATCCCTTCATCCCCCTATCCCCAGCAGGACTGCAATCGCAAAGAATAAAACTCCCCATCAAGAAGCCAGCCATTAGTTTTATCACACTTTACAGATATTTGCCTGAAAGAACCCAAATAACTTTCTAAAAATGAATCTGTACCCCGCTTTGAGAAGTGAAATTCATCACAAGTATATCACCAAATCTCCTTTGCTCGCTCCATAGCATATGGGGATGAACAAATAGTTCGCCTGCTTAAAGTAGTTTTATTACGGTCACAAAATCAAAAAAAGCATTGATCAATTCCGAAGAAATATCTCAATGCTTGAAATGCATGGGCAAAATATGGGCAAAGGGTATATTCCCCTTCGCCACCCCCCTACATCACGCGTTTGAACATCTTTTCCATCTCATAAGTGGAATGGTGTATGATGATCGGGCGGCCGTGCGGGCAAGTAAATGGGTCTGATGTGCTTCGGAGGTCGTCCAGAAGCGCTTTGATTTCGTCGTTTCTGAGGTGGCGATTTGCTTTGATGGAGCCTTTGCAGCTCATCATAATCGCCGCTTCCTCACGGAGTTTTTTAATATCAATATGTTTGGAGTCGAGCACCTGCTGAATGATTTCTTCTATCAGCTCGGCTTCTTCTCCCTTTGGAAACCAGGCCGGGTGGCAGCGGACGATGTAGCTGTTTGACCCAAATGACTCTAAAAAGACACCAACACTTTCGAGCTCTTGTTTGTGCTGTTCGATAATCAAAGCCTCGTTTGTGGAGTAGTGGAACGTCAGCGGTACAATCATATCCTGGACCTCAGGCTCAACCTCCCCCACTTTTTCACGGAAGTACTCGTATTTAATACGTTCTTGGGCGGCGTGCTGGTCGATAATATACAGGCCATTTTCATTTTGTGCCAATATATAAGTCCCGTGCATCTGGCCGATCGGGTACATAATCGGAACCCGCTCGGACGTTGCCTGTGGCTGATCCTCATGGTATTCCTGCTCATATGTTTCAGTCTGTTCTTCTGAAACATCGGACACCTCAAGGGTTTGTTCCTGATCAACGATAGGTTGAGCATCAAATTGAATAGGAGGCAATTCTTCCTCCGCGTCAACCTCCTCTTTCACGACTGAGCTGAGCTTCATTGGTGAATAAGATGGCGCAGTCGGTTTTTTCGGAACTTTTCTTTCCGCAGGTTTTTCATCAAAGGTTATGAACTGCTGCTCATTTTTGATGGCAGGTGCTGATTTTTTCGGGAGCTGGGCACTCGGAATCAGCTGCTGCTGTTTAAACACATCTTTAATTCCGTCACGTATTAAGTCATGAAGCTCTGTTTCCTTGCTGAGTCGGACCTCAAGCTTCGATGGATGCACGTTGACATCGACTAAAATCGGGTCCATCGTAATTTCTATAAAGGTGATTGGATGACGTCCGATCGGCAGAAGCGTATGATATCCTTCATGAACCGCTTTGACGAGCGGGAAATTTTTAATGTAACGGCCATTGACCACCGACGACATATAGTTTCTCGACGCCCGTGTAATCTCTGGGAGGGCAATATATCCCTTTACTTCAAAATCCAAAGAGCTTACATGCAGCGGAAGCATTTTTTTGGCGACAGCAGTTCCGTAAATCGCTGCCAGTACATGGCGAACATCCCCGTTTCCGTTCGTTTGAAGCAGGTTTTTCCCATGATGGCGCAGGCGGATCGATACCTCTGGATGCGCCAGAGCAATACGGTTAACCACGTCTGTAATGTTTCCAAGCTCTGTATGAACGGTTTTCATATATTTCAAACGGGCGGGTGTGTTAAAAAACAAGTTGGAAACGACAATTTCAGTTCCCTTCCTGCTTGAGGACCGCGATTCGGAAATGATGTTTCCTCCTTGAAGGACGAGCTTCGTCCCAGCTCCTTCACCAGTGCTTGTCGTAATCTCCAGATGAGAAACTGACGCGATACTCGGCAGGGCCTCTCCCCTAAAACCAAGCGTTCTCACCCTGAATAAATCATTTTCATCTTTTATTTTACTCGTTGCGTGGCGGCGGAAAGCACGTTTGCAATCTTCATTCTCCATTCCTTCGCCGTTATCCAAAACCCGAATGGATGCAAGTCCTGCTTCCTCAATATCGATTTCAATGACTGTGCTGTCAGCGTCGATCGCATTTTCCACCAATTCCTTGACGACTGAGGCGGGCCGTTCCACAACCTCGCCCGCCGCTATTTTATTTGAAAGCTCATCTGACAGCTGGATGACTTTTGCCACATTCATCACCCCGTTTTAATGTAATTTCTTTTGCAGCTTGTACATTTCATTCATCGCTTCAAGCGGTGTCATATCCAGTATATTAAGTGATTTGAAGGCATCGAGCACCTGCTTTTCTTTTTTAGAAAGCTTTGGTGTTTCAGCCAGCTTTTCCGCCTCGGCAAAAAAGGACAGCTGTGCCGGTTCTTCTTTCACCTGGAGTTTCTGCACGGGCACCTCCGGTTTGTTTCCTGACTGCTCCAGCTCTTTTAAAATATCTTGAGCGCGCGCAATGAGATCTTCAGGCAGCTCAGCAAGCTGAGCTACATGGATACCATAGCTTTTATCAGCGGCACCTTCTTTTATTTGATGAAGAAAGACAACCGTTCCATTATATTCTTCAGCGCGAACATGAACATTTTTCAGCTGAGGCAGCTTGTCCTCCAGAACGGTCAGCTCGTGATAGTGTGTGCTGAACAGCGTCTTGGCGCCGATATGATCGTGAACATACTCAATAATCGCCTGTGCCAGCGCCATGCCGTCATAAGTGGACGTGCCCCGCCCGATTTCATCGAACAGAATGAGGCTGTTTTTCGTCGCATTGACAATCGCATTTTTCGCTTCAAGCATTTCTACCATAAATGTACTTTGTCCGGAAATCAAATCATCTGCAGCGCCGATTCGCGTAAAAATTTGATCAAAGATCGGAAGCACCGCTTTTTTCGCGGGTACAAAGCAGCCGATTTGCGCCATAATGGAAATGAGCGCGATTTGTCTCATATACGTGCTTTTCCCTGACATGTTTGGACCTGTAATGAGAAGCATTTGTCTGTTATCGCCCATCATACAGTTGTTCGGGACATATTCCTGGCTGTCCATGACTTTTTCAACAACCGGGTGTCTGCCTTCAATCACTTCGACTTCATCTTTAGAGAACTCCGGTTTCGTGTAGTGGCGATTTTCACTGATTGTCGCAAAGCATTGCAGCGCGTCCAGCTCACTCATCTGTTTTGCAAGCTGCTGAAGCCGCGGAATATACTGCTTCACTTTCTCGCGCAGCTCGGTAAACAGCTCGTACTCAAGCTCACAGATGTTATTTTCCGCTTCTAAAATGAGCGCTTCTTTTTCTTTTAATTCTGGTGTAATGTAGCGCTCTGCATTCGTTAACGTCTGCTTCCGCTCATAACGCCCTTCCTCAAGCAAATGCAAATTTGCTTTTGTCACTTCAATGTAATAACCGAAAACTTTATTAAAGCCCACCTTTAAAGAGCGAATGCCTGTGTATTCCCGCTCCTGCTGTTCCAGGCGGGCAATCCAGTCTTTTCCGTTTCTGCTTGCATCACGGTATTCATCAAGCTTTTGATTGTAACCGTCTTTTATCAAGTTCCCTTCTTTTAACGATAAAGGAGGGTTTTCGTACAGCGCTTCTTCCAGCAGTTCAAGTACATCTCCGCAAGGGTCAATACGCTCTGAACGTTCCTTGGCCTTGTCATGAGCAAGTGAAGCAACCAGCTGTTTGATGCCAGGCACTTGCTTTAACGATTCCTTCAGCTGAATCAAATCCCGGGCATTAACATTTCCGAATGCCACGCGGCCGGCAAGACGTTCTAAGTCATATACTTCTTTTAATCGTTCACGCAGATCTTCCCGTTCAAAGAAATGGGACATCAATGTTTCCACCATTTCTTGACGCTCTTCGATTTGATTGACTCTGATAAGCGGCCGGTCAATCCACTGTTTAAGAAGCCGGCCTCCCATTGCCGTTTTTGTTTCATCCAGCAGCCATAGAAGGGAGCCTTTTTTATTTTTCGAACGGATCGTTTCGGTCAGCTCCAGATTACGCTTTGAGTACAAGTCAATTTTCATCGCTTCCTCAAGCTCATACACCTGCAAGGGCTGAAGATGATCAAGGCTGCGCTTTTGGGTTCTTTTCAAATACGTATATAAGCGCATAAACGTTTTTGTTATATCTTCATTATTTAAGTGCTCAATGATCGTTACGTGTTCGTCTGTTTCTCCGTCTTCAATTGAGATCGTTGCACCGCACCGCTCTCTCAGCTGTGCCACTGTATCGGCATCCAAGCTTCCTGAAACCACGATTTCCCGTGCGCCGACTGAATAAATTTCTGATATGACGTCTTCAAGTCGTTCAATCAAAACAGCCAAATTTTCTCCCGTTGTTAAATCGGAAAGCGCAAGTCCGTATCCATTCGAGCAGGCTGAAACAGATGCAATAAAGTTATTTTCCGATTCATGGATGCCTTTGCCGTCCATTACAGTTCCGGGCGTAATAAGCTGAACCACTTCTCTTTTTACAACACCCTTTGCGGCCTTCGGATCTTCCGTCTGTTCACAGATCGCCACTTTGTATCCTTTTTTAATAAGCTGTTCAATATACGCGGAAGCAGAATGATACGGCACACCGCACATCGGTATTTTTTCTGCCGCACCGCCGTCTCTGCTCGTTAACGTAATTTCCAGCTCTTGTGACGCTTTTTTAGCGTCCTCAAAAAACATTTCGTAAAAATCACCCAGTCGAAAAAATAAAAAGGCATCCTGGTGCTCTGCCTTAATTTTTAAATATTGCTGTATCATAGGCGTATAACCGGCCATTGTTTAATCCCTCACTATGTATCTTCGTTTCTATTTACCAGCCTTCATTATAACATAAACAAAAAGTGATAAAAGAATGATATATCAATATAAAAAAGAGACTTGGGGGTACTGTCTCCCCTAGTCCCTTTTTTATTCTTCAGGATCTCCCACTAAAAATTCCGGGTTGATGTCTTCAAGCTCTTCATCAAGCTCATCTTCCCAATCTTCCTCGTCTTCCTCTTCCCAGTCAGGATTGACCTCAACAACTACCTTTGTTTCCCCTACCACTTCCGCTAAAAATTCTCTTTCTGCCTGCACAACGATTTTATTTCCATTCGGCGAAATGGTCACTTCAAGGCAGTTTGGCTGCTGAAGCACTTTGGCAATCACTTCATGCTCATCATCTAAGTAATTATTGTCTCTGTATCTGAGTTTAATGACATCTACATATTTTACCCGTTCTGTGACAACCTCTGTCTTTGTGTTGTCCGCGTAAGAGTACCATACGTTTATATCATAATACCCTTCAATTTCTACCGTTTTTCCAATTTTTTCAGCGTCATACTTGTGGTTAATAATCCAACCACCCAAAATGCTGCTCGGTTTTTTCTCAGGCGAGATGGTGTTGGTGCATTGGGTGAATTTCCGGCCTTTCGCTACTACTGCCTTCGTAATAATTTCCCTGTATTCAGACATTCCGGCATGCCTCCTTGTTCTTCTTCGTGTTATCTTATGCTGGGCATTTGTCTAGTGTGCATTTTTATAAATAAAATATAAAAATACAAAGTTTCTGTTCCATTGTATGCAGGTGTGCCTAGAAACTTTACTTATAAGTGCGATAAAGTTTACTCGCGGCCGAGCACAGAAAAACCAATTGAATATTTAGTACATAGATTATTTAGTTCATTTATAACCAAATAAATGATAAAAAAACACGGGCCTGTAAAGGCACCGTGTTTAGAGAGAACAGCTGTTATTTGAATGCTTCACCTTAGAACCGGTTTCCCCTTTAAGCAGGTCGCCTCCGGTTGACGTGATGATTTCATTTGTGACTTGGTTGGAAATGGTGTGTGCAACGAGCTGCAGTAGGTCATTTACCTCCATCTGCGAGTCTCTGAATTCCTGGATAACAGGAATCTCTTCAAGCTCTTCTTGCAGCGCGTCAATTTTTGCTTCTACTTGTTTGAGCGCTTCATGCTTTTCATAATGCTTCAGATTGACAGCCTGCTTTTGCAAGGCTTTAATCTGATTAACGATTGCAGACACTTTGTCATTCTCATTGATTTGCGCTTCAGCTCGTTTGAAAAAATCAACCTCTTCTGTTTCAGAGATCATTTTTGCAAGGTTCCGTGCCTGCTGCACAATGTCTTTTTTTGAGTAGAGTGTCATCTTATTTCACCTCGATTGCTTCTCCTACCATTTCTCCATCAAGCGACCATGTTTTCGCTTGCTGGATTTTCACGCGGACGATTTTGCCGATGGCTTCCTTCGGTCCTTTGAAATTGACAAGCTTGCTTTTTTCAGTATAGCCGGCAAGAATATCAGGGTTATTTTTGCTTTCACCCTCAACTAATACTTCGACAACCTTGCCTTCGTATTCCTTCATTTTTTTAGCAGAAATTTCATTCACCAGTGCGTTTAGACGCTGCAGGCGCTCTTTTTTCACACGCATCGGTACATTATCTTTCATCTTAGCAGCCGGAGTGCCCTCACGCGGAGAGTAAATGAACGTATAGGCGCTGTCAAACTCCACCTCACGATATAAAGAAAGCGTTTCTTCAAACTGCTCGTCCGTTTCGTTCGGAAATCCGACGATAATGTCCGTTGTCAAAGAAGCGTTCGGCATTGCTTCTTTAATTTTTCGAACCAGCTCCATGTAACGCTCTCTGTCATATTTGCGGGCCATCAGCTTCAGAACTTCTGAGCTTCCTGATTGAACCGGAAGATGAATGTGATCAAGCAGATTTCCGCCTTTCGCCAGCACTTCAATGAGGCGATCGTCAAAGTCGCGCGGATGACTCGTTGTAAAGCGGATTCTCGGGATATCGATTTTTCTCAGTTCATCCATCAAATCACCAAGTCCGTACGTCATATCTTCAAAGTCTTTTCCATACGCGTTTACGTTTTGGCCTAACAGTGTAATTTCCTTATAGCCTTCACTTGCGAGCCTTCTCACTTCCTGAATGATATCCTCAGGGCGGCGGCTTCTTTCTTTTCCGCGTGTGTAAGGCACAATGCAATACGTACAGAATTTGTCACAGCCGTACATAATATTGACCCAGCCCTTAATTTTTCCGTTCCGGACTTTCGGAAGGTTTTCAATAACGTCTCCTTCCTTGGACCAAACTTCTACGACCATTTCTTTTGAAAGGTATGCTTCTGACAAAAGCTCCGGCAGGCGATGAATGTTATGGGTTCCGAAAATCATATCGACAAACGGATGTTTTTTCAAAATCCGGTTCACGACTGATTCCTCTTGAGACATACAGCCGCACACGCCTAAAATCAGATCCGGGTTGTTTTTTTTCAGTGCTTTTAAATGCCCGAGCTCACCAAACACCTTGTTTTCGGCATTTTCACGGATCGCGCATGTGTTTAACAAAATGACATTGGCATCGTCAACAGAGTTTGTCGCTTCGTAACCGAGCGCCATAAAGATCCCTGCCATAACCTCTGTATCGTGTTCATTCATTTGGCAGCCGTACGTACGGATATAAAACTTTCTTCCGTCTCCCAAGCCTTTAAATTGTTCAGAAATTTTAAAGTCATTATGATAAGTAACGGCTTCCTTGCCTCGTTTTTTCGCGTCTTTTAAGGAAGGCGGAATGTAAACAGCTTCAAAGTACTTGCTGTAATCCTTCTCGGATTTTTTGTCCGATGGATTCACTTGTCCGCTCTCTAATTTTTGTTTTTCATTCATGTCATATTTTCTCCTTTCAAACCAAACTTCCACCCTTCAGTATAAAGGTTATTGAAGCTCTGCACAACTGGCAACCTATCATTGTACACTCATTGAGAATAATAATCAATAAGGAATCAAAAGAGGAAGAGTTTACTCTTCCTCCTACAATAGCTGGAGCTCCTTTGCCGTCTTTTCGATGACATCAAGTGCCTGATCCAGTTCATCTTTGGTATGCTCAGCTGTTATAATCGTGCGAATTCTGGCTTTTCCCTTTGCTACAGTCGGAAAAACGATGCTTTGGGCAAAAACGCCTCGAGAAAGGAGCTGATCAGAAAATTGCTTTGCCACACCTTCATCACCTATTAAAATAGGAAGAATCGGCGTTTCACTCTTCGTGAGAGTCAGACCCATTTTTACAAGCATTGCTTTAAAATAAGCGGTATTCTCCCACAAGCGCTCCATATGCTCCGGCTCTTCCAGCAAGACATCGATCGCTTCCATACACGCGGCAGTGACAGCAGGCGGATGGGATGTGCTGAATAAAAAAGGACGGCCTTTATGGCGCAAATAATCGATCAGCACCTTTGAACCTGCAGCATAGCCGCCGAGCACTCCGATTGCCTTGCTTAGTGTTCCGACCTGAATATGGACTCTGCCGTCCAGACCGAAGTGATTCACCGTTCCTCTGCCGTTTTCGCCAAGCACTCCGGATGCATGGGCGTCATCCACCATCACAAATGCGTCATATTTCTCAGCGAGCTCTACAATATCAGGCAAAGGAGCTATGTTGCCATCCATGGAAAATACGCCGTCTGTCACAATCAGACGCATCCGATAATTCATTGACTTTCTCAGCACCCGCTCTAAATCACTCATATCGACGTGCTGATACACCTTTTTATCCGCCTTTGTCAGTCGAATTCCGTCAATAATAGAGGCATGGTTCAGCTCATCTGAGATGACAATATCCTCTTTTGAAAGAATACTTGAAAGTACGCCTTGGTTCGTTGTGAAGCCTGATTGGAATACAAGTGCCGCCTCCGTTTTTTTAAAGGCTGCCAGCTTTTTCTCAAGTTCTTGATGCATGGTAAATGTACCGGCAATCGTTCTCACTGATCCGGTGCCGGCTCCATACTGCTGTACGGCCTCCTGTGCGGCGTTGATGAGTCTAGGATGTGAAGTAAAACCGAGGTAATTATTAGAAGAAAGCTGAATGACTTTTTGATGATTCACTGTGACAGATGGGCCCTGCATAGATTCAAGCTGTTTTATGTCTTGCCATGTATGGTTTTCTTTCATTCTATCAAGCTCTGCTTTTAAAAACTCAAATTCCTTGGTCATGTTTATCCCCCTTTTATGGAATTAAAATTACTTTTCCGCACTGGCCGCTTCTCATCAGTTCGAAACCTTTTTCAAACTCCTCTAACGGAAACTGATGGGTAATAACAGGTGATAGATTGAGCACGTTTGAACTGATCAGTTGAGACACCTGGCGCCAGGTTGAAAACATTTTTCTTCCTGTGATTCCTTGGATCGTAAGCCCTTTAAATACCACTTTATTCGTTAAATCAATTGTCACCGGATGTTCCGGCAAGCTCAGAATATGAAACCTCCCGCCATTCGCAGCCATCGCAAGACCTTGGGCAATCGCTGAGGGATGGCCGGACATCTCACAAACAAGATCTGCGCCTTCTCCATTAGTTAAAGCGCTTACAATTTTGAGCGGGTCTTCTTTTTCAATAGAAACAGTACAAGTCGCTCCCATTTGTTTGGCAAGACTCAGCCTGTATTCATTCTTATCGATTGCTATCACCTGAGAAGCTCCTGCTGCTTTTGCAACCGCAACAGCCATAAGACCAATCGGTCCGCATCCAATCACTGCAGTCGTTCCTCCTGCAGGCTGGCTCTCGAGTACGGTATGAACTGCATTTCCTAAAGGCTCTTGAATAGAAGCAATCGACGGGTCCATATCAGCAGGATTTCTCCAGATGTTATCAGCGGGAACTTTTACATATTCCGCAAAACAGCCTGCCGTGTCCACTCCAATAATAGCAGTATTGGTACAAACATGAGATTTTCCTGTTACACAAGGGACACATTCACCGCAGACAATGTGTGTTTCCGCCGACACATACTCTCCTACTTTTACACCGCTGACATTCTCTCCCACAGCTTCAACAATTCCGCTGAACTCATGACCGAAAACATAGGGTGTTTTGATTCTCTGACGTGCCCATTGATCCCAATTATAAATGTGCACATCCGTGCCGCATATGGAAGCAGCTTTCACTTTTATGAGGACTTCATGTTTATCAATCTCAGGAATAGGAACTTCAGTCAGCACAGCACCGAACGCCCCGTCCTTTTTCATTAGAGCTTTCATCTTTCCACTCTGCATGTACAATCCTCCTTGAAAAATTCTTGTTACATTCGGATTGTACCATGATATGTAATAAGCGTAAACAGCACTGTCTTTTTCAGAAGGACAAAAGTATCTGTCTTGAAAAATGGGCGGAATTTTTTTTGAACCGTTTTAGCTCATTTCTGATTTTGCATATTAGCCCATTATATGCCAAAAATACTATCGGGAGAAAATATCACAATAAATGAAAAACAACCTGTTTGCATTACGCAAACAGGTTGAGAATGCTTTATTTGTTTTTAGCGAGGCTCCACGATTAATTTAATCGCTGTTCTTTCTTCCCCATCAATTTGAATATCTGTAAAAGCCGGAATACAAATCAAATCAACGCCGCTAGGCGCCACAAATCCCCTGGCAATCGCCACAGCTTTTACAGCCTGGTTTAATGCACCCGCTCCGATCGCTTGAATCTCGGCGGCTCCTCGCTCTCTCAACACGCCTGCAAGCGCACCTGCCACTGAATTTGGACTCGATTTTGCTGAAACTTTTAAGATTTCCATTTCTGCTCCCCCTTAGTTTTACAATGGATAAGTGAGTGTTCATTAGAACAATCATTATTAGATGTTGCTATCCAAAAAGCCATCCCCACAATGCTTTTCAAAAATAGCGGGCTACCTTCCATTTTTACTATATTCACTAAGGAGTTGCTATATTCCTGCTTTTCTTTTTAATATTTTTATAAAATAACCTATGTTCAATTATTCAAAGAACATGTGATCATCATTGATTAAAATACGCTCGATTTTCACGGCTTTTTTCGTTTGATCATCTATGTCAATGACAACTCCGCTGAGCGTTGTTTTCCCTTCAGCGACAGTAAACCGGACTGGAAGGTTCGTTTTGAATCGTTTAATAATCGTCTCTCTGTCCATTCCCAGTATACCGTCATATGGGCCAGTCATTCCTACATCAGTAATATATGCCGTTCCCTTCGGCAAAATGCGGTTATCCGCTGTCTGCACGTGTGTATGAGTTCCTACAACAGCTGATGCCCGTCCATCCGTGTACCAGCCAAGCGCGAGCTTTTCACTTGTCGCTTCGGCATGAAAGTCGATAAAAATGTACGGTGTTCTTTTCGCAGCTTCAGCAATCAATTCATCCGCTTTTAAAAACGGGTCATCAAGCGGCGGTAAAAACGTACGTCCCTGCAAATTCATAACTGCAAGTTCTTTGCCGTTTGCTTTCACATATGTGATCCCTTTCCCCGGTGTTCCTTCAGGAAAGTTTGCCGGGCGAACCAAATTCGGAACCTCATCTATAAAATCAAAAATTTCTTTTTTGTCCCATGTGTGGTTCCCCATTGTGATTACATCTGCGCCGGACTGGATTAAGCTGTGATAAATTTTTTCCGTCAGGCCTTTTCCATGTGCGGCGTTTTCACCATTAATAATGGTAAAGTGAGGCTTATATTTTGTTTTTAACTTTGGTACATATTCTTTGACCATGTCACGGCCCGGTGAACCGACAACATCTCCGATAAATAAAATTCTCATTTTGTAAATCCTTTCTTCTTGAAAATTCCTTAGCCGTCAAAAAAATAAAGTGATGCTTAGCGCATCACTTTATTTTGCATACTCTACGGCACGAGTTTCTCTGATTACAGTCACCTTAATATGACCTGGATAATCGAGCTCGTCCTCAATTCGCTTGCGGATATCTCGCGCCAGTCGATGAGCTTCAAGATCATTAATTGAATCCGGCTTCACCATAATGCGCACTTCGCGTCCAGCCTGAATGGCAAATGATTTTTCAACACCTTCGTAGGACTCAGAAATTTCTTCGAGTTTTTCAAGTCTTCGAATATAATTCTCGAGCGTCTCACTTCTCGCGCCAGGCCTTGCAGCGGAAAGCGCATCTGCTGCAGCGACTAGCACAGCGATAATGGAAGTCGGCTCCTCATCCCCGTGGTGTGATGCAATACTGTTAATCACGACTGGGTGCTCTTTATATTTGGTCGCAAGCTCTACCCCGATTTCAACGTGGCTTCCTTCTACTTCATGGTCAATTGCTTTACCGATGTCGTGAAGAAGACCCGCACGTTTGGCAAGCTTTGCGTCTTCACCAAGCTCCGATGCCATTAGACCGGCCAAGAATGCGACTTCCATAGAATGCTTAAGCACATTTTGACCGTAGCTTGTACGGAACTTTAAGCGGCCGAGGATCTTGATGAGATCTGGGTGGAGGCCGTGAACACCAACCTCAAATGTTGTCTGTTCACCCATCTCACGAATATAGTCATCGACCTCGCGACGAGATTTTTCAACCATTTCTTCAATCCGTGCCGGATGAATTCGGCCATCCTGAACGAGTTTATCAAGAGCAATTCTGGCTGTCTCACGTCTGATCGGATCAAATCCGGAAAGAATGACAGCTTCAGGTGTATCATCAATAATCAGGTCAATTCCTGTCAGCGTTTCAAGCGTACGAATGTTACGCCCTTCTCGTCCGATGATACGTCCTTTCATCTCATCATTTGGAAGATTGACAACTGATACCGTTGTTTCGGCAACGTGGTCCGCTGCGCAGCGCTGTAAGGCGAGTGAAAGAATGTTTTTCGCTTTCTTATCCGCCTCTTCTTTCGCACGGTTTTCAGTTTCTTTTGTCATGATGGCGATATCATGTGAAAGCTCGTTTTCAACCCGCTCAAGAATGATTTGCTTTGCTTCATCACGAGTCAGACTCGAAATTCGTTCCAACTCTGACTGCTGCATACGAATCATCTCATCCACTTTGCTTTCCATCTCTTCAATATGTTGTTGTCGTTCATTCAGAGAATGATCTTTCTTCTCCAACATCGCTTCCCGTTTATCAATTCCCTCATGTTTGCGATCAAGGTTTTCCTCCTTTTGGAGTAAACGGTTTTCTTGTTTTTGAAGCTCATTTCGTCTTTCACGAACTTCCTGTTCAGCATCTATTCGAAGTTTGTGGATTTCATCCTTTGCTTCAAGCAGAGCTTCTTTTTTCAGTGCTTCAGCATCACGCTTTGCATCTTCAAGAATTTGCTCGGCTGCACCGCGTGCGCCCGCAATTTTCGCTTCGGCAATGGTTTTACGAACAAAGTAGCCAACAACTAAACCGAGTAGAATCAGCAAAATGGAGATGAGAACCATCATAATTGGGGTCATACTTTCACCTCCTCTTGCTATGAACTTGGTTGTTGCTTAAATAAGTGTCGGCATGTACATTGTCTAGTTTTCTCAACATACAGAACCTTCACAGGGAATGAGTATGTTCATCGCCCTTGTCAAGTTTAAATGGTTTAACAATCATGTTAAAAAAACAAATGTTACAACTTCATTGTAAATGTGTCGGAAATACTTGTCAAGCTTGCCATCTTAACGTTTGCAGACCCGACGTCTTTTCCCGTGCCGAATGCAATTCATCCAAAAAAAGATCACGGATCATTCTTGATTCAGAAGCTGATATATTTTATTGTTCACTTGGCCTAATTTAGCGTTATTTTGAATGTTTGAGAACAAAATAACAATGGTTTGCCCAGATTTGCTAAAGCTGTTCAAGATATTGAAGCCCGGCATAACGCCATGGTTTGAATAGCTTCCGGGAGCAACATAAAATCCCATGCCGTATGTGGAGCTGCTCCCTGGCGTAAACATCTTTTCATAGCTTTTTTGTGAATACAGTTTTCCGTCTATCAGCGCTTGGTCAAATTTGTACATATCTATAGCGCTCATATAAATATCGCCGGCTCCATACAGCTGAGATAGATCAGGTATATACGGTGTAACCGTTCTGCTGCCCTTTACCTTGTACCCGACGGCAGGATAAGGTTCTTTTTCATATGTTTTGTAAAAGCCTGCATGCGTCATTCCCGCCGGTTTAAAAATATGATTCTTTATGTACTTTTCATAGGGCTCACCGCTTACTTCAGCAATGATATAAGCGAGAACAGAATAGTTGGAATCCTTGTAGTCCCATACGCCCGGCTGACGTTTGATTCCCTGAAGTTCTATGTCTTTTATTAAATCGTCCGGGGTAATGGCGCCGTTTCCTTCAATATGTCCGTTTATCCCCGATGTATGTGTAAGCAGATTCTTCAAAGTAATCGTTTGTCCGTTAGGAAAATGAGGTAAATACGTGCTTACCGGATCACTTGTCTGAAGTTTCCCCTTTTCCTCAAGCTGCAAAATAGCGGTTGCAATCAGCGCTTTTTGTGACGAACCGACGTAAAAAGACGTCAATGGATTATTTTGAATGTGATGTTCACGGTCTGCATAGCCAAAACCTTTATTTGTTACGATTTCTCCATTTCTGACAATCATAGCGGTTCCGCTGAAACCGATCTCTTTTAAATAATTGCTGATGTTTTGATTTCGGTCTACTGTTTTGATTTGTTCCTCTGATTTTTTGGCAGTTTTCTTTTTGACCTCTTTTTTCTGATCGGTATTTGAAACCGCTGCAGTTTCTTGAGATGGCTCGTTTTCTTCACTATTCCGATGAAGCGCATTCCAAATCGTAATGCAAACCATCACTGCTAAAAGACCAAGCAAAAGTTTTCCTCTTTTATTTAGTTTTCTCCGTCTGCGTTTCGCAGTTCTTCTGCGGGTTGGGCTCGTCATTCATTTTTTCCTCCCAAAATAAATTCCATTTTGCACACGTTTTGTTAGACGAATAAAGCCCTAAAAAAGTTGTCAAAAAAAGCAATATTTTTATCATTTTTTTTGCAAAATACAAAAAAGCTGAGTTTTTCACTCAGCCTTTTGTATCATTTGAAACTTATTTTATTTTTATTCTTCAAATTCGAGTTCTTCTTGTGTCTCTTCAGCTTGCTGCTGCACTACTCCGTTATTATCCAAGCCGTAATGTTCGCGAATTTGCTCCTGGATCATCAGCATGATATCTTTATTTTCTTTCAGGAATTGTTTTGCATTTTCACGGCCTTGGCCAAGACGCTCTTCTTCATAAGAGTACCATGAACCGCTTTTTTGCACGATATCAAGTTCAGTTCCTAGATCAATGATTTCTCCTTCTTTTGAAATGCCTTCTCCGTACATAATGTCAACCTCGGCTGTACGGAACGGCGGAGCCACCTTGTTTTTCACGACTTTGATTTTCGTTTTGTTCCCCATTACGTCATTGCCTTGTTTCAGCTGTTCAGCACGGCGCACTTCTAGACGCACGGAAGAATAGAATTTCAGTGCACGGCCGCCAGGAGTTGTTTCCGGGTTCCCGAACATAACGCCGACTTTTTCACGAATTTGGTTAATGAAAATCGCGATTGTCTTCGATTTGTTAATTGCCCCTGAAAGCTTACGAAGCGCTTGAGACATTAAGCGTGCCTGTAGACCGACATGCGAATCTCCCATGTCGCCTTCAATTTCCGCTTTCGGAACGAGAGCGGCTACAGAGTCGACAACAACAATGTCAACTGCCCCGCTTCGAACTAATGCTTCCGCAATTTCAAGCGCCTGCTCGCCTGTGTCAGGCTGAGACAGTAAAAGCTCTTCAATGTTAACACCGAGCTTTTGCGCGTATACCGGATCTAACGCATGCTCCGCATCGATAAACGCGGCTTGTCCGCCCTGCTGCTGAACTTCAGCAATCGCATGAAGCGCCACAGTTGTTTTACCTGAGCTTTCAGGACCGTATACTTCAATAATCCGTCCGCGCGGATATCCGCCAATTCCCAGTGCTGTATCAAGGGCGAGGGAGCCGCTTGGGACAGTAGAAATTCTTGTATCTGTCTTTTCTCCCAGTTTCATAATGGAACCTTTGCCGAACTGTTTTTCTATTTGTTTAAGAGCCATATCTAAGGCTGCCTGACGATCACTCATTCTATTTTTTCCTCCTTTATGTTACCACTACATATACTATACCCTGTTTGAAGGGATTTGCCAAGAAAAAAGCGAACGCATATTCGGATTTTTTCTTGGCGTGATTCCTATCAAAATATCATAATGTATCAGAGAAATCATGTTTTCTTAGGAGGATAATGTGCTGAAAATATTATTTTTGCTCTAAAAGCTTTAAGATTAAATGGCAGCCGTATTTAGCTCCGCGTTTTCTGATTCCCGTTCTGGAGCCCGCAAAGTGAAACTCGTGAACCTCTTCTTTACCATTTGCGGAAATGCCGATAAACACATGCCCAGGCTCATGCCCTTCTTGAGCATCAGGTCCTGCTACACCAGTAAAGCTAATGCCGATATCGCTGCCAGTGAGTTTTTGAACACCCTTAGCCAGTTCGGATGCGCACTCCTTGCTGACCGCTCCAAAACTGTCTAATGTGTCCTTCTTGACACCAAGCACATTCTGCTTCACGTCGTTTGTATAGCAAACGACGCCCCCGGCAAATATTTTTGAGGCACCGCTATGATCCGTCAGCCATTCAGAAAACAGCCCGCCGGTAAAGCTTTCTGCCGCAGAGATTGTAATGCCTTTTTCCTTACATGCTTTAGATAGCTCTTTTACAAGAGAAGTATCATCGTACCCATAGAAAAATTCACCGACACGCTCTAAGATAACGGCCTCTGTTTCTTTTAACAGACGCTCTGTTTCCTTTTCATCGGCGTGTTTGGCTGTCAGACGCAGCGTCACCTCTCCATCAGCAGCCAAAGGAGCGATTGTCGGGTTGGTTTGTGCATCAATAATATCTTCCAAATCGGCTTCAAGCTGAGATTCGCCGATACCGAAAAAGCGAAGAACGGTGGACACAATTTTTTCATTTGAACCCATCTTTTTCAGCAGAAGAGGCTTTGCCTCGTTTTCAAACATTGGACGCAATTCGCTCGGCGGCCCAGGAAGAAGCATATAGAAGCGCGATTCATGCTCTATGAGCATTCCCGGGGCCATTCCAAAGTGATTCGCCAGCACGTCAGAGCCTTCGAGCACAAGCGCCTGTTTTCGGTTATTAGGTGACATCGTGCGTTTTGTTCGCTTGAAATAATCCTCAATGGATTTGAATGCCTCATCATTTAACACAAGCGGACGCCCTAGCGTATTTGCAATCGTTTCTTTCGTCAGGTCATCTTTTGTGGGTCCAAGACCTCCTGAAAAAATAATGAAATCAGAGCGTTCTTCAGCAATGCGGATGACCTGCTTCAGCCGTTCTGGATTATCTCCGACCGCTGTATGATAAAATACGTTCACTCCGATTTCAGCGAGCTGTTTGCTGATAAATTGAGCATTTGTATTGGCGATCTGTCCAAGCAGCAGCTCTGAACCGACGGCAATAATTTCTGCTTTTTTTGGAAATTCCATGACGAAGTCCTTCTTTCTTAATTAGATGTTTTTAACGCTTCCCAGTTTTTAGAGAAATATTCCCAGCCTGAGACGACAGTAAAGAAGACGGCTACCCACAGCGCCAAGTCAGCAAACGGGAATGACACAAGTTCAAATGGAAGATTATGAAGAAGCAATGCGGATACCGCAATAATCTGTGCCCATGTTTTGATTTTACCAAGCATGTTAGCAGCTACGACTTCTCCTGTTCCGGCTAAGACAAGCCTTAAACCCGTTACAGCAAACTCCCTGCTGATAATCACAATGACCATCCAAGCTGGAGCGAGATCAAATTGAACAAGAATAATTAACGCTGCGGATACAAGCAGCTTGTCTGCAAGCGGATCAAGAAATTTCCCGAAGTTTGTTACGAGGTTCAGTTTTCGGGCATAATATCCGTCAACCCAATCTGTTGTAGATGCAATAATAAATAGAATGGCCCCCGCCAAGTGTGCGATCGGGATCGATTCGTCTCCAATTTCGAGCCTGCCCCAGTCAAACGGCGCCAGCATGATAATCATGAAGATTGGGATTAATGCGATTCTAGCTAGTGTGATTTTATTTGGTAAGTTAAACATAAAGCCCCTCCAATTTCATACTCGGACGTGAAGAAAAGTCATCTGGTAATTAAGATGACTTTTCTTCCTTTTTATTTACAATCTTTATGGTTTGTGCCATCACTTTTTTCGGATCAAGTTCATATGAAAGAACCTTGCCGTTGATTTTTATTTTCAGATTAGGTGCATAACCTGTGCGGATTTCAACTTGTTTCTGATCAGTTATGTCTTTTTTATAGGTTTCGTCTTTTTTCAGCGTTCCTTCTTTTAAAGAGCTGCTGTTTTCATCGCGCACCCGAATCCAAGAGCTGTCCGACGCCTTCAATTCAAGCTCGATGTTATCAGCGCCGGACACTTCATAAGTCGTTAACGACCCTTCAGTGCCAGCAGCTTTAACCTCCAGCTTATCACTGTCATTTTCTTTTTTCTTATCTTCGTTTTCTTTCGTTTCTTTTTTAGTGTCTGTCTCTTTTTCAGAGCTGTTATTTTGATTCTCCTTCAGCGTTGAATCTTTAGGGATTTCGTACTTGCTCTCACTTTGCGTAATTGCTTTTTCTGATGCCGCATTGTGATCATCACTGTTTTTGTGATTCGCAAATTGAATGATCGCGTACACAATTGCAATCACGACAATCACGCCGAGAATGACTAGTATCGTTGGCAGCAGCTCCAGCGCCTTAGATGCTGGCTTTGGCATTTCCTTTTGAAGATTCATGCCGGAGATTTTTTCAGACACATCGTCATGATACGTATTCGGGATATCTTTTTTATGCTCCTCAAACAGCTGATCCGCATCAAGCCCAACGGCTTCTGCATATTGCTTGATGAATGCCCGAACATAAAACTTCCCCGGAATAATGTCATAGTTTCCTTCCTCCAAGGCGGTTAAATACCTTTTTTGAATCTTTGTTGCCGCTTGGAGATCATCCAATGACATTGCTTTTTCCTCTCTGGCTTCTTTGAGCCGGATTCCTAGTTCAGTCACAACAAACACCTTCCAATTTTAAAAATCAAAGCTTGAAAACCCGGATTGATCAAACATTTGGGGTTCCTCGGCATGTTCATATGTAATAACCTCATCAGGGTCATTTCTCAGTTCAATAATATAATCAAAGTCATCTAGTGTATACTCTGTATTTTGAACGAATATGTCCGGATGCTCCACCACTTTGGTTGCCGGAAGCCGCATAATTTCTCGGACCAGCTGGAGATGGCGTTCCGATCCTCTTCGTGTTGACACAATTCCGTCAACGATAAAGACATTTTCAGTGCTGTATTCTTCGGCAATCAGCTGGCTTCTTATCGTCTGCTTCAGCAAGGTTGAGGACACAAACAGCCACCTTTTGCTTGCACACACACTGGAGGCCACAATCGATTCCGTTTTTCCGACACGCGGCATTCCTCTGATTCCGATTAATTTATGGCCTTCTTTTTTGAACAATTCGGCCATAAAATCGACTAATAAGCCAAGCTCGTCCCGTTCAAAGCGGAACGTTTTCTTATCATCGGCATCCCGTTGAATATAACGGCCGTGGCGTACGGCAAGACGGTCGCGAAGCCTCGGTTCTCTAAGCTTCGTTACTTTAATTGTTTCCATCGTTTTTAAGATTGATTCTAATCGTTTAATTTGATCTATATGGCGGCACCTGAGGAGCATTCCCCTTCTAGAAAGATCGACGCCGTTTATCGTTACGATGTTAATAGAAAGCATCCCAAGAAGAGATGAAATATCCCCGAGCAGTCCGGGGCGGTTCACTTGAATTTCATATTCAAAATACCATTCGAGCTTTGCCAAATGATATACCCCCTTCATTGTGGCAAAATTTTACCTTCCTTTATCATAAAGCATTTTTCTCTAATTAGAAAGAAGAATGTTGCTGTGATGAAGAAAACATAAAAAAGAGAGGAAAAATCCCTCTCTTCCTAGTGAGTGCTGTTATTTTCAACAAGCTTAACCATCATATTGGCAATGGCGTGCTGTTCATCTTTTGATGCTACACTCCAAAGATCTGCCAGCACTTTTTCCTGCTCGTTCTTAGATTCCACTTCATTAGCCAAGTAGCTGCCGATTTCTGTCGCAAGATCTGTAATAGTATCCTGGCTCATACCTTTATCTTGCGCATAGTTCAGACGGTCGCCAAGGAAGTTTTTCCAGCTATCCCAGTTTTCTAATACTGACATGCTTGTTTCCTCCATTTCATGTGAAGTTACAAGATTATTGTGTCCTTCGCAAAAGAAACTATACACCGAATATTTTCGGATCAGCAGTGCCAGCCGCCATTCACCGACAGAATTTGGCCGGTGATATATGATGCTTTTTCAGACAGGAGAAAAGCTGTTGCATCAGCAATTTCCTGTGGCCGGGCCAGCCGGCCGATCGGGATCTCATCAGCGATCTCTTCTTTTTCAGACGGAGTGAATTGATTCATCATATTTGTATCAACCGCGCCTGGCGCTACCGCGTTTACCCTGATTCCGCTTGGCGCCAGCTCCTTAGCCAGTCCTTTTACAAACGAATGCTGAGCTCCCTTTGCCATGCTGTACAGCACTTCACAGGATGCCCCAGTCTCTCCCCAAATCGAGCTGACAGCCACAATTGCTCCCGATTTATTCCGAATCATGCCTGGAAGAAGGTTTCGGGTCAGCATATACGGACTCGCCACATGGAGCTGAACCATTTCCTGGACTGTTACGTTATCCACATCCGTAATCAGTCCAAAATGGCTTCTTCCGCTGTTTAAAACAATCGCATCAATCGGCTGAACAATTGAACTTGTCAGCTGATCTGCCCCTTCTGGCTCGGACAGATCGGCTTGCAATATCTCCGCGTGCACCCCAAACATCTCTCTAAGTTTTTCAGCAAGCTCCGCTGCCGCGTTTTGATTTGTATTGTAATGAAGCAGCAGATTGTATCCCTTAGCCGCAAGGGTTTCGCTGATGCTTTTGCCAATGCCGCCGCTTGCTCCGGTGATTAGTGCTGTTTTGTTCATCCTCTTTCCCTCTTTCCGCACAAAAACACCCCTCACACTGGAGGGATGTTTTGTTTATGATTTAGGAACAACCTTGCATACAGTCAGTCTGTCTGCAGCAATTTCCTCTTGTATAACTTTCTGCACATCCTCGATAGTAATCTGCTCGAGTACCGTTACAACGTCAAACAGGCTCATATCCAAAAATGCATATCGGGTAAATTGATTGGCGATGTATTCAGGGGAATTCAGCGCTTTTAAGAATGTACCGATCTTTTTCTTTCTGGCCAATTCAATCTTTTCAGCGGTAATCAATTCGCCCGCGCGCAAAAGCATGCTTGAAACGTCTTCAGCCAATTGATCAGGATCAGGCGTATCTCCACCGATCGCTGCAAAACCGAACCCATATTCAGCAGTAAAATCAAAGCTGAACGTTTCGTCAATATATCCTTTTTCATAAAGTGATTCATACTGGGCAGAGCTTTTGCCGAAAAGAGCTTCAAGCAATAAGTTCATAGAAAGTTCATGCTTTAACAGCTCTTTGCCTAATCTAAACGGGTTCTTTGATTTTAGCCCTACAAGGCATTTCGGTCCCTGCACGTTCATTTTGATCTCTTTTTCTTTTCGGAAAACCGCTTCTTGCTCTTTCACTTCTTCACGTTTGATTTCCGGCTGATCGGTATACGGCTTTTTCTCCTGATTTTCTCTTACCTGAGAAATGATCGCTTCAGGATCTACTGGGCCGACAATGAATAGGAGCATGTTGCTCGGGTGATAAAACGTTTCATAGCATTCATAAAGAAGATCTTTTGTAATATGTGAAATGCTTTCCACTGTTCCCGCTATATCAATTCTGACAGGATGCTCTTTGTACATGTTTTCAATGACTCCGAAGTAAAGCCTCCAATCAGGGTTATCATCGTACATGTTAATCTCCTGCCCGATAATCCCTTTTTCTTTTTCAACCGTTTTTTCAGTGAAATATGGGTCCTGCACGAAATCGATGAGCGTCTCTAAATTGCGTTCAACATTTGATGTGCTTGAGAAAAGATAAGCCGTTCTTGTAAATGACGTAAACGCATTGGCAGAAGCACCCTGTTTGCTGAAATCTTGAAAAACATCTCCGTCCGCTTTTTCAAACAGCTTGTGCTCAAGAAAATGGGCGATCCCGTCCGGCACGTGAACCATCTCATTTTTATCTAAAGGGACAAACCGGTTATCTATTGAGCCGTACTTTGTTGTAAAGACCGCATATGTCTTGTTGAAGCCTTTTTTCGGCAAAACGTATACGTCAAGGCCGTTGGACATTTTTTCATGATACAGCGTCTCCTGAAGCTGTTCATATTCGATTGGTTTGATCAAGATGCTCCCTCCGTCCCTTTTAAGAAATAAGTCGTATCAAGCTGAATCTTTTCGCCGGCTTTTATGATATTCTCTTTTGTGACATTCTCAATATTGGCAAGAAAGTCTTCGATAGGAATCTCGACTTGAGCAGCGGCCTGCTGATATAAAAATTCAGTTAAACCATAAGCAGTATCAATCGTTTCCAGCACTTGATTTCGGATGACGGCCTTTGTCTGTGCAATGTCCTGCTCACTGAAATCGCCGTTTTTCATTGCCTGAAATTGCTCCGCAATAATCGAAACAGCCTGTTCGTAATTTTTCACTTCAATGCCTGACATCACCATTAACAAGCCTTTAAAACTTTCTATACGCGAAGCGGCGTAGTAAGCAAGACTGGCTTTTTCCCGAACGTTAATGAAAAGTTTAGAGTGAGAGAATCCGCCGAACAATCCGTTAAACACTTGTAAAGCAGGATAGTCCTGATCTGTATAAGTGATGCCGGTGCGGTAGCCGATATTCAGCTTTCCTTGTTTGACATCTTCCTCATCAATCACTTCTTTTGGCTGAACTTTTTCATCAGCCCGATTGTTTTCAATCATGCCAAGAGTGCGCTCTTCCGTTTGGAAATATTTATTAATGGCCGTTTGCACCTGCTTACTGTCCACATCACCAACAATATAAAGATCAAGCTGGTCTTTTTGGATAGCGCTTTGGTATGTTTCGTATAATTGCTCTGCCGTAATGTCATCGACATCGTCGATTACACCATTGACATGGAGCGCGTAAGGCTCATTTTTGCACATTTCCTGTATCAGCCTTAAATTCGAGTAGCGCATTTTATCATCATAGACGGCTTGAATTCTTTGCTTAAGCGTCCGTTTTTCTTGAGCCACATATTGTGGCTGAAAAGCGCCCCCCTCTAAAGCAGGTGAAAAGACGATTTCTGCGAGAAGCTGAAGCCCTTTCTCAAGAAGCGGTGTTTGGTCTTTTAAATATTTTTCATTCGGGATTTCAAGCCTGAACGTAATGACGTGCCGCTCTCCTTTTTTCGTAAGATCCGCCGATACTGACGTGCCATACAGCTCATCCAAATAGGAACGCAATTCTGCTGTTTTCGGATGGCTTTTCGTTCCGCGAAGAAGCACATGCGGAAGAAGCGCTCTTTTGGTGACTTGATCCTTTGTCAGCGGCGCAAGCATCTTAAAAATAAGCGAGACAGTTTTAAATTTTTCTGTTTCTACAATGTGTGCGGTTAAACCGCCGTGCTTAGTTTTGAGTTCATTAACATATGACATATGGAACCTCCTTCGTTCATTTCTTCATTAGTATGTATTATGACCAATTTTAAGCATACGCAGAAACACTCTTTCATGTAATTATAGCAACTGTAGGATTTATAAGGAAACAATAACCTCCGCATACGGTATAGTAAGTTCTTTTTCAATCTCGACGATGGTTTGAATGACAGGGCGCGCAAAAAAAGACGGTTGGCTAGACCGTCCCTAAGTTTTTCTCTTCTTCTTCACTTTTTTTAGCATCTACAGTAAAGAGCACTAAGAATAAAGAAACAATGCTGCAAAACGCCGAGAGTATGAAAATAATCCAGTTTGCATTTGACATTAATGCAGCAAAAACAGGTGGGCCGAGAGCTACTCCTATAAAGCGCATGCTATTGTAGAAGGAGGAAATGGTTCCGCATTGTTCACTTTCAATTCCTTCGGTTATCAATGCATCTAAAGCAGGAAGAGCCATTCCAATCCCAATCCCGCCAAAGCTTAAAAAGACAAATAAAAAATAAAAACTGTGGTTCCACCACAAGGCAATAAACGACAGGGTTAACAGAATCATTCCTGTCACAACGCAAAATTTCATTCGGCCTTTATCTTTACCGATCTTTTTGCCAGCTATAAAAGAACTGGTTGACAAAAACAAAAGTGGGATTGCCAGTAATCCGCCTTTAGCTACTCCGTCAATGGCATACTTGTTCTCCAGCGTATCTGACAAATAAAATAATACGCCAAATAACAAAAACATAATGACACACCCGATAATGAAGACCGTATAAAGCCAGCGCCCATCTTGCTTAAAGATTTTCTTCACGCTCTTGATAAACTCAGAAACCGCAGGCGCATCTTCATCTTCTTCAGGCTTGGCCACTAAAAACAATACGAGCAAAAAGCTGATCAAACAGAAAAACGGAATAAACCAAAACGGTACAAACCAGTACCAGGAAGCCAGTAATGCGCCAAGTATGGGACTCAGTACCTTCCCTGACGTATTAGCGGTTTCAATATCCCCAAGTCCAGCGCTGACCTTTTCATCGTCTCCTTCAAACAGGTCACCGATAAACGGCATGACGATAGGAGCAGCACCTGCAGAACCGATGCCTTGAAGAACCCGCCCCGCCAAGATCATAGCATAAGGATTTTTCATGTAGGTTGAGGCAAAAGCAGCCACCACTCCACCTAATCCTGCAATGAGGAGACATGGAAGCAATATTTTTTTTCTCCCGAAACGATCCGACAAATATCCGGCAATCGGAATGCAAATAATTGCCACTACTGAATATACAGTAATGATTAACGACACTTGAAATGAAGTCACCGACAGCTTTTTTTCCATCATCGGAAGAACAGGAATCAGCATGGAGTTCCCGAGTGTCATCACAAGCGGGACGGAAGACAATGCAATAATATTTTTCATTCCATTTTTCTTTCTCAACATTTTCACCCATTCACTTTCTTGTCATCTCTTATATATTGCGTTAACCGGAATGAAAGTATGTACAAAGAAACATGAATCAGTGCAAATAAAAAAACAGACACACAAGCGTCCGTTTTTAGAATCGTTTACGCAAAACATGAAATCTGAATTTATCCGCTCTGAAATAATTTAACGAGTAAAGCACCGGTTTATCGTGCTGATCGTAATGGGTTTGTTTTAAAAGTAAAAGTGCTGTTTCCGGATCGCATTCCAGCACTGGAGAAATGGTATCGTGATAGCCGATCGGTTCTATATCAGTTACTGCATAACTGATTACAGAGCCTGAATTTTTCTCAAGCAGGTCAAACATAGATTCTTGCTGATGAGAAAAAGAATTCGGCAAAATATTCATCGGAATTTTGTCTATACAATATACAATCGGCTGTCCGTCAGCTGTTCTAACACGTTCAAGGTAAAAAAGTTCTTGCCCTTCTGCCAAATGAAATCTCTTCGTATCATCCTCAGACGGCATAAGTACTTGTGATGACAGAAAAATCGTGCCAGGGGTCATATTTGCCTGTTCTATCATCTTCGTTACACTGTTCAGCTGTTCAATGCCCGAAAGAAATAACGGCTTAGAATGGACAAAAGTGCCTACACCATGCCTTCTGATAATCACATGCTCTTCTTCCAGTATCCGCAAGGCTTCTCTTAGCGTCGCTCTGCTGACACCTAGCTTTTTGGAAAGCTCAAATTCAGAAGGCAGCTTTTCCTTCTCAGTGTAGATCCCATTTTTTATATCCTCTTTAATTCGTTCAATTACTTTCAAATACAAGTGCCGATTATCAGCTTTTGTAGACATGTTTCCCCTCCGTAAACCACTTTCGATAAAAATTATTGAACAATTGGGACAACTATATCATGTTTTGTCGAAAAAATAAATAGAAAGGTTATCAGTTTACATAATGTTATTATTGATAACTAAAGGAAAATGGAACTCCCTTCATTAAGAAGAGAGCTCATCATATTTCTCTTTTGATAATAAGACTTCCCTAGGTTTGCTGCCTTCATACGGCCCGACAACGCCGCGTTCCTCCATTGCGTCAATCAGGCGCGCCGCTCTCGTATAACCGATTCTGAATCTTCTTTGCAGCATTGAAACAGATGCCGTCTGCATGCCGACGATTAATTCAACAGCTTCATCATAAAGTTCATCAGTAACCTCGGAATGAGTTTCCGTTGTCTCCTCAGGAATCATTTCTTCTTGATATTGCGCTTTCTGCTGCGTAATCACATGGTCGACGACCTTCTCCACTTCGTCATCCGACAAAAACGCTCCTTGCACACGGACAGGTTTGTTAGCCCCTACAGGTAAAAATAACATATCGCCGCGGCCGAGAAGCTTCTCAGCGCCTCCCATGTCAAGAATGGTCCTTGAATCCGTCTGTGAAGATACGCTGAACGCGATTCGTGACGGAATGTTCGCTTTGATCACCCCTGTGATTACATCCACCGAAGGCCGCTGCGTCGCAATAATGAGATGGATGCCGGCAGCCCGCGCCATTTGGGACAATCTCGTAATCGAATCTTCCACATCAGACGAAGCGACCATCATGAGATCGGCAAGCTCGTCCACAATGACAACAATATAAGGAAGCTCCGGCTGTTTCGCTCCTTCTTCATTGTTGGCGCGTTTTATATAATCATTGTATCCTTCAATATTTCGTGTACCCGTATGAGAAAATAATTCGTACCGCCGCTCCATTTCATTGACAACCTTTTTCAAAGCCTGCGATGCTTTTTTCGGATCGGTTACAACCGGAGCAAGCAGATGCGGAATCCCATTGTAGACATTCAGCTCTACCATTTTAGGATCGATCATCATCATTTTCACTTCATGCGGTTTTGCGCGCATTAAAATACTTGTAATAATGCCGTTGACACAGACACTTTTTCCGCTTCCGGTTGCGCCTGCGACCAAAAGGTGGGGCATCTTATTTAACTCAGCCAATACAGCTTCACCTGAAATATTGCGGCCAAGTCCAATTAACAGCTTCGCGTCCGGTCTGTCATTTAATTTAGACTCCAACACTTCCTTCAGCGAAACCATTGCCACTTCTGCGTTTGGAACCTCAATTCCGATTGCTGATTTGCCTGGTATAGGCGCTTCGATCCTGATATCCTTCGCAGCAAGCGCCAGCGCTAAATCATCGCTTAAATTGACAATTTTGCTAACCTTCACTCCGACATCAGGATACACTTCGTATTTTGTTACGGCCGGCCCGAGATGAACCTGTGTGACTTTCGCTTTTACGCCAAAGCTTTGGAAGGTCCGTTCAAGCTTTCTCGCATTTTCATAAATATTCTTTTTATCAGCCTGCTGGCCGGTATGCTTTGGATCTGCCAGTAAATCCAGTGACGGCATCTCGTAATCCTTATTTTCAAGCTCCGTAAAGGTCATAGGAGGAGCAGAAACAGTTTCCTGATCACCTGTCTCTGGTTGGATGTCCTGAAGCGGCTCCGATACAGGTTCGGTGCGCTTTTCTATAACTGGAGACTCATCCTCTTCATTACGATCAGAAAAGCTTGAGATAATTGGTTCTGAATGGACAAGAGGCGATTCTGTCTCAGAATCCCCCTCTTCATCAGAAGGCTCCGGTTCCATTTGCTGTTTTTTGCGGACCGGTTTTTGTTTTTTGCTAGGCGCTTTTGTTTTTTTCGATGACTGCATATTTGATTTGACGGATTTCATATCATCAATAAATGCCAACCATTGTTCTTTTATAAAGCGTCCAATCGGGCTCATCCACTTTTTCAGCGTTTCTTGCAGTGAGCGTCCTGTGACTAAAATCATTCCTATCAAAATCATGACAATCGCCATGATCTGAGAACCAGTTGATGCAAACAAAAAGTGTGAAGCTGCAAACAGCAGCGCACCGATCATCCCTCCGCCTAAATCAGGTGAAGCAGAGCTGCCATTCATGTCCATCAAAAACAATTCCCACGTATTTCGGACCACGCTTGCGGACTCAATAGTCCCTTTGTGCGTCAAATTTTTAAACAGCTGCACGTGAGAAAGCAGCAATATGCTTGCGATGATACAGTACAACCCCGCCTTTCGTCTCGTTAATAGGCTTGGGGTTTTCTTCTTCCAAAACAACGAGACTCCCAACACCAATAAACCTAACAAGCATAAAATAAACCACTCTCCGGCAAAAAAGCGGAACAAATAGATAAACGTTTGCCCGACTACCCCCAGCTGCAAGATTGCGATAATTGAAATGGCTATACACAGCAGTCCGTTGAGTTCGTATTTTATATTGAGCTGTTTCGCCTGTTTTTTTCTTGATTTTCGTTTTTTCTTTGCCACACTCATCACCTTACTGCGTTAAAAAATGTAAGTTCATACATAATGAAGAAAGCAGCCGTTTACAGGCTGCGTTTTTTCTGTAGGATTCCCCTATTATAGCATATTTTGCCCTTAAAAAAGGGTTGGATTCTTATACGTTTAATTTCAGCTTTTGTCCCGGTGAAATGTCCGGATGCAGAAAATGCATTGGGTTTGTGCTCATAATTTGAATGACTTCCGCTTCATTTCCTTTCATTTCGACCAGAAGCGGTACACCTTTATATTCAATTTGCTCATGTGCGCTCGTTTCTTGGTTCTGTTCTGCAAACACAATTTCCTGCGGCATCACGGTATACAGAATCATTGAATCATCCGTCCTTCTTCTTTCCTCGCTGCCTCTATGAGCTCATTCAGTTTATTGATTGCCTGTCCGACACCGCCTGCGTGATCAATCAATCCGTATTCAACTGCATCCTTACCAACTACATTTGTTCCGATGTCGCGTGTTAAGTTTCCTTTTGAAAACATTAGCTCTTTAAACTTCTCTTCAGTTATATTGGAATGGCTTGTGACAAATTTAACAACTCTTTCTTGCATCTTATCCAGGTATTCAAACGTTTGCGGCACCCCGATGACCAGACCGGTGAGCCTAACGGGGTGAATCGTCATCGTTGCTGTTTCGGCGATATAGCTGTAATCACAGGATACAGCAATCGGAACGCCGATGGAATGACCCCCGCCAAGCACGATAGAAACGGTCGGTTTCGATAAAGATGCCAGCATTTCCGCAATTGCCAGACCGGCTTCAACATCTCCTCCGACAGTATTTAATATAATTAGAAGGCCTTCAATTTTAGGATTTTGTTCAATTGCCACAATCTGTGGGATGACATGCTCATATTTTGTTGTTTTGTTTTGCGGAGGAAGCTGAACATGGCCTTCTATTTGTCCGATTATAGTCAGACAATGAATATTTGTATCTTGGGGCAGCTGTGGAAGTGTCGTTTCACCAAGCTGCTGTATTTTATTCATAATGCTGTCTTTCGCATCATTTTTTTCAGAGCGCTCTTCTTCTGTGTTTTCCATACGATGATCCATCTCGCTTTCACCCTTTCCGAGTTTCTCTTTGTATTATGAACAAAGATACTCAATTCAATCCCGGCTTAAAGGGCAAAAAAAATAAAGACCGGAGCTGCTCCGGTCTTTATTCAGTCATTATACTTCCATAATAATTGGGATGATCATCGGTTTACGTTTCGTTTTTTCATAAAGGAATTGGTTCAAAGCATCCCGCATTGCCTGCTTCAGCGTTGACCATTCAACATTTGATGTTTCAGTCGCTTCTGTCACGATGGAACGAACAAGCTCTGTAGCCTGTACGATTAGACCTTCAGACTCTCTTACATAAACAAAACCGCGAGTGATAATTTCTGGTCCTGATACAAGATGTTTCTTTTGTTTATCAAGTGTAATGACAACGATTAAGATTCCGTCCTGTGAAAGCAAGCGGCGGTCTCTCAATACGATATTGCCGATATCACCGACACCTAACCCATCAATTAAAATATTGCCGTAAGGAACTTTATCCCCGATTTTTACGTTTTGGCCGCGGAACTCAACGACGTCTCCTTTTTCAATTAAGAAGATGTCACTGCGCTTCATGCCGGTTTCTTCAGCGATTTTTGAATGGGCTTTTTGCATTCTGTATTCGCCGTTTACAGGAATTAAATATTTTGGTTTAAGCAGATTGATCATCAGCTTTAACTCTTCTTGTGAGCCGTGGCCTGATACATGAACACGCTTTTGGGCAAAGATGACTTGTGCACCGGCTCTCGCAAGTAGGTCCACTGTTTTAGAATAAATAAGTTCCTGCCCGGGAATTGGAGTTGACGCAATGACAACCGTATCCCCTTCTTCAATGTTCAGCTGTTTGTGAGCTTTGTTTGCCATTCTTGTAAGGGCAGCTAATGGTTCACCTTGGCTTCCGGCTGTAATAATGGCCACTTCGCGCTTCGGATATTTCTTGACATCCTGTACAGAAATAAATAATTCATCATCTGCTTCAATGTATCCTAACTTTCTTGCCAGCTGCAGGACAGATTGAAGATTTTTTCCGGCTACGGCAATCTTTCTGCCATTTTGAGCCGCTGCATGAATGACTTGCTGAATCCGGTTAATATTGGATGCAAAAACAGCAATAATCACCCGGTTCTCTGAATTATACAGCGCATCCGAAATTTCTCCGCTGACAGCCGCTTCCGAAGGGGTATATCCCGGACGTTCCGCATTTGCACTGTCGGAAAGCAGGGCGAGCACGCCGCTATTGCCGATCTTGGCGATCTCGCCAATGTCGCACGTCTGATTAAGTGCAGGTGTTTGGTCAAATTTGAAGTCTCCCGTGCATACAATAGATCCAAGTGATGTTTTAAAGCTCACACCTACAGAATCAGGGATGCTGTGAATCGTTCTAAAGAACGATACTTTTGTCGATTCAAATGTAATGACAGATTTGGAGTGAATTTCTCTTAAATCAGTTTTTCGGTTATGTCCATATTGTTTTAATTTCTCTCTTAACAGCGCAAGCGTCAGCTTTGTTCCGTACACTGGAACGGACAGCTTGTTTAATAAGTAAAAAACGCCGCCGATATTTTCATCGTGCCCGTGCGTTAAAAAGATTGCCTTGACGCGATCAGCCCGTTCAATCAAATATGATATGTCAGGAATCACCACATCAATACCGAGCATTTCATTTTCTGGATGCATAAGGCCGGCATCAACGACAAATATGTCTGAGTCAATTTCGATGACATAAAGGTTCTTCCCAATCTCTCCGACACCGCCAAGGGCGATAATTCTAACGTTTTCTGTATTTTTCTTTTTCAAAATCTATATCCTCCTAGTCTCATACCCGTCCATCATCACTTGTTCCTATTATAACTGAAAGTAAATTTAGAAAACAAGATAAAGCAGAAGGTTTTGGGAAAACCAATATGTAAAAGAAACGGTCAAACTCAGCTGAATGTGAGAATGACCGCGTTTGTTTCACTGTATGAAATTTTCTTACAGTTCGCTGATCGTGCTGCTTAAGCTCAGACGTTCATCCTCGGTTAACGGGACAAGAGGCAGACGTACTGAACCGACATCAAGACCTCTCAGCTGAAGCGCTGTTTTGACTGGAGCAGGGTTAGGCGCTTTAAACAGTTCCTTCATAATCGGCAGCAGTTTCTGATGGATCAGTGCCGCATTAGCTGTTTGCCCATTCGTATAATTTTTGATCATTTGCTGCATATCAGTGCCTGCAATATGGCTCGCCACTGACACAACTCCTCTTCCTCCAACTGAAAGAATTGGAAGCGTCAGAGCGTCATCCCCTGAATAGACATAGAAGTCTTCAGGCGTTTCAGCAATAATTTTTGTAATCGCTTCGAGGTCTCCGCTCGCTTCTTTAATCGCAACAACATTCGGAATGTCTGCCGCCAAACGGATCGTCGTTTCAGGAGCCAGAGAAGCAACCGTACGGCCCGGAACATTATAAAGCATAACCGGAAGTGATGTCTCTGCCGCAATTGCTTTAAAATGCTGGTACATTCCTTCTTGAGAAGGTTTATTGTAGTACGGCGTAACAAGCATAACAGCGTCCACGCCTGCTTCCTCAGCTTTTTTTGTCAGCTTAATGGAATCTTTCGTATTGTTGCTTCCAGTACCGGCGATAACCGGCACCCGTCCGTTTACTTCTTTTACCGTATATTCAAAAAGCGCAATTTTTTCTTCAGTTGAAAGGGTCGGAGATTCTCCAGTTGTTCCCGCTACTACTAAAGAATCCGTTCCGTTTTTCAACAAGTAATCAATCAGTGTAGACAGTTTTTGAAAGTCTACGTTCCCTTTATTGTCAAAGGGTGTAATCATCGCTGTAGACACATTTCCGAAATTCATTTTATTCACCTCATCATGATTCAATCACATTTACTTGGAAAGTTCAAACACTTCATGCAAAGCGTTTACAGCAGGTACCATATCCGCTTCATGGACGAGCACCCAAATCGTCGTATGGCTGTCAGCCGACTGAAGGATCGGAATTTCTTTTTCTGAAAGAGCCGATACAATTTTGGACGTAACACCCGGAACACCCATAATGCCCGCGCCGACAGCCGATACCTTCGCGCAGTTTCTCGTTACCATTGGATCATAGCCCATATCCATTAAAATACGCTGAGCTGTTTCTGTTTTATTTCCGGCTACCGTATAAACGATTTCACTAGGTGTAATGTTAAAGAAATCGACACTGATTCCCGCGTTCGCCATTGCCTTGAACACTTCAGTCTGAACATTATACTGGCCGATTTTTGAAGGCACTTTGAACTGCGTGACATCTTTGACATGGGCGATTCCCGTAATCAGCCTTTCAAAAACATCACTGCCGACCTTGGAAGAGTGATGTGATGTCACCAATGTACCTTTATCCTTCGAATAAGTCGAACGGACGCGGATCGGAACCTTGGCCTGCATCGCGATTTCCACAGCACGCGGATGAATGACCTTGGCCCCCTGATACGCCAGGTTGCAGATTTCCGTATACGTCACGACAGGAAGCGGTTTCGCATTTTCCACAACTCTTGGGTCTGCAGTCATTACGCCTTCTACATCGGTGAAAATATCGATGTATTCCGCATCAACAGCTGCTCCGAGTGCGGCTGCAGACGTATCACTGCCCCCTCTGCCGATTGTTGTTGTATCACCTTTTTCAGTTGCGCCCTGGAAGCCTGCGACGACTACCGCATCATGATTGGCGAGCACACCGAATAAACGCTCCGGTCTCATTTCAATGATTTTCGCATTGGTATGCTGATCATTTGTTAAAAAGCCAGCCTGAGCTCCTGTCAGCGCAGCTGCTTTCACACCGTTATCAAGCAGCATGCTTGTAAATACGACAGAGGAAATGGTCTCTCCGCAAGATAAGAGCAAATCCTGCTCCCTTGGCGAAATCGCTGACTGATCGCCGTAAAGCAGCCCGAGCAAAGAATCTGTTGCATACGGGTCTCCTTTTCGGCCCATCGCTGAAACGACAACGACAACCTTATATCCTTCACTGATTGCTTCTTTAATATGCTCTAAAGCCAGTTTGCGGCCTTTATCATCCTTTACTGATGTTCCGCCGAACTTTTGAACAATTATCTTCACTGTTTTCACTCCAAATTATTCGGACGTAACAGAAGAGAGCAGGCTGATAGTGCCTTACTCTCTTCTATTCGTCTTTAGGAAATTCTCTCTTTTATACGAGGTTTAGTTTTTTCAGGCTTTCTGCAATTTGAACAGAGTTCCATGCCGCGCCTTTTAATAGGTTATCAGAAACAACCCATAAATGAAAACCGTTTGCTCTGTCCAAGTCTTTGCGGATGCGGCCTACAAACACATCGTTTTTACCGACAGCATCAGCAGGCATCGGATAAAGCTGCTGGCTCGGGTCATCCTGAAGTGTCACGCCCGGAGCTTCTTTTAATAGATTTTTAATATCTTCAACTGTAGCGTCATCACGGTCAATTTCGATGTAGACAGACTCTGAGTGCCCAGTTTGAATTGGCAGTCTCACACATGTAGCCGCTACTTGAAGGTCAGGCATGTGCATGATTTTTTTCGTTTCATTGATCATTTTCATTTCTTCAAACGTATATCCGTTATCCTGGAATTTATCAATTTGCGGAATCGCGTTGAAGGCGATTTGATAGTGTTTTTTGTCACCTTTTACAGGCATGATCTCAGGCTCTATTTCTTCTTTATTTAAAATTGCCTGTGTTTGGCTGTAAAGCTCTTTTACAGCTTCATTACCCGCTCCTGATACTGCCTGGTAAGTTGATACGATGACTTTGTTTAAGCCGTATGCTTTGCGGATTGGTTCAAGAGCCGCAACCATTTGGATTGTAGAGCAGTTTGGATTGGCAATAATGCCGTTGTGTTCATGCAAGTCTGCCTCATTCACTTCTGGCACAACAAGCGGTGTGTTTTCGTCCATGCGGAACGCGCTCGTATTATCTATAACAATAGCGCCGCGTTTTACAGCTTCTGGTGCCAATGCTTGTGATACGCTTCCGCCGGCGCTGAACAAAGCAATATTTACCCCTTCAAAGCTCTCAGGAGAAGCTTCCTGAACAGTCAGCTCTTGGCCTTTATACGTGACTTTTGTCCCCGCAGAGCGTTTTGAAGATAGCAATGTAAGTGTGTCCATTTCAAAGTTTCTGTCTTCAAGTGTTTTAAGCATTTGTTGTCCCACAGCCCCTGTCGCTCCGACAACAGCTACGTGTAAACCTCTTCCCATCTGTAAAACTCCTTCCGCCAATCAGCTTCATTGAATTGATTTGACTATGATTTTACGTTTTATTTTACCATAGAATATGCGGGTGATGACCGAATTTTTTAGTTTGGGAAAGATTTTCTGTAAATTTAGTCATTTCCCTGATAATTCTCAACGAGAACCGGCTGAAGCTGCTGGTGCAATAGTGCCTTTTCAATCGTTTGCGGAAGCAGATCCATTTTGGCTACCATTGAATTCGGTTTTTTAAATGGATCGTCTTGCCCGAATGGAATAAAAAAGATATTTTTTGTTGACATGAGCCTCATTAAATTTGTTCCGTTTAAACCGAGTGCATCATTTGTCGAGATGCCCAAAACGACTGGCCGATTGTTTCGGATTGTCGCTTTTGCCGCCATCAGCACCGGGCTGTCCGTCATGGCATTTGCCAGCTTGCTCATTGAATTGCCTGTTAAAGGGGCAATGACCATGCAGTCAAGGGGCAGCTTCGGCCCAAGGGGTTCTGCCTTTACAATCGAATCAATGGCCTCATATCCAGTCAGGTCTTCAATTTTTTTAACCCATTCTGCACCCTCTCCAAATCGGGTATTTGTGGATTTTACGTTAAATGTGACAACCGGACGAACTTCAGCTCCTTCGTTGACCAACGCCTCAATTTGCGGAAAAACCGCTTCATATGTGCAATGCGACCCGGTCAGCCCAAACCCGATTCTTTTTCCTTTTAATGACGACATCCTTATTTCCCCTCCTCAGCTCGTATTTCAGCCAAAAGCTTGCTCAAGACGTTTGCAAGGATCTGCCCAGCTGTTTTAGGAGCGACAATCCCTGGAAGGCCAGGCGCAAGAAGTGCTTTAATCCCCTGTTTTTCGGCATATTTAAAATCCGTTCCCCCGGGACGTGAGGCCAGATCCAATATTAAGGTTTTTGGTGTCATGCTAGAAAGTACAGCTTGATTTAAAATCATACTCGGTATGGTATTAATACAAATATCTATATCTTTTACATGCTCTTTCAGCTCATCGGTATGAAAAGGAACGAGCCCCATTTCAGTAATACGTGCCAGATGCGCTGAGCTTCTTGCCCCCACTTTTACATTCGCCCCAAGCGCGGCAAATGTCCGGGCAATCGTCATCCCGGTGCGCCCGAGACCGAGAACGGCCACCTGAGATCCGTGTATCGTATAATCCGTGTGCTGAATAGCCAGCATAATCGTTCCTTCTACTGTCGGAATAGAGTTGTATATCGCAATGTCATCCCGCTCAAACAGCTTAACAAGTTTTCTTTTTGCCTGAGCTGCAATGTTTTCTAAATAGGCATTAGAAATTCCTGAGAAAATGACACAATGTGCAGGCGTTTTGTCGAGATGGTCCTGTTTTAACACAACCTCTTCATTCGAAAATACAGTCGATACGATACCTTCTCCTGTTGTCGCGGATACTGGAAGAATGATGCTGTCTATTTGCTGAAAAGGAATTTCATCAATATTGCATTTTACTGCCCCGGTAAAACCGTGATCCAATTGGTCAAAACCGACAAGATAGATGTCAGCCTGCTGTTCAGTGAGCTTTCTTATAATTTCGAGCTGTCTTGCGTCACCGCCGATAACTGCAATTTTCAATCCGGTTAACATTCTAAACGTTCACCTTCTTTGTATATACTGGATCTCTAGTTGTTAAGCTCCCCTTCATCTTATGATCAAAAGGAAATACCGGTGAATATAAAAGATGCGCTTTTTCCATATAAAAAAACACCGGCTCCGGCAGCCGATGTTTCAGATGTTTTCTATAGAGCCCGCTTCACAGTCAATTGGGCTATTTACTCTTGTCGAGGAGGCATTTCCTCAGGTACGTCTAATATAATCATATCTGAACCGATCTTTTGAATATGATGCCATGGGACACGAATGTCATGACCTTGCTTTCTCAAACCAAACCACTTAACTGTGGGAATGAGGAGTGCTGTAATCTGTCCATCCTGTTCATTGATTTCTAGATCGGTCTGGCCGAGCACCCCGAGCCGTTCAGCTCTTTTGATGTCTACAATTTCCTTTCCTGATAATTCACTGAGCCGCATGTCTGTCACCCCCTTGTACTATGTATGATGAAAGGGATTAAAAAATGCCTGCCCCATTATGGGGCAGGCTTTCCTTTTTAAGACGGCATATTGCCGGAAGGGCTGATCAGTGCTAATGCATAGTCTTCGGTGAACAATTGTCTGGCAAGGCCGTTGACACGCTCTAAGTTCACGGCATTTAACTCATTGATGATTTCATCTAATGTTTTATGTTTGCCGAGCAGCAGTTCATTTTTTCCGTTTCGGCTCATTTTGCTGTTTGTGCTTTCTAAGCTCAGCATTAAGCTTCCCTTCATTTGCTCTTTGCTGTTTTCCAGTTCTTTCGAGGTAATGCCGTCACGTTTTAATGTGGCAAGGGTTTCTTGAATTGTTTCCGACAGCTGCTGAAGCTGATTTGCACCCGTTCCGCCGTAAATCGTTAGCATTCCGCTGTCCTCATATGAGCTGTGATAGCTGTAAACAGAATAAGCAAGTCCTTTATCTTCACGGACATCTTGGAACAGCCGGCTGCTCATGCTGCCTCCGAGCACATTGTTGAGGACGATTAAATCATAAATACGTTCATGGCCAACCTCTAAGCCTTTAAACCCGAGGCACAAATGAGCCTGCTCTGTTTCTTTTTTCCTCGTCAGTTTTTCCGTGTGGAACTCAGGCTTCTCAAGTCCTGTCGCTTTGCCTTTCGCCTCGTATGACCCGAACCATTTTTCTACATCTTTGATAAAACTGTCAGATATATTGCCCGCTACCGAAATCACCACTCGGTCCGGTGTATAATAATCATGCATGTATTGTCTGAGAGAGTCACCGTTAAAGGAAGCAAGCGTTTCTTCCGTGCCAAGAATTGGGTAGCCTAAAGAATGATTGCCGTAAGTGGCTTTGCTCAGTAAATCATGTACAATGTCGTCCGGCGCATCTTCGTACATTTTAATTTCTTCATATACTACATTTTTCTCTTTTTTCAGCTCGTTTTCATCAAACGTTGAATGAAAGAACATATCTGCTAATACGTCCAGCGCGTAATTCGCATGCTCGTCAAGCACCTTTGCATAGTAGCAGGTATATTCCTTTGAAGTAAACGCATTGACTTGACCGCCAATACGATCAAAAGATTCTGCTATCTCACGTGCAGATTTTGTGCTCGTCCCTTTAAAGAACATGTGCTCTAAAAAGTGAGAAATTCCGTTTATCTCCGGCGTTTCATGTCTCGACCCTGTGCCGATCCATACGCCGATCGCAACAGAACGGACTGTCGGGTTATTTTCCAGCACAACTCTTACACCATTTTGACACGTATATCGTTTAATCAAATTTGTTCCTCCTATTCAAAGACAAGCTGCCTTCATCTGTTACTTCAATAGTCTTGTTTCATCCATTAGTTCAGTGACTGTTCCAAGTGCGTATCCTTTGTCTTTTATCTTTGTAATCAGCGCTTCAAGGCTTTCCGCCGTAGGGTCAGTCGGATGCATTAAGATCATGGCACCATTATGTATCTTGCTTAACACTCTTGTCTGTAGTACCGACGGGGCCGGCTTTTGCCAATCGATTGTATCAACTGTCCACATAACTGTTCCCATCTGTTTCTCAGCTGCAATATCGATAACCGCTTTTCTAAAACTTCCGCTCGGCGGAGCGAACCACTTTGGCTTAACGCCGATTGTTTGTTCTATTTGCTCATTTGTCTTGTCGAGCTGCTCGGAAATTCTTCCTGTAGTCAGTTTGCTCATATCCGGATGATTGTATGAATGATTTCCGATTTCATGTCCGTCTTTTGCAATCTTCTTAGCGAGCTGTTCATTGTTTCTCACCCAATTGCCTTCTAAAAAGAACGTAGCCTTGACCTGATGCTTATGCAGGATAGGGAGCATTTTTTCCAAATACTCATTTCCCCATGCCACATTGATTAAAAAAGCTATCATCGGTTTATCAGGATTTCCTTTATAAATAGGTTCAGGCTGAAGTGACTCAAGATGAACGCTTGGTTTTACTTGGCTGTACACCAGGTCATTTTCTCGAAACTCGCCATGCTTTTTCATTTTTTTATATGATTGTTCAATATTGACCTTTAATCCATTGTAGCCTGGAATGCTTTTCCACACTTTATCGATTCTTGCATTCTGGGGCTTAACTTCGTACTCCGGCGCTTTTTGAAGCAATTCTTCATATAACGGGTCTTTTGACGCCGTGACAGTCACCGTATCTTTTTTCATTGCCCCTATATAATCAAGTGCATGCGGATTTTCCATCATCTCAAATGAGACAAAAAAAAGAAATAAAAAAACGGCAAACGGTACAAATTTTTTGTACATGTTCTGTCCCCCCTCACCTCACATTATGAAGGAGAAGGACAAGGTAGAACCCGCCTGCTTTTGAAAAGCCTCAAAATAAAGAAGCCGGGTCTCCCAGGCTCCTTTTATGTTTTCATTTAAGATTGTTGTTCTTCTTTTTCTTTCTCTTCACGGAGCACCGCTTTGCGAGACAAATTCACTCGTCCTTGTTTGTCAATTTCAGTGACCTTAACAAGAATCTCGTCTCCAATCTTCACAACATCTTCAACTTTCCCTACGCGTTCAAGCGCAAGCTCTGAAATGTGTACCAAACCGTCTTTTCCGCTGAAAATTTCAACGAAAGCACCGAATTTTTCAATCCGTTTCACTTTACCTAGGTAAAGCTGGCCGACTTCAACCTCTCTGACAAGGTCTTCAATGATTTTTTTCGCTTTTTGGTTGCCGCTTTCATCTGTAGAAGAAATGAAGATTGTGCCGTCCTGCTCAATATCAATTTTAACACCGGTTTCTTCGATGATCTTATTGATTTGTTTTCCGCTTGGTCCGATGACATCGCGGATTTTATCAGGATTAATGGTCATTGTTAAGATCTTAGGCGCATATTGAGAAAGCTCTTTTCTTGATTCGCTTAATGTTGCAAGCATGCTTTTGAGGATTTCCATTCTGCCCTTTTTCGCCTGCTGAAGCGCTTCTTCAAGAATCTCTCTGGAAAGGCCTTCAATTTTAATGTCCATTTGCAGAGCCGTTACGCCTTTTTCAGTTCCCGCCACTTTAAAGTCCATATCTCCGAGCGCGTCTTCCATGCCTTGAATGTCAGTCAAAACCGTGTAATGTTCGCCTGATTTAACAAGACCCATCGCAATACCAGCAACCGGCGCTTTAATCGGTACACCGGCATCCATCATTGCAAGTGTGCTTGCGCAAATGCTTGCTTGAGACGTAGAACCGTTTGATTCAAGCACTTCTGAAACAAGACGGACAGTATAAGGGAAGTCTTTTTCAGACGGAATAACTGGCTCAAGCGCACGCTCACCCAGTGCTCCGTGTCCGATTTCACGACGTCCCGGTCCGCGCATCGGTCCTGTTTCCCCAACGCTGAATTGCGGGAAGTTGTAGTGATGCATAAACCGTTTCGACTCTTCGACACCTAAGCCGTCAAGGATTTGTACGTCTCCCAGAGCACCTAGCGTACATACGCTGAGGGCCTGAGTTTGTCCCCTTGTAAATAGACCTGAACCGTGCGTTCTTGGCAAGAGGCCAACCTCTGAAGAAAGCGGGCGGATTTGATCGACACCGCGGCCGTCCGGTCTTACTTTCTCTTCAGTAATCAGGCGGCGAACTTCATTTTTCACCAGCTTGGATAAAATCTGCTTCACTTGTTTGATTGTATCTTCATCATGCTCTTCATCCTCGAATTTTGCCACAACTGCGCTCTTCACTTCGTTAATGGCATCTTCACGAGCATGCTTTTCATGAACTTGGATAGCTTTCAGCAGATCCTCTTCTGCTAAAGCTTTTACTTTTGCGCTAAGCTCTTCATCAATTTCAAAGAGCTTAATTTCTGATTTCTCTTTGCCGACTGCCGCAACAATTTCTTCTTGGAATGCAATCAGGCGTTTAATCTCTTCATGGCCGAACATAATGGCTTCAAGCATGATTTCCTCAGGAACTTCGTCCGCTCCCGCTTCTACCATGTTAATGGCATCTTTTGTGCCGGCAACGACAAGATTGATGTCGCTTTTTTCAAGCTGATCAACTGTTGGGTTAATGATAAATTGATCATCAATGCGTCCGACAGTAACCCCTGCAATCGGTCCTTCAAACGGAATATCCGATACAGAAAGTGCAAGAGATGAACCGAACATGGCAGCCATTTCTGAAGAGCAGTTTTGGTCAACACTCATGACAATGCTGATGACTTGAACTTCATTACGGAATCCATCGGCAAACAAAGGACGGATCGGACGGTCAATTAAACGGCTGGCAAGAACCGCTTTTTCACTTGGACGTCCTTCTCTTTTAATAAAGCCGCCCGGAATTTTCCCTACCGCATATAATCTTTCTTCATAGTTTACAGTAAGAGGGAAGAAATCAAGCGGTTTTGGTTCTTTTGAAGCGGTTGCTGTACTAAGTACTGCTGTATCACCGTAGCGGATCATCACAGCACCATTTGCCTGTTTGGCAAGCTGGCCGGTTTCAACAATAAGCGTTCTTCCGGCCCAATCTATGGTAAAGACGTGTTTTTCTTGTCCCATACGATTACGAACTCCTCTCTTCGTTGTGTGAAATAATCAATTACTCCTATTATGAACGAAATGAATTGAACATATCAATGTCAAAGTAGTATGTAAAAGGATTTCAATGATTTGTTATAAGAAATTTCGCTTTAATACGATAAAAAAGCGGGAATCCTCCCGCTTTTTACGATTATCGACGTAAGCCTAGTTTGTTAATTAACTCACGGTAACGAGTTACGTCTTTATTACGCAGATACGTAAGAAGATTACGACGCTTACCTACCATTTTAAGAAGACCGCGACGTGAGTGGTGGTCTTTCTTGTGAGTACGTAAATGCTCGTTCAAGTTGTTAATTGAGTCAGTTAGGATAGCGATCTGAACTTCTGGAGATCCAGTATCAGATTCGTGTGTTTTGAACTCGTTGATGAGTTGGTTTTTACGCTCTTGAGTAATTGCCATCCTGTTTCACCTCCAAATCATATTTAGCCCCAGTCACCTAGCAACCGTCGGTGACTTCGGATTGCCAAGCAATGGTTTTAAGACTACGAAAACTATCATACTAAAAATCGTGCCTATATGCAAATATTTTAGAATAAAATTTGCGTACGTTGCAAGTTATTTCCGCAAATTGCTGAAATAACGGATGGCTTCCTGCTTATCTTTCTCAATTTGCTCTGTTAATTCTTTGATGCCATTGAATTTCCGCTCGCTCCGAATCCGTTTGTACCATTCGATTTTTATAGCGGCTCCATATACCTCTTGATCGAAATCAAACAGATTGACCTCAATGGAAGGCTGTTCAGGGCGCTTTTCATAAAACGTCGGCTTATAGCCGATATTGCAAACGCCATTGTAGACTTCGCCGTTCACTTCCGCTTTTACGGCATATACACCCGTTGGCGGAACGATATAGCTGTTATTTAAACCGACATTTGCTGTCGGAAACCCGATGGTCCGCCCTCTTTTATCACCATGAATCACAATTCCTTTTATAAAATAAGGCTGTCCAAGCAAGACATTCGCCAATTCAACATCTCCGTTTTGAAGCGCGGTACGGATATACGAAGAACTGATTTTTTTATCCTGCTCCGTTAATTTTTCTACCATGGTGCACTCAGCTTTTCCGTCTAAATCAGCCGGCATGGTCTCCATTGTACCCTTGCCGTATTTGCCGTACGTAAAGTCAAAGCCTGCCACTGCGTGCTGCACATTAAGGCCGATAATATACTGGTCTATAAACTGCTTGGGAGAAAGAGAAGCAAACACTTCATTAAATTTAACGACATACAGAATTTCTGTACCTAATTGTTCAATTTGGTTTATTTTATCTTCAAGAGGCGTAATTAGATCCTTTGGCTCCTTATCCCTGCCCAACACGTGAGAAGGATGAGGATGAAAGGTCATCACAGCCAATGTCAGGCCTTTTTCTTCAGCTATTTGCTTCGCTGTGCCGATTACCTTCTGATGTCCAAGATGAACGCCGTCAAAATAACCTAACGCCATCACTGATTTTGCCTGCTCCTCTTTCATTAAATGATGAGGATGTGTAATATGTATCGTCTTCACAGAACGGTCACCTTTTTTCTATTGTTCGCTTTTTTGCATCAATACTTTTGCCGGCTTTAACAGCCCTTTTTTTGCAGGATGGGGGAAATAAATCGCCAAACAGCTTCCAGCTTCAGTAAAGACAGCAATGCGGTCTTCGCTCGTCATTTCAGAAAACTGCTCGGGCGTCTCAAGCAAAGCCCCATTTTCTACTTTCTTAGCTAATGTATCACTTATGATCCATTTCGGCAAATGATTGAGCGCACGTTCAATAGGAACTGTATGCTCTCCCACAGTTCCGGACTGGACCTGTGCTTCCAGTTCTTCAAAGGTAAAGCATTCGTCTAGAGAAAAATCTCCGGATGACGTACGGATTAAATGAGACATATGAGCCGGATATCCGAGCTTTTCGCCGATCATGACCGCCAGCGTCCTTACATAGGTCCCTTTGGAGCATGTCACTGTAAACCGGAAGCTTGCGGTTTCTCCATTATGTTTAATCTCTGTTGTCAGGGCAATGTCTTCAATGGTAATCATACGTTTCGGACGTTCTACTTCAATCCCTGCTCTTGCGTATTCGTATAGTTTTTTGCCGTTTACTTTTACAGCGGAATACATGGGCGGAATTTGTTCTTGTTTACCCTTTAAACTGTTTAAAACCTTTTCTACATCGGCTTTATCAATGTCGTGATTGACAGGCTTTGTTTCCACGATTTCTCCGGTTTGATCCTCTGTTGTGGTTGAAAAGCCAAGCGTTATTTCCGCATCATATGTTTTAGATTTTTCAGTTAAGTATTCGACTATTTTTGTCGCCCTTCCCACACAAATCGGAAGTACGCCTGACACTTCTGGATCGAGCGTTCCCGTATGCCCTACTTTTTTTGTTTTTAACAGTTTTCGGATCTTCATGACACAGTCGTGCGATGTCATACCAACTGGTTTATGTAAAAGGAGAACTCCGTTAACCATTTGTCTTTCACTCCTTCTATTGAGCTTTTCTCTTTAAAACGCAGAAAAGAGGACAGACGATATACGCCTATCCTCTCCATTTTTATTCAGATGGTTTCTCTGAATGTATTTCGTGAATCAGTGTTTCGATACGATTTCCGTAGTCGATTGATTCATCGAACTCAAATTCAATTTCAGGCGTTTTACGAAGTCTGATGCGGCTGCCGATTTCGGATCGGATAAATCCTTTTGCCTTTTCCAGCCCTTTCAGCGCTTCCTCCCGTTTTTTCTCGTCACCGAGAACCGAGATATACACCTTTGCAATTTGCAAATCACCTGATACCCGTACATCCGTTACTGTCAGAAAACCAATTCTCGGATCTTTCAGCTTGCGGCTGATAATATCACCGAGTTCTTTTTTCATTTGCTCGCCGACACGGTTTGCTCTCATACTCAATTCAATCACCTCTAAGTTAAAACCATTCTGTCCTAGTGATCGTCCGTTCAATTTCAGGAAAAGAATCGATAAACGCTAGGACGCGCTGCAGCTCTTTTTCTGTTTGAACGCGAGAGGAAGAAACAGCGGCGATTCCAAAGCTGGTTCTTTGCCAGGTGTCCTGATAGCCAATCTCCGAAATCGAAACATTGAACTTGTTTTGAACCCTGGTTAAAATCCGCTTCAGAACGGCGCGCTTTTCTTTTAGCGATCCTGCATCATAAATGATGCATTCACACTCCGCAAATCCGATCACGTTCTTTCAATTTCTTGCATGACAAACGCTTCAAGAATGTCACCTTCGCGAATGTCATTGTATTTCTTAATTGTAATACCACATTCATAGCCTTGTGAAACTTCTTTCACATCGTCTTTAAAGCGTTTCAGAACATCTACTTCGCCTTCGAAGATGACGACGCCGTCACGAATTAAACGGAGGCCGCTGTCGCGCGTAATGGTTCCTTCAGTAACATATCCGCCGGCAATTGTACCAATTTTAGATACTTTGAATGTTTGGCGCACTTCTACTTGACCAATTACTTTTTCTTCATATTCAGGATCAAGCATACCTTTCATGGCAGCTTCAATCTCGTCGATTACTTTGTAAATGATACGGTGAAGTCGAATATCTACATTTTCAGCTTCAGCCGTACTCTTAGCATTTCCGTCCGGTCTCACATTAAACCCGATAACAATTGCATTGGAAGCAGATGCCAAGATAATGTCAGATTCAGTAATCGCACCAACGCCTGTATGGATGATTTTCACTTTAACGCCCTCTACTTCAATTTTTTGAAGTGCAGCCGTTAAAGCTTCAGCAGATCCTTGAACGTCAGCTTTTACGATGAGATTGATGTCTTTTACATCACCTTGTTTAATTTGCTCGAATAAGTCATCAAGACTGAGCTTCGCTTTATCGCTGCGCTGCTCTTCAAGCTGTTTCGAAGCACGGGCTTCACCGACAGAACGAGCTGTTTTTTCATCCTTAAAGACAAGGAATTGGTCTCCCGCTTGAGGGACATCATTCAAACCGGTAATTTCAACCGGAGTAGACGGACCGGCAGTTTTCACACGGCGGCCAATGTCGTTGACCATCGCACGGACACGGCCAAATGTATTGCCGACTACGATCGGATCACCGACATGCAGTGTTCCAGTCTGTACGAGCAACGTCGCGACTGACCCTCTGCCTTTATCGAGTTCAGCTTCAATAACCGTCCCTTTTGCCTGACGGTTCGGATTCGCTTTCAGTTCCTCTACCTCACTGACAAGCAAAATCATTTCAACGAGCTCATCAATGCCTTTTCCAGTTAATGCGGAAAGCGGCACAAAAATGGTTTCTCCGCCCCAAGCTTCAGGGACAAGTCCGTATTCCGTCAGTTCTTGCATCACACGGTCAGGGTTTGCGGATTCTTTATCAATTTTATTCACGGCAACGATGATTGGAACCTCTGCTGCTTTTGCATGGTTAATCGCTTCTACTGTTTGCGGCATTACACCGTCATCGGCAGCTACGACGAGAATCGTAATATCCGTTACTTCTGCACCGCGTGCACGCATAGTTGTAAATGCGGCGTGGCCCGGTGTATCCAAGAACGTGATTTTCTTGCCGTTCTCTTCAATTTGATAAGCGCCGATATGCTGAGTGATTCCGCCTGCTTCTCCTTCAACAACCTTTGTTTTACGGATGCTGTCAAGAAGCGTCGTTTTCCCATGGTCAACGTGGCCCATGATTGTTACAACAGGTGGACGAATTTCAAGATCCTCTTCATTATCAGGCTCTTCGTATTTTTCCAGCTCTGTTTCTTCAAGCACAATGACCTCTTCTGTTTCAACACCATATTCTGATGCAATGAGTTCGATTGTGTCTTTATCAAGCTCTTGGTTAATGGTTGCCATTACGCCAAGAAGCATCAGCTTTTTAATGATTTCTGAAGGCTCTTTGCCAAGCTCTTCAGCAAGTGCGCCAACTGTTAAAGTGCCAGAGAATGTAATTTTCTCAGGAAGCTCTTTTTTCGGTTTTACAGGCTTTTGCTGATGTTGGTTTTTATTGTTGTGGTTGCGTTTATTTTTTTTGTTGTTGTTATTCTTCTTGTTTTTGTTAAATTGATTATTCTGCACGTCATTCTTCTTTCCGTCTCGAATTTTATTTGGTTGATTTCCAGCTGATTGCTGATTAACCCCTTGTGGCTGTTTGTTTTTGTTCGTTTCTGCTGGCTTTTGAGATTTAGCGGCTGCGCCGCCTTTTTTATATTTGGCATCAAGCTTTTTAATGGCCTTTTCTTCAAGCATGGCCATGTGATTATTCACTTCTAAATCCATGTTTTTCAGTGCGGTCAAAATTTCCTTACTTGAAACATTTAACGCTTTTGCATATTCGTATACTCTCATTTTAGCCATTCGTTCACCCCCAAAAATATTAATCGAGCAAGCTGATTAGCTTATTCGCAAAACCTTGGTCAGTGACGGCGACAACGACACGGGCTTCTTTACCGATAGAGCGTCCAAGAACCGCGCGACTCTCGACTTTTTTATAAGGGACTTTATAATAATTGCACTTGTCGGTTACTTTTTTTGCTGTGTTAGATGATGCATCCTCTGTAAGCAGGACAAGCTTTGCACGCGCATTCCTGATTTCTTTTATCACCAAGTCTTCGCCTGACACGACCTTACGAGCTCGATTGGCCAGACCCAGCAAGGGAAACCATTCCATTCCAGACATTTTATTTTTTCACCTTTTCCGCCAGTTCCAGCAATTCATCGAAAATCTGGTCATCGATTTGTGATTGAAATTGATTTTGCAAAGTGTTTTTCTTTTTTGCTGCTAAGATGCACTCTTTATCCAGCGTTAAATAAGCACCCCGCCCGTTCTTTTTGCCGGTCGGGTCTACTGAGATATCGCCTTCTTTCGACCGTACAACTCGGATCAGTTCCTTTTTAGGCTTCATTTCACCAGTCACTACACATTTGCGTAATGGGATCTTTTTGTGTTTATTCACCTAAAGTCACCTCTTATTCATCCGATTCAGCAGTTTCAGGCTCTGTAAAGAGCGGCTCATCGTCTTCTTCAAGTTCTCTCGGATAGATTCCAAGTTCTCTTGCGTCTGTTTCGCTCTTAATATCAATCTTCCAGCCTGTCAGTTTAGCAGCTAAGCGTGCGTTTTGTCCTCTTTTGCCAATCGCCAAAGACAGCTGGTAATCAGGAACAATAACAGTTGTCGCTTTTTCTTCTTCATTAACGATGACATCAAGCACTTTGGAAGGGCTGAGCGCATTCGCGACAAATTCTACAGGATCACTGGACCAGTTGACAATGTCAATTTTTTCACCTTTTAATTCATTGACGATTGCTTGCACACGCTGGCCTTTAGGGCCTACGCATGAACCGACAGGATCCACATCAGGATCATCTGTGCGAACAGAAATTTTTGAACGGTCGCCGGCTTCTCTGGCAACAGATTTTAGCTCGACAGTTCCATCATAAATTTCAGGAACTTCAATTTCAAACAAACGCTTTAACAGGCCTGGATGTGTTCTTGAAACGTAGATCTGCGGGCCCTTCGTTGTTTTTTCTACTTTTGTGATATATACCTTAATGCGGTCATGAGGCTTGTAGCTTTCATTCGGCATTTGCTCATTAACCGGCAGCAAGGCTTCTATTTTGCCTAAAGACACATAGATAAATTTATTGTCAAGACGCTGGACGATACCTGTCATGATGTCTTCTTCACGGTCGATAAATTCAGAATAAATCACACCGCGCTCAGCTTCGCGCACACGCTGTGTGACGACCTGCTTCGCTGTTTGAGCAGCTATGCGCCCGAAATCCTTAGGAGTTACTTCGATTTCGACGACATCGCCGACCATATATTCCGGATGGATGCCCTGCGCTTCTTCAATAGAAATCTCTAATCTCTGGTCGTATACTTCGTCAACGACATCTTTTCTTGCAAATACACGGATGGAGCCAGTTTCACGGTTTAGATCCACCCGTACATTTTGCGCTTGATTAAAATTCCGCTTATAAGCAGAAATTAACGCAGCTTCGATTGCTTCAATGATAATTTCTTTACTGATGCCTTTTTCTTTTTCAAGAATCGTGAGAGCATCTAATAATTCACTGCTCATTTAACGGTCTCCCCCCTTAAAACATTTGTATTCATTAGAATGTAACAGCTAATCTTGCATTAGCTATCTTTTCATACGGAATATTGATCCGTTTCTTTCTTGTTTTGATCGTGATCTCAACTGTCACTGTTTGTCCATCAAATTCAGCCAGTTCACCTTCAAACACTTTTACGCCTTCAATAGGCTCGTACGTCTTAATGTATACATTTTTCCCAAGTGATTTTTCGAAATCGGCTTTTTTCTTTAGCGGACGCTCAGCTCCGGGAGATGAGACTTCAAGAAAGTAATTTTGGCTGATTGGGTCTGCCTCATCAAGCTTTTCGCTTAAAGCTTCGCTTACTTTGGCACATTCCTCAATATCCACACCGTCATCGGAATCAATAAACACGCGAAGGAACCAGCTTTGGCCCTCTTTGACAAATTCAATGTCAACGAGTTCCAGCTGAAGGCTGTCTACGATTGGCTGAGCCATTTCTTGAACGGTGTCAGTCACTTTTTTGCTCATGTTCTTCCTCCTTGTGCTGTCGATCTCATATTCGTCTCGTCACTCTGCATAAAAACCCTGCTTCAAAAGAGCAGGGGCTAAAAAGTAAACGATGAACATGTCGAGACAAAATTCTCTTGTTCAATACAAAAGAGCGGGTTTCCCCACTCTTTGCCTCGGTAATCGTTAGCATTTCCAATAAAACTATACCATAACCATATTTTTATTGCAAATGGATATACGCTTACCTTCATACCTAAGCAAGTGACAGAAACTCTAATATTACGATGACACTTTTTGCGCTTATGTATGCATAGAAGCAGAATTTCCGAGAAATTCTGCTTTCCATGTTAAAACAGTGACAATTGGTTTTGATCAGGCAGTGACTCCAGACAGCCATGGCGATCTAAATACTCTAAAATCGTTTTTGATACTTTCCCTCTCTTTTGCAAATCTTCTTTTGAGAGGAATTCGCCTTCTTCGCGAGCTTTTACAATGTTCAAAGCAGCGTTCGTCCCTAATCCTGGAATAGAGTTAAACGGCGGTATAAGACTGTTGCCGTCAATAATAAACTCTGTTGCGCTGGAGCGATATAAATCGACTTTTTGGAATGAATAGCCTCTCTCACACATCTCAAGCGCTAATTCTAAAACAGTCAGAAGGTTCTTTTCCTTCGGTGAAGCATCAAGTCCTTTAGAGTTTATATCCTCCATTACCGCTCTGATTGCTGTAGAGCCCTTGATCATTGTATCGATATCAAAGTCATCTGCACGAACGGTAAAATAAGCCGCATAATACAAAAGAGCATGATGCACTTTAAAGTAAGCAATGCGGACTGCCATTAATACATATGCCGCGGCGTGAGCTTTCGGGAACATGTATTTAATCTTTTTACAAGAATCAATATACCAGTCTGGGACATTGTTATTTTTCATTTCTTCTTCCCATTCAGGCGTTAATCCTTTTCCTTTACGCACAAATTCCATGATTTTAAAGGCAAGGGACGGCTCAAGGCCTTGATAGATTAAATAAACCATAATGTCATCACGACAGCCGATAACCTCACTCAGCTCACAAATATTATTGTGGATGAGCTCCTGCGCATTGCCTAGCCATACATCAGTTCCGTGAGACAAGCCTGAAATCTGAACGAGCTCTGAAAAAGTTGTCGGCTTTGTATCTTCAAGCATCTGCCGGACAAATCGGGTTCCGAACTCAGGAATTCCAAGAGTGCCCGTTTTACAGCCAATCTGTTCTTCCGTCACACCTAGTGATTCGGTTCCCTGGAAGATCTTCATCACTTCAGGATCATCCGTCGGAATTGTTTTTGGATCTATTCCGCTTAAGTCTTGAAGCATCCGAATGACAGTCGGATCATCGTGTCCGAGAATATCCAGTTTTAACAGGTTGTCATGGATGGAGTGGAAATCAAAATGAGTCGTTTTCCACTCTGAACCTGTGGCATCTGCCGGGAACTGAATCGGTGAAAAATCATAAATATCCATATAATCCGGAACTACGATAATACCGCCTGGGTGCTGTCCAGTTGTACGTTTTACACCTGTGCATCCCTGTACGAGCCTATCTATTTCGGCACCGCGCATATGAAGATTATTGTCTCCGGCATAGCCTTTTACATAACCGTAGGCTGTTTTTTCTGCCACCGTGCCTATTGTACCCGCACGATATACATTGTCTTCTCCGAACAGTACTTTTGTGTAATTGTGTGCTTGCGGCTGATATTCTCCCGAGAAGTTCAAATCGATATCAGGTACTTTGTCCCCTTTAAATCCTAAGAACGTTTCAAATGGAATATCATGACCGTCTTTTTTCAAAGGTGTTCCGCAATGAGGACATGTTTTGTCAGGCAGGTCAAAACCAGAACCGACAGAACCGTCATTAAAGAACTCAGAATGCTGGCACTCAGGACAAACATAGTGCGGCGGCAGCGGGTTTACCTCAGTAATCTCAGTAAGTGTCGCAACTAATGAAGATCCTACGGAACCACGGGAACCAACGAGATACCCGTCATCTAGTGAACGTTTTACAAGTTTGTGAGAGATCAAGTAAATAACAGCAAAGCCGTGGCCAATGATACTCTTTAATTCTTTTTCAATCCGTGCTTCGACAATTTCAGGCAGCTCTTCCCCGTAAATGCTTCTTGCACGCTGATAGCTCATTTCTCTGATCTCTTCATCGGCGCCTTCGATTTTCGGCGTATATAAATCATCTTTAATCGGCTTGATGTCATCAACTAAAGAAGCAACCTTTTGGGTATTGGTGACTACGATTTCCCTCGCTTTTTCTTCGCCTAAGAAAGAAAAAGCTTCAAGCATTTCGTCTGTCGTTCTGAAATGCACTTTTGGCAGTTCGTGCCTGTTCAGCGGATTTGCCCCGCCTTGTGAGGATATTAAAATCTTTCTGTAGATTTTATCCTCATCATTCAAGTAATGAACATTTCCTGTAGCAACAACCGGTTTATTAAGCTTTTCCCCCAGCTTCGTGATATTCGCAATAATTTCTTTCAGCGCTTTTTCATCGCGGACCAGTTCAAGCTCCAGCAAGTGACGGTACACTTCAGGCGGCTGAACCTCAAGATAATCATAGAATGACGCGATATCTTCCACCTCTTCAGGCGATTTTTGCATCATTCCCTCAAAAACCTCTCCCCTGTCACAGGCTGAACCGATCAGAAGCCCTTCCCTGTATTTCTCAAGCTGAGATCTCGGAATACGGGGCACTCTGTAAAAATAATGAATATGAGAAAGTGACACAAGCTTAAATAAATTTTTGAGTCCCGTGCTGTTCACAGCAAGCAATGTGGCATGATACGGCCTTGATCTTTGATAAGCATTGGACTGACCCATATTTTCATTCAGCTCATCATGATATTGAATGCCTTTTTCAGCTGCGTCTTTCAACATTTTAAGAAGCAAATAAGCAGTCGCCTCAGTATCATAGATCGCACGGTGGTGCTGTGTGAGTTCGATATCGAACTTTTTACACAGTGTGTTCAACCGGTGGTTTTTAAATTCCGGATAGAGAAAACGGCCAAGTTCAAGTGTATCAATGACCGGGTTTTTAGCTTTATCGACTTCAAGGAGCTTTTTGTAGGCTACATTTAAGAATCCCATATCAAAGCTTGCATTATGAGCGACAAGGATATCATCGCCAATCCATTCCCTAAAATCTCTTATAACATCTATGACATCCGGTGCGTCGCGTAGCATATCATCGGTGATGCCTGTCAGCTCTATGATTGTGGCTGAAAGCGGACGATGCGGGTTCGCAAACGCCTCAAATTTATCAATAATTTCCCCGCCTTTTACTTTTACTGCAGCCAGCTCAATAATGGTGTCGTATACAGCAGACAATCCTGTCGTTTCAACGTCAAAAACAACATATGTTTCTTCTTCGAGCAGACGATGTGCAGCGTTATAAGCAATTGGCACACCATCATCCACGAGATTCGCTTCCATCCCGTAAATCATTTTAATTCCATGCTTTTTGGCCGCAGAATACGCATCAGGGAAGGATTGAACGACAGCATGGTCAGTCAAAGCGATGGCCTCATGCCCCCATTTTTTCGCCTGTTCGACAAGCTTTCCGATACCCGTAACAGCATCCATTTGGCTCATTGGGGAATGCAGATGCAATTCCACTCTTTTTTCTCCTTCAGGTGCTGAATCTTCACGGGTTTTTGCTTTTATTTCGTTTACGTCATTTGCGATCATGACAAGGTCTCTGACAAATGTATCATTTTGAATGCTTCCGCGTGCTTTTACCCACATTCCTTTTTTCAGAGACTTCATCAATGCCGCATCTTCTTTTTCACGTGCAAACATTTTGATTAAAATACTATTTGTATAGTCTGTAATTTTAAAGATGCACAGCGTGCGTCCGCTCTTCAGCTCGCGCGTCTCCACATCAAACACATAACCTTGGACCGTAATTCTCCGTTCCTCGTCCATGATGCTGTCAAGTGTCCGGATTTCCTCGTTATCTTTAATTTGATAACCGATAACAAGAGGACCAGATGGAGCTTGGTCTTCATCACTTTCTTTATCTTTCTTCTCCATTTCAATTAAGGCCTGCATAGCCCGCTCTTGGTCTTCTGCAAGCTTTTGCTCCCGAAACTTTTGAACTTCCTGCTCGGATACAAATATTTCAGCATCAAGCTGAAGATCCGGAAAGCCAAATTGACGGTAGCCTGCTTGAATCATGGAACTGTATTTGTTCTTTAGCGCAGCCGCTTCTGTATCCGTTTTGGTTTTGACAATCAGTTTATTGCCCTTCAGCTTCGGTTTTTGCTGGTTTAAAAGACTGATAATCGGCGGCGAAATGCCCTGCAGTTCTTCAATGCAGCGTGACCAGTAGTCTTGAACGATACTTTCACTGATCTCGGCATCCTGAACTTCAATTGAAGATGTCACTTTTGCTATGTGGGCAAACGACTGGGTCAGCCTCGTTGTTAATGTGTCATATATTTGAAAAGGCAGCAAAGATTTAAATTGAAAATGAAAATGCCAAGACTTAGAAGCTTTGTGTATTGTCAGCTTTTTAATCTCGCCATCTTCAAAGTATGTCATGAAGGTATCATCTGTCATATTAATCTGCTGCAGAAGAATTTGAAACTGCCTTCTGTTTACTGATAACTGTTCCATTAAGACAGTATCCCCCCTAAAAACATCATAAGTGAAGGTACCTCAGGCAATGAGGTACCTTCTATTATTTCTATTTTAACATGTTTTTTGTTAAATCGTTATGGTGATTACTGCTTGCTGATAAATGCGGATAATTCGTCAACTGAAATCTCAGTTGACTCACCTGTTTGGCGGATTTTCACTTCGACAATGCCTTCGTCAGCCCGTTTTCCGACAGTGATGCGGATTGGAAGGCCGATTAGATCTGAATCAGCGAATTTTACGCCGGCACGCTCAGCACGGTCGTCATAGAGCACTTCATAGCCTTCAGCTTTTAAATCGGCATACAGCTTTTCAGAAAGCTCTCTTTGCCCATCGTTTTTCATGTTCAAAGCAAGAATATGAAGATCGTATGGTGCAACGCTTTTTGGCCATATTAAGCCTTTTTCGTCGTGATGCTGTTCAGCAATAGCAGAAAGCGTTCTTGACACGCCGATTCCGTAACAGCCCATCAGCATTGGCTGAGCGCGTCCATTTTCATCTAAATATGTCGCATTCATCGCTTCTGAATAGCGTGTTCCAAGCTTAAAGACTTGTCCGACCTCGATCCCCTCAGCAAAACGGATCGTTCCTTTACCGTCTGGTGAAGGGTCGCCTTCCTTAATAAAACGAAGATCAGCAAATTCTTTAATTTGCGCGTCACGATTCACATTGACATTTTTATAATGATGATCTCCTTCATTTGCTCCGGCAACAGCATTAATCATTGTCTTCACAGCTTGATCGGCATATACTTCCACATCCTGATGAATACCTATAGGTCCAACAAACCCTGGTTCTGTTCCGAGCTGCTGAATGACCTCTTCATGTGTGGCAAGCTCTACAACTTCTGCATGGAGCAAGTTTTTCACTTTAATATCGTTAACCTCATGGTCCCCTCTAACAAGCACTAGGACAAAACGGTCATCGGCTTTAAACAATACTGACTTAATGCATGTTTCAGCAGAAACCTGTAAGAACGCAGTCAGTTCTTCAATTGTTTTCACATTAGGCGTATGAACCTTCTCTAGAGCTTTAGGCTCTTCATTTGAAGGGACTTCCTGGAAAAGAACTTCAGCCATTTCGATATTAGCCGCGTACTGTGATTCATCAGAATACGCAATCGTATCCTCTCCGATCGCAGAAAGCGCCATAAATTCGTGCGTATCCTTTCCTCCCATTGCGCCTGAATCAGCAATAACAGGTCTTACATTAATTCCGCAGCGGGCAAAAATATTAGAATAGGCCTCGTACATTTTTTGATACGTTTCATCCAGGCTCTCTGCAGATGCATGGAATGAGTACGCATCCTTCATAATGAATTCGCGGCCTCTTAACAAACCGAAGCGAGGACGTTTTTCATCTCTGAACTTAGACTGAATTTGATACAGAGTCAGAGGGAGACGCTTATAAGATTTAACCTCATCGCGAACAAGCGAAGTGATAACTTCTTCATGCGTTGCCCCTAAAGCAAATTCACGGCCATGACGGTCTTTTAGTCTCATCAGTTCGGGACCATACGTATACCATCTGCCTGATTCCTGCCATGTCTCAGCCTGCTGCAATGCGGGCATGAGCATTTCTACGGCATCAATTTTCTCCATTTCTTCTCGAACAATCTGCTGAATGTTTTGAATCACCTTATACGCAAGAGGCATATAGCTGTATACCCCGCTCGTATTTTGTCTGATAAATCCTGCTCTCAGAAGAAGCTGATGACTTTTTGCTTCGGCATCAGCTGGAACTTCACGGAGCGTAGGAATAAGCGTCAAGCTTTGTCTCATTTCTTCGCACCTCTGATTGATTTACTTTTCGTTTACAAAAACAGCCGCTGGATATCGTTCCATGTGACGACCAGCATAAGAAGCATTAAGAAAGCTACTCCGATAAACACAACAAATGCTTCTTTTTCCCTGTTAATCGGTTTGCCCCGAATCGCTTCAATAAATAGAAATAACAGTCTTCCTCCGTCAAGTGCCGGAATCGGAAGCAAGTTGACAATCCCAAGGTTAATGCTTAAAAACGCAGCAAACTGAAATAAGTTCACGATCCCTGTTTTCGCCACTTGGTCTGTCATATCATATATGCCGACAGGACCTGACAGCATATCAAGTTTAAATTGGCCTGTTACTAATTTGCTCAGGTTGGTTAAAATGGCTTTGGTGACATCAACGGTTGATGTCGCGCCATAAGCCACCGCTGAAAGTACGCCTTTTTCAGTCGGCGCATAGGAGCCGAAACGTCCGATTGTTTTTTTGTTCTCATCTTTAACAGCTTCCGGAGTCACTGAAATATGAAGCGTTTTGTTATCTCTTTTTACTGCAACGTCCATTTCTTTTTCCGGGTTTTCTTTTACAGCAGAGACAATGTCAGTCCAAGACCTCATTTTTTCCCCGTTGATGCTTTGGATGTAATCCCCTTCTTTTAGCCCTGCTTCGGCCGCCCGTCCATTGTCTGTCAGCTGTCCGAGCATAGGCTCATTTGACGGTACACCTTGAATCAGCCCAAGCATCACTAAAATGACGTAAGCTAAAATAAAGTTCATAATCGGTCCTGCAGCAATTGCTTTGATCCGCTGCCACACAGGTTTGGAACCAAATTGGCGATTATACGGCGCAATCTGCACTTCTTCTCCGTCTACAATGAAAAAGGATGTTTCGCTGACCATAAAGCTGGAAAGTTCGTCCTCTTTCCCTTGTTCATACCCGGTAATCTTCATGTCATGCTCTAAATCCGCAGTTTCCACTTCAATGACTAAAGCATCCGGATATTTTTCCTTTTGATTGATGATGACTTTCTCAACTTGATCTTCTTTATTAAACAGAAGCCCGACCGTGTATCCGGGTTTCACCTCAATCATTTCCGGATCTTCGCCGGCCATACGAACAAATCCGCCGACCGGAAGCAGCCTGATCGTATAAACTGTTTCATTTTTTTTGAAAGAAAAAATCTTTGGACCGAAGCCGATCGCAAATTCACGGCAGAGAATTCCCGCTCTTTGGGCTAGCAATAAATGGCCCAGTTCATGGAAGAAAACGAGCGTTCCGAAAATAATGATAAACGCTATAACTGTATTCACGAACATACCACCTTATGTGAGTATTGAATTGACGTATCCCCGGGTATCTTTGTCCACTTCTTGAATGTCCGCCAGGCTCGGTTTTTTCATTAATTGATGGCGGGTTAGTGCCTTTTCGATACAGTCTTCAATAGCCAAAAACGGTATCTTGCCGGCTAAAAAGGCAGCGACAGCTACTTCATTTGCCGCATTTAGCACTGTCGGCATTGTTCCTCCTATTTTACCTGATTCAAAAGCAAATTGTAAGCATCGGAACCTGCCAAAATCAGCTTTCTCAAAATGAAGGCTGCCGATTTCCCATAATTCAAGCCTTTTCGCATCTGGTAATGGCAACCGGTCAGGATATGTGAGCGCATATTGAATGGGGACTCTCATATCCGGAGTTCCAAGCTGTGCGATTACACTTTTATCATGAAACTCAACCATTGAATGGATGATGCTCTCCTTATGTAAAACCACATCAATTTGTTCATAAGGTATATCGAAAAGCCAGTGTGCCTCGATCACCTCTAATCCCTTATTCATCATTGTAGCCGAATCAATTGTAATTTTTGCACCCATTGACCAGTTTGGATGTTTTAATGCATCTTCAACTGTTACTGATTCGAGCTCCTCCCGCGTCTTGTCCCGAAAACTTCCGCCGGATGCCGTAATGATGAGGCGTTCAATGTTTTTAGCCTGTTCGCCTTGAAGGGCTTGAAAAATGGCTGAATGCTCACTGTCAACAGGCAGCAGCGGAACATCATATTTCTTGGCATGTGCTTTTACTATATGCCCTGCAGTGACAAGAGTTTCCTTATTTGCAAGCGCAATTGTTTTTTTCTGTTCAATTGCCTTTAACGTCGGGATAAGACCGACGCTTCCGAGCAAAGCGTTGACAACAATGTCAACCTCCTCCATCACTGCTGCTTCTATCAGTCCTTCTTCTCCCAGCCCGATTTGGCATTCAAAAGAAAAAGACATTTGTTTTAATTTATGATATGTATCCAGATCACCGACAGAGACAAACTTCGGCTGAAAGGCCTCAATCATCGGAACGGCCTTATCAATATTTCTGCCAAACGACATAGATACCAGCTGAAATTGATCTTGATGCGCACGCAGTACGTCAAGAGTTTGTTCGCCGATTGATCCTGTTGCTCCTAAAAGACAAATATTTTTCAAAGTTGCCACTACTCCTATTCTTATTGCTGCATGATCAGTCTCATATTCATATTAGACTTTTTTATGAAAAAAGGGCAAGCAGAAAGTACAAGAAAGGCATGACAAACAAGAAACTGTCAAAACGGTCTAATATACCGCCATGCCCGGGAAGAATATTCCCAGAATCCTTTACATCGTAATGTCTCTTCAACGCGGATTCCACTAAATCTCCCAGTTGTCCAAAAACAGACAAAAACAGCGTGATCAGCAGCAGATAGATATACGGGATCGGAAGTTGTGCCACAAGCTGAAAAATCGTCGCCAATACAAGTGCGATGACAATTCCGCCTGCAAACCCTTCCACTGTTTTATTCGGACTGATTTCAGGCCACAGTTTTCGCTTCCCAAGCGCTTTACCGACAAAATATGCACCGGAATCAGTGGACCAAATGACAACACACGCATAAAAAATGTATGTTAATCCGTATTGGTCAAGATTTCTGATTTCGATAAAATAATGAAAACACATTCCGATGTAGATTGCGGCAAGCGTAATAAACCCGACTTCATCAAAAGTAAAGGTGTTCTTGACCAACACTGTGTAAGTCAGCAATAGCAATACCGCAAACAAAGCGATTTCCATTTTGGAAATTCCGTCCGCTTCGAAAAACGAATACTGGCTTGGCAATAAGAACATCCACAATAATAAAAGACCGATCAAACCCGGCAGTGAAATCATCTTCAGCTTTTTCATCCGTAAAAGTTCAAAAAGCGCCACACTGCCCATAGCATAAATTAATATGGTGAACGGCAATTTCCCGACAATAACCAAAAATAAAAATACAATTGCTGCCAGAACACCTGTCAAAATTCTTTGTTTCATGTCCACCATCCTCTAAATTCCGCCAAACCTCCGGCCTCTCTGCTGAAACTCTCCTAACGCCTGTAAGAAGTGATCTTCTTTGAAATCAGGCCACAAGACGTCAGTAAAGACAAATTCACTGTAGGCCACCTGCCATAGCATAAAGTTACTCAGTCTTATCTCGCCGCTCGTTCGAATTAAAAGTTCAGGATCCTGCAAAGATTCAGTCATTAAATAAGTAGAAAAAAGCGATTCATCAATGTCTTCAATATTCAAAGAGCCTTCCTTCACTTTTTCCGCGAGTGATTTTGCAGCAGTGACAATTTCAGTACGGCCTCCATAGTTAAGAGCAAAATTAAGGATCATTCCATCATTTTGCGCCGTATCCTGAACAGCCTTTTCAATCGCACGCAATGTATGCGCCGGCAAAGCCGTTTCATCCCCAATGATCCGAACCTGTACATTTTCCTCAACAAGCTCTGGAAGATACGTATTCAAAAATTCTTCCGGAAGCTTCATCAAAAAATCGACTTCCATTTTCGGTCTTTTCCAGTTTTCTGTTGAAAATGCATACAATGTCAGCACTTTGACACCTAATTCGTTTGCGAGCTTCGTTGTCCTTTTTACCACCTTCATCCCTTCATGGTGGCCTGCAATTCTGGGAAGAGAGCGTTTTTTAGCCCAACGGCCATTTCCATCCATGATAATGGCGATGTGTTCGGGAATTTCTCCCTTAAGTATGTCTTCTTTTGTATAACGTTCTAAGTTGGAAGCCGCAGTTTGCTGATTCTTCCAATTTTTGAGTATGTTGAGCATGAGATTCCTCCGTCACCCAAAAAGGTTACATTCCCTGCTGATAATCAATGTAATCAACAGTATTAACAAAAAAACCCCCTGTAAACATGAGAGGGTCTTTTCACTATTATCTATTGTACATAGTTTTTCATTAAACTTCCATGATTTCTTTTTCTTTGTCTTTTGTGACACTGTCAATTTTTGACACATATTCATCTGTCAGTTTTTGAACGTCTTCAGTGGAAGCACGCAGTTCATCCTCAGTAATGTCTCCGTTCTTCTCAAGCTTTTTGAGATCATCGTTAGCATCACGGCGAACGTTACGGACAGCTACTTTTGCTTCTTCAGCATATTTTTTTACAACTTTCACTAATTCTTTCCGTCTCTCTTCTGTTAGTGCCGGAATTGCGATTCGAATCATATTGCCGTCACTTGTTGGTGTAAGACCCAAGTCAGCTTTTAAAATCGCTTTTTCGATATCCCCGATTGCTGATTTGTCGTATGGCGTGATAACGAGCATACGAGCTTCAGGCACGTTAATAGAAGACAACTGATTTAAAGGTGTCTGTGCCCCGTAATATTCAACCGTTACTTTATCTAATAAAGATGGATTTGCACGGCCTGCGCGTACAGTAGCCAATTCGCGCTGATAAGCAGCAATTGCTTTTTCCATTTTTTCTTTTGTTTGAGTTAATACTTCTTTTGACACGTTATTTCCCCCTCACGATCGTTCCGATTGATTCACCGATAACGGCACGTTTGATATTTCCTTCTTCCATAATAGAAAAGACGATAAGCGGAATGTCATTATCCATGCATAAAGATGATGCTGTTGAATCCATGACTTCCAGGCCGTCTTTAAGAACGTCAAGATAAGAAAGTGATTCATACTTAACAGCTGATTCATCTTTTCTAGGATCAGCATTATACACACCGTCAACATTATTTTTAGCCATCAAAATAACGTCTGCCTCAATTTCAGCAGCCCGCAGTGCAGCTGTCGTATCAGTTGAGAAATATGGGTTCCCTGTGCCCGCGGCGAAAATAACGACACGTTTTTTCTCTAAGTGGCGTATCGCTTTTCTTCTTATGTACGGTTCAGCAACTTGTCTCATTTCAATGGATGTTTGCACTCTGGACTGGATTCCGAGTGTCTCCAAGCTGTCTTGAAGAGCAAGCGAATTCATTACTGTCGCCAGCATTCCCATATAGTCAGCAGTCGCGCGGTCCATTCCCAGGTCACTTCCTGTTTTTCCGCGCCATAGGTTGCCGCCGCCTACTACAACAGCCACTTCGACTTCAAGCTCAGCGATTTCTTTCACTTGCTTTGCAATGGATTGAATGACAGTTGGGTTAATTCCATTTCCCTGCTCTCCTGCCAATGCTTCCCCGCTAAGCTTTAATACGATACGTTTGTATTTTGGTTTTTCCATGATAACCTCCAAGTGTAAACATTGCCGTTTTCTATTATGCAAGAGAAAAAAAGGTTTGTAAATATAGTTTTAAAAATAGGGAACACAAAATGTGTCCCCTATACTGCCTGAAAAGTCGCGACTTAGCCGCGAAATCTTTTCACCATTATTTTTTCACTTGGTTCATTACTTCTTCAGCAAAGTTTTCTTGACGTTTTTCGATGCCTTCTCCAACTTCATAGCGGACAAAAGTTTGAACAGTAGCGTTTTTCGCTGCAACAACTTGTTTCACTTTTTCATCTGGGTTTTTAACGAACGCTTGGTCTAATAGACAAATTTCCTCGAAGAATTTGTTCAGACGGCCTTCAACCATTTTCGCTACGATGTTTTCAGGTTTACCTTCTTGGAGGGCTTGCTGAGTTAAGATTTGACGCTCATGATTTGTTTCTTCTTCAGATACTTGATCACGAGAAATGTAACGAGGGTTAACTGCAGCAACGTGCATTGCGATATCTTTCGCAGTTTCTTCATCAGTTGTACCGTTCAGAACAGTTAATACGCCGATGCGGCCGCCCATGTGAAGGTAAGCACCGAAAGCAGAGCTGTCGTCTTTTGTAAGAACTGTAAAGCGGCGAAGAGTGATTTTCTCACCGATTTTAGCAACTGCGCTTGTGATGTACTCTTCAACAGTTGAACCATTTTCCATTTTTTGGCCCATTGCTTCTTCAACATCTGCTGGCGTGTTTGCAAGAAGGTGGTCAGCTAAAGTGTTAAGAAGCTCTTTGAAGCCTTCGTTTTTCGCAACGAAATCAGTTTCAGAGTTTACTTCTAGGATAACACCTTTGTTGCCGTCAGTTTTAATAAGAGTAGAACCTTCTGCTGCGATACGGTCAGCTTTTTTCGCTGCTTTTGCAATCCCTTTTTCTCTTAAAAGGTCAATTGCTTTGTCCATATCTCCGTCAGTTTCAGTTAACGCTTTTTTACAATCCATCATGCCCGCGCCAGTTTTTTCACGCAGTTCTTTTACTTGCTGTGCAGTAATTGCCATTTGTATTCCTCCTTATATGTTTAAACAAGAGTATGTATATTACACATTTTTCTTGAAAAAAGGTGATAAAAGGCAGTCCCTCTTATCACCTTTTGAATAGGTTACGCAGTTGTTGTTTCTGTTTCTGGTGCAGTTTCTTCAGCAACTTCCGCTTCTTCTTCACCTTGCTTTGCTTCTAAGATTGCATCTGCCATTTTAGAAGTTAGAAGTTTAACAGCGCGGATAGCGTCATCGTTCGCTGGAATAACAACATCGATTTCATCTGGATCACAGTTAGTATCTACGATACCGATGATAGGGATGTTTAATTTGCGAGCTTCCGCAACAGCGATGCGCTCTTTGCGAGGATCGATGATGAATAATGCATCAGGAAGATCCTTCATATCTTTAATTCCGCCTAGGAATTTTTCAAGACGCTCTAATTCTTTTTTCAATTGAACGACTTCTTTTTTAGGAAGTACATCAAACGTACCGTTTTCTTGCATTTTTTCAATGTCTTTAAGACGTTTAATACGTTTTTGGATTGTTTCAAAGTTTGTTAATGTACCGCCCAACCAGCGTTGGTTGACATAGTACATGCCAGAGCGTTGAGCTTCTTCTTTAACAGAATCTTGAGCTTGTTTTTTTGTTCCGACGAAAAGAATTTTTCCGCCTTCAGCAGCAAGATTTTTAGTGAAGTTGTAAGCTTCCTCTACTTTTTTGACTGTTTTTTGAAGGTCAATGATGTAGATTCCGTTACGCTCCGTGAAAATGTAACGCTTCATTTTTGGGTTCCAACGGCGTGTTTGGTGACCGAAGTGAACACCAGCTTCAAGCAATTGCTTCATAGAAATGACTGACATGTTATTTCCTCCTAATATAATGGTTTTTTTCCTCCGCTTAGGTCATTTTTGTGCAGAACTGCCGCCTGCAGCACCCTCTGCATAAATCGTTAAGCGTGTGTATTTAACACCAAGACATAATATAACACAGCTTTATCCGACAATCAAGAATCCTTTACACCTTTGGAGCGAAATTTTAAAAATAGCTCGATTTCTGTCTTTCCGCTCTTCAGTTTCTGAGCAATTTGACTTGCCGAATATCCCTGTTCATATAATTCTATGACCTGGTCTTCAAATGATGGGACATCACTGTTTACGATCTCTTCCCGACGGTCAACCTCAGTAATCAGACCTTCAATATGTTCAGGAAGGTTCTCTATTTCTTGAACTGCATCCCGCTCTGGATGTTTTTCAGAGTGGTGAAGATCTGTCTTTTGGGATTCTGCGTCAGATTGACTTGAAGATGAAGCGGTATTTTCTATCAGTTTCTCATTTTCTTCTTTTAATTCAAGCAGAAATGCCGCCAAGGTGTTTTCCGTCTCTTCAAGTATCTGTTTTTGCTGTTTTTCTGTTTCTTTCACTGAAGCGAGCCTCGTATACAGGATAATGACAGCGTACAGAAGAACGCCGTGGAGCGTAAAGCTTAAAAGCCATAATAGTGTTGACATGTTTTTCACTCGCTAACCATGAAATTCATTATTGTATCACTTTTTCCAGCAGATTCTTTAATTTAAATAATGCCTTTGAATGGATCTGAGATATGCGGGACGTAGAAAGATTTAATACTTGTCCGATTTCTGTCAGTGTCAACTCCTCTTTGTAGAACAAACTGACAACCAGCTGTTCTTTTTCAGAGAGTTCGTGAATTTTTTCCGCAAGCTGTGCAATCAGTTCATCTTTCATAATCTTTTCTTCAGGCGGAACATTTTTGTCATCTCTAATCATGACTTGAATGTTTTCCCCGTCATCTTGATCATGGAGCTTTTCATCAATTGACAGCAGATTTGCAAAAAAACCTTCATTCATTGTTGACACTACATCCTGTACCGTCATTCCGAGTTCCTCTGCAATTTCCGCGGGCGATACATTCCGAAGATAACGCTGTTCAAGCTTTTCAATTGCTGCTTCAACCTTCTTTGTTTTTTCACGTGAGGTTCTGGGCAGCCAATCTTCTTTACGAAGCCCGTCTATGATTGCGCCGCGAATTCTAAACGAGGCGTAGGTATCAAATTTTAAGTCCCGGCTGGGGTCAAATTTTTCAAGGGCATCATATAAACCAAGCATACCAAGGCTCATAAGATCGTCTTTATGCACTGATTTCGGCAGTCCGACAGAAATTCTGCCTACATGATATGTGACAAGCGGCATGTAACGGCGCATTAAGTCGTCACCGGCTTTAGGATCTTTCCACTCTTTCCAGCGCGTCCAAAGCACCTGATCTTCATAATTCAAGGATTGCATTGTTATCCCCCTAATACCTTAATTAAATCGTTTTTTCACCTTGTTTAACAGTTCGAATATGCAGCATGCAGGACTTCGGTTCAAATTCTATCGTCCGGCCGCTTGAGCCGCCCGTATCTTCACTAATAATAGGAATATTAAATAAAGACAGCTGTTCTTTTATCGCTAATACATTTCTCGGTCCGATCTTCATCAAATCATTTGTCGATTTAAATTTAAACATCTCTGATCCGCCGGCCAGCTTTGCTTTTAATGCAAATTTCCGGCATCCCGCTTCTATCAGCATATCAATGGTGGTCTTTACGGCGGTGTCAGCGTACTTAGCCCTGTTGAGCTCTGCAGTTTTTGATAACGTCGAATCCGGCAGCATGACATGAACAAGACCCGCCGTTTGCTTTTCTTTATCATAAAGCACCAGCCCCACACATGATCCCAAACCAGAGGTCCGAATGGTATCCGGGAAGCGGGCGATCTTCACGTCAGCAATCCCAACCTTTATCACAACAGCCTCAGTTGTACTCATAATGATGCACCTAAGGCGACAAAGAGCTTTTCAAATGAATCATAGTCCGGCAGCATAAACATATGCGCTTTCAGCTCTTGCTGATGGCTCTGGTCAAAAATTGACGTGTCGACCACAATGGCGTGTTCTCCAACCTGACTGAGCTCCATCAGCCCTTCGCTGATCACAGCTCCGAACATGTCCAATGAAACTTCAGGAACACTTGGATAAAGCTGGAGTTTAGTCAAATCTGCCAAAGCTGTTAAATATGATCCCGCTAAAATATTGCCCAGTTCATGCAAAGCGGATGAGCTCATATGATCTTCACCTAAGTCCTCTATATCAAAATCGGGGTTTCCAATCAGCTCTCTGATAAATTGCTCCGCCTGAAAAAAAGGCATTATAAAGAACATCGAACCCGTTAAATCGCCTTCCATTCTTAAAAAGATGCTGGCAACCGGGACATCAGCACCGCCTAAAAAATCGACAAGCTCATCAAAAGACAGCAGCTTTGCAAATGGGACTTCCATATCTATCTTTCTATTTAACAGCTGGGCCATTGCAGAGGCGGAGTGGCCGGCGCCTATATTGCCGACTTCCCGCAAAATGTCCATCTGCTCTTCTTTGATTCCATTAAAAATACTCATGTCATAACCCCTTTAAGATTAAGCTTGATCGGGCACAGCGGACTGAGAAGATTCTTTATCCAAAACCGCGTTCGCATCAATAATATTTAAGAGTCTGTTCTCTTGTTTCACAATCTGTTCGATCGACACATCCGTATCTTTCTGAACGCCTTCTGGAGCGGATTCTATTTCACTTTCGTGTACGGTAATCACATCATTCGCTTCATCCACAATCCAGCCGACTTCAATATCACGATAAGCAATAATGATAATTCGTGTTTCATCGGTAATTTCATACTCTGGCAAATTCAGGCGCTTTCTTAAATCAATAACCGGAGTTACCACCCCGCGCAAATTGATTACCCCGCAAATATATGGTTCGACGCCAGGTACCCTCGTTGGCTTTTGCCATTTTTCAATTGATTTCACCTGAGTGACGGAAATGGCATATTCTTTTCCATTTACCATAAAGACAATCATTTTTTCGCCTGTTTTAATTTCTGCAGTCATGTGAGACACCTCCTCGAATGGTTAAATAATCAGTGCATTACAATCAATAATGAGCGCTACTTCTCCGTCTCCTAAAATAGTAGCTCCGGAAATTGCAAAGACGTTTGTTAAATAATCTCCGAGTGATTTAAGCACAACTTCCTGCTGGCCAATAAAGGAGTCCACCACAAATGCAGTAGGTTTGTCGCCTTTTTTCACGACAATGATATGGAGCTGTTCCGCATCTTTTCTTGTATCTTCTATTTTAAACTCTTCTTTTAAATAAACGACAGGGACAATATGTCCTCTAAAGTCAATCACTTCACGGTCATGCGTTTGCAAAATGTCTTTTCTGTCAATGACTGCTGTTTCAATGATTGAAGAAATCGGAATGGCAAATGTCTCTTCTTCCAACTTAATCAGCAGAACTGAAATAATAGATAAGGTAAGCGGCAGCTGGATACTGAATAGAGAGCCTTGACCCTCGACTGATTTCACACTGACTGAACCGCCAAGAGACTCCAGTTTGTTTTTTACAACGTCAAGTCCGACACCGCGGCCGGAAATATCAGAAATTTGATCAGCAGTTGAGAACCCCGGAGCAAAAATCAATTCGTAAATTTCGTTGTCTTCTAAGGTTTCAGCTTCTTTTTCCGTTATGACTCCGCGCTCAAGCGCTTTTTCCAGAATTTTTTTGCGATTAAGGCCTGCACCGTCATCCTCTACTTCGATAAAGACATGGTTACCGCTGTGATAAGCTTTAAGCACAACTTTTCCTGATTCCGGTTTTCCCTTTTGCAAACGCGTTTCCGGCGCCTCGATACCATGGTCAATGCTGTTTCTGATCAAGTGAACGAGAGGATCTCCGATTTCATCAATCACTGTACGATCCAGTTCAGTTTCCGCGCCGATGATTGAGAGTTCAATTTTTTTATTCAGCTCTTTCTGAAGCTGGCGAATCATTCTCGGGAATCTGTTAAAAACGGTTTCAACTGGGACCATTCTCATATTCAGAATAATTGATTGCAAATCTCCGGAAATTCTCGTCATCCGTTCAACCGTTTCAGTCAGTTCATTGTGCTCAAGCTCTTTCGCAATCTGCTCAAGACGTCCGCGATCAATGACAAGCTCTTCAAATAAGTTCATTAAAGAATCAAGCCTGTCAATGTTGACACGAATTGTTTTGGATCCGCCGGCTGAGTGCTTCGCCTGTTCATCGTTTTTAGCAGGCTGCTTTTGTTTCTCCTGCTTCGCAGGCACAGCTGCTGCTGGTGAATCTTCTTGCTTAGATTCCTCAGGCTTTTCAGCTGATGTTAAAGGAGCCCCTTGAATGACTTCAACATGCTCAATTTCCGACACGCCATTGATTAATTGTTCAATGTCTTCCGCTGATTGATGTGTTAAGAAACAAACTTGAAAGTCAGTTCCAAAATCTTCTGTTTCAAGCACTTCAGCACTTGGAATTGTTTTGGCTACTTCCCCGACTTCATTTAGTTTTTCAAACACCATATAGACACGAACTGCTTTTAACATACAGTTTTCGTTCAGAGAAATCTTGATTTCATATCGTTTGAAGCCTTGCTCCGCCGCTTCTTGTATAACTGTACGTTCAAATTCATCATATTCCCAATCAGATGCTGAACTCGGTGCTTCTGCAGGTTCCGCGGATGCAGCAGATTCATTGCGTGCGCCATTTACATCAAGCTTGGCACTCACTTCTGAGATATCTCTTTTACCATCCCCGCCATCAATAATAGACTGAACCATAGCTTCCAGGTGATCCAGAGCTTCAAACAAAATATCCAGCCATTCTGAGGTAACTGCCATGTCACCGTTTCGGATTGCATCCAGCACGTTTTCAAGCAGGTGGGTAAGATGTGCTAAATCTGTGTAGCCCATCGTTGCGCTCATTCCTTTTAATGTATGGGCAGCCCTGAATATATCATGTACGAGCTGAAGGTCAGTCGGGTCTTTCTCTAAAAGGAGAAGCTTTTCATTACATGTTTGTAAATGTTCTTTACTCTCATCAATAAAGACATCTAAATACTGATTCATATCCATTTGAATCACACCCTCTCTTTTTTCACACAGCTTGTGATGGATGCTGCGATATCTTCCACATGTTTAATCTCATGAATGAGACCCGCTTTAACAGCAGCTTTTGGCATCCCGTATACGACACAAGATTCTTCAGATTCCGCAATGGCTTTCACATTGCCGGCTGTCAGCATATCCTTTAGCCCTGCAGTGCCGTCACTGCCCATTCCGGTCATGATAACCGCTACTTTTTCATAATCTGTCAGTTTACCGACAGAACGGAATAAATAATCAGCAGATGGTTTATGACGGCTCGGGGTATCGAGATTATCAAGCACAATCTGGAGTCCTCCGCTGCTTTTAATAACGGAAATGTTTTTTCCACCCGGTGCTATGTAAACACAGCCGTTAAGAGCTGCTTCACCATCTTTTGCTTCCTTCACCTGAATGTCAGATAAATGATTCAGCCGATCAGCTAAAGAAGCTGTAAATCCTTCAGGCATGTGCTGAACGACAACCACTGGTGCATTCAAGTCTTTAGGAAGCTTCGGTATCACCTTTTGTAACGCCCTTGGACCGCCTGTTGATGTGCCGATACACACAATTTGTCTGCCTGTGCCGGGTTTCGGTTTGCTCAATTCAGGCTTAACAGCTCGCACAATAGGTTCGGGCCGAACCGTTTGGGAAACAGGACGGTTCCGCTTGCCGGAAAGTCCAGCCGCAACGACACGTTCAACTAATTGTTCTTTAATTTTGTACAAATCTAAAGATATTGAGCCTGATGGCTTTGTGATAAAGTCAAAGGCACCAATCTCCAAACAATTAATTGTGCACTCTTTACCTTTTTCGGTCTGGCTCGATACCATGATGACTGGCAAGTTATAAATCTCAATAATTTTGCGGAGCGTATCTGTTCCATTCATGACCGGCATTTCAACATCAAGTGTAATAACATCCGGTTTTAATAATTCAATCTTCTTAAGCGCTTCTTCTCCGTTTCTGGCAGTTCCGATTACTTCTATCTGCTTTTCCTCGGTCAGAAAATCACTTATCATTTTTCTCATGAAAGCTGAATCATCAACTACAAGCACACGAATCAAATTAAGCCCTCCTCATTAAAAAAGAAGATAATTTCTCAATAAATGTCTGTTTGTCTTCTTTGTGTCTCGTTTCTTCTCTTTCAAACAAGGCGTCCGCTAAAAGGCGGACTGACCGGCTGGCTTTTGCCTGAGGGCTTTTTATGAAAAAAGGAACCTGTTCGACAACCGCTTTGCTCACGATCAGATCGTCAGGAATGGAACCGGCAAACTGAACCTGAACATCCAAAAACATCTGAATTGTGCGGGAAAGGCGGGCAAAAGCGTCAAGCCCTTCTTTTTGGTCACGGCACCGATTGACAACCACCTTCATCGAAAGCTTACTTCCTGTCAAAACCAAGTGCTTGACAGCACTGTATGCGTCCATGATGGCCGTCGGTTCGGTAGTTGTTATGATCAAAATATCTTCTGCTGATAAAATAAAAGGCAGTTGATCTTTTGATAAGCCTGCTCCCATGTCAAACAGCACATAATCGAACTGGCTTAATGCATGAGAAAGTTCATTGGCAAAAAACGTCCATTTTCTCTGATCCAGTTGAAACATCACATCCAGCCCGGTTCCCCCTGATATATACCGCAAACCCTTGGGGCCAACGGATAATGACTGCAACAACGGCTTCCGATCGGTTAAAACATCGATTATCGTGGCAGACGATGAATTTCCCATTAATATATCAATGTTCCCCATCCCAATATCAAGGTCGATGAGAAGCACCTTTTTACCTTTATCCTGCAGCGCAAGTGCCATATTTAAGGTAATATTAGATTTTCCGACACCGCCCTTGCCGCTGATGACAGCAAGCGTCTTCGCTTTTTGTGAATAAACCATTGGCAGAACACGCTGACGCTTTTCCATTTTCGCCCGTAAAGTTGCTGCTTGGTCATATCGGTTCATCTGCACAGCATCCTTACAAAATCAACTGGAGATACAGTCTGTATATCCTCAGGCACATTCTGGCCGTTTGTCATAAATCCGACACCTATTTTTGATTCTGCCAGTATATTAAACACAGAACCTAAGGAAGTCGTTTCATCTATTTTCGTAAAAATAAACTGATTGACAGGGACGGATGAAAACCGTTTGACAATATGCTTCATATCTTCATATTTTGCAGTCGCGGATAAAACAAGAAATGACTGAATGCTGCTCTCAAAAGGAATCGTTTCTTTCAGTTCATCAATGTATTGCTGGTCCTTGAAGTTTCTTCCGGCTGTATCAACAAACACATGATCATACTCAGAAAATAACTCCTTCGCCTGCTCAAATTCTTCTTTTGTATAGCAAACTTCCATAGGAGCCTGCAGCAGCTCAGCGTATGTTTTCAACTGTTCAACAGCTGCAATTCGATACGTATCTGTTGTAATAAAAGCGATTTTTTTCTGTTTTTCAAGCATAGATATGGCTGCGAGTTTAGCCAGTGTAGTTGTTTTACCAGCCCCTGTGGAACCAAAGAGAACGATATACTTTGAATGGATTGGTTCCTGCCACTTGTCTGCTGAGGGCAGCGTATCGCATAGTATTTCCTGAAGTTTGCCGACCACATTTTCTTCATTAAGGCCGCCTGCTTCCACAGAGAAGCGAAGCAATTTTTTCAGAGTGCTCGTTTTCGTTGACTCTTTAATCCCCGTTTCTTGCAAAAGCTTCTCTGCTTTTCGCAGTGGCTCAGGAAGTACAGATTGATATGCTGAAAAATCACCTTGCTCCTGTTGCGCCGGAATTTGAGGGGATGTCCTCTCCTCTATTTTCGGACTGCTGACCGGAGTTTTTAATGTTTGTTTCGGTTCAGCTGCCTTCTGAGGCGTTTTTTTCTCAAGAAAGTCCTGGTCCAATACGGCGATCACTTCAACAGCAGGCTTGTTGATTAGGCCAAACCATTTTCGCTTTTTAATTTTTTTCGAATTTAATATGACCGCTTCATTACCTAACTCTTTTCTGATGAGAAGTGCCGCTTCTTGCATTGAAGCAGCAGTAAATTTTTTTATTTTCATTAAATATCCACCACTCCAATGCTTTGTACCTCAACATTCGCCTCAAGTTCGTTATAAGAGAGTACCGGAAGATCAGGGAAGTATCGTTCCAGAAGCTGTTTCACATACATTCTGACAGGCGGCGAGCATAGAAGAATCGCGGTTTCCTGACGTAATGACAGCTGTTCAGCTTCTTTAGCGACAGAACGCACTATGCTTTCTGAAATATCTGGTTCGAGCGATAAATAATTCCCGTGTTCCGTTTGCTGCACACCATCTGCTATAGCCTTCTCTACCCGCCCCGAGCAAGTAACAACCTTCAACACTTCATTATCTTTGGCAAACTGGGCTGTAATTTGTTTAGCAAGTGCTTGTCTTGTATACTCTGTCAAAAGATCAGAATCTGTTGTTAATTTCCCATAGTCAGCAAGTGTTTCAAAGATCGTTACTAAGTTTCGAATTGAAACTTTTTCTTTTAAAAGCTTAGCAAGCACCTTCTGAATATCACCGACAGACAATGGATTTGGCGTAACCTCTTCAACCAGGACTGGATACGATTCTTTCAAGTGATCAATCAGCTGCTTTGTCTCCTGCCTTCCGATCAATTCATGAGCATGCTGCTTTATTTTCTCCGTAATATGCGTTGAAACGACTGATGCAGGATCAACTACTGTATAACCAAGCATGTCGGCTTCATCCTTTACCGCTTCGCTAATCCATTTGGCCGGCAGTCCGAATGAAGGTTCCACTGTTTCAATCCCTTCAATCATATCGTCTTCAGGTGTAGGCGACATTGCTAAATAATGATCAAGCAACAGCTCGCCTTTCGCTACTTCGTTTCCTTTAATTTTCAATCGGTATTCATTAGGCTGTAACGCTATATTATCTCTGATCCGCACGACAGGAATGACAAGCCCGAGTTCCAAAGCCAACTGACGGCGTATCATAACAATGCGGTCTAATAAATCACCGCCTTGATTGGCATCAGCAAGCGGTATCAGTCCATAGCCAAACTCGAATTCTATCGGATCTATATGCAGAAGCTGAACAACGCTTTCAGGACTTTTAAGCTCGTCAACCTCAGCCTCTTCCTCAAGAATCTCATCCACTTCTTCTTTTTCCTTACCAGATTTAGATAGCGTATAAGCGCCAAAAGCAAGCAACCCCGCAAGCGGCCCCGTCAGAAAAATGCCGATCGGAGTAAAAATACCTAAAAGTATGATCGTAGCTGCGGCGACGTATAAAAGTTTTGGATACGCAAACAGCTGGCCTGTAATGTCATGCCCTAAGTTTCCTTCAGAGGCAGCTCTTGTAACCACAATACCCGTAGCTGTAGAAATTAACAGTGCCGGGATTTGCGAAACAATTCCATCCCCTACAGTCAGCATCGTAAAGTGTGAAGCAGCCTCTTGAATGGACATACCCTGCTGAAGCATTCCGATCACGATTCCGAAAATAATATTGATCATCACTATGATGATTCCGGCAATGGCGTCACCTTTTACAAATTTACTGGCACCGTCCATTGCTCCATAAAAGTCTGCTTCTCTTGCTACTTTTTCGCGGCGATGCTTCGCTTCCTGTTCGGTAATCATCCCTGCGTTTAAATCAGCATCAATACTCATCTGCTTCCCAGGCATTGCGTCCAGCGTAAACCTTGCTGCAACCTCAGAAACACGTTCAGCACCTTTTGTAATGACGATGAACTGAATAATAATCAAGATGATAAATACAACGAGTCCAACTAATACATTTCCACCGACAACGAAATTCCCGAATGTCTCGACGACTTTCCCTCCCTCACCGTGTGAAAGAATTGAACGGGTAGTTGAGACATTCAAGCCCAAACGAAATAGGGTTAAAAGCAGCAGCAGTGACGGAAAAATCGAAAACTGAAGCGCTTCCTGCATATTCATTGTGGTGAGAAGCACGATCAATGCAAGAGAAATATTAATAATGATCAAAATACTTAACAGCCATGGAGGAAATGGAATCACCAGCATCGCCACAATGAGGACAACACTTATTAAAACGGATAAATCTCTTGTTGACATGCTGTTTTTTCTCTCCTTTTAAATCGAAAAATTCAATATACTTTTTGTTTTGTTTTATATACGTAAGCCAGAATTTCTGCCAAGACTTTAAAAAATTCTTCCGGCACTGCCTGGTCAATTTCCACCTGATCATATAACGCACGGGCTAGCGGTCTGTTTTCTACCATCATGACATCATGCTCTTTAGCAATTTTCCTGATTTTTAACGCCAGGTGGTCAACACCTTTTGCAACAATATAAGGAGCGTCCATTTTTTCTTCGTCATATTTCAGGGCAATCGCATAGTGAGTCGGGTTTGTGATGATGACATCTGCTTTTGGAACTTCCTGCATCATCCGCCTCATCGCCATTTCCCGCTGTCTTTGTTTAATTTTAGACTTAATAATCGGGTCACCTTCAGATTTTTTGTACTCGTCTTTTATATCTTGTTTTGACATTTTGATATTTTTCTCATAATCAAATCTCTGATATAAATAGTCAAGACCAGCAAGAATTAATAAAGCACCTGCACCGCTCAGTCCCATCCACAAAGTGAGTTTTGAAACGAAAGAAAGTGCCTCTTCAGGTGTCAGGAGAGGAAGGCGGAGAATTTCTCCATAATGCAGCCAAAGCACAGCGAATGCCGCAAAACCGACAACTGCGATTTTCAAAATTGATTTAATCAACTCTACAATCGCTCTCATACTGTATATTCGTTTAAAGCCTTTGATCGGATCGAGTTTTTCAAGCTTAGGCTGTATCACTTCAGCAGAAAACAAGAATCCAACCTGCATATAGTTGCTTACGACCCCTGCAACAAGAGCAACAAGCAAGATCGGTGCAAGTATCATGCCCGTATCCTTTAATAAGCTGACAAACAAGGTATGCACATTTGATTCTGAGAGCTTCATTGTGAGCGATTCGGTATAAAATGTTTCTATAAATGACAGCAGTCTGTCTCTCATATACGGGCCAATTGCTATAAGCGAAAGGAATATGACAAGTAAAGAAATGGCGGTATTGACATCCGAACTTTTGGCTACCTGTCCTTTTTTTCTCGTATCCTTTCGTTTTTTCGGAGTGGCTTTTTCAGTCTTCTCCCCGGCAAAAAACTGCAGGTCAATTCTAAGCTTCATTAAGAAACACCGACCAATGCTAAAAGATTCCGCATCGTTTCAATCGTTAAACTGAAAACATTCCGCACAACGACGAAGATAACGGACATACATACAATGAGCATGATGAAACTGACAGCGATCTTTAAAGGCAGACCGACCACAAATACATTTAATTGCGGAACAGTTCGAGCCACGATACCTAATGCTAAATCAACTAGAAACAAACTGGCCACAACCGGCGCTGACATTTGAAAAGCGATAATAAACATCGCATTAAAGCTTTTCGCGATAAAATAAGCAAACTTTTCATCGCCGAAATTCGGAAATGCCTGATCAACTGAAATATACTGAAAGCTGTAGTAAATACCGTCCAGCAGCAAATGGTGGGCATTGACACTCAGCATAAACAAAAGTGCCATCGTATAAATAAACTGGCCAATCAACGGACTTTGCGCACCGGTTTGCGGATCAATAACGTTTGCTATTGAAAATCCCATTTGAAAATCAATAAACGAGCCGGCAATCTGTACTGCGGCAATCATCATATAAGCGATTAAGCCGAGACATAGGCCAACCAAAGCCTCTTTAAACGCCAAGAGCATATATTGCTCATCTATCTCCAAAGAGGGCGGTTTATCAATGGTGCTGAAACAAATAACCGCCAGAAAAAAAGCAAATCCTATGCGGTGAACAGCTGGGACATTTCGATGTCCGAATAGCGGAATCGTTACAAAAAAAGCAGAGATTCTAATAAAAACCAATAAAAAAGCAGGAAATAAGTCAATAATTGAATTCATCTCTGCATTACCCTGCAAAACGATTTAGATTAGAAAACAGCTCTGTTGTAAATGAAAGAATCGTCGACAGCATCCACGGACCAAAAAAAATGAGAGCCAGAAGAACCGCCACGATTTTCGGAATAAACGCCAAAGTCTGTTCCTGGATTTGAGTTGTCGCCTGAAATATGCTGACAATTAAACCGACCAGTAAAGCAATGGCCAATAATGGCCCGCTGATCATCAGTGTTACGTATACGGCTTTTTCCGCCATAGAAATTACAAATTCTGAACTCACGTTTAGCACCTACCCTAAAAGCTCTGAAGCAAAGATTTCACAATTAAATACCAGCCGTCTACCAAAACAAAAAGTAATATTTTAAAGGGCAGAGAAATCATAACTGGAGGGAGCATCATCATTCCCATTGACATCAAGACGCTCGCCACTACCATATCTATAATTAAAAACGGGATAAAAATCATAAATCCTATTTGAAATGCAGTTTTAAGCTCTGATATGGCAAAAGCCGGAACCATTGTTGTTAGCGGAATATCCTTTAATGATTCAGGTTTATCCATTTTTGCGTAATTCATAAATAGCGCCAAATCCTTCTGCCTTGTGTGTTTACTCATAAATTCTTTAATCGGTTCCTCAGCTTTCGTATACGCTTCATCCAAGCTGATTTTGTTGTCCATCAATGGGGTCAGCGCTTCTTTATTAATTTCTGAAAAAGTAGGAGCCATAATAAAAAATGTTAAAAACAGCGCAAGCCCGATAAGAACCTGGTTTGGGGGCATAGATTGCGTCGCAAGTGAAGTTCTGACAAATGACAGAACGATGACGATGCGAGTAAAGCAAGTCATAAGAATCAATATTCCAGGCGCCACTGAAAATACAGTTAACAATAATAGTAATTTAACAGTTGAACTTACGTTTTCCGGATCGCTTGAACTGAAAATATTTATAAACTCATTCATGATGACGTGGGCCTTTCTTCTTTCCTTCAGAACGGTTTTGTTTTAACTCTTCAAGTTGCTCTTTTAATGCTTTTGAAAATGAAGGCAGTTTTTGCTGCGGCTGATGCTCAGAACTCTTAAGCGGCTTCACAAACTTTTGCCACTCTATTTTGCTTGACATTGCCTCTTCATGCTGACTGAGAATGACTTCAATCTCTTTTTCATCCTCAATTTCTTTCAGCAGCTGGATCGTCTCTCCTACACCGACGACGAGCACACTTTTTCCGACCTTGATCAATTGTATGGATCTGTTCTGGCCGACCGATGTACCGCCAATATTTTCAACATATTGAAAAGGTTTGAGGAGCCGATTTCTTTTGTTCAGGAGCTTAACCAGCCCGTAAATCAGCACGATAACAAACAGTAAAGCGAAAATCATCTTTACAAAATCAAAAGCTGAGACAGAAGGAGCCGCCGCTCCCTCCGTCTCATCAGCAGTTTTTGTTGTTTTTTCTTCCTTTTGCTCTGACTTATCTGCAGTTTTATCATCTTTCTTTTGAAACCATTCGTTTACAGTTGAATTATCAGAGTCTGCCGCAGCAGCAGCAATCGGATGTACACTGAATAAAACGAAAAAACAAATAAAAGCGATGAAATATTGACTCTTTTTCAACAATCGTACACCCTTTAACTTAATGTTTTGTTGATTGCTTCAAGCACACGGTCAGCCTGGAAAGGTTTCACAATGAAATCCTTAGCGCCGGCCTGAATGGCATCAATAACCATTGATTGCTGTCCCATAGCAGAACACATAATGATTCTTGCCTGTGAATCAATTTGTTTAATTTCTTTTAATGCTGTAATCCCATCCATTTCAGGCATCGTGATATCCATCGTAACAAGGTCAGGAGAATGCTCTTTATATTTCTCTACTGCTTGTGCTCCATTTTCAGCTTCCGCTACTACTTCAAAACCGTTTTTAACCAAAATATCTTTAATCATCATTCGCATAAATGCTGCGTCATCTACAATTAAAATTCTATGTGCCATAATTTATCTCTCTCCTTGTGTTTCGTTATTTTAAATTATTAATGCGCTCTGCCTGGCTTAAAATGTCAGTGACTCTTACGCCGAAGTTTTCTTCAATGACAACAACCTCGCCTTTGGCAACGATACGCTGATTAACTAAAATATCTACCGGCTCACCAGCTAATTTATCAAGCTCAATAATACTACCTGCAGAAAGCTCTAAAATCTCTTTGACACTTCTCTTTGTTCTGCCGAGCTCAACAGTAATTGAAAGCGGGATATCCAAAAGCATATCCAGATTATTAATAGGGGCTTGTGTCGCCTCGTTTGGATCAAACGCAGAAAATTCCACCGGTGAAACCTGGACTGGCGCTGCTTTTTTTGCTGTTCCCTGCCTTTTTGGCGGCTGCGGCTGCTGTTGCTTCGGTTCAATACGCGGCTCTGGCATCACAGGCTCTTTCGGCTGCTCGTATGTAACATCAGGCTGCGCCGTTGCTGCTTCCTCTGTACTTCCTGAATTCATAAGGCTTGAAATTAAATCTTTCGCAAATGTCAATGGGTAAAGCTGCATAATACTGGAGTCTATTAATTCCCCGACCTTTAAATTGAAAGAAACTTTCACCAGCATTTCATCATCAGGAATACGGTCTGTTCCCTTTTCTTCAGTTACATCGAGCAATTCAACCCGAGGCGGTGAAATATCAATTTTTTTACTGAATACAGTAGACATTGATGTGGCTGCCGATCCCATCATTTGGTTCATTGCTTCTTGAACCGCACTTAAATGGATTTCCCCCAGTGAAGGGTCCGCACCTTTTCCGTCTCCCCCGATCATTAAATCAGCAATGATCGCCGCGTCACTTTGTTCCACGACTAACAGATTGCTGCCACTGAAGCCCTCAGTATAATTCACTTCAATCGCAACATACGGTTCAGGAAACGCATCGCTGATTTTACTTCTTGGGATAACCGTTACGCTCGGAGTCGTAATATCGACCTTTTGATTTAAAAGTGTTGACAGTGCTGTCGCAGAACTGCCGAATGAAATATTACCGATTTCACCGATCGCATCACGCTCCATTTCCGATAAGTCATCTACTTCCGGAACCTCTGGCTCATCAAGCGTGCTGCCAGTACCGTTAAGAAGCGCGTCAATCTCATCTTGAGATAATCTATTATTCTCCATCTTGTTCACCTCTTATGTCGTGATCTAAAATTTGCACTGCCTGTTTTCGATTCACCCGGCCGGCTTGTCCTAAAAATTTCGGCTTATCTCCGACCAATACAGTAAGAGGATCCGTGACTGATTTGTCCAAAGTTATGCAGTCTCCGACTTCTAAACTTAAAAACTCTTCTATTGTCAGTTCAGATGTGCCGAGCTCGGCCACGACAGGTATTTGTGCTGTCATGATACGTTTTTCAAGCGACTTTGTTTCCTCAGGCTTTGGCTCATTTCGGTCTGATTGCATCCAATAGTGGACTGATAGCTTCGGTATGAGCGGCTCGAGGACGATATGCGGGATACAGAGATTAATGACACCGCTGATTTCACCGATTTGAGTATTAAGTGAGATCACCACGACTGTTTCATTAGGAGACACCATCTGAACGAATTGCGGATTCACTTCAAACTCAGTCATTTCCGGTTCAATATCAGCAATTGACTGCCAAGCTTCTTTATAATTACCCAGTGCATTTTCAAATAAATTAGAAATGATTTTTGTTTCAATTTCTGTCAAGCTGTCAACCTTGTTATGACTGATTCCAATACCGCCCATGACTCGGTCCATCATCGTATAAGCTATCGTGGGGTTAACCTCCATCATAATTCTGCCTTCCATCGGATGGACATCAAATAGATTCAGAATCGTCATGTTTGGGATCGATCTGATAAATTCCTCATACGGGACCTGGTCAACAGAACTGACAGATATGTGAATATAGGTTCTGAGCTGAGCAGAAAAATGAGTGGTAAGAAGTCTTGCAAAATTGTCATGAATTCTCGTTAAACTGCGGATCTGATCCTTAGAAAACCGCAGCGCACGTTTGAAATCATAAACCTTGACTTTCTTCTCTTTTTCTTCTTTTTTCAGCTCTTCAGCGTCCATTTCACCAGTTGATATTGCAGAAAGCAGTGCATCTATTTCATTTTGGGAAAGAACTTCTCCTGACATTTTCCTCACCTCCGTATTCTGTCAAATTATGCTTTATTGCAGATTAAAGGAGGTAATATACACTTTTTCTACTTTTCCTTCTTGGAGGTAGCTATTTATTTTATCTTTTAGTTCCTTCTTAAAGGTTTCTTTTCCCTTGTCTCCCTCAATCTGATCAGCATTCGTATCAGCCAGCAGTGATATAACAGCGTCTTTCACTTGGAAATCACGTTTCTCAAGTTCTTCTTTTGATTTATCAGAATCAGTTTCAAGTTTAATAGCAAGACGGATAATGTTATCAGACTTTAAATTTGTTGTGATCTCTTCTACATCAACAGAAGATGAAACAATTTCATCAATACTCTTTTTCGCTTCACTTTTTTCGGACTTTCCGCCTAACACAAAATAAGCCGTTGCCCCGAGAGCACCAATTACGATAAGAATAATTAGTAAGATGATCATTAACTTTTTCTTCATTCCGGTTCCTCTATTCCTTGATCCATTGAAAATATTTGTATGTTTCGGTAGAAAGATGCGATTTTTTCCAGAACAGCTTCTTCATCTTCTTTTACTACAAACTTCTTACCGTTTGACAGAGTGATTGTAGTATCCGGAAAGCATTCAATCTGTTCAATAAATAGCGCATTCAGTGTAAAAGGCTGCCCATTCAAACGGGTTACTTTAATCATAAAACAGCGGAGAAGCGATTACTCGCCTCCCCTCCCTCCTTAACGTTTAAGGTTAACCAGTTCTTGAAGGATTTCATCAGATGTTGTAATAATTTTTGAGTTTGATTGGAATCCGCGCTGGGCTACGATCATTTCAGTAAACTCGTCAGTTAAATCAACGTTGGACATTTCGAGAAATCCTACTTTAAGGGAACCTGTACCGCCATCACCGGGCTGGTTCGCTGCACTGGCCGTACCAGAGTTTAAAGATTCACGGTATAAGTTGCTCCCGATTTTATCCAAGCCGTCACTGTTGGCAAAAGTCACAATCCCGATTTGTCCGCCGTCTTGTGGTTGACCGCCGGCATCAACGATCGATACCTTACCATCAGAACCGATAGTGAAGCTTTGTGCATCAGTAGGAATTTTAATGGTTCCGCCATTCATATTTAACACATGGTAGCCATCACCTGTAACCAATGTTCCGGTGTTATCTAAATAGAAGTTTCCAGCTCTTGTATAAGCTGTTCCGGCGCCTGTATCAATTCGAAAATAGCCATCGCCATCGATTGCTAAATCAAGTGTTCTTCCTGTGCTTTGTGTCGCGCTTGTTGAATGAATTGTATCAATTGTGCCAGATGATGAACCTAAACCGATTTGTTTAGAGTTCGTACCGCCAATAGTTGCACCGGCCGCAGAACCGCCGGCAATTGTTTGGCTTACCATATCTTTAAAGGTCACACGGCTCTTTTTGAATCCTACTGTATTCACGTTTGCAATGTTGTTACCGATTACGTCAAGCTTTGTTTGAAAGTTTTTCATACCGCTGATTCCAGAATAAAGTGAACGTAACATAATGTATTCCCCCAGATTTTTTTATTTAGATGATTGTCCCACAGACATGACATTCGCAGGACTGATCTCGGTCCCATCATCAAGAACGAGATAATAATTTCCTTTAGAATGTTTAACAGAGCTTACTGTGCCTGTTTTATCTGTTGCACTTTTACCATCAGTCCAAGATACTTCTTTGCCCATCCAGTCTAGGTACGTGGTAAACGGATCTTGGTTTTCGACGAATTGAGTCATTGTCGTATTCAGATTCATCATTTGCTCCAAGCTTGAAAAAGTCGCCATCTGACTAATAAATTCTTTATCGTCAACCGGGTTGAGCGGATCTTGGTTTTGAACTTGAGTCATTAATATTTTTAAAAACTCATCTTTCCCCAAGCTGCTGTTGTTCGTCGACACGGTATTCGTTTTTTCAGGCAGTTTATATTCTGAACTTATAGAAGTCATTCTTCCTCCTCCATTTCAACCATCGACACTTCATCGAGCAGATCGCTAAAATCATTTGATTGCTTTTTCTGTCTTTGCTGTCTCTGCCCCTCTTGCTGCTGTTTCTGTTCATCAGCAAGCTGCCCGTATATCGGCTGATCCCCGCTTTGGACCGGAAGAGTAAAACGGTCTATTTGGACGGCCATATTCGGCAATGATTGCTTCAGCTGTGGAAGATGCTGTTCAAGCAATTCTTTTGCTGATTGGCTAGATGCAATGATTTTACTCTGAAACATTCCATTTTCATTTGTCAGCTTGATTGTGACAAATCCTAAATGTTCAGGGTTCAACCGAATGGTGAAGCTTCCCGTTGATCTGCCGAAAGGCGTATATTTCATCTGCTTCCACGCATTGATCACTTGATCAGCCACCGTTTTTGTTTCAGCATTTGGTATATCAGATGACATCTGCTGCAGATCAAGTGTTTGAATTCCTCCTATGCTCCGATACCCTGAAAACAGCATTTGGAGTCCTGATTTACTATCTACAGGCTGAATACTTCCAGAAACATCCGATGCACTTTTGCTGGGTGAACTCTGCGAAAGCGGTGTGAGAACACGCTTCCCAAAGTCTTGTGATGATTCGGATGATTTCGATAACAAGAAAGCTTTCAGCTGGCTTTCAGCTAAACTCCATTCTTTGGTCCCTTTTTGAGGGAGCATAGACATTTGATCCATTAAGCTTTGAAAACTTTTCAGCTCTGACGCTGTCATCGAATAAAGTTTTGAACTCGACTCATCTTTGGTGAACATTTGCTGTTTAAGATCCTGAATTAGTTGTTGAGATACACCTTTTTTTTCTAATGCAGAAAGAAATTGATCCCCATTTTGGTAAATGGCATGAGCTTCATTGCCATTCCCTCGATCAGTCAGCTTATTCCCTTCTACAAGCTGGCTAATGAACATCTGGATATAGATAAGTTCTTTAGCAGCCTCCGATACTTCATTTTCCTGAGTTGATTGCTCTGTATCAGTCTTCAGTGGTCCATTAATGTCAGGAGCAGAATCATTGGCACTCAGAGCCGTTTTAGCTTCGGAAAAGATTTTCTCCGTTTCTGTGAGCAATCGATCCATCCCGCCTGACATTTTTGATTCAACTGCTTGCAAAAGTTTTTGCAACATTTGCAAAGCATTCGCATCCAATTGCTTCCCTGTCAGTTTGCTTAATGTTTGCAAAAGACCCGCATTTTGTTTGTCTTGATCTTCAGGACTTGCATTTAGCCATTCACCGATCTTCTTAAGCGCATCTTCTAAAAGCTGACCTCCGGAATTAGGAGTTCCCTTTCCTTCTTCTGAGAGTTCCTTCAAACCTGCCTCAGATAAAAGCCAGTTTTGAAAAACACCCGGGCTACTTTTCATGCTTTTAGCGGCAGAACCCGTGGTGGTTTGCAGCAAAGGTCCCGATAATTCAAGCAGCTTCACCTTTAATTCCCCCTATTCTTGGCTGGCACCAATTTTTTCTGTATAGGTTGCTGCTTGCTCAGGAGTCATTTTCGCCAATATGTCAGCAAGCTGCTTTTTGCTTAGGCCATTCAATATTTTCAGTGCTTCTTGCTCCTTTAATTGGGCAATAATTTTCGCAGCCTTTCCGCTGTCCATGCTTTTGTATACACTGATCACTTTGTCATTTTTAGAAGAAGCTTTCGAGTCTGATGTTCCCTCAGTATGATCTTCAGATGACTTTTTTTGGTTCTCCGCCGTCTTTTCAAGTGAACGGATCTTTTGATTGAGCCTATCGATTTCCGATTTGCTTGTTTCTAAATCTTTATTCAATATACTGATTTCACTTTTTTGATCCTTAATGGTCTTTTCCAGAGCTGCCGTATTACCGCTACCCTTACTTGATGCTGTGTCTTTTTTATTTTCGGTTTCAGGAACCAATTCTTTAAGAACCGGCGTTTTTGCCGCAGCATCCTGGATCGGCTTTAACACATTGACACCAGCAGCCCAAAGAACAATCCCCCCTGCGATTAGAAGAAACATCAGCGGGAGGATAATGATAAGCAAAACCGAACGGAACTTACCTGATTCTTTCTTTTTGCCGGACATTACATTCGCTCCTAATGGCCTTGAATCATAAACTGCTTAATCGAAATATCGTCCATTTCTTTCATTTCTGCAGCTTTGTCTTCAAGAGCAAACATTTTAAACTGTTTTTCACGCATTTTTTCAAACTTTTTCACTTCAATATTTTTCTCTGTCAAAATTTCTTGTTTTTGATTCATTTGATTTCTTTTCATAATGACAAGCTTTTGATAGTGATAAATCGTATTATCAAGATTTGAGACAAATTGTTGGTAGTGTCTCATTTCCTGTACACTCATGCCGCTTTTTAATTTCTTTTCCTTATTTTGTTCTAGTAATTCTTTTTTGCTCATACTCTCATATAATTTTTCAGCAACGTTTTCAAATTCAGAAACTGATTGCTGATAATCGGATAAGGATTGGTCTTTTTCATTTTCTTTCAGTTCCAGCAGCTTTTGGAATCTAAATTGATAAGCCACGTTTATTCCTCATTTCCTGTCAAACTAGTTAATGAAGCAATGCTTTCTTCCAATGATGCCGGTTCATCTGTTCCCTGCTTTAAAAATTGAATAAGCTGCGGATAAAATTGTATCGCTTCATCAATTTCTCTTGAGGAGCCTCTTTTGTAAGCTCCGATATTAATGAGATCTTCCGAATTTTCATATGTCGATAAAAGTTCGCGGAATTTATTAGCCGCATCCAGGTGCTGTCTTGTCGATATGTTTGACATCACCCTGCTGATGCTTTTTAGGACATTCACTGCCGGAAACTGGCCTTTATTGGCAAGCGCCCTGTCCAACACGATATGTCCGTCTAAAATTCCGCGTACGGTATCGGCAATTGGCTCATTCATGTCATCGCCGTCTACCAGCACTGTATAAAATGCCGTAATGGTTCCGTGCTCGTTTGCACCTGTTCGCTCTAATAAACGAGGTAAAATAGCGAACACAGAGGGTGTATATCCTTTTGTCGTCGGTGGTTCTCCAGCAGCTAAACCAATCTCACGCTGCGCCATCGCCACCCTTGTAACAGAATCCATCATAAACATGACATTTTGGCCTTTATCTCGAAAATACTCGGCAATTGCAGTCGCTGTATATGCCGCTTTCAATCTCATTAATGCTGGCTGGTCTGAGGTGGCAACAACTACAATCGATCGTTTCAGCCCCTCTTTCCCAAGATCTTTTTCAATAAACTCCCGGACCTCTCGTCCGCGTTCTCCGACAAGTGCAATGACGTTTAAGTCAGCCTCTGTCTGCTTGGCGATCATTCCCATTAATGTGCTCTTTCCGACGCCGCTTCCGGCAAAAATTCCAATCCGCTGGCCTTTACCGACTGTCAGCAAACTGTCAATGGATCTGACGCCAACACCCATCTTTTCACGGATAGGCGGCCGTTTCATCGGGTTGGGCGGTGATTGCTCCGTCGATACAGGCGAAAGCCCTTTCGGCAAAAGTTTTCCGTCAAGCGGTTCTCCAAAAGCATCGATGACCTGCCCGATCAGTCCAGATCCAACTTTAACCCGAAGAGATTCCCCAGTAGCTTCTACAATGCTGCCTGGTGCAATACTCGCAGCCTCTAAATAAGGCATAAGCAAAATGTTTTCTTCTTGGAAGCCGACTACCTCAGCTTTAATGACTTTCCCAGATTGTCCTTTTGCATAGATCAGGCACACGTCGCCAATTGAGCTTGCAGGACCTTTTGATTCAATCATCAGGCCGATGACCCGCTTGACTTTTCCGTACCGTTTATACGAGTCTGTCATTTCTATACAATCTATCAGACTCTGTGTCTTCATTCAGCTGCACCCGCTTCCAGCGCTGTCAGAAGTTTATCTTTCAATTGCATCAATTGTGTGTCAACACTCGCATCTACCCTGCCAAAAGGAGTTTCAATATAACAGGTTCCTTTTTGAGCTTTTTCATCAGCATATATGCCAAGCCGGCATTCTTTATAAAGAAGCTGCTGGATTTCATCTTTTTGCTGAAAGATTGTCTCATAGTAATATGGATCAACATAAATTGATATATCGTCATATTCCTTCACTTCGTTTACAACCTGTTGTACAAGCAGGAGGAAAGCCTCTTTATCATCAGATTTTTGCTGCCAAACTTTTTTTGCCAATGCAACGGCAAGCTCAACGATTTCTTCATTAGCGTCTTCAAGCTTGTCCTCAACAGCTTTTCTTGACATTTCAGTAATTCTGTTCGCTTGGCCGATCAGCTCGGCATACTGTTGCATTGCCTCAGCTTTGCCCAATGCTACTCCTTGTTCAAAGCCCTCGGCTTTTGCTTCCTCAATCAGCTTCTGTTTTTCAGCCGCCCAATCATTTTTCTCCTGCTCAATTTGACGGCGAGTATTTTCTATATGACTGTTCGCCTGCTCAGAAATCCGGTCAGCTTCCTCTTTCACTCGGGCCATAAGCGCCTCCGGGTTCTCTTCAGCCTGCAAAAGGTGGGAATGATCAATACGCACCTCTTGTATAGAAAGTTTTCTTTTTTCCTTTTGTGGAGAAAAAGATGATTCTTGTTTAATGATATTAGACAATAATATCATCCCCTCCGCCTCTTGCTATCACAATTTCACCGGCTTCTTCAAGCTTTCTGACGATGCTTACAATTCTCGATTGAGCTTCTTCTACGTCTTTCAAGCGTACAGGGCCCATAAATTCCATTTCTTCTTTGAAGGTTTCAACCATACGCTGTGACATATTGCTGAATACAATTTCTTTGACTTCCTCGCTTGCAACCTTTAATGAAAGGAGCAAATCGTCGTTCTCAACATCGCGAATGACTCTCTGAATAGCACGGTTATCAAGTGTGACAATATCTTCGAAGACAAACATCCGCTTTTTAATCTCTTCAGCAAGATCAGGATCCTGAATTTCCAATGAATCCAAGATCGTCTTCTCTGTCCCTCTGTCTACTCCGTTTAACACTTCCACAACAGCTTCAATTCCGCCTGTTTGTGTATAATCCTGAGTAAATGCAGAAGATAATTTTTGTTCCAGAATCCGTTCTACCTCATTAATAATTTCTGGTGACGTTCTATCCATGACTGCAATTCTTCTCGCAACCTCAGCCTGAACTTCAGGATTCAGCTCCGATAAAATTTGCCCGGCCTGCACAGGATCTAAATAAGACAAGATTAAAGCCATCGTCTGAGGATGCTCTTGCTGGATAAAATTCAAAATTTGTTCAGGCTCCGCTTTTCTGGCGAAGTCAAATGGTTTCACCTGCAAAGAAGACGTCAGCCTGTTTAGAATGTTTTCCGCTTTATCCTCTCCAAGCGCCTTTTCGAGAACTTGTCTTGCATAGCTTAAACCGCCTTGAGAAATGTAATCTTGTGCAATGGCTATATTGTGAAATTCTTCTATGATTTCATCCTTTTTTTGATGATCGACGCTTCGAACACCTGATATTTCCAGCGTAAGCCTTTCAATTTCTTCATCGGTTAAGTGCTTATAAACAGAAGCTGACACATCTAATCCCAAGGAAATCATGAGAATGGCTGCTTTTTGTTTTCCTGTAAGCTTATCTTGATCACGTCTCGCCATTTCTAATTCCTCCTAATCCTCGGCCAGCCAGCTTCTCAGCAGTTTTGCAAAATCTTCCGGCTTGTCTTTCGCCATCTTTTCAAGCTGTTTTCGTCTGACTGTTTCCGCTGTTTCATTTTCCTCTTCGTTGATATCAGGTAAATTGATTGGTTCTTGAGGAACCTCATACTCATATTCCTCGAATTCATCCTCTTGCGCCCGTTTCTTTCTGATAAGCATAATGATCAGAACAATAATCGCAGCGATTAAAACACCGCCTGTGATATATGCCCACAGCGGGATACCTGAGGATTTTTCCGTATTTGTATCCAAATTGACTTTTCCGTCAAATGGCTGAACGGAGACAACAATCTTATTATTGATATCAGCATCAGATAAATTCTGGTTTTGCGTTTCATCTTTATCTAAAGATGTTCTGACTACTGTTGAAAGGATTTTTTGTATATCATCCTGTCTTTCAGTTGATAGTGACGCTGTGTTTTTGGCATCAGGCGGCTCTACCATTACTTGAATCCCTAAATCTCTGACCTTATAAGGACTTTCAGCGATTTCTTTATGGATTCGGTTAACCTCGTAATTGATTTTGTTGCTATTTTTTTCGTAGTTCCCGCTTTCGGCATTTTCACCATCAGCCTTATAATTTGTTACATCATCCTCGCCGGTTCCGGCAGTTCCGCCGTTGGCTGCACCGTCGCCCTGATATGTTTCAGATACCTTTTCCGCGCTGACTGCAATGCCTTCCATGTTCTCTTTATCCACAGGTTCGACAATGTCTTCCGTACGATTTTCTTTTGTGAAATCGATGTCTGCTGTAACAGAGACAACGACTTTATCTTGGCCCATCATCGTACCTAGCAGTGACTGAACATGTTTTTGAATGTCTTTTTCAACTTGAGACTTAATTCCTTGCTGAGAAGAATAACTATCCGCATAAGACCCTGCATCGCTGTCGGATTTGTCGTAGTATGTAGAATTTTGGTCCATGATGACGATATTATCTTCTTTTAGATTCGGCACGCTTTTAGATACCAGATGATACAATCCGTTGATCTGGCTTTGATCAAGTGTATAACCCGGTTGAATCTGCAGAACGATCGAAGCAGAAGCTGCAGATTGCTCTTCACCGACAAACACAGCGTCTTTCGGGAGATTAATCATTACTTTTGAGTTTTTAATGCCGTCCATTTCATTGATCAAGTTTGACAGTTCTGTCTGTGTCGCTTTCACTTTTACCATATCAAACTCATTGTCTGTCAAACCAAAGCCGGCATTCTGCCCAAAAAACGAGTAATCAATTGATCCCGTTTTAGGAAGTCCTTCTGCAGCCAGCTGCACTTTCAAAGAATCAACCTGATCCTCCGGAACGCTAATCACTGTACCGCCACTCGAAAGTTCGTTTGGTACTTTTTTCGCATCCAATTCTTCTTTGATTTTTCCTGCTTCTTCGGCAGATAAATCTTTGTAAAGCGGAGCCATCTTTGTACTGGAAGCAAAAACACTAATAATAATTCCAATAATAATAATTGCCGCTAACACACTAACCATTAAAATCTTTTGTAATTTAGATCTATTTTTCCAAAACTCACTCGTTTTGTTTTTCATTTGCATTAGAGTACGATTCATGTTAACCCCCGGTCATTCCACTCTTTCTCTAAATCGTCAGACCCCCTACATTTGCATTCTCATAATCTCCTGATAAGCTTCCACAGCTTTATTGCGGAACTCTGTTGCTGCAGTTAGAGAGATGCTAGCTTTTTGAGCGGCGATCATGACCTCATCAAGATTTACATCTTTTCCTGCAGCCAAGGCATTAGTCATGTTGTCAGAAGCTACTTGGGACTCATTTAACGAACTAATAGAGTTTTTTAAAAGCTCCGAAAAGCTTGTTTGATTTGAAGAATCTGTTTTTTGGCTATTGTTTACTTGATTTGTTGCATTTTGAGTGTTTTGAGTATTTTGAACCTGAAAAGGAGAAATTGCATTAATCACATTCATTCACCTACTTTCCGATTTCTAATGCCTTCATCAGCATTCCCTTTGTGGCATTCATCGCAGTGACATTCGCCTCATATGATCTGGTGCTGCTGACAAGGTCAACCATTTCCTTTAATGGATCTACATTAGGCTTTTGTACATATCCTTCAGCGTTTGCATCAGGATCTGTCGGATCATAGACAAGATTAAAATCCGATTTATCCTCCGTAATTTTTGAAACCTTCACACCGTTCCCAGCATGACCGCTTCCGCTCATTTGAGAATTAAGAATGGAAGAGAACGATTCACCTTTTGACTGAAGGGAGACCATTTTTCTTCTGTAAGGCACCCACTCTCCATTCACCTGCTTAGCTCTTGTCGTATCCATATTTGCTAAGTTAGATGATACAACGTCCATTCTGACTCGCTGAGCTGTTAAAGCTGATGCTGAAACATTTAAGCTCTGAAAAGCTGTCATCATTTTCCTCCTGTTAATACGGTCTTCAGCGAATTAAATTTACCGTTCATTCTTTCAACCAACGCTTGATAGTTGATTTGATTTTGCGCCAATTCTGTCATTTCTTTGTCAACATCGACATTGTTTCCATTTTGCTGATACGATGTATCTCCGCTCGCAACAATTGAATAATTCGAATCAGTATCAGAAAAATCAACATGACGATAGTCTGTTTTTATCGCATCAAGACGTGAGGATTCTTGATCTAATAAATTTTGGAAAGAGACTTTTTTCGCCTTATAGTTCGGTGTATCTATATTGGCGATATTATTAGTTATGACTTTTTGCTTAATATCCGCTCTGCTCAAGGCATTTTCGAGATTTTGTATCGTTCCAGAAAATAAGCTCAAATCCACTTACCTCCATTTCAGTTTTTTTCACCCTCAATATCCTTGTCGAGAATTGTAAAACTATATGCTTATTGTAAGAAATAACAGGCATAAAGTCTATGAAGTTCGTGTAAAAAAATGTCCTCACAATTATCTATTTTACAACTAGGTATAAAGTCCTAGATTGTTAGAACTACATTTCCCGCCTTGATATAAGCCTGAAAATAGCAGAATTTCTGTTTTTTCTCCTTTCTTTTCGTCATTTTTGAAACTTTTTGAAGAAATATGCAAGATTTATTAAAATTATTACATAGAAAGACTTTCAACCCAGGAAATAAAGCTTATTGATTTCCTTTATTTGAAATAAAAAAAGAACCCCTTTAAGGGGTTCTTTTTTTGATTAATGAGATTTTAGATTTTCTAATTCGATTAGGAATTTGTTATTTAGCACTTTGATATAAGTACCTTTCATTCCTAATGATCTTGACTCAATGACACCGGCGCTCTCCAGCTTTCTGAGTGCGTTCACAATAACCGAACGGGTAATGCCGACGCGGTCAGCGATTTTACTTGCAACGAGAAGACCTTCGTTTCCGTCAAGCTCCTCAAAAATGTGCTCAATTGCTTCAAGCTCACTGTAAGAAAGCGAGCTGATAGCCATTTGTACGACAGCTTTGCTTCTTGCTTCCTCTTCAATTTCTTCTGCTTTTTCTCTTAGGATTTCCATTCCGACAACTGTTGCGCCGTATTCAGCTAGAATTAAGTCATCATCATTGAATTGATCCTGTAAACGTGAAAGAATGAGTGTTCCTAATCTTTCCCCGCCTCCGATGATCGGCACAATTGTAGTTAAACCAGCTTGGAACAAGTCTCTGTTCTCAACAGGGAAAGCAGTATATTCACTATTAATATCCAAGTTAGAAGATGTTTCAGGGACATTAAACAGATTTTTCGTATATTCTTCAGGGAATTGACGATCCTCAAGCATTTTTTTCATACGATCATTTTCAATTTGCTGGTTAATAGAATACCCAAGGAGTTTCCCTCTGCGGCTTACAACGAAAATATTGGAATCAATTACATCCCGCAGCGTTTCCGCCATTTCCTTGAAGTTTACCGGTTTCCCTGCCGCAGCTTGCAGCATGGAGTTAATAATTCTTGTTTTTTGTAATAAAGCCATGATAAATAATCCTCCTAAACATTCCTCATATTAAATTTTTCACAATATAAATTGACTTAAATCTTTGTTTTTGGCTATCGTTCCGAGCTTTTCTTCGACATACTGTGGTGTAATCGTTATTTTCTCCATCGTTACATCAGGAGCTTCGAACGACAAATCTTCTAATAGGCGTTCAAGTATTGTATGAAGGCGTCTCGCACCGATATTATCTGTGTCCTGGTTCACATGATAAGCAACTTCAGCAATCTTATGAATAGCTTCGTCAGAAAATTCAAGAGATATACCTTCAGTCTGCAATAATGCCTGATATTGTTTCAAGAGCGCATTATCCGGCTCAACCAAAATTCTCACGAAGTCATCCACCGTGAGTTTGTTCAGTTCTACACGAATTGGGAAACGCCCCTGCAGTTCAGGAATCAAATCAGATGGTTTGGCCATATGAAACGCTCCTGCTGCAATAAATAATACATGATCTGTTTTTACAGAACCATATTTTGTGACAACTGTAGAACCCTCAACAATCGGCAGGATATCCCGCTGAACGCCTTCTCTTGAAACATCGGCAGAAGAAGATGCACCGCCGTTTTTTGCGATTTTATCAATCTCATCGATAAAGATAATCCCGCTCTCTTCTGCTCTCTGAACAGCTTCCTGGCTGACTTCATCCATATCGATGAGTTTGCTAGCTTCTTCATTCGTCAGGACTTTTCTTGCTTCTCTGACTGTCATTTTGCGCCGTTTCTTTTTCTTTGGCATTAATCCGCTCAGCGCATCCTGCATGTTCATGCCCATCTGCTCCATACCCGAGCCCTGCAGCATGTCAAACATAGAAGGCTGCTGTTCTTCGACTTCTACTGTTACATAGTAGTCTTCGAGCTCTCCTAAAGCCAGCTGATGTGCCATTCGTTTTCTTTTTTCTTCAATATTTGCTTCTTCCTGGCTCTCCGTCTCATCTTCACCATTCGGCTGGCTGCCGCCAAAAAACATTTCAAACGGATTTTTAACGCCTGATTGTTTTTTCTTCCCGGGAACTAACAGACGAACAATGCGTTTGTTTGCATTTTCTTCTGCTTGTTCCTTTACTTCGTTCATTTTCTCTTCTTTTATAAGCCGAACAGAAGTCTCCACAAGATCTCTGACCATTGATTCAACATCTCTGCCTACATAGCCAACTTCAGTAAATTTAGTTGCTTCAATTTTGATAAATGGCGCACCTGAAAGCTTAGCGATTCGTCTGGCAATTTCAGTTTTCCCAACGCCGGTAGGCCCCATCATTAAAATGTTTTTTGGAACGACCTCGTCCTTCAGCTTTTCATCCAGAAGACTTCTTCTATAGCGGTTTCTTAATGCCACGGCGACAGCTTTTTTCGCGTTTTGCTGACCGACAATATATTGGTCTAACCGATCTACAATCTGTCTAGGAGTTAACGGTTTTTTTTCCATGCGCCTCAAGTCCTTTCTATTCAAGCTCTTCCAGTATGATTTGATCGTTCGTGTAAACACAAATTTCGCCTGCTGTTTCTAACGCGGCTCTGGCAATCTCACTTGCGGACATACTTTCACCGGCATGCTTTTTCAAGGCTCTTCCGGCTGCCAAAGCGTAATTGCCTCCTGATCCAATTGCGAGAATGCCGTCATCTGGTTCGATCACTTCGCCTGTTCCCGATACGAGAAGCAAAGTATCCTGATTCATCACAATCAGCATGGCTTCAAGCTTTCTAAGCACTTTATCGCTGCGCCATTCCTTCGCAAGCTCAACAGCCGCCCGTTTTAAGTTGCCGTTATATTCTTCAAGCTTAGCTTCAAACTTTTCGAATAAAGTGAAAGCGTCTGCAACAGATCCCGCAAAGCCAGCAAGAACCTTGCCGTTAAACAGTTTTCTCACTTTTCGTGCCGTGTGTTTCATGACAACAGCCTGACCAAACGTTACTTGGCCGTCTCCAGACATAGCGCTTCGTCCTTTATGTTGTACGGCAAATATTGTGGTCGCATGAAAAGATGACATAAAGGGCCTCCTTTAATTTTTCTTAAAAGCTCTTGGATGGTGGGACATATATGTGTTTCTCAACATTTCCTTCGAAACGTGCGTGTATATCTGTGTCGAAGACAGATTGGAATGCCCGAGCAGTTCTTGAACGCTTCTCAAATCCGCTCCTTCATTTAACAGATGAGTGGCGAACGTATGTCGAAGCATATGCGGATGGATATGTAAAGTGCCGGACGCTTTTTGAACAAGCCTGCTTAAAATATGTCTGATGCCACGGGCTGTAAGCGGTCCGCCTCTTTGATTTACGAATAATAGATCATGAGGTTCTTTTGCCTTCATCAGCAAGCACTGTCTTCCGCTATTCATGTATACCTTCAACGCTTCGCGGGCATAAGACCCAAAGGGGATATAGCGCTGCTTCTTGCCTTTACCGTGAACAAGTACAGTGTCCATAAATAAATCAACGTCATTAACAGTTATGGAACAGCATTCACTGACCCTCATTCCGGTGGCATAGAGCAGCTCTAACAGCGCTTGATCCCTCATTCCGGCCGGCTGGCTTATATCAGAAACTTCAAACAGCTCCTCAAGCTCTTTTTGATATAGAAACTTCGGTATCCGTTTCTCTTGTTTCGGCAGATGAACAAGCTGAAACGGATTTTCATCAACAAGCTTTTCCCTCATCAGAAACTTATAAAAGCTTCTTAATGCAGATATCTTTTTGCTTATTGTTCTTCTCGATAAACCTTTTTCATAGGCTTCTGTCAAAAAAATCCTAGTATCTTGATATGCAGCTTCTTCAAATCCATTTATACCTTGAACGCGCAGGAAAGTCTCGAATTCTTCAATTGAATCCACATAATTCACAATAGTATATTGTGAATAATTTTTTTCAATTTGTAAATATTCAACGAATAACTTTACGAAATTCTTAACATTCTCCATGCCTAATACCTCCCCAGGAAGGCTTTTAAATGGTATCACAAATCGCGTTCAGGTTGCAATCAATACCTATATTGTTTTCGAAATTGTTTGAATTGTTTCAATTGCACGATTCGCGTATTGTTCATTTCGTTCTTTTTTATTTTTAATTTTAACAGGCAGTTCTTTTAAAAGCCCAAAGTTTGCATTCATCGGCTGGAAGTTCTTCTGGTTTGTTGTTGTAATATAATGAGCCATACTGCCAATTGCCGTTTCCTGAGGGAAAATAACAAGCTCTTCTCCCAATACAAGCTTCGCCGCATTAATGCCTGCTACCAGTCCTGAGGCGGCTGATTCCACATATCCTTCTACTCCCGTCATTTGGCCTGCAAAGAACAGGTCACTGCGGTTTTTAAATTGATAAGTCGGCTTTAACAGGCTAGGAGAGTTAATAAATGTATTTCTGTGCATTACGCCATATCTGACGATTTCTACATTTTCAAGCCCTGGAATCAATTTGAGGACTTCCTTTTGATCTCCCCATTTTAAATGTGTCTGGAATCCTACAATATTATAAAGTGTGCCCGCAGCATCATCCTGTCTGAGCTGAACGACGGCATAAGGACGTTTTCCTGTAACAGGATGCTCTAGCCCAACCGGTTTCATCGGACCGAAAAGCATTGTTTTCTTACCGCGTTTTGCCATGACTTCAATCGGCATGCAGCCTTCAAAGAAAATCTCTTTTTCAAATTCTTTCAACGGGACTGTTTCTGCTGATGTTAAAGCTTCATGGAAACGATCAAACTCTTCTTCTGTCATAGGGCAGTTCAAATATGCTGCTTCACCTTTATCATAGCGGGATTTCAAGTACACTTTATCCATATCAAGGCTGTCTTTTTCTACAATTGGCGCCGCTGCGTCATAAAAATATAAATAGTCCTCTCCAGTCAGCTCCTTCAGCTGACCAGACAGCAATTCAGATGTTAACGGTCCCGTTGCGATAATGGTAGGACCTTCAGGAATCTCAGTCACTTCTTCATTAATAACGGTTACGTTTGGATGATTTTTTACCCGATTTGTCACACTTGCGGCAAATTCATGACGGTCTACTGCAAGAGCCCCCCCGGCAGGCACCGAACATTCGTCAGCAGCCGCGATGATGGCTGAATCAAGCGCACGCATTTCTTCCTTTAATACACCGACAGCGTTAGCGAGTGTATTAGAGCGAAGAGAGTTGCTGCAGACTAGCTCGGCAAATTTATCAGTATGGTGCGCAGGGGTTTGTTTCACAGGCCGCATTTCATACAATTTGACTTGAATCCCGCGTTTGGCAAGCTGCCATGCTGCTTCACTTCCTGCGAGTCCAGCTCCGATTACATTCACTGTTTGTTGGTTCATCTTTCACATCTCCTAGTTTATTATTCAAGGCCTTCTTTTAACACACAAAGAAGGTGAGCAAGACCCTGCTCACCGCTACTTCTGTGGTTCTTCCTTATAATCGCATTCCACGCATTGGACTTGTATGCCTTTTTTGAGTTTTTTCTCGACGAGCATTTTTCCGCATTTCGGGCATTTTCGTTCAATTGGTTTGTCCCAGGATACGAATTCACAGTCCGGATAACGGTCACAGCCGTAAAACACCCGTTTCTTTTTCGATTTTCGCTCAACAATGTTTCCTTCTCCGCAGCTCGGGCACTTCACGCCGATTTGTTTCACAATCGGTTTCGTGTTCCGGCAGTCAGGGAAGTTGGAGCAAGCTAAGAATTTGCCGTACCGTCCCATTTTATATACCATCGGAGAACTGCACAATTCACAATCCTCTCCAGCATATTCTGGTTCGATTTCAACTTCCTTCATTTCTGATTCGGCTTTTTTGACGCGTTTTTCAAAATCGGTGTAGAAATTATCAATAATCTTGACCCATTCGGTATTTCCTTCTTCAACATGATCAAGATCTCTCTCCATTTTAGCTGTAAACTCAACGTTAATGATCTCCGGGAAAAACTCCATAATCAAGTCGAGAACGATCTGACCTAATTCAGTCGGAACAAAGCGTTTATTATCCAAAGCCACGTAGCCGCGCCGCTGAATAGTATCAAGCGTCGGAGCATATGTGGATGGACGGCCTATACCGAGTTCTTCAAGCGTTTTCACAAGCCGTGCCTCAGTATACCTCGGAGGCGGCTGGGTAAAATGCTGCTCCGGTTCTATATCTTTTGATAATACAGTATCGCCTTCTTTTAAGTCAGGCAGCATCCGGTCTTTTTCTTCCATTTGGTCGTCTTTTCCTTCAACATACACCTTCATAAACCCGGAAAACTTGACTTTACTTCCATTTGCACGAAATGTCAAACCATTGTTTGTCAAGTCGACACTCATTGTATCTAGAACAGCCGGCGCCATTTGGCTGGCAACAAAACGCTCCCAAATTAATTTATACAGTCTCATTTGGTCTCTGCCGAGAACTGCTTTTAATTCACTTGGTTTTCTGAGAACTGATGTCGGACGAATTGCTTCGTGGGCATCCTGAGCATTTTCATTCTTTTTCGCAGGCTTCCGTTTTCCGCCTAGGAACTCTTTTCCATATGTCTGATCAATAAAAGCAGCAGCTTCATCAACTGCCGTATTTGAAATACGGGTTGAATCCGTTCTCATATACGTGATCAGACCAACAGTTCCTTCTCTTCCTAGGTCAATTCCTTCATATAATTGCTGTGCAATCATCATCGTTTTCTTCGCTCTGAAATTGAGCTTGCGAGCTGCTTCCTGCTGCAGGGTTGAAGTGGTAAAAGGCAAAGCAGGATTACGTTTGCGTTCTTTTTTGGTTACTTTTTCGACTGTATATTTATTCCCTTTGAGCTGTGAAAGAATCTCTTTTACATCAGCTTCACTATTTAAAGGAAGTTTTTTGCCGTTTTTTCCGAAAAAGCTCGCTTCAAAGGTTTCCTGACCTTTTAAGAACGTACCGTCAATTGTCCAATATTCCTCAGGCTTAAAGTCGTTAATCTCTTTTTCACGGTCAATAATCAAACGGAGGGCAACGGATTGCACGCGTCCTGCGCTAAGACCTTTTTTGACTTTTTTCCATAGGATCGGACTGATTTTATATCCGACAAGCCTGTCTAAAATACGTCTCGCTTGCTGCGCATCCACTAAATCCATATTGATCATGCGTGGATGCTTAAACGATTCCTTAATAGCGTCTTTTGTAATTTCGTTAAACACCACACGGCAGTCTGAATTGAGATCTAAATCAAGGCTGTGTGCCAAGTGCCATGCAATCGCTTCCCCTTCTCTGTCGGGGTCGGCCGCGAGATACACTTTTTTGGCTTTTTTTGCAGCCGTTTTCAGCTCTTTTAATACAGGACCTTTACCTCGAATGGTAATATATTTCGGTTCGAAATTCTGTTCTATGTCAACTCCCATTTGACTTTTTGGAAGATCCCGGACATGTCCCATTGATGCTTTTACTTTATATTTTTTACCTAAGTAACGTTCAATCGTTTTCGCCTTAGCGGGCGATTCCACGATGACTAGATAATCAGACATTTTCATCCCCCTCAAGAGGTGTTCTCTCTCTTTTCAAGATATTTCAATTTTATTTTTGCAGCTGTCTTTATTTGGCTTTCAACATTTCATTCTTTATCATGAACGTCATTCATTAAATAGAAAACAATATGCAACTTTAAATCCTCACTATTATTAAATATTACAATGCCGTTTGTCAAACGATAATTCAAAAGGGTTCCGTATATTGAACGTTTCTCTCGGGAAGCTCCTCGAAAATATCCTCTGCTGACCATATGGCTTTAGCCCCCTGCTGGATCAGTTTTATAGGACCTCCGGCGTAAGGGTCAAATAATGAACCGGGTACGGCAAACACTTCTCTACCTTGCTCCAATGCTTGATAGGCAGTTATCAGCGAACCGCTTTTTTCCTTGCCCTGTACGACAATAACGCCTTCACTCAGTCCGCTGATGATACGGTTTCTCATTGGGAAATGCCATTTTTGGGGGTTGGTTTCAGGTGGGTGCTCTGACAGAAGGATATGGTGTTTAGCCATGTGATCTGCTAACTGAAGGTTTTCCCGGGGATAAATGTGTTGAAATCCGCCTGCAATGACGCCAATTGTCCGCCCCTTCGCCTTAATACTTGCAGCATGGGACATTCCGTCTATCCCAGACGCCAGTCCGCTGACAATCACCCAATCTTTACGACAGAGCTCTTCTGTAAGATGATTGACAACTTGTTTCCCGTAAGCTGTTGGATTTCTTGTCCCTACAATTCCAATTTTTCTTCCTTTCGAAAGAAGAGTCATATCACCCTTTGCAAACAGAACGGCGGGGGGATCATAAATGGTTTTAAGCCAGAAAGGATATTGCTTTGAAGAGATAGGAATGGTGTTAATGCCTTGCTCACGATAAGCAACAAGTACGCGCCGGAGCTTTGGATAAAGTTCTTCTATTTTCTTTTTTAATGCAGCTGCTTTCATTTTATCACGAGTAACCGTTTGTAACACCGGTGATGTCAGCGACATAGACGGATCGGCTTTCCACCATTTTAATAGAAGGGATGGGGATAATAATTGATTGATTCTGCAAATCGTTAAGCAGGCAGCGGCCTGATCCAATAGATTGACCTCCTTTTGACAGAAAAAGCAGGAACAGCCTTAACGGCTGTCCCTTTTTTATTAATGCGTTTTACAAGTTTCGAACAAGTTCTTCTCTTTCAGCACCTTAATTAAGGTTTCACCCATGACAGAAGGTGTCTCTGCAACTTCGATTCCGCATGCATTAAGGGTTTTGATTTTTTCATCAGCTGTCCCTTTTCCGCCGGAAATAATGGCGCCTGCATGCCCCATGCGCTTCCCAGGAGGTGCCGTCTTACCGCCGATAAAACCGACTACCGGTTTTGTCATGTTGGCTTTTACCCACTCTGCCGCTTCCTCTTCGGCAGTACCGCCGATTTCGCCAATCATGATGACAGCGTGTGTGTCAGGATCTTCGTTAAACGCTTTTAAAACGTCAATAAAGTTTGTTCCATTTACAGGGTCGCCGCCGATTCCAACAGCTGTAGACTGTCCTACACCCGCTTCTGAGAGCTGGTGCACCGCTTCGTATGTTAATGTTCCTGAACGTGATACAACGCCTACATGACCCTTTTTATGGATGTATCCGGGCATAATGCCGATTTTACATTCTTCAGGCGTAATGACACCCGGGCAGTTCGGCCCTATCAGTCTCGTTTTCTTGCCTTCCATGAAACGTTTGACCTTCACCATATCCAAAACCGGAATGTGTTCTGTGATACAAATCACGAGATCAAGCTCTGCATCTACCGCTTCCATAATCGCATCAGCTGCAAACGGTGCAGGCACATATATAACAGACGCGTTAGCGCCGGTCGTTTGAACTGCTTCAGCCACTGTATTAAATACAGGAACACCTTCCGCTTCAGTTCCGCCTTTTCCAGGTGTTACACCGCCTACGATATTTGTGCCGTATTCGAGCATCTGCTTCGTATGAAATAAAGCGGTAGAACCTGTAATCCCTTGTACAATAACTCTTGTATCTTTATTAATAAAAACACTCATTATATGGTCCCCTGCCTTTCATTCTTTCTTAAACTAAGGATACGATTTTCTGCGCGCCGTCAGCCATTGATTCCGCAGATGTAATGTTTAATCCTGATTCACTAAGGATTTTCTTCCCTAGATCCACGTTTGTGCCTTCAAGACGGACGACAAGCGGCAATGTCAAACCAACTTGTCTAGTCGCTTCAACAACCCCTTCTGCGATGACATCACATTTCATAATGCCGCCGAAAATGTTGACAAAAATCCCTTTAACGTTTTGATCAGAAAGAATGATTTTAAATGCTTCCGTGACTTTTTCCGCGGTTGCACCGCCGCCCACATCAAGGAAGTTGGCCGGTTCTCCACCGTAATGCTTGATAATATCCATTGTGGACATTGCAAGTCCCGCGCCGTTTACCATACAGCCGATATTTCCATCAAGGGAAATGTAGCTTAGGTCATATTTGGACGCTTCGATTTCTTTCGGATCTTCTTCATCCAAATCTCTGTATTCCATAATGTCCTTTTGTCTGTACAACGCATTGCTGTCAAAATTCAATTTTGCATCAAGCGCCATTACATTTCCGTCCCCGGTAACAACAAGCGGGTTGATTTCGGCGATTGAGCAGTCTTTTTCAACAAACGCTTTATATAGTCCAAGCATAAATTTAGCAGCTTTCCCCACAAGCTCTTTTGGAATATTAATAGCGAATGCAATTTCTCTGGCTTGATAGCCTTGAAGGCCGACAGCCGGATCAATGACAGCTTTTTTGATTTTTTCCGGTGTTTTCTCCGCAACTTCTTCAATTTCCGTTCCGCCTTCTTCAGAAGCCATCAGAACGATTCTGGAAGTAGCGCGGTCAAGCACAAGACCCACGTAATATTCTTTTTTAATATCGCAGCCTTCTTCAATAAGTAAGCGTTTTATTACTTGGCCGTCCGGACCCGTCTGATGTGTAACTAGGGTCTTCCCTAATAGTTCTTCGGCATACGCTTTTACTTCGTCTAATGATTTTGCTATTTTTACCCCACCAGCTTTGCCTCGACCGCCAGCATGAATTTGAGCCTTTACGACATAAACCGAGCTGGATAAGCTCTTTGCACTCTCAACTGCTTCTTCTGCTGTAAAAGCCACTTTACCTTCAGGAACAGATACCCCATATTTTCTGAGGACTTCTTTTCCCTGGTACTCATGGATATTCATTTCCCATCCTCCTAACTTATGTAACAAAACTAAAATAGACTGCGCTTTCATTCTATAATAATACTGGAAGAATTGTCTACAGTTCGGTGCAAAATCTTTTAATCCTTCTAAACATTCAAACTTTTACTTTATTAAAAACATAAATTTTCAAACAGAGGATGGGGAATATTTTAGCTATTTTTTGTTTTTCACGCTTTCGTCCAATCTGTAAATGAATGAAAAAATCTCGGCTACCGTTTCATAAAGAGCCTCAGGGATTTGATCATCTACCGTCAAATGGCGCATTAATTCGACAAGGGTCCGATCTTCTTGAATCGGGACCCCTGCCTTTTTCGCTTCTTTAATAATGTTGTCGGCTACATGGCCCTTTCCTGTGGCAAGCACTCTCGGCGCCTTGTCTTTTTGTTCGTCATAATGAAGAGCCACAGCTTTTCTGATCGGTGTCTGCTCTTTCATATTTTCACATCCACTTCTTGATCACTGATACTTGTTATATATTGATCGATTGAAGCCTTTTCTTCGGTGTGAACCCTTTTTTTCGCGTTTACCCCTGAAAGACTGTATCCCATTTCTTTTAACCCCTGTTTAAGCGTGGGAACCATCGGATCGATCGCAGCCTGCAGCTCGAAATCAGTCTCTATTGTAATGGTCATGACTTTTTGCTGTATCAAGCAATCAACGACGGTTTCTTTTAATGTATCAAGCTGCAGCAAAAATAAAAGGCGGCAATGGGAAGGATCAAGCTTGCCATCCGCTTCTTTCTTTCCTTTAAACAGAACAGTCATGTCATGAATTCCTGACTTCGAAAACATCGGAAATGACAGTACAATTTGGCTGTATGACGGATGGTCCTGCTGCATGAAAAGCTGGCCATTTAATTTATGAAAAAGCTGATCGGCTTCTTGCTTGATTGGTTCGGCTATCTCATGCGATGCTCTTACGGCATGAAGAGCCAGCTTGATGGACTGCATTTCGTCAGATGTGTCTGCGCTTCCTTGTTCAAACGCTTTAATGAACGCAAGCTCGTCCCTTGCGCCGATTGCCGTTTTCACTTTGGATAAGAAGGAAAGAACATCTGCCTTTTCCGCCAAATGAGGTGCTGTCTGCTGAACAGCCTTTAAAAAAACTTCGGCTTCCTGATCTGTGATTGGTGCCGCCTGTAAAAGTGCTGAAGCTGCAAGTGACTTACTATCACCCGTTGAAGCAGCCGCTTTAATCCAATTTGCTGCTTCTTTCACAATTTGGAGACTGTTTTTTTCAGCAGACTCCGTCAGCTTTGCCAGCAGCTGGCGGGCTTCTTTGATTGGAATGTCCGAGGCTGTTTTAACAGGCTCTCCTTGTAAATTTCTCTGTTCTACTAGATGATTTGCAACCGGCGGGCTGGCCTTTTCGGGGGAGCCTGCTGGTGTGCTAAGTTCCCTGTTTCCAGCTGTATTGGCGGAAGAGGGTGTTTTCATAGTCTCCGTTAAAGAAATAAGCTTATCGATCAGCCGTTCTGCATGGACATCAATTTCACTATTTAAAAGCGCCGTAACTGCTCCCTTTAGCTTTGAAATCATTTGGCTCTGCTGAGGGTTTTGTTCGATTGCCTGGACCAGCTGGGATATATGCTGATGCAACGGAACAGGCGATTTCACAGCATGAACACCATTCAAAACCTCGGAGTGAATGGGGAGATCGCGCTTTAAAGCGAAGAGAACCGTTTCAATCGCTTTTTTGGTGTCTTGCGACGGCAGCGTGTCCATCCAGCGGACAGCCGTTTTAATATCATTTTCTGTTACGGGTGTTTTGCTCTTCAGCATCGCTCCTGTCATCATGAGAGCTGCATTTGACGGCTTCACTGAAATGGCATTTAAAAGCTTGCCAGCTGCATCCTGAATGGTTTTAGGATTTTGCTCAAAGCTTTGAACGACCTGAAGACGTCCTGTCTGTTCTGCCGTTTTTTCATAGGAAAACCAATAGTATGCTTGAGGACGAAGCTGGGTTTCTAGTTTTCCCTGAACAGTTTGATTGCCGACTTGGATCAGGGCATGCTGATCTCCTAGTAAACGAAGCACTTTTCCCAAGAGGAGACGTTTCTCCCCGTTTAGCGCTTCGTTTACATTTGATGTTTCCTGCGGGACTGCTGTACGCCCAAAAAGGTGCTGCAGCGCCTTTTGCACATCATTTCGTATGTTCATTTTAAAAAGGTGCCTCCTTGTCCATTGATTTATCTGAAAGATTGAACAGGAGCGAAAGTTTTGCGGTGCAATTCAGTTGGGCCGTATGCAGCGAGAGCTTCCAAATGTTCTTTTGTTCCATAGCCTTTATTTTTTTCAAAGCCATACATAGGGTACGTTTCGGCATAAGCGCTCATCATTCGGTCTCTCGTCACTTTTGCGATACATGCACCTGCCGCAATAGACACACTTTTGGCATCTCCTTTTATAATTGACGACTGAGCCATGTCGAGCGGCAGTGTCATTGCGTCAACAAGCAAATAATCAGGTGTATCCGGCAAATCCTGTATCGCTTTAACCATTGCCATTTTAGAAGCTTCATATATATTGATTTCATCAATGACAGCAGCTTCTACAATTCCTATCCCGACCGCCAGTGCTTCTTTCATAATAAGCTCGTAAAATTCCTCACGTTTTTTCTCTGAAAGCTTTTTGGAGTCTGTCAGCCCAAGTATTTCACATTCCTCTGGCAGGATGACTGCACTGGCGACAACTGGTCCTGCCAATGGCCCCCGGCCGACCTCGTCAACACCTGCAATTAAACGGAATCCTTTGTTTCTTGCCAGTCTTTCATAGGAAGTCATATTCACCCATTGTTCTTTTAGCGCTTTTTCTTTCGCTTGCTTTTTAAGCCATTGCTCTACAAGCGTTTGAACGCTTTTTCTCGGGTCATTTTCACACTGGGCAATAAATGGGTCTTGTGCATCCTTCACTTCCTGCAAACGGTCTTTAATGTCCTTTACGGTTAATGTGTTCACTTTCTCTTCTCCCTTACTGTATGTATCGGTTCGGCCAAGAAAAAATAAAGACCCGCATTTCTGCGCGCCTTTACATCGTCGGCTGTTCAAATGACAGCCTGCCGAACTTTTCAGTGCGAATATCGCGAATGATGACTTCAGTCGTCTTATCGTAGTTAATGAGCCCACCGCTCATGAGACAGCCGCGTTTTTCACCTATTGCATCAAACAGCTCGGCAATGTCCTCCGGGATCTCATCAAGGCCGTAGCGCTCTTTAAGCCGTTCTGGATAATGTTCTTCAAGAAAACGAAGACCGAACACGGCTACATCCTGCAAATTGATAATCGAGTCTTTAATAGCCCCGGTGACTGCCAGTCTCAAGCCGACAAGCTCATCCTCAAATTTAGGCCACAAAATCCCCGGTGTATCTAATAACTCTAATTCTTTCCCAACTTTGACCCACTGTTGAGATGTCGTAATACCAGGTCTGTCTCCCGTTTTTGCTATGTTTTTCTTTGCAAGCCGGTTAATGAGCGTTGATTTTCCGACATTTGGAATACCGATAATCAAAGCGCGAATCGCTCTCGGCTTCACACCTTTCGCCCGCATCCGGTCAAATTTTTCTTGGAGGATCTCTTTTGATGCAGGCACAATTTGATTTAACCCTTGCCCATTTACAGAATTAATGGACAGAGAGCGGATCCCCTGGTTCTCAAAGTGCTCTTTCCATTGCTGTGTAACTGCCGCATCTGCTTTGTCAGCCTTGTTTAACAGCATAATTCGCGGCTTATTTTTTAGAATATCTTCAATCATTGGGTTTCTTGATGACATTGGGATTCTGGCATCTACCAATTCATATACGATATCGATTAATTTTAATTTTTCGGTTACTTCCCTTCTTGCCTTTGCCATATGGCCCGGGAACCATTGAATTGTCATGTGACACGAACACCGCCTTTATCTCTTCAGTATGCCTGATTCATTGTTGTCCTTTATGTATTTTACGATGCCTGTCCGGCATTTTCAAATTCTGTATAAAAAAAGAGCTTGTTACAGGTAACAAGCTCTTTTCGTTCGTTATCATTATCGTCTGATCTCTTTAATACGAGCCGCTTTTCCGCGAAGTTCACGCAGGTAGTAAAGTTTAGCACGGCGTACTTTACCGTAACGTACAACTTCGATTTTCGCGATTTTTGGTGTGTGTACAGGGAAAGTACGTTCAACGCCAACACCGTAAGAAATCTTACGAACTGTGAACGTTTCGCTGATTCCACCACCACGACGCTTAATCACAACACCTTCAAAGATCTGGATACGCTCACGGTTACCCTCAACAACTTTAACGTGTACACGTAAAGTGTCACCAGGACGGAACGCAGGAAGATCAGTACGAAGTTGTTCTTTTGTGATATCTTCAATTAGTTTTTGCATCGTTTTCAACTCCTTCCAACAGATGCTCTTGGCCACAAAAACCGGCACAGCGGAACATCGTTTTCAAGCTTGCAGCGGATAAGCCCGCTTAAGCCACAAGTAGTATCTTATCACAATTTCATAGCCTATGCAATAAAATCTATTCTTTTTCCCATTCAGAAATCCACTTTCGTTGCTGCTCTGTAAGCGGGTAGTCTTTTAAAAGATCCGGACGTCTTAGGTAGGTTCTTCTGATCGATTCTTTATTCCGCCATTCTTTAATTTTCGCATGGTTTCCTGACAAGAGTGTTTCAGGCACTTTTAAACCTTTGTAATCTGCCGGTCTTGTATAATGCGGGTGCTCTAAGAGTCCGGTGCTGAATGAATCCTCAATATGGGAAGCCTCTTTACCCAGCACACCCGGAAGCAGTCTGACCACACTATCTGCGATCATCATTGCAGGGAGCTCACCGCCCGTCAGTACAAAGTCGCCAATTGATATTTCATCCGTTACCAAATGCTCGCGGATGCGTTCATCATAGCCTTCATAGTGGCCGCAAATGAACAGTAAATGCTCTTCCTTTGCTAATTGTTCGGCTTTTTTTTGGGTAAAACGCTCACCTTGCGGGCATACGAGGATAATACGCGGAGCAGCGGCTGCCTTTGATGTCAGGTCCTCGACCGCGTCAAAAACAGGCTGAGGCTTGAGAACCATACCTGCACCGCCGCCATAAGGATAATCATCAACAGTATTGTGCTTGTTATCTGAGTACTCCCGGAAATTTACGACTTGAAACTGCACCGCATCTTTTTCCTGGGCTTTTAGAAGAATCGATGAGCCGAGAACACCTTCAAACATTTCTGGAAACAGCGTCAAAAAGTCGATTTTCATTCGTCTATTAACCCTTCCATGAGTTCAATCTCAATTTTCTTTTCGCTGACATCGATATGTTTAACCACTGATTCAATGTAAGGAATGAGTGCGTCTTTTTTCCCTTTTCGTCCGATGACCCAAACGTCATTAGCTCCAGGCGTCAAAATTTCTTTGACCTTTCCGATGAGTTCGCCTTCTTCAGTAAATACTTCACACCCAATGATTTCGTGAAAATAAAATTCACCCTCATTCAGCTCTCCTAAATCTTCTTCAGGCACTTTAATGATTGCGTTTTTCAGCTCTTCTACTTCATTTAGGCTTTGTCTTTCTTTAAACTGCAGCAGATGAAATTGCTTATGCAGTCTATGCGTGTTTACCGTTACTTCCACTGGTTCGTTACGGCCGTCCATAAACAAATACAGCGTGTTTCCCGGCTTGTATCTTTCTTCGGCAAAATCTGTTTTCGAAATCACCCGCACTTCGCCTTTGATTCCGTGAGTATTTACGATTTTGCCTACATTAAACCATCGCTTTGTCATATGATCACCTCTGGCGAATTTCAATTACTTTTCCGTCTTTTATGACGATGGTGTTCGCTGCTGTTTTTTCATGCCAGTCATCCCCGGCTTCAATCGTCAGCAGGGCATCGACTTCCTTTTCTCTCAACTCACTGCCAAGCGGCAATGTATGTACTTGAGCAATTTGAAAATCGATGATCTTTATATCATCTTTTCGCTTTTCTATTGCCTTTTTAAATTGTTCAATCATATCAGGGTTTTGCTGTTCTTTCTCGTGTTTTCTAAGCTGAAAATAGAGCTGGCTGCATTCTCGTTCAAGCATTTGTTTCTTTTCGGCAAAAGAAGCTAAAAGCTGTTCTTTGCTGCGCTCGGTTAAGACTTGCATAACGGCTACACGGTGAATAATTTGCATCGCACCAAGCTCCCCGCTTTTAAAACTTTTTCTCGCTGGCTTTTCTATTTTGCCTAAGCTTCTATCAGTTTACCCTTTTTTTGCGTGTAAAAAAAGGGGAGGTGCCGGCCCTCTCCCTTTTAGTCAAATATCTCAAATTGAACTTTCTTAGAAGACTGTGCGCCAGCTGCAAATACAGCTGTTCGAATCGCTTTTGCAGTCCGGCCTTGCTTTCCGATAACTTTACCGGTATCTGACTTATGGACAGATAAGCGCAGCGCAATCTTTTGATCGGTTTCTTCTCTTATGACGCGAATGTCATCTGGATGATCAACAAGCGGCGTCACAATTCGGACAATCAAATCTTCCAAGTGTTGATCAGTCATTACTTGCCTTGTTTAGCGTTGTGGAATTTTTCCATGATTCCTTGGCTAGAGAACAAGTTGCGAACTGTATCAGATGGTTTCGCTCCAGTTTGAAGCCATTTAAGAGCAAGCTCTTCGTCAATTTTTACTTCCGCTGGTTTTGCAACCGGATTGTAAGTTCCGACTGTTTCAATGAAACGGCCGTCACGTGGTGAACGAGAATCTGCTACAACAATACGATAGAAAGGAGATTTTTTTGCTCCCATACGTTTTAAACGAATTTTTACTGCCATTTTACTAGCACCTCCGAAAATATTTCAACAAGATAGTATATTAACAATGATAAAAGTGTTTGTAAAGTGTTTTTTCTTAACAATGGTTTTATCATGTATAACCAATTACATAAAAGGTAGCTTAAACCCTTTTTTCTTGCCTTTTGACATGTTTGTCATCTGCTTCATCATTTTTTTCATTTCGTCAAACTGCTTAAGCAGACGGTTGACTTCCTGTACGGATGTCCCGCTTCCTTTTGCAATCCGCTTCCGCCGGCTGGCATTGATGATATCCGGCTGTTCTTTTTCAAGAACAGTCATTGATTTGATGATGGCTTCCACATGATTCAGCTGTTTTTCATCAACTTGGATGTTTTTCAGGCCTTTCATTTTACCTGCACCCGGCATCATTTGCAGAAGTTCATCAAGCGGTCCCATGTTTCTGACTTGCCCGAGCTGCTCCAGAAAATCGTCCAATGTGAAGCTCATCGTTCTCATTTTTTGTTCGAGCTCTTTGGCTTTGTCTTCATCAACACTGGCCTGTGCTTTTTCAATCAATGTCAGCACGTCGCCCATGCCGAGAATCCTTGATGCCATGCGTTCAGGATGGAACGGCTCTAACGCATCAAGCTTTTCGCCCATACCTGCGAATTTAATCGGCGTGTTTGTGACAGCGCGAATAGAAAGCGCAGCCCCGCCGCGTGTGTCTCCATCCAGTTTAGTTAACACAACACCGGTTAAACCGAGCTGTTCATTAAAGCTTTTGGCAACATTCACAGCGTCCTGACCGGTCATTGAATCGACAACCAGGAAGATTTCTTCCGGATTCGCGATTTCTTTGACGTTGGTCAGTTCATCCATCAGTTCATGGTCGATATGCAAGCGGCCTGCCGTATCCAAAATGACATAGTCATAATGCTCTTCCTTGGCTTTCTCAATCGCTTGTTTCGCTATTTCTACAGGACTGACCTGATCACCAAGAGAGAAAACAGGCATATCTAGCTGTTTGCCGAGCGTTTCCAGCTGCTTAATTGCGGCTGGGCGGTAAATATCAGCAGCAACCAGCATCGGTTTGCGATTATGCTTTTTGCGCAGCAGATTCGCAAGCTTACCGCTTGTTGTCGTTTTACCGGCACCTTGGAGACCGACCATCATAATAACAGTCGGCGGCCTTTTTGCGACGGCGATTTTGCTCTCTTCGCCGCCCATCAGCTCAGTCAGTTCCTCTTTAACAACTTTAATGACCTGCTGGCCGGGCGTCAGACTTTTCATGACGTCTTGGCCTACAGCGCGTTCACTTACTTTTTTGACAAAATCCTTGACTACTTTAAAGTTAACGTCAGCCTCAAGCAGCGCAAGACGAACCTCACGCATCATATCTTTAACATCTTGTTCGCTGACTTTCCCTTTTCCGCGGATTTTAGAAATCGTCTGCTGCAGTCGGTCGGCTAATCCTTCAAATGCCATAGTTTGCCGCCTCCTAATCTAATTTCTCAAGCGCTTCAATCAGAGCTGTAATTTCTTCCTCTTCTTTTGAACCGGAAGCAAGCTCCTTCAGCTTATTAAACATCTCTTTACGCTCCTGAAACTTTTTCAAAAGGAGCAGCTTTTCTTCATATTGTTCAAGCATCGCTTCTGTTCGTTTGATGTTATCATAAACAGCTTGTCTTGAAACCTCATATTCTTCGGCTATTTCGCCTAGGGAGAAATCGTCCAAATAATAAAGCGACATATAGCTCTTCTGTTTTGACGTCAACAACGACTGATAAAAATCAAACAGATAATTCATTCTCGTTGTCTTTTCGAGTGACATTTGAGCTCTCCCCTTTGTTAAGTCAAATCCCTTTACGATAACTTAGTTTACACGGTTTTATTGACACTGTCAAGTTTTTATCTTGTCAAAGCGACGATTAACTTTTTTTCCAAAATACGCTAAATATTATCTATTTAGGTCGGAAACATAACACAAAATAGCTTCAGGAACAACTGATGCAAACGGAACATTTAAGGTTTCAGATTTGAGACAGCTGCTAGGTACTGCATGTATTACACATCTATTTCCGTTCATTACAAGACATCATCCCCATTCAAAGTTTTGAGGAGATTCAAGACTGGTATCCTCAAATGAGAAGATAAAAAAGGCCCCAAGATGTAGGGGCCTTTTTCTTAATCGTCGGCTTTTTCCACTAAATCTGAAAAGAGCCCGTACACATACGATTCTGGATCAAATTCCTGGAGGTCATCAACTTTTTCTCCTAACCCGACTAGTTTAACCGGGATGTGAAGCTCGTTGCGAATCGCAAGGACGATACCGCCTTTTGCCGTACCATCAAGCTTCGTTAAAGCAATGCCGGTAACATTTGTTGCTTTAGAGAACTCTTTTGCCTGGGCCATTGCATTTTGGCCAGTTGTGGCATCAAGGGCAAGCAGCACCTCATGCGGCGCTTCAGGAACCTCTCTTTCGATAACACGTTTCACTTTTTCAAGCTCTTTCATGAGATTGACTTTGTTTTGGAGACGACCTGCCGTATCACAAATTAATACATCGGCATTTCTTGCTTTTGCAGCATGAACAGCATCGTAGATGACAGCCGCCGGATCGCTTCCGGCAGTCTGCTTAATGACAGGCACTCCTGTACGCTCTCCCCATACTTCCAGCTGTTCAATGGCTCCCGCTCTAAAAGTGTCTCCGGCAGCAAGCACGACAGATTTTCCTTCTTGTTTCATTTTATGAGCAAGCTTTCCGATCGTTGTCGTTTTCCCAACGCCGTTTACACCTACCAGAAGGATTACGTTTAAACGCCCATCCTGGATGTTCAGCTCTGAAATTTGCTCATCTCCGCTGTTATAAATCTCGACCAGTTTCTCAGAAATGACTGACTGGACTTCCTTCGGATCTTGGATATTTCTGCGTTTGACTTCTTTTTTTAGTTCATCTATCAATTCCATAACGGTTGTAAAACCAACATCCGCGCTGATAAGAACCTCTTCAAGCTCTTCGAAGAAATCCTCATCCACTTTACGGTAACGGGATACAAGATCATTCACTTTGTCTTGAAAGGAGTTTCTTGTTTTTTCAAGGCCATCCTTAAACTTTTCAGATACGGAATCTGTCTGTTTTGTGATTTTCTCTTTTAATTTTTTAAAAAAGCTCATCTTTTAACCTCTTTCCTCGTTACTGAACGAATTCTTTTGTTTCTTCCAGCTTAACTGAGATTACCTTGGAAACACCGGACTCCTGCATGGTTACGCCGTATAGGACATCCGCTTCCTCCATCGTCCCTTTTCTGTGGGTAATCACAATAAACTGGGTATCTCTGCTGTATCTTTTTAAATACTGTGCAAACCGGAACACATTCGCTTCGTCAAGCGCAGCCTCTACTTCGTCAAGGACGCAAAACGGCACTGGACGAACCTTTAAAATTGAGAATAAGAGCGCTATAGCCGTAAGCGCACGCTCTCCGCCTGACAGGAGGTTTAAGTTTTGCAGCTTTTTCCCCGGCGGCTGTGCGATAATCTCAACTCCTGAGTGAAGCAGATCGTTAGGATCGGTGAGCCTCAATTCAGCTCGCCCCCCTCCAAATAAGGAGCGGAAGACTTGATCAAAGTGTGAGCGGATTTGGACGAAGGTGTCGTTAAAGCGCTTCGTCATTTCTTCATCCATTTCTTCAATCACTTGGAACAGGGTATTTTTCGCTTCTGTTAAATCTTCTTTTTGTTCCGACAAAAACTTGTACCGTTCGTTGACCCTCTCAAACTCATCTATGCTTCCGAGGTTCACGGTACCAAGCTCTTCAATTGCGAGTTTAATCAGCTTCACGCGCTTTCTGGCTTCCTCTGGATCAGTTTCAAGCTGATATTTCTCTTTTGCCCCCTCAAAGGACAAGCTGTATTCCTCTCGCAAGTACTGGAGTAAATTATCAAGCTCTACTTCCATTCGCCCAAGTTTGACTTCCTCATCTTTTAAGAGTGTTGTTTTTTGTTTATACAGGCGTTTCATTTCTTTCAGCTCACGCTCATACGTATCAAGTCCATGCTGAAGCTTGATGCGCTGATCGCGCCTTAACGCAATCAGTTCGATCGTTTTCGTTTTGTCATTCAATTTATGTTTTGCGGCTTCTTCCAGCTTTTCTTCGCCGCTGGTGCTTGATGACATCTCTGACGTTAAGAAGCTTAAGTCTTCTTTTGCTTCTTTTAACGCAAGCTCAGTTTCTGTGAGCTCTTTCTTTAATCTGGCAAGGTTGTCCTCTTCCCCCTTGCATTCCTGCTCTTTTTTGGCCGCTGCAATCTTCAGCTCAGTCAGCTCGTTGGAGAGAGACTCTTTCGTTGAGGATTGCGATTGTTTTTGTTTTGTCAGTCTGTCTATGTCCTCTTCAAGATGCTTCATCTTTTCAGATACAGCAGAGAGCTCTTCTTCAAGCTTGTGTTTGCGCGCTTTTTTCTCTTCATCGCTTTCTGACAGAGCAGATTTTTCTTGATCATAGAGCTCTAAATGGGTATTAATATTTTTCTCGGCAACTTGAAGTTCGTACAGCTGGCCCTTCACATCCTGCTGCTTTAACCTTAAGCTTTCTCCGTTTTCTCTTAAGTCAGCCAGGTTTTTCTCCATATCCTGAATGGAGTGCTTAAGGGTTTTGACCTCTTGTTCAAGCAGAGCTGTTTTCTCTTCCATTTCAGCGAGCCGTTTCGTCACATCTTCTAGCTCCCGGCTTCTTCCGAGGAGGGAGTTATTTTTCTTTTTAACCGCGCCGCCCGTCATTGAGCCACCAGGGTTCACAACATCTCCCTCAAGGGTTACGATGCGGTACCGGTGCCCGAGAAGCTTTGCAAGCTCGTTTGCACCCTTTAAATCCTCTGTGATCAGCACGGTCCCAAGAAGGTTCTGGATGACGCTTCGATATGCAGGATCAAATGTGACAAGTTCACTGGCAATCCCGAGAAATGATGAGTGCCGAGCGGCTGTTTCCGCATCACGGCTTTGAAGCTGGCGGTCTCTAATAACAGAAAGAGGCAAAAACGTCGCCCGGCCGAAGGAATTCTGCTTTAAATATTGAATCGCTTTGCGGGCAGACTGTTCATCGTCAGTCACGACGTGTTGAGCAGAAGCGCCGAGCGCTATTTCAATGGCCGTTTCATACTTCTGTTCTGTCGAGATCAGCTCAAGAACCGCTCCGCGAATTCCGCCAAGGCGCTCTTTCGCTTTCAGCACTTCTTTAACACCTTGATAAAAGCCGGAAAAATCCCCCTGCATCGCCTCAAGCATGTCCTTTTTCGCTCTCGCTTGCTGAACGTATTGATATGCCTGATACAGAGCGGATTCATTTTTTTCGTATTGGCGCTTTTTCTGCTCATATTTTGTCTGCATATCACGATATGCACCAACTTGGCTGTGAATCTCCTGCTCAATTCGGGCAAATTCCGTTTCACATGCGGCTTTTCGCGCAGAAATATCACGCCGTTCCTGCAGGTGCTTTTCATTGTTGTCCGCGAGTCTCTGCAATGTGACAGCAGATTGGGACATCTGATCATCTAAAAGCTGGAGCTCGTTGCGAATCGAAGCCTGGCTGTTTAACAGCTCAAAGTAATCACTTTTCAGCTGCTCGATTTTCTCTTCGACATTTTCGTTGTGAAGACTTAGAGCCTGCTGTTTTTCTTTCACTTGAACTCTTAACTGTTTCACCTCTGCTTGAAGCGTTTCGAAGACAGCTTCCTGCTTCGCAAGCTCTTCTTTCAGCACCGTTTCTTTTTGATGGAACTGAACGATGGCTTCTTCAAGCTGTTCTTGGTTTTGCACAGCGTTTTTCTTTCGTTCTTTCAGGACTTCTTTACGGCCCTCAAGCTTTTCCAGCTCTTCACTTGTTACCAGTAAAACTTGCTGGAGCTCATCTACTGATTCATCAAGCGCTTGAATTTTGTCCCGCGTATCCTCAATATTTGCTTCTTTCGCAGAAATAGCAGACGATTCAGCGAGCTCTTCTTCTTTTGCAATCTGCACTTTCTCTTTAAGAGTTGACCATTTACCATGCAGCTCTTCAATATCATAGGCAGTCAGCGCAATTTCAACATGCTCCAGTTCTTTCTTTTTCTCAAGGTAATCTTTCGCTATTGAAGCTTGAATTTTAAGAGGTTCAACCTGTCCTTCAAGCTCATGTAATATATCTTCTACCCGATTTAGATTGTCCTGTGTTTCAAACAGTTTATTTTCTGCTTTTTTCTTTCTTGTTTTATATTTAAGCACCCCGGCCGCTTCTTCAAAGATACTGCGGCGATCCTCTGCTTTGCTGCTTAAAATCTCTTCCACTTTCCCTTGGCTGATAATAGAAAATGCTTCTTTACCAAGGCCAGAGTCCATAAATAAATCAATAATATCTTTTAAGCGGCACGGCTGATTGTTAATCAGAAACTCACTTTCGCCTGATCTGTACACACGTCTTGTGACACTAACCTCGTGGAAGTCAATTGGCAAGAAATGATCGTCATTATCAAGAGTAAGCGTAACTTCAGCTAGATTTAATCGCTTTCTTGAATCACTGCCGGCAAAAATAATGTCTTCCATTTTTCCGCCGCGAAGAGAGCGTGCCGATTGTTCGCCGAGAACCCAGCGAATGGCATCCGTGATGTTGCTTTTTCCGCTTCCGTTCGGCCCGACAACCGCTGTCACGCCTTTCACGAAGTCTACGGAAATCCGTTCTGCAAATGATTTAAATCCTATAACGTCTAAACGTTTGAGGAACATAGCGATCCTCCTTATGTAATAAGTATTTCAATTCTATCATAAACATTGGTGAAATAAGACGGCATACATACTGAAATCCCCCTGAATCATAAGGGGGATTTTATTGTTTCGTATGGTGTTTTTGCAATTTAGCTAAAGCTTCCTGAGCAGCGTGCTGTTCGGCTTCTTTCTTTGAACGGCCGTTTCCGACTCCGAGTGGTTCACCTTTTAGAGATACGATGGCTTCAAATTCACGGTTGTGCGCAGGTCCTTTTTCGTTGGAGATTTTATACTCCAGAGAGCCTTTGCCGTCTCGCTGCACGTATTCTTGCAGCTGGCTTTTGAAATCCATCACATGAGAAAAAGCACCATCGTTAATTTTAGGGAACACATAAACTTTTAAGAAACTTTCGACCGGCTCTAATCCTTGGTCAAGATACAAGGCTCCGATAAATGCCTCAAAAACATCCGCCAATAGAGCAGGACGCTTTCTTCCACCCGTCATTTCCTCACCTTTCCCCAACAGGACAAGGTCGCCGAATGACAGTTCGTGAGCCAATGAAACGAGAGACGGTTCGCAAACGATTGCGGCTCTCAATTTCGTCAAATCTCCTTCACTCATAGCCGGGTATTTGGCAAATAAGAATCTGGAGATCGTCAGTTCCAAAACAGCGTCACCTAAAAATTCAAGCCTTTCATTATCTTCATACGGCTTTTTCCGATGCTCATTCACATAAGATGAATGTGTAAATGCTTGATACAAAAGCTTTTCATTTTGAAAGTGAACCGAAATCCGTTCTTGAAACTCTTTAAATTGTTCTACTTTTTTATAGAACTTTTTTTTATCTTTATAATGTGAGTGTTTTGACATAGTAACCTCCATAGGCACATCAGGTTCACCGCGCTTCTCTGACTAAACCGGATACAGCGCGCGTAAAAGCGGCATGCTGTAATAACTGCACGAATAAAGGGCTAAAGCCCCGCGTTTCGGCGGGACTTTTAGCATCAGCTTATTGCTGGTTTTGTATGTAGTTCACAGCGTCGCCGACTGTTGCAATCTTTTCAGCATCTTCGTCAGAAATTTCCATATCAAACTCGTCTTCAAGTTCCATAACAAGCTCAACTACATCTAGGGAATCAGCACCTAAGTCTTCCTTGAAAGAAGCTTCAAGTTTGACGTCTGCTTCATCAACGCCAAGGCGATCTACGATGATTTTCGTTACACGCTCTAATGTGTCTGCCATAGCAATTCACCTCCCCTCAAGTATTATAGTGGATTCGTTTTTAAAAAACTAGAGAAACTATGATGAAATTTTCGAGAAAAAACTTACATCACCATTCCGCCGTCAATATGAAGTGTTTGGCCTGTCATGTAACGGGCTCCCTCTGAAGCAAGGAACGTGACAACACTGCTGACATCGCCGGGTTCGCCAAAGCGCGCGAGCGGAATTTGTTTCAGCATTTCATCTTGAACGTCTTTTGCAAGTTTATCTGTCATATCGGTTGAAATAAATCCTGGCGCTATCGCATTTACCGTAATATTTCGGCTGGCAAGCTCTTTAGCAGAAGATTTTGTTAAACCGATGACGCCGGCTTTTGCAGCCACGTAGTTGGCTTGTCCAGGGTTTCCGCTGACGCCTACGATAGACGATACGTTAATAATCCGGCCTGAACGCTGTTTCATCATTTGTCTTGTAACAGCTTTTGTGCAGTTGAAAACACCCTTCAGGTTAATGTTAATGACATCATCCCATTCGTCTTCTTTCATTCTCATGATGAGATTGTCTCTTGTAATTCCCGCATTATTAACCAAAATATCAATCGCAGAAAAAACAGACAGCGTTTCTTTTATCATGTTTTGTACATCTTCGGGATTTGATACATCCGCTTTGACAGCAATTGCTTTTCTGCCCATTGATTTGATTTCATCAACCACTTCATTTGCTTTCGCTTCATTGCCGGAGTAGTTCACGACAACATTCGCGCCGCTTTTTGCCAGGTCAAGGGCGATTGAGCGGCCAATTCCGCGGGATGCGCCAGTGACAATAGCCGTTTTATCATTAAGCATTATCATTCTCCTCCTTAAGCGTTTGAATTGCCAGCTCGATCGTTTCCGGATCTGATACAGCAATTGTTTTTAACCGTCTGTTTACTTTTTTCACAAGGCCAGAAAGCACTTTTCCGGGACCGATTTCCACAAAAGTGGTAACACCCTCTGCAATCAGCTTGTTAATGCTTTCCTCAAAACGAACAGGAGAGTAAAGCTGCTCAATGAGTTTTTCTTTGATTTCTGCTTTTTCAGTCATCACGTCAGCAGAAACATTTGAGATGACCGGAACGTAAGCGTCTTTTATGTCACAGGCATCCAATACCTCTTTCAGCTTTTCAGCAGCCGGTTTCATCAGTTCGGAATGGAACGGACCGCTTACTTCAAGCGGAATCGCGCGTTTTGCACCATTCTCTTTTGCCAGTTCAGATGCAAGCTCAACCCCTTTAGCTGTTCCGGAAATAACAATTTGTCCAGGACAGTTGAGATTCGCAAGCTGTACAAGGTTGCCTTCCTTCGTGACTTTATCAGTTACTTGCTTTAATGCTTCAGCATCCATGCCGAGAATCGCAGCCATTGCTCCTTCGCCAGCCGGTACCGCTTCATTCATAAACTCTCCGCGTTTTCTGACTGTGTAAACAGCATCTTTGAAAGACAGGGCGCCAGCCGCAACCAGTGCAGAATATTCACCAAGGCTGTGCCCTGCTGTGAAATCAGGTGTAATGCCAGATTCTTTAAATTTCTCAAGAACTGCAATGCTTGTCGTAAGCAAAGCAGGCTGCGCATTGTATGTAAGTGTTAATTCTTCAGCAGCACCCTCAAAAATAAGCGAGCTGAGTTTTGTTTCTAACGTTTCATCGGCTTCATCAAACAGACGCTTTGCAGCAGGCACCTGCTCATAAAGCTCTTTTCCCATGCCGATAAATTGTGAACCCTGACCCGGGAATAAAAATGCAATCTTACTCATGATGTAAAAACCTCCAGACTACTCATCTGTTTTTTCTTCTTTCACTTCTTCCTGAATGAGTTCAGCCACATTTTGGCTGACCATCTCTCTTGCTTGCCGAATCGCATGAAATACTGCATTAGAATCTGATGAGCCGTGCGCCTTGATCACAGGGGCTTTTAAGCCAAAAAGACTTGCTCCGCCATAATTCGAGTACTCCATTTTCATTTTCATTTCTTTCAACTTTGGCTTCAGCACTGCTGCTGCAAGCTTGGATGTGAAAGTAGACGTCATTACTTCTCTCATCATTTTAAAAATAGACAACGCAGAGCCTTCCAGCGTTTTGAGTGTAACATTCCCGGTAAAGCCGTCTGTTACTACAACATCCGCCACATCATCTAATAGGTCTCGCGCTTCCACGTTTCCGATAAAATTGATGTTCTCTGTTTCTTTTAACATTTGAAACGTTTGTTTCGTCAGTTCGTTTCCTTTTTTATCTTCTGTTCCGACATTTAAAAGCCCGACTCTCGGTGAAGAGACACCGCGCACTTGCTGAGAATAAACAGAGCCCATGATGGCGTATTGAACGAGGTGCTCCGGTTTGGCATCGACATTGGCGCCCACATCAAGGAGAAGAAATCCGTCTCCAGAAACGGTCGGAAGTGTCGGGGCAAGCGCCGGACGGTCAATTCCTTTAATTCTTCCGACGATAAAGAGACCTGCTGTCATTAACGCACCGGTATTTCCTGCTGAAATGCAGGCGTCAGCTCTGTTTTCCGCAACCTCCTGCGCCATAAGAACCATAGATGAATTCTTTTTTCTTCGCACGGCGCGGACCGGTTCATCCGTAGGCTCAATCACTTCATCTGCGTGCAGCACCGTGATACGATCTGATGTTGTTGTTAAATGTGATTCTATCGTTGTTTTGTCACCGACAAGTGTGATATGGAGATCATCAAATGCCTCTATACCTTTTATAACTCCGTCAATAACAGCTTTGGGAGCGTGGTCTCCTCCCATTGCATCTACAGCTATTCTCATGCATGCTCCACCTTTATGAATGTTTTGAACGATACATGTCAAAGCGTCCAGAAAAAACAATTTCTTCGCCAACGTAGCTGTTCACTTCGACAACCGTTCTTCCTTTTTCTTTTTCGACAGCCGTTACTTTCGCTTTCGCTACGACGCGTTCTCCCTGCTTTACCTGTCTTGTAAAGCGGATGTCTGCACTTGCAGTCAGCGCCAGCTCGTCATCAATGACTGCAACGGCCAAAGAATTCGCCTGTGCAAATAAATGGTGTCCTCTCGCAATCTGATTCCGGCTGAACACATGCTCCTGTTTTATTTCTAAAATGGATATCGCCTGATCATCCAGCTCAAGGTCAATAATTTCTCCGATAACTTCATCAAGTGACAGGGACTTTACTTCGTCCTCAAGTGTTTTCTCTGCCACGTTCTTAATTCTTTCTCTCAGCTCCGGTATGGAAAGCTCTAAGCGGTCCAAACGTATCGTCTGGATGCTCACCCCGAATTTACCAGCTAATTCTTCATCTGTAATAAAAGGGGTTGCTTGAATCGTCTGCTGAAGTAATTCCTGGCGTTCTCTCTTATTCCTTCTCATATCTAAACACCATCCGGACAATTAAGACTAGGTACTAATAGTAGTATATAATTTCATAGATTGGAATGCAACGATTGTTTCTGGCTGAACACCAAAAACTTCTGATGCTCAGCTTAATTTTTCCCCGTCCATTACTCCGCTCTTCAGCAATTGCTCTCTTAACACAGCGTATTCCGGCTCCTTCCAGAACGCGTCGGAAGCCACAAGATTCGCAGCATCCTGCCTTGCCGTTTCAAGCGCTCTGTAATCATGAACCATGTCCGCCACCTTGAATTCCGGCATTCCGCTTTGTTTTTTCCCAAAGAAATCACCGGGGCCTCTCAGTTCCAGATCCTTTTCAGACAGCTCGAACCCGTCATTGGTCTCCGACATGATCCTCATCCGTTCTTTCCCTGTTTCTGATTTTGGATCAGCCATCAGAATACAGAAAGATTGATGTTCACCCCGTCCGACACGGCCGCGCAGCTGGTGAAGCTGTGACAGCCCGAAACGGTCGGCGTCATAAATCACCATAATCGTTGCATTCGGAACATTCACGCCGACCTCAACGACAGTGGTGGATACGAGAATTTGACAGTGATTGGCGCTGAATTCTCTCATGACCTGGTCTTTTTCATCTGAATGCAGCTTTCCGTGCATAAGGCCGACGTTCCATTTCCCCCGAAAAATATCAGAAAGCATATTGTACACGTCAATGGCGTTTTGCACATCAAGCTTGTCTGATTCTTCAATCAGCGGACAGATGATATAAGCCTGTCTGCCTTGCTTTAATTCTTTTTCGACAAATGCCAAAATGCGATCCAGCATGTCATGTTTTACCCAATAGGTTTCGATTTGCTTTCTTCCAGCCGGCATCTCATCGATGACTGATACGTCCATTTCACCGAACACTGTGATCGCTAACGTTCTTGGAATCGGAGTGGCTGTCATAAAGAGAACATCGGGATCCTGCCCTTTGTTCCGAAGCTTTTTGCGCTGCTCAACCCCAAAACGATGCTGTTCATCTGTAATAACAAGACTCAGCGCCTTAAACTCCACCTCATCTTGGATTAAAGCGTGGGTTCCTACAAGAATATCAATCTCTCCCGCCGCAAGACGTTCAAGCAATTCTTTTCGCCGCTTCCCTTTAACGGAGCTTGTCAAAAGAGCCACGCTGACATCCCATTTTTCAAATAGTGAAACAAGCGAATCAGCATGCTGTTCGGCCAGAATTTCTGTCGGCACCATGAGCGCTCCTTGGTATCCGGATAAGATCGCGGCATACAGCGCAATTGCAGCGACTGCTGTTTTTCCTGATCCAACGTCCCCTTGAAGAAGACGGTTCATTCTGTATGGAGAAGACATGTCTGCTGTTATTTCGCGAAGAACGCGTGACTGGGCATTTGTGAGGGGAAACGGGAGGCTTTTGATAAATCTCATGAGTTCTTCGTTTGAAAAACGCTGCCGTATCCCTTGTGTCTGCTCTCTTTCCGCCTTTCGGAACGCCTGCATTTTCAACTGAAACAGCAAAAATTCTTCGTAAACAAACCGTCGTCTGGCAAGCTTTAATGCTTCCCTTGTTTCAGGCTGGTGCATTGCTTTTAACGCCTGATAATAGTCAGGCAGTTTATAGCTTTTTCTTAGCTTTTCCGGAAGAGGATCAGGAAGTGATTCTGCATATTGGGTCAGCGCCTGCTGAATAAAACGCCTCATCATTTTGACGGTAACATTTTCTTTCACAGAATACACTGGTTCAATGCTTTTATCTTCTTGATGCGGCCCGTTTTTCAACTCCTGAACAGAGATCGTTTGGCGGTGCTTGTCCCATTTACCTGAGACCGTCACAACAGAACCGAGCGAAAGCTTCTTCTTCAAGTAAGGCCTGTTAAAACATACGGCTGTGATTAAATAGTGGCCGACCAGAAGCCTGAATGTCAGCCTGTTTCGTTTTTTTCCGTAATAGGTAAGAGAAGGCTCTGAATGAACCTTCCCTTCGACTGTCACTCTTTCATCATGCTTTACTTCTTCTAAATCCCTCAGCTCGTAGTCATCATAACGATAAGGGAAATAATTCAGAAGATCAGAAATGTCATAAATTCCGAGTTCGTGTAATGTTTTTTCTGTTTCCGGCCCAATACCCTTAATGTTAGCTATACTAGTTTGCTGATGTTGTTTCACGTGAACCTAGCGCTCCTCCGAAAATTTTTTTCTCCAACTCTCTTCCAGTCGGTGTTGCCGCTAAACCGCCCTGGCCTGTTTCTCTAAGTGCTGTTGGCATCGTTTGGCCTATTTTATACATGGCATCGATAACCTCATCACATGGAATACGGCTAGTAATGCCCGCCAATGCCATATCAGCGGCAATCATCGCATTTGACGCGCCCATCGCATTTCGTTTCACGCAGGGCACCTCAACAAGCCCCGCCACAGGGTCGCATACGAGGCCTAGCATATTTTTTAATGTAATGGCCATGGCCTCGGCGCTTTGTTCGGGGGTTCCTCCTGCCATTTCAACAATGGCCGCAGCCGCCATGCCTGAAGCTGATCCAACCTCTGCCTGACATCCTCCGGCAGCACCGGAAATACTTGCGTTATTGGCCACGACAAATCCGAAAGCTCCGGCCGTAAACAAAAAGCGGATCATTTGTTCTCTCGTTGGATTCAGCTTTTCTTTTACAGCAAATAACGTGCCAGGCACCACACCGGCAGAACCTGCAGTCGGTGTCGCACAGATGGTTCCCATAGCTGCATTTACTTCATTCGTTGCAACGGCTTTCGATACAGCATCTAAAATTAGCGGGCCAGACAGGCTTTTTCCTGATCGAATATAAGCCTGTAATTTAACAGCGTCTCCGCCTGTTAAGCCCGTTTGGCTCGTCACTCCCTCGAGTCCTTTCTGAACCGCCGCTTCCATAACAGACAGGTTATGATCCATCTGCTGAAAAATATCCTCTTTTGTTTTTTCTGTTACTTCCATCTCTTGAGCTATCATCACATCAGAGATCAATATTTGTTTTTCTTTAGTAATCTCGATTAATTCCTTTACATTACGAAACATAACTGGCTCCTCCTGACCCTTTCGCTAGTCAGCAATCTTTGTCACTTGAATAATATTCGGCAGTTTTGACAGCTCGTCGAGAATATGGTCGTCAATATTTTGATCGACCTCTATTGTCATCAGCGCAAGCTGGCCGATATCTTTCCGGGCTACTTCCATATGTCCTACGTTGATTGAAAATTTCGCCAGAACATTGGCAACACCGGCAATGGTGCCAAATTTGTCATTATGAACAACTAATATGGCCGGATGATTTCCTGAGAGCCGGAGTTCAAAACCATTCAATTCTGTGATTTCGATCTTTCCTCCGCCAATCGAAATACCCGTCAGCTCAAGCTCTCCCTTTTCATCAGAAATGGTGATTTTGGCTGTGTTCGGATGGACCGGAACTGCGTCTTCAACCCGAAACTCTATATGAATTCCTTTATCTTCTGCAATTTGTATAGCGGTTTTAATCCGTTCGTCGAACGTATCAAAATCAAGCAATCCGCCGATAATAGCGACATCTGTGCCGTGGCCCTTATACGTTTCCGCAAAAGACCCGTAAAAAGATACAGTGATGCGCTCAGGCTCTCTGCCAAATAAACTTCTGGCCACTCTCCCGATTCTGGCAGCTCCCGCTGTATGAGAGCTGGACGGACCGATCATAACCGGACCGATAATATCAAAAACGCTTCTGTATTTCATGCTATTCCTCCTTATGAACCAGAGCTTATTAGCGCTTTGCTTCTAGACTAATTGATCAGATATAAAATGGCAAGCGGGCGCGTTACAGCGCTGCCGCATTTAAAAGCAGACATAAGAATAGAAGGGCAAATTGCCCTTCTATTCTGCAGAAACTATATACGAATACAGCGGCTGTTTCCCATTGTGGATCTCAACCTCAATCTCCTCGTACTTATCACTGAGAAACGCTTCAAGCTGCTCGGCTTCTTCCTGAGACGCATCCTCACCATATAGAATGGTCACGATTTCATCGTCTTCTCCGATCATTTCTGACACCAGCATTTTCGCGGCTGACAGCTGATTTTCAGAAGTGCCGATAATCGTTCCATTCAGAATGCCCATAAAGTCGCCTTTTTTAATATCTTTACCGTCAATATGAGTATCTCTGACTGAATACGTCACCTGTCCGCTTTTTACTTGCTGAATGGCGCTGAGCATATTGGCCTCGTTCGCTTCAGCTTCTTGATCCGGGTTAAAAGCCAGCAGGGCTGACATCCCTTGTGGAACCGTTTTGGCCGGAATGACTAAAACCTGTTCATTCATTACGCTGGCCGCTTGGTTAGCAGCCATAATAATGTTAGAGTTATTCGGCAGGATAAACACTGTTTCTGCATTTACAGACTTCACGGCTTCGACGATATCCTCAGTGCTCGGGTTCATCGTCTGACCGCCTTCAATCACAACAGAAGCGCCGATGCTTTTGAATAGGTCTGAAATCCCTTCTCCCATCGCCACAGTCACAATGCCATACTGCTGTTTTGCCGGCGTTTTTTCGTTGCCGGCGGGCTTGCTTTCTTGACTGATGATAGAGGTATGCTGTTCTCTCATATTTTCTATTTTTATTTTGATCAATTCACCGTAATGCTGGGCGTAGTTTAACACGTTCCCCGGCTCTTCAGCATGAATATGAACCTTCGCCAGCGATTCATCCGCAATCACGAGCAGAGAATCACCGAACTGGCTGAGGTCTTGTCTGAACGTACCTTCGTCGAATTCTCTTTTTGCCTGATCAAGCCTCACCATCACTTCGGTACAGAATCCAAATTCAATATCTTCGGTATTCATCATGCTTTGGGCGCTCTTGTGATGCTCTGCGTTGACCATGTCGTCAAGTGACGGAAGAACTGCTTTCTGAGGTACAGCTTCACCTTTTAATGAAGCAAGGAAACCTTCATACACACAAAGCAGACCTTTCCCCCCGCTGTCGACAACTCCTACTTCCTTTAGAACAGGAAGCAATTCAGGGGTGCGGTTTAAAGACGCCTCTGCTTCTTCTGTCACTGCAGTCATCAGCGCAGTGATATCGGTTTCTTTTTCTGCTAAGGTCATCGCTTTTTTCGCAGCGTCTTTTGCAACTGTTAAAATGGTGCCCTCTACAGGTTTCATGACAGCTTTATACGCCATGTCTACACCTGCTTGCAGTGCAGCTGCAAATTCCAGCGCATTAATTTCTTTTTTCGTTTCAATGCTTTTGCTGAATCCGCGGAACAATTGGGACAGGATGACTCCTGAATTTCCGCGCGCTCCCATGAGCAGTCCTTTAGATAACGCGGAGCCCACCTTCCCGATATCATCCGTATCCATTTGTTCAACTTCTCTTGCTCCGGAAGTCATCGACAGGTTCATATTTGTTCCCGTATCACCGTCCGGCACAGGGAACACGTTAAGCGCATCAACTGCACTGGCGTTTTGAGACAGATTCTGCGCTCCCGCAAGAATCATCTCGGCAAAGGTTCTGCCGTCTAATGTTCTGATAGACAATCCTACTCCTCCTAACTACGGGTTCGTCACTCGTACGCCTTGGACATAAATATTGACAGAGTCCACTGCCAGTCCGATGGTTTGATTTACTGTGTACTTTACTTTTGTTTGGACATTATGTGCCACTTCAGAAATTTTCGTGCCGTAGCTGACAATGATATACATGTCGATATGTATCTGTTCTCCTTCTTGGCGAACTTGGACACCCCTGCTGAAATTCTCTTTCCGAAGGATTTCAGTCAGTCCGTCTTTAATCTGGTTTTTAGAAGCCATGCCGACTATGCCATAGCAATCAACCGCCGCGCCTCCTGCAACCATTGCGATGACTTCATTAGATATATCAATCTGCCCGTACTTCGTTCTTAATTCAATGGACACACTAGTTCCTCCTTCGAATGCATAGAGTTACAGCTATTCTACTATATGGTTTCCATTATGAAAAGACCAGGCAATAATTGCTGGCCGTACCTCTACATATACTATAGCGCTGCTGTTTCCGCAAGATGTCAAGTGAATTTTCTTGAAAGATGATGAAACAATAGTTGCAAACGTTTTTTAGCTGTGGTAAATTATTTAAAGTATCCATATCGAAAGCATCTAAGATCATATGAATGTTAAAAAGTAGATGTTTTGTGCAAGTGAGGAGGGAAACAAATGGCACGTAAATGCGTTATCACAGGTAAAAAAACAACAGCTGGGAATAACCGTTCTCACGCAATGAACGCTTCTAAGCGCACTTGGGGCGCGAATCTTCAAAAGGTTCGTATCCTTGTGAACGGAAAACCTAAAAAAGTATATGTATCTGCTCGAGCTTTGAAATCCGGTAAAGTTGAGCGTGTATAACAAAATGAACGCCTGCCTCGATATGTGGCAGGCGTTTTTATGTGGTGAAAGAGGGCTTTGAACCCCTGGGCATTAATCTTTTCTAAATGAGCCCAGCATCGCCCGGACAATTCCTCCTAAAAACTTCGGCAATTTAATGGTGTAAAATTTCATTTTTTGTCCCCTCCTATAACGTCCCGTAACCGCCTTGTTCATTGTTTTCAGCAAATGAATGAAAGCACATGCTTAATCCGTGCTTCTTATCATTATTAATATGCCTTTTGCAAACGAAAAAGTACCTCGTGAATGAATGAGTTCGTTACTAATACATAGTGTTGAACCGAGCGTAATATGACAATTATTTAGAGGATATTTAAAACCGGTCAGGGTCAGCTCATGTATTTCTTCGGAAAACGGTATGAAGGAGATATATCGCTTATTTTCATCCTTCTCAATATCATATTCACCAGGAGGGAACATTTGAATATGATTTTGTTTGTCTATCAGCCTAATTTTTATGTTCGTTTTTACACCTCTAAACAAAAGCTGAATGTTTCCTAAAAAATGATCAGCTCTGCCGCCTGTAATGCCGAAAATCTGAATGATATCCGGATGCTTTTCCAGCGCCCAATCAAGGGCGAGGTCTAAATCTGTTTGATCTTTTTCTGCTTGATACACATGAAGGGCGGGAGCGGCTTTTTCTATCCGCCGTCGTTCTTGCTCTGTTATGCTGTCAAAATCTCCGAAGGCTTCAACAGGAATGATCCCGGCATCTAAAAGAGTGACGGTGCCTTGGTCAACACCGATCCAAAGCGTGTGTTCATCCGCATAGCCGGTTAGATCGGGAATGAGATTTTTCGGGCCTCCCGCAACGATATTAATTGTTTTCATCTCTGATTCCTTTCTCTGCATACAGGAAAAAGAGCTTAGGCTATTGTATGCCCAGCTCTTTTCTAAAGCTGCTTATTTACTTCCTCTGATTTCAGAAATTGCTTTTTTGCGGTCAGACTGGCCATAAACAGCTGAACCGGCTACGAGTAAATTCGCGCCCGCTTCAATGACTAGCGGAGCGGTTTCTTTGTTGACGCCGCCGTCTACTTCAATTAACAGATCTTTTTTTCCTTTTTCATCCGCCATTCGCTTAACCTCTTTTATTTTAGGAAGGACTGAATGAATAAATTTCTGTCCGCCGAATCCTGGGTTCACCGTCATTAATAGAACAAGGTCGAGATCATCGAAAACATGCTCGATGACTTGTACAGGAGTATGCGGGTTTAGAACAACACCGGCCTTCACTCCTTGCTCTTTAATAAGCTGGATTGTACGGTGCAGGTGCGGACATGCCTCAGCATGTACAGACAGGATATCTGCGCCCGCTTTCGCAAAAGCCGGAATATAGCGATCGGGCTCTTCTATCATTAAATGAACATCAAGCGGCAGATCCGTTACCGGCCGGACCGCTTCTACAATCAGCGGACCGATTGTGATATTCGGGACAAAATGGCCGTCCATAACATCAATATGAATATAATCAGCTCCGCCTTTTTCTACATCTTTAATCTCATTGCCTAAAGAAGCAAAATCAGCGGAAAGAATAGATGGTGCAACCTTTATCATTATGCTAATACCTCGGCTTTCTGTCTTTAATCTCCGTCATAAATTCAACATAATGGTCATAGCGGTACTGCTTTATTTCCCCGTCTTCAACAGCTTGTTTCACCGCACATTTCGGCTCTTTTAGATGTAAACAGCCTCTAAATTTGCATGAAGCGCTTTTTTCTCTGATATCTGGGAAGGTATAGCCCAGCTCTTCTTCCTCAATGTCTATAAATTCAAGCGAGCTGAATCCTGGCGTATCCGCAACCAAGCCTCCAGACGTGTGTATCAGCTCCACGTGGCGGGTTGTGTGTTTCCCGCGGCCCAAATGCTCGGAAATCTCGTTTGTTCTCAATCCGAGCTCGGGACTGATCGCGTTGAGAAGCGAGGATTTTCCAACACCGGATTGACCGGCAAATACCGTTGTTTTATCCTGAAAATGCGGGATGATGTCCGCTAAACTGTCTTGGTTCTTAGAGGAGGTAAGATACACGTTATAACCAATATTCCGATAGTCTTCTGCATAGGCTTGTATCGTATCTTCTGTATCTTGATCATCAACCAGATCCATTTTAGTAATGCATATGATCGGCTGAATATCATTGGCTTCGACGAGAGCCAGGAAGCGGTCGAGCAATGCCGTGCTGAAAGAAGGCTGAACCGCTGAGAAAACAAGGACCGCTTGATCAACATTGCAAATTGGCGGCCTGATAAGCTCATTGGTTCTCTCTTTAATTTCCATCAGATATCCTTCTTTGTCATTTTCAGCTTGATATACAACGTAATCACCGACGAGAGGGGTAATTTTATTTTTTCTGAAAATGCCTCTCCCTCTGCATTGTATTACTTTATCTGAATCCTCTGATTCATCCAGTACATAGTAAAAGCCGCTTAGCGCCTTAATAATTTTGCCCTCAGGCATATTTTCCCTCCTTGTTATTCATCTTTTGGATACTCAATGGTTTTGTAGCTGACAACTTTATTGTTTACCATTACTTGATAGTACCCTTTTTGGCCGGGTTCAATCTTTAGTTCGATCGTTCGTTCAGTCTGCTCTTTTATCTTAAATTCTTCGTAAGTGTCAGAGATGCTGTGATCCGCATCGTCAACCGCGATTTGCACTTGAAGTTCGTCCCCTTCATTTTCTGGTTCATAGGGGATCTTGACCTTTTCTTTCACTGTTTTCGCAGGTTTTTTCTCAGGTCCTAGAGAGAATGTCACTTCCACTTCATTTCCCGGCTTTACTGCCGTACCTGCTGCTGGTTTTTGTTTGACAACCTGTCCTTCTGGAACATCATCTGAATATGCTTCTTTTTCTACAAGCTTCAATCCGTTGTCTTCCAGATATCCAGACGCCGCTTCTTTACTGTAGGTTTTCAAGTCTCTAAGCGTAATGTCTTCGGGGCCGATACTTACTGTGAGTTTGACTTGATCTTCACTCGGGACAAGCTCAGTCCCTGCTGAAGGATTTTGGTCAATGACAGTGCCCGCGTTTTTCTCGTCATTCACTTCATTTACCGTTACATGTTTAAACCCTTGGTCCTTCAGCGCTTTTTTTGCCTGGTCGACCGTTTGGCCTGTCACATCACCGATCTCCGTTTTTGCTTTTCCGGTGCTCTTATAAAGGGTGACCGTGGCGCCTTCTTTGACTGTGGTTTCCGCTTTGGGATCCGTTTTTACCATCAGGCCCTCTTCAATTTTTTCATCTGAGATTTCCAACACCTCAGAATCAACTTGTAAACCTTCTTTTTCCAAGAGGCCTGCGGCTTTTTCGTATTCCATTCCGGAGACATCAGGTATTTTGACATCCTTAGGCATAAAAAGCGACGGAAAAACAGTGACAGCAAGAATTCCAGCCGTGATAAAAACGAGGCATATCGTGAGCAAAACCCACGGCCACTTTTTTCTTTTGCCGTTTTTCTTTGTTTTATTTTCTTGTCCGCTTGTCGATTCAGCTTCTTTTTCGCCAGCAGCTTTAGCGAGTTGTTCATCTTTAATGATCGGTATCGCTTTTGTCATCTCTTCGTCTTCTTGAATCGTAAATCTCTTTTCATTGAGTCTGTCAGCATCAAAAGCGGTTTTTATGTCAGCTTCCATGTCTTCAGCCGTTTCGTAGCGATGAAAAGGGTCTTTGGCCGTTGCCTTTAGTATGATATTTTCAACGCTTTGGGGAACTGACGGGTTCCACCTTCTTGCCGAAGGAGTTTCCGCTTGAAGATGCTTCAAGGCGATGCTGACTGCTGACTCTCCATCAAACGGAATACGGCCCGTTAAAAGCTCAAATAGGACGATTCCAAGCGCATAAATATCCGATTTTTTTGTCGCTAAGCCGCCCCGGGCCTGTTCAGGTGATAAGTAGTGGACTGAGCCTAGGACAGAATTGGTATGGGTAATTGTGGTCGAACTTAGTGCCGTCGCAATTCCAAAATCCGTTACTTTGATATTTCCCATGTGGTCAATCAAAATGTTATGCGGCTTGATATCTCTGTGAACAATCTGGTTTTGATGGGCATGAGCGATGGCTGAGACAATTTGCTCCATGATGTTCAGCGCTTCTTTAGGGTGAAGCGGCCCATTTGCTGTTATGTATTCTTTAAGCGTCATGCCTTCAACGTATTCCATGACAATATAATAAATATCATCTTCCTCGCCCAAGTCGTAAATGCTGACAATATTCGGGTGATCGAGGCTTGATGCGGATTGGGCTTCTCTGCGGAAACGCCTGATAAATTCATTGTCATTTACATAGTCAAACCGCAGGATTTTGATTGCGACTTCACGGTCTAGAATGATATCCTCAGCTAAATACACGTTGGCCATTCCCCCGCCGCCTATGACGCGGAGAATTTGGTAACGCCCGCTGATCCGCTTGCCGATTAGCACTGATCTTCACCCTCTTCAACATGTAAAGCAAGCTCAAGCAAAACTGCTGTAATGTTGTCTTCTCCGCCATTCTGATTGGCTTTGTCCACAAGCAGGTTTACTTTTTCCTGAGGAGCTGAATCGCTTTGCAGGATGTCTTTTAACTCAGTGCCTTCCACTTTATTCGTCAGTCCGTCAGAACACAAAAGCAGTTTGTCTCCGGGTTCGATGTCAAAGGAACGTGTGTCGATGCTGACTGACTGGTCTGTTCCAAGCGCCTTCGTCAACACATTTTTTCGCGGATGATGTTCAGCGTCTTCTCTGGAAATCTCTCCGGTACGAACCAGTTCATTTACAAGCGAATGGTCTTCTGTCACTTGAATGAAATCATCGTCCTGAAGCAAATAGCATCTGCTGTCACCGATATGGGCAACAGAAACCGTTTTCCCCGTAAATAGCGCACATACAATCGTCGTCCCCATGCCTTGGCATTCTTCGTGGGCTTGAGCGTGATCGTATATTTTGCTGTTTACTGAAAGAATCTGTTCAATGAGCCATTTTTCACACTCCGAGGGCGCTTGTGGAATCGTCTCTGCTTCATTCCATTTCTCCCCCATGGCTTTCACAGCCATCTTGCTCGCAACATCTCCAGCAAGATGGCCGCCCATGCCATCAGCGACAACCGCTAATACAAATTCATCTTTCCCCTTGAATATCCCCGCATCATCTTCATTATGCTGGCGGATTTTTCCTGTATCTGTTTTTAAGGCTGTTAACAACCCTCATCACCTCGTCTCGTCTTGACGCTCCTTCGCGCGAAGCTGACCGCAGGCTGCGTCAATATCATGTCCTTGCTCTCTTCGGATTGTGACATTTACTCCACGGGATTTCAATGTTTTTTCAAAAGCGAAAATCTGATCACGCGGTGTGCGCACATAATCCCGTTCAGGCACGTAGTTTACCGGAATCAAGTTCACATGGCATTTGACTCCTTCCAGCAAGTCGGCAAGCTCTTCGGCGTGTTCCACCTGGTCGTTTACGCCTCCAAACAGACCGTATTCAAAGCTGATACGGCGTCCCGTTTTATTAATATAATATTTAACAGCTTCCATGAGATCAGGCAGTTTATATGCTCTGTTAATCGGCATCAAACGGCTTCTGATTTCTGTGTTCGGCGCGTGCAGAGAAATTGCAAAGTTAATCTGCATTTGCTGATCAGCAAATTCGTAAATTTTGGGGATGATTCCGCTCGTAGAGACCGTAATATGGCGAGCACCGATATTCAGGCCCTTGTCATGGTTAATGATTTTCAAGAAAGCGAGCATTTCGTTAAAGTTATCAAAAGGTTCACCGATCCCCATGATCACGACAGAGCTGACACGTTCATCCGTTTCATCAAGAGCTTTTTGCACTTTAACTACTTGAGCGACAATTTCACCCGCTTCAAGGTTTCGTTTTAAGCCTCCAAGCGTTGACGCGCAGAATGTGCAGCCAATACGGCATCCGACTTGTGTCGTTACACATACAGAATTGCCATACTCGTGTCTCATTAAAACGGTTTCGATGGTATAACCGTCATGAAGCTCAAACAAAAACTTCATCGTACCGTCTTGAGAGGTTTGTTTAACAGCCGTTTTCAGCGTTGTTAACACAAAGTGAGTGTTTAATTTCTCACGCAGATCCTTTGACAGGTTTGTCATTTCTTCAAAAGATGATACGCGTTTTTCATATAGCCATTCAAAGATCTGGGCTGCACGGAACGGTTTCTCTCCGTTGTCTGTCAGCCATTGTTTGATTTCATCTAATTCAAAAGAATAAATAGACGGACGCTCTGTCCGCAATTCTTTTCTTACTTTTGTTTTATTAAGTTCTGCCATTGCTTATCCCTTCTTTCTCATGCTGCAAATAAAGAAACCATCTGTTCCGAAATAATGAGGAAGGATTTGCAGCCTTCCATCCCGAACAAAGGGTCTCGCCTTTTCGGGCAGCCGCTTTTCAAGAGACAAATCGGGTTCAAAATCAGGATGTTCTTGTATAAACGCATGTATTACTTCATCATTTTCTGTCCGGTCCATTGTACACGTACTGTAGACAAGAGTGCCACCTTTTTTTACTAATGGTGCGATTTCCCTCAGGATCGACAGCTGGATTTCAGCTAGACGCGCGCTGTCATCAGGCTTTTTCGTGTATTTCATGTCCGGCTTTCTTCTGATAACGCCGAAACCAGAGCACGGGGCATCAACCAATATCCGGTCAAACTGTTCGTTTTCAAACGTTTCCCCTGCTTTTCTTGCATCCATTGTCTCCGCATGAATGATTGTCAGGCCAAGACGGTCTGCCGCTTCTTTGATCAGCTTCACTTTATGTTTGTGAAGATCAAGCGACGTAACGCTCCCCTTGTTCTTCATTAATTCTGCGATATGAGCCGACTTGCCGCCAGGAGCCGCACACGCGTCAAGCACTGTTTCATCAGGCTTAGGATCAAGGGCGCGGGCGACGAGCATGGAGCTCTCATCCTGGATGGATACTTCGCCGTTTTGGAAGAAATGAGTTCCGGCAATTGATCCCTTTAAGAGCTTCACAGCATCTTCAGCGAGATCGCCTTTTTCAACTTCGATTCCCTCAGCAGCCATCCGATCAAGCAGCTCAGCTCTGTCTGCTTTCATTTGATTAACACGCAGCGTCTGCTTCGGCGGAATGAGGTGGATACGGCAAATCTTTTCGGCCGCGTCAAACCCATACGCATCCGCCCACTCTTTCACAAGCCATTCCGGATGGCTTGTTTCTGTCGCCAGCCGGCGTACAGGATCTTCGATGGCGTCAAAGGATGGAACACCTTCGCGCTGGATAGAACGAAGCACGCCATTGACAAAAGAAGCAATGCCCTTGTGTCCGCGGATTTTAGCAATCTCAACCGCTTCATGGATGGCTGCCCTATCTGGAATCTTCTCCAAATATTCCATTTGATATAAGGATAGGCGAAGAAGCTGAATCACCCACGGCTTTACCTTTTGAGGCTTATTGATAAACGGTTTAAGCATATAATCAAGCGCGATTTTGTTTTGTAATGTACCATAGACAAGTTCAGTCAAAAGCCCTCTGTCCTGATCACTCAGTTCATTTGATTTAATGACCGATTTCAGCAGCAGGTTGCTGTATGCCTGGTTTTGTTCTAATTTGATCAGCGCTTCAAGGGCGATGTCACGAACACTAGTTTTTTTCATTATTTACTCCTAACACGTCTCCGGCTTCAACATGAGCGCCCCGCACAAAGTCCTCGCCTTTCATGCGTTTTTTGCCGGCCGGCTGAAGTTCAGTTAATAACAGGGCCGTATCATTACCTGTGGCAACGATAATCCCTTCCTTTTCAACTGCAACGACTGTGCCGGGCTCAGCTGTTGTTGGTGCTGGTGTTTTTTTCGACGCCCACACTTTCAAGTTTTGTCCGTTTAGAGTTGTATAAGCAACAGGCCATGGATTTAATCCGCGGATCTGGTTGTAAAGCTCTTCGCCCGTTCTGGACCAGTCGAGCAGTTCTTGCTCTCTTTTGATATTAGGCGCGTACGTCGCTTTCTCTTCATCCTGCTTTTCGGGTGATATGCTGCCGGCAATGACGTTTGGAACTGTTTCAGACAAGAGCTTCGCCCCAGCCGCGCTTAATTTATCGTGCAGCGTTCCGACATTATCGGTTTCTTCAATGTCCACTTCCACTTTTGAGATCATGTCCCCGGCATCCAATTTTTCTACCATATACATAATGGTAACCCCGGTTTTCTTCTTTCCCTGCAAAATAGAGTAATGGATCGGAGCCCCTCCGCGCAGTTCCGGCAAAAGAGACGCGTGAACGTTAATGCAGCCGTATTTCGGGCTGTCGAGAAGCTCCTTAGGCAAAATTTGTCCGAATGCCGCCGTTACAATAAGGTCAGGCTTTAATGCCAGCACTTTTTCAATTTCTTCTTTCAATCTGACTTTTTCCGGCTGGAGAACCGGGATGCCGTAACGCAATGCCTCTTCCTTGACCGGAGGAGGTGTCATCACTTTTTTTCTGCCTTTCGGACGGTCCGGCTGTGTGACGACCCCCACTACTTCATATCCGTCCTCAATCAGGGTTCTTAAAACAGGAACTGAAAAATCCGGCGTCCCCATAAATACGATTCTCGTCATCAAATCATCCTTCCATATCCGCTAGTTCATCTTCTGTATAGTATTTGCTTATTTTAGATGTAAACAGCACACCGTCTAAGTGGTCCATCTCGTGCTGCACGGCTCTCGCTAAAAAGCCTCGCGCTTCCAGAATGAACGGTTTTCCCTGACGGTTAAACGCACGCACTTTGACATAATCAGCACGTGTGACATCACCATAGACGCCAGGAAAGCTCAGGCATCCTTCAATTCCGGTTTGCTCACCGCTTTTCTCTAAAATTTCGGGATTAACGAGATCAATTCTGCCTCTGTCATCCCCGATATCTACGACAGCCACTCTTTTTAAGATACCGATTTGCGGCGCTGCCAGTCCGACACCATCCATTTCAAGCATGGTGTCGTACATATCATCAAGCAGTTTTCTTAGCTTTTTATCAAAAACAGTCACGCTTTCCGTCGGTGTTTCCAAAACCTCCGCTGGATGTGTGACGACTTTTTTTACTGCCAATTTGTTACCCTCCAAGACGTGAGATCTTACATCATCATATAAGGATTCATATCAATTGAAATCATTACATGCTTTTGTTCAATTTCGCGTTTATAATGTTCCAGTATCTTCTTCAATAAAGCGGATAACTGGGTTTCCTGTTTGTATTTTATCACGCATTGATAGCGATATCTATCTTTGATCCTGGCTATCGGCGACGCGCTTGGCCCGAGGATTTTCGTGTCAGCTCCGCAGTTTGCTTTCAAAAAATGAGCGATTTTTTCAGCTGTAACCGCCGCTTTCGCCACTTCCTCATGAGAAACCGTCACAAGAGCCAAATAGTAGTAGGGCGGATAGGATTGCTCTCTCCTGTGTGCCATTTCATGCTGATAGAACGTTTCATAATCGTGTGTCTTCGTCAACTGGATACTGTAGTGAGACGGTGTATACGTTTGAATGATGACATGACCGGGCTTTTCATGCCTGCCTGCCCGGCCGCTGACTTGCGTTAACAGCTGAAATGTTTTTTCAGCCGATCTGAAATCAGGAATATGAAGTGTTGTATCGGCACTTAACACTCCGACAAGCGTGACATTCGGAAAATCAAGCCCTTTCGCGATCATTTGCGTTCCGAGAAGAATATCCGCTTTTCCTTCTCCGAAAGCTGACAGTAGTTTTTCATGGGCGCCTTTCCTTGATGTCGTGTCAACATCCATCCGAATCACTCTTGCATTTGGCAGCACTTTTGTCAGCTCTTCCTCCACTCGCTGTGTTCCCGTTCCGAAAAAGCGGATATGCTCGCTTGCGCATTCAGGACAAGTATGCGGAACAGGCTCTTCATGTCCGCAATAATGACATTTCAGCCTTTGACCGTAACGATGATACGTCATAGAGATGTCGCAGTGCGGACATTGCGGGACATAGCCGCAATCCCTGCACATCACAAAGGAAGAATAGCCTCTTTTATTTAAAAACAGTACCGCCTGCTCACCCTTGGCAATTGTTTCTTCAAGCTTTTCCATCAATTCAACAGAAAACATCGAGCGATTGCCGCTTCGAAGCTCCTCTCTCATATCGACAAGCGAAACCTCAGGCATCACCCGATGGTTAACACGGTGCTTCAGTGAAAGAAGCTCGTATACGCCCTTTTGCGCTCTAGCATATGACTCTAATGTCGGCGTAGCACTCCCTAATACAACCGGGCAGCTGTGATGCTCAGCCCGCTTGATTGCCACCTCTTTCGCATGATAGCGTGGCATTTCTTCCTGTTTATAAGAAGACTCGTGCTCTTCATCGATGATAATCATTCCGAGATTTTCAAACGGAGCAAAAATTGCGGATCTGGCACCGACGACAAGTCGCACTTCCTTCCGGTGGATTTTACGCCACTCGTCATATTTTTCTCCAGTGGATAAACCGCTGTGCATGACTGCCACCTGGGAGCCGAAACGGCCCTTGAAGCGGTTGACCATTTGCGGCGTCAGCGAGATTTCCGGTACGAGGACGATGGCTTCTTTTCCTTTCGCCAGTACTTTTTCAATTGATTGCAGATAAATTTCCGTTTTTCCGCTTCCTGTCACGCCGTGAAGAAGGAACACTTTATGCTCATCGCTGTCCAATGTCTCACGTATAGGCTCAAAGGCAGCCCTCTGTTCGTCTGTCAGCGGCAGCGGCTCTGTTTTTTTGAACATTTTGTCCTGATAGGGATCTCTGTAGACCTCTTCATAGCTTTCCTTCAAAAGCCCTTTTTGGATAAGGGTTTTGATGGTCGCAGAGCTCGCGTCCGTTCTTTTGCACAAGTCCGCCGCAGGGATTTTCACACCTTCTGGCTCAGAAATGAAAAAGTGAAGAATCGCCTGCTGCTTGGCTGCTTGACGGGACAATCCCTCAGCCTGCTTAGCAAGCTCTTCTTTACTCGCATTTGCCTGAATATGCCTCACCATTTTTTTATTTGTTTTTTGCGCGACTTTATAGGTCACGTCTATGCTCCCTTTTTGAACATGCTTTTGAATCAGTTTCAACGTATTATGATCGGGTATATCTGAATACAGCAGCGTCTTTGTTTCAGAAAACAGCCGCTCCACTTGCGGCGGAAGCTCAGCTCCGTTTGCAATTTTTAATTCTTTTTCATATTTTGCCTTTAATGCGGCAGGCAGCATTGCTTGAAGTGCCGTTATTTTAAAAGACAGCGTTTTGTCGGACAGCCATGATGACAGATCCATAAGCTCCTCTGTCAGAACAGGTGTAAGATCTAATAAATCCTCTACTTCCTTGACAGATTTCCCCGATAGGTCAGATGCTTCTTTGACTGCTGTTACAAACCCCTGAATCTTACGGGGGCCAAACGGAACAATGACCCGCATTCCCGTTTTGATCATGCCCTTGAGATGGTCTGGGATTTTGTAATCAAAAGGCCTGTCTATATTTTTGGTGCTGACATCCACGATGACCTCTGCAAAATTCATGTTCGTTCTCCGGTTTGTTTTGAGAGGGCTGCGATCTCCTGAAGAATTTCAAACGAAACATCGAGCTTAGACATGATCGGAAGTTCGCGCTTATGCCCGTCTTTGAAAAAGATTGTCACGATATTCGTATCAGCACCAAAACCGGCCCCATTTGCTTTCACATCATTTGCCACAATCATATCAAGATTTTTGGCAGCGAGCTTTTTACGGGCATAGTGTTCAACATCTTGTGTTTCAGCTGCAAATCCGATCAACAGCTGCTCCTGCTTTTTCTCGCCCAATTCTTTTAAAATATCGACTGTTCTTTTCAGTTCTAAGGTCATACCGCCGTCTTGTTTTTTCATTTTATGGTCAAAAACTGTTTTTGGCGTAAAATCGGCTACCGCAGCTGTTTTGATGACAATATCGCTTGCTTCATACACAGAGAGCACAGCTTCGCGCATATCCGCTGCCGATTGAACAGGGATAAACTCAGCAAGGCCTTTAGGCTGATCAAGTGAAACAGGCCCAGAGATTAAGGTTACCCGTGCACCGAGCCGGACTGCAGCCTCCGCTAATGCGTAGCCCATTTTGCCCGTCGATTTATTGGTAAAAAACCGGACAGGATCAACCGCTTCCCGTGTTGGACCGGCTGTAATGACCACACGTTTGCCTTCTAAAGGGACGGATGTTTCATCAGCAAAATGTTTTTCGGCCAGCTTTACGATGTTTTCAGGCTCTTCCAATCTGCCTTTTCCGACGTAACCGCATGCTAAATAGCCCTCACTTGGCTCAATAAAACGATAACCGTCCTGATAAAGAACAGAAATATTTCGTTTGACTGCCGGGTGGTCATACATGTGAACATTCATCGCCGGCGCGATCCAAACGGGAGCCGTCGCTGCCAACAATGTTGTCGTCAGCATATCATCAGCGATGCCGTTTGCCAGTTTTCCAATCACATTAGCCGTAGCCGGCGCTACGATAATCAAATCGGCCCAGTCTGCGGCATCAATATGAGAAATGACGCTTGGATTTTGTTCTTTAAATGTATCTGTATAGACTTCGTGGCGGCTCAATGCCTGAAATGTCAGCGGTGAAACGAATCGGCAAGCTGATTCAGTCATAATCACTTTGACATTCGCTCCTGCCTGAACCAGCTTGCTCGTTAACGCACAGGCTTTATAAACAGCGATGCCTCCGCTCACGCAAAGTAACACATTTCGATTGTTAAGCAATGAATTCTCCCCCTCTGCACTTTACAAAACCGCACGGAAAAAAATAACAACCTACATGATATAGGTTGCTACTTGTGCTACTATTCGCGGTCTTCCTTTTCAAACGAAAGCAGGCCTGCATCAATTTCTTCTAAAGCTTTGCCTACATATTTGTGTGAAATCGTATGTTCAATCATTTGGTCTTTTTTGATTTGCATTTCACGGGCGCGTCTCGCAGAAACAGTCACGAGCGTATATTTTGAATCTAATTTATTCATTAAAGAATCAATTGACGGATCTAACATTGATTATTCAACCTCCAGCATTTTCTTATATCTTGGTGCAACGCGTTCACGCTTCAAATGTTCAGCAAGAACGATTGCTTTGATTTTATCGCAAGCCGTTTCGACATTATCGTTTTCAACGACATAGTCATAAGCATCCATCATTTCGATCTCAGCTTTTGCGGCTTTCATTCGATTTTCAATCAGAGCGTCTGTTTCTGTGCCTCGTGTCACGATTCTGTTCTTCAGTTCAGAAAGGCTTGGAGGCGCAAGGAAAATAAACAGGCCTTCCGGGAAAGCATTTCTCACTTGAAGAGCCCCTTGAACTTCAATTTCTAAAAAGACGTCTTTTCCATCTTGAAGCGTCTGTTCAACATAATCGACAGGCGTGCCGTAATAATTGCCGACATACTCTGCCCATTCAAGCAGCTTGTTGTCCGCAATCATTTGCTCGAATTCGTCTCTTGTTTTGAAAAAATAATCGACTCCGTTCACTTCGCCCTCTCTTGGACTTCTTGTGGTTACTGAAATCGAATATTCAAATTTTGTGTCTTCCTGCGAAAAGATCGCTTGTCGAACCGTTCCTTTACCAACTCCTGAGGGACCTGAGAGAACGATTAATAACCCTCTTTCTTTCATGCGGCAATTACCCCTGCCCTTCATCCATAATTTCTTCTTTAACAGAAAGTCTGTGTGCAACTGTCTCAGGCTGGACGGCAGATAAGATAATGTGATCACTATCCATGACGACAACTGCACGGGTTCTTCGTCCGTATGTAGCGTCAATTAGCATTCCGCGGTCTCTTGCATCCTGGATCATCCGTTTGATTGGCGCAGACTCCGGGCTGACAATCGAAATCATCCGATTGGCGGAGATGATATTGCCAAATCCGATATTAATCAGTTTAATCGTCATCTTCTACGTTCCCCCTGTAAAATAGACGTCTCTAGTTTAGCCTAGTAAGACCGTCTGTAAACAATACGCACAGTCACTATTCTATATTTTGCACTTGTTCTTTTATTTTTTCAATAGAACTTTTCATTTCAACGACAAGCTTTGTGATCTGATGATCATTTGCTTTTGAGCCGATCGTATTTGCTTCCCGATTGAGCTCCTGAACGAGAAAGTCGAGTTTGCGCCCGACAGCTCCGCCACTAGCTAATATATCACGAAACTGGGCGAAGTGGCTCTTCAGCCTGGTAATCTCTTCAGTAATATCAGAGCGGTCTGCAAAAATAGCGCATTCTGTTACAAGCCGGCTCTCGTCTAATACATCTTCAGTCCATTCTTTGATTCTGGCGTACAGCCGTTCCCGGTAACGAGATACGACATCTGCAGCAAGCAATTCAGTCTCTCTCACCAGCTCTTCAAGCTGATCAATATGCATCAGGCAGTCTTTCGCTAAGAGCAGCCCCTCTTTTTCACGCATTTCACAGAGACCTTTTACTGCTTCCTCTGCAGCATCGGTGATCAACGCCTCCAGCTTGTCATTTTGCGTCTGTTCTTCATGAACCTGGACGACGTGATCAAGCTTAAAGAAATCCATTACATCGGGCTCTGCAGACAATTGATACCGCTTCTTCATATCTCTCGCAGCTGCGACAAACTCATCGAGCAGCGGCCAATCAATCTCAAGCTTTTTCTCAACAAGCATATCACTGTCAACAGATACAAAAAGCTCAATTCTTCCGCGCTGGATATGCTGCAGAATGGTCTGTTTCAGCTTATCTTCAAAATATAGCAAAGGCCTTGGCAAACGAGCGTTCACTTCTTTAAATCTGTAGTTCACAGATTTAAGTTCTACGCTTACAGAGAGATCATCTTGTGTTTTGCTTGCACTGCCGAAGCCTGTCATACTTCGTATCATTTTAAAACACCCAATTCTTCCCTGTTCTCATAATAAAAGGGCAATAGACATGCTATTACCCCTTAGATTATATCATATGGATTTATTTTTTTCTTGTTAAAAGTGACCCCGCCAGCAAAAAAGTAGGGATGGCGGACATACCGATGACGAGCATCCAGTCTCCCGGCGTGATGGCTACAGTATGGAAAATCGGCTGAAGCGGCGGATAGTAGATCACTACAAGCATCAGCAAAATGGATGACAATACCGCACCGATTAAATACAGGTTTTGAAACGGATTTCGGGAGAAAACAGAAGTCTCGCTTCGGCAGTCAAAAACATGAATAAGCTGGGCCAGCACCAATGTTGCAAATGCGATCGTCTGGGCATAAGCCAAATTTTCCGGGTTGCGGTGGTACACAATGATAAATGCTAAAATAGTGGCAGCTCCGATTAAAAATCCTCTGGAGACGACCTTCCACCCTAGCTTGCGGGCAAATACCCCTTCTTTCGGATGACGGGGCTTGCGCTTCATTACGTCTCCTTCCGGCTGATCCATACCGAGCGCCATTGCCGGCAATCCGTCCGTCACCAAGTTGACCCACAAAATCTGAATCGGAACGAGCGGCAAAGGAAGGGCGAGCAGCATAGCAAACAGCATGACAAGGATTTCTCCGACATTAGAAGCCAACAGGTATCTAATAAACTTTCTGATATTTTCGTAGATGTTCCTGCCTTCTTTTATCGCTGATTTAATCGTCGCAAAATTATCATCCACGAGCACAAGAGATGACGCTTCTTTAGCCACATCTGTCCCGGTAATGCCCATAGAGACGCCGATATCAGCTTGTTTAATGGCAGGGGCATCATTGACGCCGTCTCCCGTCATCGCCACGATATGCCCGTTCTCCTGATAGGCTTTTACGATTTTCAGCTTATGCTCAGGAGAAACGCGGGCAAATACATACACATCCTCCACTACATTAGAAAGCTCTTCTTGAGAAAGTTCATTCAGCATTTTCCCGTCCATGATTTTGCCGCTTTTCGGAAGGAGGCGCAGATCTTTCGCTATCGCTTTAGCGGTCTCCACATGATCACCTGTAATCATGACGGTCTTAATTCCCGCTTCACGGCATTCTTTAATCGCCTGTCTGACTTCCGGCCGCGGCGGGTCAATGATACCTGAAAGTCCAAGCATGGTCAGATCTTTTTCCGCCTGCTCCATTGACGGTGTTTCGCCTGCTTTTATCGGCCTGTAGGCGACCGCTATCGTTCTGAGCGCCTGAGATGCCAAATGTCTTAATACCGCCTCTGTTTCTGCTTTTCTTTCATTTGAAAAAAGAGCGGCTGAGCCGTCATAATAAATACGTGAAGATCGCTGCATCAGTACATCCGGTGCACCTTTTGTAATGATATAACGCTTTCTGTCCTGATCCTCTACGATGACAGTCATCATTTTCCGTGCAGAATCAAACGGAAATTCTTCAATCACCCTGTAGTTTGATTCAACAAACTCCTTTGAAAAACCGCCTTTTCTTGCCGCGGTGAGCAGCGCTCCCTCTGTCGGATCTCCGTCAAGGACATATTCACCGTCTCTTTTCTCAATATTGGAGTTGTTACAGAGCGCTCCGAACAGAAGCATCTGCTGAAGCGGCTTATGTTCATTGATACTGACCTCTTTTTCGTTCAGTGTGAAGCTTCCTTTCGGTTCATACCCGGCCCCTGTCACTCTCCATGTTTTCCCTCCGGACCAGACATGTGTCACCGTCATTTTGTTTTGGGTCATTGTCCCTGTTTTATCTGAACAAATGATAGACGCACACCCAAGCGTTTCAACAGCAGGAAGCTTTCTAACAATGGATTTTTGTTTAATCATCCGCTGTACACCAAGCGACAGCGCCACTGTGACAATCGCCGGCAGCCCCTCTGGAATGGCGGCTACCGCTAATGAGACACCCGCTAAAAACATGCTGTACAGATCATGACCCTGAATAACACCGACAGCAACAACAAGAACGGTCAGAAGCAATGCAACAACAATCAAAATCTTCCCAAGCTGCTCCAGTCTTCTTTGCAGCGGGGTTGACAACGTCCCAGCCGATTCAAGCATGTCAGCAATTTTCCCCATTGCCGTATTCATCCCTGTCCCGACGACAACCCCGACACCGCTGCCGCGGGTCACAATCGTTCCCATAAATGCCATATTGGTAATATCGCCGAGTGAAACATCCGGTTTTTTCAGTTTATCAGCGTGCTTCACAACCGGGATTGATTCCCCGGTCAGCGCTGATTCTTCTATTTCAAGGCTTCTCGCTTCAACGATTCGAACGTCTGCGCCAATCCTGTCCCCGCTCGTAAATTTCACAATATCCCCCGGCACAAGTTCCTTAGAAGGAATCTTTGTCCAGCTTCCTTCCCTCAGTGCCATGACATGCGGTGTTGAAAGCTCTTTTAATGCCTGAAGAGATTGCTCAGCACGCCTTTCTTGAAAGAAACCGAGTATGCCATTCACAAACACAATCGCAATAATCGCAACCGCATCTACATATTCACCAAGAAATCCTGAGATTAACGTTGCCGCCAGAAGCACAAGCACCATAAAATCTTTGAACTGCGCGAAAAACAAAAGAAGCGCTGAAGTTTTTTTCCCTTCTTGCAGCTCGTTTGGCCCATGCTTGTCAAGGCGTTTTTTCACTTCTTTTTCTGTTAATCCTTGTTTCATGGACGTATTGGTTGCCTCTAGTAAATCTGTTTGTCCCATTTCATGAAACTTCATTCCGCTCGTCCACTCCCCTGCTCTCTTATAGAGATATCACTCTATAAGCATGCTTATTCTGACTCGTCCCATTTCATGCTATAATTATCGAATGCAGGAAGAATGAGAGGGTGTATTGCATATGTCGTTTGATGGCATGTTTACATACGGAATGACACACGAACTTAACGAGAAAATAATGGGCGGACGAATTACAAAAGTCCATCAGCCATATAAGCACGATGTGATTTTCCACATCCGTGCCAAGGGGAAAAACCAAAAACTATTATTATCGGCACATCCAAGCTATTCACGGGTGCATATCACGACACAAGCTTATGAAAATCCAAGTGAACCACCAATGTTTTGCATGCTGCTGAGAAAGCATATCGAAGGCGGATTCATTGAGAAAATTGAACAAGCGGGCTTAGACCGCATTATGATTTTTCATATCAAAAGCCGAAACGAAATTGGCGATGAAACCGTACGAAAGCTTTATGTAGAAATTATGGGCCGCCACAGCAATATCATTTTGACTGACGCAGCAGAAAATGTGATTATCGACGGACTTAAACATTTATCACCGTCAATGAACAGCTACCGTACAGTACTGCCCGGCCAAGATTATAAGCTTCCGCCTGCTCAGGACAAAATATCGCCTCTTGAGGCGTCAGAAGATGATATTTTGCGTCACCTCAGCTTTCAAGAAGGAAGGCTTGATAAACAAATTGTCGACCACTTTTCAGGCGTGTCTCCGCTTTTTGCCAAAGAAGCGGTTCACAGAGCTGGCCTTGCTAACAAAGTCACACTGCCAAAAGCGTTGCTGGCACTGTTTGCCGAAGTAAAGGAGCACCGTTTCATTCCCAATATTACGACTGTAAACGGAAAGGAATATTTTTATCTGCTGGAGCTGACTCATCTAAAAGGCGAAGCACGCCGTTTTGATTCATTAAGCGACCTGCTCGACCGTTTTTATTTCGGAAAAGCTGAACGAGACCGAGTCAAACAGCAGGCTCAGGATCTTGAGCGTTTTGTTGTGAACGAACGGAAGAAGAATGCCAACAAAATCAAAAAATTAGAGAAAACCCTGGAGTATTCGGAAAACGCGAAGGAATTTCAGCTTTACGGGGAGCTTTTAACAGCTAATTTATATATGTTGAAAAAAGGTGATAAACAGGCTGAGGTCATCAATTATTATGATGAAGAAAGCCCGACAATCACGATTCCTTTAAACCCGAACAAAACACCTTCCGAAAATGCCCAGGCCTATTTCACGAAGTATCAGAAAGCGAAAAATTCGGTCGCGGTTGTCGAGGAGCAAATCAGGCTGGCACAGGAAGAGATCGAATACTTTGACCAGCTGATTCAGCAGCTTTCGTCCGCTTCTCCCCGGGATATCAGCGAAATCAGGGAAGAGCTTGTAGAGGGCAAATATTTACGCCCTAAGCAGCAAAAAGGCCAGAAAAAGCCAAAAACGCACAACCCGGTGTTAGAAACATACGAATCCTCCTCAGGACTGACGATTTTAGTGGGGAAGAACAATCGCCAAAATGAATATTTAACGACAAGAGCGGCAGCCAGAGATGATATTTGGCTTCACACGAAGGACATTCCTGGCTCCCACGTTGTGATCAGAAGCAGCGAACCGGATGAGCAAACAATCATTGAAGCCGCGACAATTGCAGCTTATTTTTCAAAAGCTAAAGATTCAAGCTCCGTGCCTGTAGATTATACAAAAATCAGGCATGTCAAAAAACCGAACGGCGCGAAACCCGGTTTCGTCACCTATGACAGCCAGCATACCGTCTTTGTCACACCAGATGCTGATACTGTCATCAAGCTGAAAAAAAGCTGAGCCGCATAAAGAAAAGCCAGAGCATTTGTATGCTCTGGCTTATTTCTTTCTTCTCACTTGATAAAGCCTATCCACTTCAGCAACAAAATCGCCGTCAATCAGCTTTTCCACGTTTTCAGCAAGCACTTTTGTGTGCTTTGGACTGGCTCCGCTTGTAGAAACAGACACAGTGACATGCCCTCTTTTTACGATTTTCGGCATATATACATTGCCAAGCTCAGCGTCACTGACACAATTGACAAGCTGAAAAGGCGAAGCAGATTGGGCAATTTCTTTGTTCACTGCCGCATCATCCGTCGCGGCAATAATGAAAAAAGCATTGAGATAATCTTCTTTTTCGATCGTCCGTTTTTTCCATTTGATGCGTCGATCTTCTGCCATTTGCTTGATTTCCGGTTCAACATCCGGACTGACAAGCGTTATATCAGCTCCTTCAGAAATCACCGTTTTCAGTCTTCTGAGAGCGATGCTGCCGCCCCCCGCAATGACAACCTTCTTCTTTTCCAGGCTAATGTGCAGCGGAAGCATATGAACCTCCATCAAAATCAAATTGTCCCTCAGGATTTGCCGCAGTTTCTCTCACACGGTTTAAAAATGCGTTCTTCACATGCGGGTGGAAACCGATATAAGAAGAGAGGTAGACATTCGGATTATGAGCTTTTAATTTCTGAACCTCTCGTTCGATTTCATTCATCAGCATACCCGTAAAGAGCAAATACGGAACGATAAAGGTTGTTATGCCGTCATCTTTTTCAAGTTCTGAAAAAACCTCTTTGTAATTCGGGCCGCATGCTGTCAAAAAGCACGGAATGACTTCCTTGACTGGAACAATTTCCTGAAGAAGATTAGCAATACCGGTCACGTCTCTTTTGACATCTGGATCTGAACTTCCCCTTCCGATGAGCACCACTCTGGCATTTTCATATGGAACGCCTATGTCTTTCATTCGGTGATATACAGCCTTGACTACTTCTTCGTCAATCCCGATTGGCTTTCCGTATGAAATATGGACTGACGGATATCGGGATGCAGCACGCGCAATTTCTTCCGGAATATCATGTTTTGCATGCGCAGCTGTTAAAAGAAGCAGAGGCACCACTGCGATATGAGTGGCGCCTTGCTTCACACATGCTTCAAATCCTGTCTCAATTGTCGGCTCCTGAAGCTCTAAAAAGCTGATTTTTTGTACTGGCACAGAGATGTGTGCCTTACACCCTTCCAAAAAGGCTGCGGCTTCTTGCTGAGCTTTTTTGACCCGGCTGCCGTGGCCGACATATAAAATCGCTTGTTTCATTTTACAACGCCTCGCTTAAATCTTGTTTTTTCAGTTCAGATTCAAACCATTCCAGCTTATAGTGATAATTTACAACATTTCCAATGACAATTAAACTCGGATTTGTAATGTTTTCTTTTATCACCGTTTCTGAAAGGGTGTCAACTGTACAAAAAACAGATTTTTGCTTGTCCGTTGTTCCCCAATGAATAAAGGCTGCCGGCGTAGAACCGTCCCGGCCGTTTTCAAGGAGTTTTCTTTCAATCTGCTGCACGTTTTTGATACCCATATAGATGACAAGTGTATCAATTCCTGTAGCCAGCGCTTTCCACTTTTCCTCAAAATCTTCATCACTTTTATAATGACCCGTTACAAATGCGACGTTAGAGCCCGCATCCCGATGAGTAACAGGAATCCCGGCATAAGCGGCTGCCGCGATTCCTGACGTAATGCCGGGGATGATTTCAAACGGTATCCCATTTTCAGAGAGGCATTCCGCTTCTTCCCCTCCCCTGCCGAACACAAAAGGGTCACCGCCTTTCAGTCTGACAACCATTTTCCCTTTTTGCGCATACTTCACAAGAAAGCGATTGATGGTTTCCTGCTTCATCGTATGAAAATCTGGAAGCTTCCCGCAGTAGATCAGGTCTGCTTGCTCTTTGGCATATTGTAAAATCTCTTTACTTACTAATCTGTCATATAAGATGACATCAGCTTTTTCAATGGCTTTCAGCGCTTTAATCGTCAGCAGATCAGGGTCACCGGGACCCGCTCCTACAATATATACTTTTCCCATCGTATTTCCCCCGATCTATTCGAGTTCTTCCAGAACATTCGCTGTGATGTTGTTCTCGCTTGCATTCCGGCATCTGAGAAGAACGCAGCAGATCATATTCAGCTCAATTTTTGTTTGACAAACTCGATCAGCTGATTTTTACACGCTTCACGGTCATGCTGTCCTGAATCAAGAACGAGCTCTGGCGCTTCGGGTTCTTCATAAGGAGAATCAATTCCTGTAAAAAACGGAATCTCTCCGTTTCTTGCTTTTTTGTAGAGCCCTTTCGGATCCCTTTGTTCACAAATATCAAGGTCGCATTTAATGTATACTTCATTGAATTCGCCAGCTTCCACAAGCTCGCGAACCTGTTGTCTGTCCTCGCGGAAAGGAGAGATAAAAGCAGTAATGACAATGGTTCCCTGCTGAACAAAAAGTTTTGCCACCTCTCCGATTCGGCGGATGTTTTCTTTTCGGTCTTCATCAGAAAAACCAAGATCCTTATTTAAGCCGTGACGGATATTATCCCCGTCCAGCACAATGACTTGGTAGCCTTGCTCAAACAATTCTCTCGCAGCGGCGTTGGCAATGGTTGATTTACCTGAGCCGCTTAACCCTGTCAGCCAGAGAATGGAGCTTTTATGCTTGTTTTTTTGCTGGTACTCTTCTTTTGTGATAGAGGCTTCATGCCATACAATATCGCGATTTGTCACTGCCAATCCTCCTTAAGATACGCCTACTTCTTCTTTTTTCTTCATCCCTTTGATTAACACTTCTACGACTTCTTTTCGGCTGAATTCAGCAGGAGGCAGCACACCGTCTCTCAGCATACCTCTTACCTTAGTGCCTGATAAAATGACGTGATGCTCTCTGCCATGAGGGCATGTTTTCGCTGTTCCCATATTTCCGCATTTTTTACAGAAGAAGCTGTGCTCGAATTTAAGCGGTGTAATCCCGAGTTCTTCAGGTTTAAATGTGTCAAACAGCTCCTGTGCTTCGTATGTTCCGTAATAGTCGCCTACACCTGCATGGTCACGGCCGACGATGAAATGTGTGCATCCGTAGTTCTTTCTGACAAGCGCGTGAAAAATTGCTTCTCTCGGGCCTGCATAACGCATTGCCGCCAAGAAGACACCAAGGAACACGCGATCTTTCGGGTAATAATGATCAAGAAGAACTTGGTAGCTTTCCATCCGTACATCAGCTGGGATGTCATCGGATTTTGTTTCGCCTACTAACGGATTCAAGAACAAGCCGTCTACTGTTTCAAGAGCCGTTTTTTGAATGTATTCATGCGCTCTGTGAACAGGGTTTCTTGTTTGGAAGCCGACAATCGTTTCCCAGCCTTTTTCAGCAAACTGGCGTCTTGTTTCTGCCGGTTCAAATGTAAACTCAGGGAACTGTTTTGAAGCTTTTTTAATCAACGTGATCGGTCCGCCGACATATGTATTGCCGCGGCTGAACAGTTTTTTAACACCGGGATGCTCCTGCTCATCCGTTTTGTACACATTGATAGCTTCTTTTTGTTTGTCGGGCACATACAGGTCTTCGATTTGGATAACGCCGTATGTGTCTCCTTCATACGTTAACTTTACCGTTTCACCAACTGACAATTCCGCTGCTTTTTGCGAATCGACCGGAAGTGTGATTGGAAGAGACCAGACAACGCCGGAAGAAAGACGCATGTTTTCGACAACAGATTCGTAATCTTTTTCATTAAAGAAACCTTCAATCGGGCTGTATGCGCCGATACCGATCAATTCCAAATCCGCGAAAGAAATTAAATCAAGTTCAATTTCTTTTTGAATGCTGCTCACATCATATGATTCATTTACTCTGTTTACTAATGTTCCTCCATGTGGTGCTAAGCTCATAACATCCATCTCCTCCTAGTTAACTTATAAAATTACTCAGATTAATATTCAGATTCCCCCGCCTTGTTCGTGGACTGAGCGTCTCTCTTTACGAATGGCCTTTGTCAGGCTGACGGCACCGCCCGCCGCTAAAAGCACACTTACCATGATAAAGATCGAATAATAATCCGCTTTTAAAAACAAGGATACAAGCAGATAAGAAATCGATAAAGATAAAAACGGCGATACGATCCATACCTTCAGCATCGTTTGAACAACTTGTTTATGGAACACGTTCGGACCGTTTTTTGCCATGCCTATTCCGATAATAGACGATGACGTGACTTGCGCCAAGGGCACCGGCATCCCAAATACAGAACTGATAATTACGAGTCCCGCTCCTGTGCCGGATAAGAGAATGCCTTCTCCTTTTGAAAATCTCGTAATTTTCTTCCCGTTTGTTTCTAACACACGCCTGCCTAATAACAGTGCGCCAAGCGCAACAAAAGCTCCTCCGTACAAGGTTCCTTTTACGACATCAAGCACACCGGCAGCCACTAACGGGCCAACGGCATTCGCCACGTTATTCATGCCGGCAGAGAATGCTTCGAAAAATCCGGCAACTAACAAAACAATGCCGAGGATTTTTTGCTTTTTAGAAGATTTTACTTCAATCTTAAAATAACGAAACAGCTTAGATACGAAATAAGTGAAGCCAAAAGCGAACAGCGGGACAAAAACCCAAAATGTCACAATGATCAGAAGATTATTCACAAACAATACTTTATAAGCCACTCCCACGCCGACAACCGCGCCGACTGTTACTTCACTTGTCGATAAAGGAATGCCGAGCAGATTAGCCGTAAAGAGCGACAGCGCAGCAGCTCCAATAATGATGCAAACAATCGTCAGTGTAATCGTCTGTTCAGGGATAATGCCAGAGCTGATTGTTTTTACGACCTCGCCTCCGCCAATGACCGCCCCAGCCAAGACACCGACTGCGCATAGGATCAAAGCGTAGGTTTTCTTTTTGATGGCTCCAGAGCCGTAAGCAACTCCCATCGAAGCTGCAGCGCCGCTTGCACCAATATTCATCGCGAAAAACAAGCTAAATAAAATAGCGGCTAGTTCCATTTTGCAGCTCCTTATTCATGCAGTCCGCATTCTGTTTTCGCCATACCATTCCATCTGCCTGAACGCAGATCCTCTGCGGTAAAAGCGGGAGCAGTACAAGGCGCACAGCCAATACTTGGGTATCCTTGGTCATGAAGCGGATTGTAGTCCAGTTCATTCCGTGATGTGTATCTCCAAATGTCTTTCCAAGTCCAATGGATAAGCGGGCAAACTTTTACTGACTTGAATTTTTCATCTTTGTTTAAGAAATTCGTGTTGGCACGGCTTGGCCCTTGATCACGGCGCAGACCGGAAAGCCAGGCTGGATGTCCTGAAAGCGCCTCTTTTAAAGGAACAACCTTTCTGAGATAGCAGCACTGATTCGGCTCTCTTTCCCACAGTTTGTCACCATATTCTTCGGCTTGTTCCTCAAGGGTGAGGTCTGGTTTTTTCAGAATGATATTAAGACCCGGATAACGCTCTTTCACTCGTTCAATTGTTTCATAGGTCTCTTTAAAATGAAGTCCTGTATCAAGAAACACAATCTCTGCGTCTTTTTTCACTTTATAAATTAAGTCAATCAGAACGATTCCCTCAATTCCGAAACTGCAGGCATAAACAAGCTGGTTGCCGTAATGGCCGTATGCCCACTTTAAAACTGAAAGCGCTCCTTTATAAGGATCGTCTTCCGGAAATGTAATCGTTGGTTCTTCCCAATTATCATACGTTAACATTTCTTCTTTCCTCCTTTCGGAGACAAACAAACAGTAGCTTCCTGCCGGTTGTCTTTTCCCTATTGTAATGTGATTCTTGGCTGGTGATATCTCAAACAGCCTTTTTGCCTCTTAAAATAAAAAACTTTCAATCCGGCGGAAAGAAAGACAGGAACAGCATGTAGCCCTTATCTTTCAAAATGGAATTCATTTTGCTGGAAGTAGCACCTTACAAACTATGCAGGTTGCCGGGCTTCATAGGTCCAGTCCCTCAGCCGCTCTTGATAAGTTTTTCAGATTTGTAGTAAATTTTAGCACAATTCTAACATAAGTCAACCCGACTTTTTTGATAGGATTAATAAAAAAACAGGCCTCACAGCCTGTTTTCAAGCATATCAAGGCTTTTAAGCCCCTATGCATCAGCAAAAAAGAATTTTTAATTTTTAAACCAATCTTTTGACTCGGGATTTCGTTTCCATGTTTGCAGCTTTTTTAGATCATTTGAATGAATATTTCCGTTCTCAAGCGCGACCTCTGTGAGCGTATCATAATCAGTTAATGAGTAGTATGGCAGTTCTGCCTTTGCGAAGGCTTCTTCCGCTTTAGGAAGTCCGTACGTAAAGATCGAGACGACACCAAGCACCTCACAGCCGGCCGCTTGTAAAGCTGCACAAGCTTCAAGCACGCTGCCTCCTGTGGAGATTAAGTCTTCAATAACGACCGTTTTTTGCCCTTTCTGCACAGCTCCCTCAATCTGATTGCCTTTTCCGTGCGCTTTCGGCTTGCTCCTCACATAACACATCGGAAGATTCAAACGGTCAGCCGCTAGAGCAGCATGAGGAATACCCGCGGTTGCTGTTCCCGCAATCATTTCAGCTTCGGGAAAATGCTCTTTGACAAGCTTGCTGATGCCTGAGGCGACATCATTTCTGACCTCTGGGAAAGATAGTGTAAGGCGGTTGTCACAGTAGATTGGTGATAAAATGCCGCTTGCCCATGTGAACGGCTCGTTCGGACGTAAAAATACAGCTTGGATGTCTAATAGATGTTTGGCGATGATTTGTTTCAAGATTTGATTCCCTCCCATTCAAGTCTGACAGCCTTATAGGCTTTTACCGGATCTTCCGCTTTTGTAATCGAGCGTCCTACTACAATCGCTGATGAGCCTTTTTCTCTTGCAATTGCAGGTGTCGCTATGCGGACTTGGTCATTCGCAGCGTCCTCTGACATTCTGATCCCTGGAGTGACAGTCAGAAATGAAGGCGACACCGCTTGGTAAATGGCTTTTGCTTCATGAACAGAGCAGACCACTCCATCCAGTCCGCTTTCTTCCGCCTGTTTGCTGTAGTGCACAACCGTATCGATCAGAGACTTTTCGATCAGCAGTTCATCCTTCATGATTTGTTCAGATGTGCTTGTCAGCTGGGTTACCGCAATAAGTGACGGACGTTTTTTCCCCGCCGGCGTACCTTCTTCTAAGCCTTCAAGAGCTGCTTGCATCATTTTTTTGCCCCCGGCCGCATGAACATTGACGAGGTCTACACCGAGACTGGCAAGACGTTTCATCGCCTTGTTTACAGTGGTCGGAATGTCATGAAGCTTTAGATCCAAAAACAGCTCGCAGTTTCTTTCTTTTAGCTGTTTCACGATAGATGGCCCTTCTTGATAAAAAAGCTCCATTCCAACCTTTACAAATAACGGTTCTTGCTGAAAAGGCGCTAAGAACGCAAGTGTTTCTTCAGCTGATGCAAAATCAAGCGCGATGATGGGCAGGTTGTTTTTCATGATTCCAGCTCCTTCCGATGCATTCTTCAATTGATTGATAGCCATATTGGCGCAAAACAGATGGAAGCTGTTCAATAATCTCTGGACATGCAAAAGGATTCACAAAGTTTGCTGTTCCGACAGCGACCGCGCTTGCTCCAGCGAGAAGAAATTCCAGGGCATCTTCAGCAGTCTGCACGCCTCCCATTCCGATAATCGGGATGTTGACCGCCTGGCTGACTTCATACACCATGCGAATGGCAACCGGCTTCACAGCAGGGCCGGAAAGTCCCCCTGTTTTATTCGCTAATATCGGTTTGCCGGTTTTTAAATCGAGTCTCATGCCAATTAGTGTGTTGATCATCGTGAGACCGTCCGCTCCCGCTTCCTCGATCGCTAACGCAATTTCTGTGATATTAGCCACGTTCGGGGAAAGCTTCACATAAACGGGCACATTTGAAACCTCTTTCACGGCTTTTGTCAAATTGGCAGCCATTTCAGGGTTCGTGCCAAAAGCGATTCCGCCTGTTTTCACATTCGGGCAGGAAATATTCAATTCAAGTGCATGAACATTAGACGCTTTGCTGATATGCTCTGCAACTTCCACATAATCCTCGACTTGAGAACCTGCGACATTGGCAATAATCGGCGTATCAAACTGCTCAAGCCACGGCAGCTCATGATGCAAAACACTATCCAGCCCCGGATTTTGGAGACCGATCGCATTAAGCATCCCAGCACCAGTCTCGGCTACCCGCGGGGTCGGATTCCCGAAGCGAGGCTCCTTTGTCGTAGCCTTAATCATGATGGCTCCAAGACAAGACAAATCATAAAAGCGTGAAAATTCTTTTCCAAAACCGAAGCAGCCTGATGCAGGAATGATTGGATTTTTCAAGTCAAGTCCCGGCAATTTCACCTCTAGCATTACAGCGCCACCTCCTGAGCTTTAAATACAGGCCCGTCGAGACATACTTTTACATAAGATGTCTCACCTTCGTTTGTATGGCACACGCACGCGAAGCATGCGCCGATTCCGCAGCCCATTCGTTCCTCCATGGACAGATATACTTCTTTATGGGCATATTCCTGTTTTAGCGCCTTGAGCATCGGTGTCGGCCCGCAGCTGAGAAGGATATCAAACTCTAGATGTTTTTGTTTAATCACATCTGTGACAAATCCTGTTTCCCCGTAGCTTCCGTCAGCTGTTGCCACATACGTGTCTCCATACTGCCGGCATTCTTTCTCGTAAAAAACATCCTTTGCCGATTGGAATCCTAAAACGTGGATGACATTTACCCCTTTTTCATACAAGCGTTTCGACAGCTCTTGGAGAGGCGGCACACCAACACCGCCTCCTACCAGCAAAGCCGTCTTTCCGGGTTGGACTTCATTGACAGGAAAGCCATTTCCCAAAGGCCCGAGGACATCCACAAGCTCTCCCTGCTGTTTCAGAGACAATAGTCTTGTACCTTCCCCATCTACTCGATAAATGATGGTGACTTCACTTTTTTCAAAATTGACGTCGGCGATGCTGATTGGCCTCCTCAAAAGAGGCGTAACCGCTTCGCTCACTTTAAGATGTAGGAACTGCCCCGGGGTTGTAAACCCTTGGACAAGCTCCCCTTTCAGAACCATTTGATACACCCGGTCTGCAATTTGCTGGTTAGAACATACTGTCAAATACGCTTTTTTCATATAGTGACTGCCGCCTCCTGATTTGTGTTGACTGCCGGCATTTGATCAGCGCGGAATGTCATGCTTTCGAGCACTCGCAATATCGCCTCTGCCGTATCTAACGATGTTAAGCAGGCAACACCATTTTCTACTGATTCACGTCTGATTCTAAATCCGTCTCTTGCCGGCTGCTTTCCTTTTGTCAGCGTATTGATGACAAACTGTGCTTCACCGTTTCTGATGACATCAAGCAGGTTCGGACCATCCTGGCCGATTTTTCCGACGACCTTCGCTGGAATAGAAGCTTCTTTCAGGTAGCCTGCCGTTCCTTCCGTCGCTAAAATGTTGTAGCCGATCGCGTGGAACCGCTTAGCAATGGCAAGCCCTTCTTCTTTGTCCTTATCAGCTACTGTTAAAAGCACGGAACCGTAGTTCGGGATTTGAATACCTGAAGCAATCATGGCTTTATAGAGCGCCTTTTCAAGGGTCGAATCTTTCCCCATGACTTCACCTGTTGATTTCATTTCAGGCCCTAACGTAATGTCCACTCTTCTCAGCTTGGCGAAGGAGAAGACCGGAGCTTTTACAAATACACCTTGCTGCTCAGGCTGAAGGCCCTCTGTATAACCAAACGCAGCCAACTTTTGCCCGAGAATGATTTTTGTTGCGAGATTCGCCATTGGGATACCCGTAATTTTGCTTAAGAACGGTACAGTTCTGCTTGATCTAGGGTTCACTTCGAGAACGTACACCTCGCCTTGTGATAAGACGAATTGAATATTGAGCAAACCGACAATGTTCAGCCCTTTAGCAAGTGCGATCGTGTATTGTTCAATTTTTTTCTTAATGTCCTCAGTGAGAGATTGAGGTGGATAAACAGCGATCGAGTCTCCGGAGTGAACACCCGCACGTTCAATGTGCTCCATAATTCCTGGAATGACGACTGTTTCACCGTCAGATACTGCATCTACTTCAATTTCTTTCCCAGTCAAATATCTGTCAATTAATACAGGGTGCTGCGGATTGATTTTGACTGCGTTTTTCATGTAATGAAGCAGTTCTTCTTCATGATACACAATCTCCATCGCCCGGCCGCCAAGTACATAGGAAGGGCGTACCAGTACCGGGTAACCGATATCACTTGCGATGCTTACCGCCTGATCAACTGATGTCGCTGTTTTGCCAAGCGGCTGCGGAACACCAAGTTCTCCAAGCGCTTGTTCAAATTTATCCCGGTCTTCCGCACGGTCTAAATCTTCTAATGAAGTTCCAAGGATTTTCACTCCGCGCGCAGAAAGCTCGTCAGCAAGGTTAATCGCAGTTTGTCCGCCAAATTGTACGACAACGCCCATTGGCTGTTCGAGGTCAATGATGTGCATAACATCTTCAATCGTAAGCGGTTCAAAATACAGCTTGTCTGAGATGCTGAAGTCTGTTGAAACGGTTTCCGGGTTGTTATTGACAATAATAGCTTCATAGCCTGCTTGTTTAATTGCCCATACAGAGTGAACAGTCGCATAGTCGAACTCGACACCCTGACCGATTCGAATTGGACCCGAACCAAGCACCATCACACTTTTCTTATCTGTAACGACAGATTCATTTTCTTCTTCATATGTGCTATAGAAGTATGGTGTTTCTGACTCAAATTCCGCCGCGCACGTATCTACCATTTTGAATACCGGCGCAATCCCCGCTTGTTTTCTCAAACTGTAAAGTTCGGATTCTTTCATTTTCCACTCGCGGCTGATGTACTGATCAGAGAAGCCGAGTTCTTTTGCCCGTCTCAGCACATCTGTATCGCCCGCATTCGCCTTCAAATCTTTTTCAAACTGTACGATTCCGAACAGCTTATGCAAGAAGAAAACATCGATAGCGGAAAATTCATGGAGGTCTTCTACCGTGTAACCTCTTCTGTACGCTTCAGCTAAGTAGAATAAGCGTTCATCACCGGCCTTTTTAATTCGCTTTTCAAGAAGTTCATTTGAAATGTCAGCGGCGTCCTTCAATTCAAGGTGATACACATCAGCTTCCAGTGAACGCACAGCCTTCAGCAATGACTCTTCAAGCGTGCGGCCGATCGCCATGACCTCACCAGTCGCTTTCATTTGCGTGCCGAGCTTTCTGTTTGCTGATTCAAATTTATCAAACGGCCAGCGCGGAATTTTGGATACGACATAGTCAAGAGCAGGTTCAAATGCTGCATATGTTTTTCCTGTTACAGGGTTCATCATTTCATCTAATGAAAGGCCGACTGCAATTTTAGCGGCGAGCTTTGCTATCGGGTATCCCGTTGCTTTTGATGCAAGGGCAGATGAACGGCTGACACGCGGATTTACTTCAATAATGTAATATTGGAAGCTGTCTGGGTCTAAAGCGAGCTGCACGTTACAACCGCCTTCGATTCCAAGCGCGCGAATCAGTTTTAACGATACATTCCGCAAGAGCTGATATTCGCGATCGCTGAGCGTTTGGCTCGGCGCGACAACAATACTGTCTCCAGTATGGATTCCAACTGGATCAATGTTTTCCATGTTACAAACGACAATGGCGTGATCCTGGCTGTCTCTCATGACTTCATACTCGATTTCTTTATAGCCAGCGATGCTTTTTTCAAGCAGACATTGGTGTACCGGGCTTAGTTTCAAGCCGTTCTCAACAATTTCTTTTAGCTCTGTTTCATTCGAGCAGATGCCTCCGCCTGTTCCGCCTAATGTATATGCCGGGCGGACAATGACAGGGAATCCAATTTGGCTGACGAATTTTTGCGCTTCTTCGAGGGAGTGGATAATCTCACTTTCAGGCACCGGTTCATTCAGTTCATTCATTAATGTTCTGAACAAGTCACGGTCTTCAGCTTGCTGAATCGCAGACAGTTTCGTGCCAAGCACTTCGACGCCGCATTCTGCCAAAACGCCTCTTTCAGAAAGCTCAACCGCAAGATTCAAACCGGTTTGGCCTCCGAGTGTTGGAAGAATGGCATCCGGGCGCTCTTTTCTGATGATTCGTGTCAGGAATTCAGGTGTGAGCGGTTCGATGTAAACCCGGTCAGCCATTTCTGTATCTGTCATGATCGTGGCAGGGTTTGAGTTGACAAGGATGACTTCATAGCCTTCTTCTTTTAAAGCAAGACAGGCTTGTGTTCCCGCATAGTCAAATTCTGCTGCTTGGCCGATGATGATCGGTCCAGATCCAATTACTAAAATTTTGTTAATGTCTACGCGTTTTGGCATACCGCTTCCCCTTCTTTCTCTGTTGTTTCGATCATTTCGATGAATCTGTCAAATAGATGGTTGGCATCCTCAGGACCAGGTGAGGCTTCGGGATGATATTGAACCGTAAATGCCGGCAATGTTTTATGCTTCAGCCCTTCAATCGTATCGTCGTTAATTGCGATATGCGTCACTTCAAGTTCTGTTTCACTGATAGATGAAACTGTATAACCATGGTTTTGAGATGTTAAGGCAACTTTCCCTGTAGCCAGCTCTTTTACCGGGTGGTTTGAGCCTCTGTGGCCGAATTTCATTTTTTCAGTATTCGCCCCGCACGCCAGCGCGAATAATTGGTGGCCGAGACATATTCCGAATAAAGGCACTTTTCCGAGAACACCTTTAATCATTTCAATCGCTTCAGGCACATCCTTCGGGTCTCCAGGTCCGTTAGAAAGCATGATGCCGTCCGGTTTCAGTTGAAGCACTTCTTCCGCTGTAATGTTGTAAGGCACAACGATGACGTCACATTTCCGTTTGTTGAGCTCCCTTAGAATCCCGTGCTTCATGCCGAAGTCAACCAAGACAATGCGTTTGCCTCTTCCCGGGCTCGGATATGCTGTTTTGGCTGATACTTGGGATACTTGATTTCTTGGCAATTCCGTTTCGTTCAGTCTTTTCAGCACAGCTTCGATGTCTTCATCAGATGAAGCGAATGTTCCTTTTAGCGCGCCTGCCGTGCGGATCATTCTTGTCAGTTTCCTTGTATCAATCCCCTGAAGTCCGGGAATGTTTTTCATTTTTAAATACTCGTCTAATGTGTATGCTGAACGCCAGTTGGAAGGCAGTTCACATAATTCTTTGATGATCAGCCCTTTGACAAAAGGGGTAATGGATTCAAAATCATCACGGTTAATGCCGTAATTTCCGATAAGCGGGTATGTCAATGTTACGATCTGCCCGCAGTAAGAAGGGTCAGATAAAATTTCCTGATAGCCTGTCATCCCAGTATTAAAAACGACTTCTCCCATGTTGTGTTCTAAGCTCCCGAAGGCTTCCCCTTCGAATACCGCTCCGTTTTCCAGTACTAATCGTCTCTTCATTTGACAAGTCTCCCTTCTTCATAAGCAAGCTTCCCTGCCGCAATTGTAGCGACCGGCCAGCCGGTGCAGCTGATGCCATTGAATGGTGTATTTTTTCCTTTTGATAAAAATGTCTCTTTGTCTATAACTGCTTCTTTTTCTAAATCAATTAATGTAATGTCAGCAACTTGCCCCGTTTGTAATGTTCCATATGGGAGACCGAACGCTTCGCATGGCTTGATTGTCATGTAGTCAATCAGCTGCTTCAGTGACCAGCTGCCATTTTTGACAAAGTGTGTGTAAAGAAGCGGGAATGCAGTTTCTAAGCCGACAATTCCGAATGGCGCCAGCTTCATTTCTGTGTTTTTCTCTTCTTCCGTATGCGGTGCATGGTCTGTTGCGATAAAATCAATTGTTCCGTCTAAAAGACCTTCAATCAAAGCAGCTCTGTCTTCTGCGCTGCGGAGCGGAGGATTCATTTTAAAGTTTGTGTCCAGCCCCGGGATGTCCTCATCACAAAGCAGCAAATGATGCGGCGACACTTCTGCTGTCACTCTGATCCCCGCTTTTTTCGCATCGCGTACAACCCTGACAGATTCTTTCGTGCTAATATGGCATACATGATAATGACAGTTTGCCGCCTCAGCCAGCAGCACATCGCGGGCAATATGAACCGATTCACACACAGAAGGTATGCCGTTAAGCCCGTTCGCTTTAGCAAATGTCCCCTCATGTACGCTTCCTCCGTAAATTAAGGAGTTGTCCTCGCAATGTGCAACAATCGCTTTGTCAATTGCGGCTGCCCGCTTCATCGCTTCATACATCATGCCTGCTGTCTGTATCCCAACGCCGTCATCCGTAAAGGCAAATGCCCCGGCTTCTTTTAACGCTTCAAAGTTGGTCATTTCATCGCCGATTTGCCTGATCGTAATGGATGCATATGGAAGAACTCTGACACATGATGTTTCTTTAATTCTGTTTTGCACCCATTCCATCTGCTCCTTTGTATCAGGAACCGGCCGCGTATTCGGCATTGCTGCTACTGTTGTATAGCCGCCGCGTGCCGCTGCTTTCGCCCCGGTTTCAATTGTTTCTTTTTTCTCTCCGCCCGGCTCTCTGAAATGGACGTGGAGATCAACAAACCCAGGTGAAACGAGCAAACCTTTTGCATCAATTACAGTTTCATTATCCGTTGCATTAAGCTTGCCGATTGCAGTAATGGTTTCTCCAGTCACTCGGATATCCGCTTCTGTTTTTTCACCATTTTCGTTAAGTATCCAGCCGTTTTTAATGAGATATGACATACGCTGCTTCTCCTCTTTTCACATTGGTTTGTAAGGCACGCTGTATCACTGCCATTCTGATAAATACGCCATTTTGCATTTGCTTGAAGATTCTTGATTTTTCGCTTTCTACTAAGCTGTCATCAATCTCCACTCCTCTGTTTACCGGAGCAGGATGCATGATGATCGCGTGCTGCTTCATACGCTCAGCACGTTCTACGGTCAAGCCGTATTTGTTTAAATAGCCTTCCTGGCTGACAGCGGACTGATGCCGTTCATTTTGAATGCGCAGCAGCATGACAACATCGGAAGACTCAACTGCTTCATCCATTGAGACATATGTGCCGAATGTATTTTCTTCATCCTGCCATTCCGAAGGGCCGGAAAACAGGACCCGGGCACCCAATCTTGTCAACACTTCCGCATTTGACCTTGCCACTCTGCTATGCTTGATGTCGCCGTGAATGGAGACGGTAAGCCCTTTAAACGTATTGAACTCTTCATAAATCGTCATTAAATCAAGCAGTGATTGTGTCGGATGCTGGCCGCATCCGTCTCCCGCATTCAGAATCGGGATGTTCACCTGGCTGACAAGCTCTTGATAATACTCATCTTCACTGTGCCTGATGACGCACACGTCCACACCGATTGATTCGAGCGTCCGGATCGTGTCGTATAAAGTTTCGCCTTTTTGTACGCTTGTGCTTGTTCCATCAAGGTTCAGCACATTCATGCCCAGCTTTTTTTCTGCGACCTCAAAGCTGAACCGCGTTCTCGTGCTCGGTTCGAAAAACAGGTTTGCTGCAAACTTTCCTGTCAGCTGATTGTCTGTTTTTCCGTTTTTGAGGTCTTGTGCTGTTTGAAGCAAATCTTTGATTTCCTCAGTGCTGAGTTCACTCATCGTCGTTACATGCTTCATGTTCTTTCCCCTCTCATTTCAACTTAAGGCTGAAAAAAACCCCGGGTCTAGGATAGACTCGGGGTATGGTTAAATAGAGGGCAGCATTGAAGCTTCCTTCTCTTCATAACCCTTCCAAGCCTCTCTGGACTTTCATTAAAAGGTTTTAAATATGATGTTGTTCAGCTGTGTCTGCCTGCTCTTCCTTCGCTTCTGGAAGAATCAGGTTTAAGATGACACCGACAATTGCGGCAAGCGCCATCCCTGACACTTGGAATCCGCCCTGAGACACTTGGATAAATGCGCCTCCTACACCGATCACTAGGATCACCGATGTGATAATGAGGTTTCGGTTATTTTCATAATCAATTTTGTTGTCAATCAGCATTCTCAGGCCGCTTGAAGCAATGATTCCGAACAGCAGGAAGGAGACGCCTCCCATGACCGCTGACGGCACTGAACTGATCAGCGCTGAAATTTTGCCGATAAAGCCGAAGCAAAGGGCAATCACTGCCGCGCCTCCGATGACAAAGACGCTGAATACTCTTGTGATGGCCAGCACGCCAATGTTTTCTCCGTAAGTCGTCGTCGGCGGGCCGCCGATCAGAGAAGCAAGGATTGTCGCCACGCTGTCACCCATAATGGAGCGATGCAGTCCCGGCTTTTTAATGAAATCTTGTCCAACAACCTTACTCAGCACCATTTGGTGGCCGATATGCTCTGACATTGTCACAAACGCGACCGGTACCATTGCGGCCGCGATGCCGAGTGTTACTGACGGCGAATAGTCTTTGAACGGGATGATAAATTCAGGCACTGCGAACCATTTCGCGTCAAGCACCGGCTGGAAGTTGACAATCCCTTGAGTAAGGGCGAACAGGTATCCGCCGATGATTCCAATCAAAACCGGTATCAGGCTTAAGAATCCTCGCAAGAAAATCGCGCAAATAATCGTGATGGCCAGCGTAACGCCTGCGACACTGAAGTGCTTTAAGCTGTAGACCAATTCACTCGCATTCGGATCAGCATACATCGCCATGTTTACCGCAGTGCTTGCAAGTCCCAGCCCGATGACGATAATAACAGGTCCTACGACTACAGGCGGGAGAATCTTCATCAGCCATCCTGTGCCAAGCTGCCTGATCAATAAGGCAATCAGCCCGTATACCAGCCCTGCAAGAAACGCCCCGACCATTGCCGCTCCCGGCCCGCCGGTCGCTTTTACCAGTATGATCGGTGAAATAAAGGCGAAGGATGAACCGAGATACGCCGGAATTTGCCCTTTCGTAATAAGAAGGTACGCCAGTGTTCCGATGCCGCTTGTCACCAACGCCACAGCAGGACTCATTCCGACGAGCTTCGGAACCAAAATAGTTGAGCCAAACATGGCAAACAAATGCTGAAGGCTGAATGAAACCCAAGAGAAAGGTGTCGGGATATCCCTGACCCCTAAATTTACTTTTTTCTTACTCATGATGATTTCCCCCTGATTGTTGACTTTCATTTTAGGTTGACTCAATGGCTGTATAAAAAAACCTCTTTGCTATTTTTACGCAAAGAGGCATACAAAGACCTGCCGAATACATTTTGGGCCTTTGTTGTGCACCTCTTTGCAACCTCTCTGGATTGCCCTTAAAAAGGTGATCTATTATTCATTTTCATAAATGGCGACGAGATCGTTTTGATCTACCTCATCAAGCTGGACCATAACCTTTTCAGCCTTTGATGTCGGGATGTTTTTCCCGATATAATCCGCTCGGATCGGCAGCTCCCGGTGTCCCCTGTCAACAAGCACAGCCAACTGAATAGAGGAAGGTCTGCCTACATCAACAAGCGCATCCATACCTGCTCTGACTGTTCTTCCGGTATACAGGACATCATCAACGAGAATGACTTTTTGATCTGTGATATCTACCGGAATATCTGCACCTTTAACAAGCGGTTCTTCGTTGCTCGTTTTTTTAGAAAGATCGTCTCTGTAAAGAGTAATATCAATTTCACCGACTGTAACAGGATTTCCTTCAATCTGTTCAATTCGTTCCGCAAGGCGTTTTGCCAGGTAAATCCCTCTTGTCTTAATGCCGACAAGAATGCAGTTATTCATTCCTTTATTGCGTTCGATCATTTCGTGCGCAATCCTAGTCAGGGCCCGTCTGATTGCCTGTTCGTCGAGAATGACAGCTTTTTGATTCAATTTGTGACACCTCACAGTTTATATAGAAGAAAAAAACCCTCCTGCCAGAGCATAGAGGGTTTTTAGGACAAGGTGCGCACTATACACGCATCCCGTCTATCCGTTATCCTTCTCAGCCTCTCTGGACTGTTTTAAAGAATCTATTCAGCTTTGTTCATTATTTCAGAAAATAAACACTCTGTCAACCGTTTTTTCTGAGGTTTTCGATTAATTTTGCCATATCCTCAGGTAGCGGCGCTTCAAATTCGACATATTCTCCTGTTCGCGGATGGTCAAAACCTAAAACGCCCGCGTGAAGCGCCTGGCCGTTAAAGTCGATTGTTTTTCTCGGACCATATTTCGGGTCTCCCGCTAATGGGAATCCGATATATTTCATATGAACACGAATTTGATGGGTTCTCCCTGTTTCAAGCTGGCATTCCACTAACGTAAAGTCCTGAAAACGCTCAAGTACATGAAAATGAGTGACAGCGTTTTTGCCATCACGTGTCACAGTCATGCTTTGACGGTCTTTTTTATCCCGTCCAATCGGCGCGTCAATTGTGCCGTCATCATGAGAGATAAGCCCGTGGACAACAGCCGTATACTTTCGCGTGACCGTTTTGTTGACCAATTGGTTTACAAGTGACTCGTGTGCCATATCATTTTTCGCCACCATTAATAAGCCGGACGTGTCCTTATCGATTCTGTGAACAATCCCCGGACGCATCACACCATTTATTCCGGAAAGGTCTGTGCAATGAGCCATAAGGCCGTTTACAAGTGTGCCCGTAAGATGACCGGGTGCTGGGTGCACAACCATTCCGCGAGGTTTGTTGACGACCAGCACATCCTGGTCCTCATAATAAATATCCAGATCCATAGGCTCTGCCAGGACGTCGAGCGCTTCCGGTTCGGGTACAGTGACGGTCACCTGATCACCCGGCTGAATTTTATAATTCGCTTTCACCGCGCTTCCGTTCACGACAACCTGTCCGTCTTTTACCCATTGCTGAACCTGGGTTCTTGACCAATCATTCTCAGTCGATGCCAAAAATTTATCAATCCGCTCACTTTTTTGTTCTTCTGAAGCGGTTATATCAATTTGATTCATGCTATTGCTCCTTTTTCTTTTTCCCGCTGTCCAACAGCATTTGTATAAATAAAAGCATTACGCCGACACATAGTGAAGAGTCTGCGATGTTAAATATCGGGTAATTGTAATTGACAATAATAACATGGATAAAATCCACAACTTCCTGTCTGACAGCCCGATCGATAAAGTTGCCGATGGCACCGCCAAGCATAAGCCCGAGGGCAACGCCAAGAAGCCTTTGTCCTTTTGTATAACGCTGTATGTAATAAACAATACCAATAATAACAGCGGTTGTTATGAGGTAGAAAAACCACATCTGACCCGCTAATATCCCCCATGCAGCACCCGTATTGCGATGGGAGGTGATATAGAATACCTGATCAATGATCGGAATGCTTTGGCCAAGTTCCATGTTCTTAACAACTAGCCATTTTGTCAATTGATCGGCTGCAATAATAAGTAGTGCAATCATATAATACAGCACAAACGTTCCTCCAGTTTACGGTTACTTTAATCCATTATGCATTTTATCAATAAAAAGCACTGGAGTAAAGAAATATCAGGCATATTAACCGGCCAGACACTGTTATTCATACAGTGCCTGACCATATTCGATATCCGTTGATTTCCATATCGGAAGCGTTTTTTTCTCAAATTGGACAGAATAAAGAAAATCGTTTGCTGTTCGGGCCGTCGGCAGCACTGCCAGCTTTGCAAGAGGAATAGGAGCCCCGGTTTCTTCACAGTATCCGAATGTGCCGTTTTCGATTTTGGACAATGCAAGGAGAACGTCTTGAAGCTCTTCTTTAATATGATAGATCAGAGTTGCTTTTTGTTTTTGATTGATTGCTGCTTGCGGGCTTGTAGAAACCTGAAAGCAAGAATACTCAAATAATCTCGACTGTAATTCTTCTTTCATCAGAAGAAGTTCCGTATAAATTGCGGTCAGTTGATCATTCATTCTTCACAACTCCTGCTCTTAACGTAGTACCTTTATTGTTGCCTATGAATGATGATCTAAAGCCCATAAGATTTTTCCTGCCGTTCTAAAGGATGTCACTCTTGGCACAAAAAAAGCCCGGCTTTTACGCCCGGGCTCTTTTGCATTATTTTTGATAGTATTTTTCAACGATTTCAGCGTTGCGTAATGAAAGTGTAGGATATTTCGGATTTGCACCTACATCTTTTGAAATCACACGTGATCTCTCACACATTTCGCCTTCCGCTTTCTCGACAGCGATTTTACCCGTCGGAAAGCTTTGCGCATCGTTCGGCGCTTCATGTTCTTCACTGATTGTCAGTTCTGACACAATAAACAGTTGAGAAAGATTTTCTTTAATGGAAGCCAAGAGCTCTTTATTTTCTTTATTTGGATACAATTTCAGGTTAGCTTCCAATGATTTACCGATAATTTTTTCATTCCGCGCAGTTTCTAATGCTTTTAGCACGTCATCACGAAGAGCCATAAAGCGGTCAAATTTCTCTTCAGTCGCTTCACTGTTTGGAACTGCGATTGTTTCCGGCATATCTGTCAGCTGAACGCTCTGCTCTTCAACAAATGTTAAATGCGACCATAATTCGTCAGCCGTATGTGGAAGGATAGGCGCTGAAAGCTTCACTAATGCAAGAAGCGTTTCATAGAATACTGTCTGCATGCTGCGTCTATCCGGATGATCCGCATGCTCGATGTAGACAATATCCTTTGCAAAATCGAGATAAAATGAGCTTAATTCGATTGTGCAGAAATTATGGATGCTGTGATACACAACCGCAAATTCGTACTCATCATACGCTTTTTTCACTTTATCAATCAGTTTGTTCAGCTTAATCAGCATATACTGATCCACTTCACGAAGATCTTCCACAGCCACCGCATTTGTTTTTGGATCAAAATCGAAAAGGTTGCCGTGAAGGAAACGGAACGTGTTGCGGATTTTACGATATACTTCCGCAACCTGCTTCAGAATGGCGTCAGACACGCGAACGTCCGCCTGATAATCCACTGAAGATACCCATAATCTTAAGATGTCGGCACCAAGCTGTTTCATGACTTTAGCCGGAACAACAACGTTACCGATTGATTTACTCATCTTGCGTCCTTCGCCATCCAGTGCGAAACCATGGCTAAGCACACCTTTATACGGCGCCTTCCCTGTTACGGCTACTGCTGTAGAAAGAGAAGAGTTAAACCAGCCGCGATATTGGTCAGATCCCTCTAGGTATAGATCAGCCGGGCGTACGAGGTCATCACGTTCTTCAAGCACTGCTTGATGTGAAGAGCCTGAATCAAACCAAACATCCATAATATCCTGTTCTTTTGTAAATGTGCCGTTCGGGCTGCCAGGATGCGTAAAGCCTTCCGGAAGAAGATCCTTTGCTTCTTTTTCAAACCAAATATTTGATCCGTGCTGTCTGAACAATTCAGAAACATGTTCAATGGTTTCATCCGTAATAATTGGTTCTCCATTTTCGGCATAAAATACCGGAATCGGCACGCCCCACGCACGCTGTCTGGAAATACACCAGTCTCCGCGGTCACGAACCATGTTGTGCAAACGCTGCTCGCCCCATTCAGGAACCCATTTGGTTTCTTTAATAGCATCCAGAAGGTCTGATCTGAAATCTTTAATAGATGCAAACCATTGCGCTGTCGCTCTGAAAATGGTTGGTTTTTTTGTTCTCCAATCGTGCGGATAAGAGTGAGTAATGAATTCAAGCTTCACAAGTGCGCCTTTTTCATCAAGCTGCTGTGTGATCGCTTTGTTTGCATCATCATAGAACATGCCTTCAAAGCCAGGAGCTTCGCTTGTCATTACACCTTTTTCATCGACCGGGCAAAGCACATCTAAGCCGTATTTTTGGCCGATGATAAAGTCATCTTCCCCATGTCCTGGCGCTGTATGAACACAGCCTGTTCCGGCATCAGTTGTTACGTGTTCACCAAGCATAACGAGAGAATCTCTGCCATATAGCGGGTGTTCAGCGATAATGTTCTCAAGGTCTTTCCCTTTGACCGTTCTTGTCACTTCATACTGATCAAACCCGCATGCCGACGCAACATTTTCGACTAGAGCACTTGCTACGACAAAGCGGTCTTCACCTACTGCAATCACGCTGTACTCAAGATCAGGGTGCACTGAGATCCCGAGGTTCGCCGGAATTGTCCAAGGCGTTGTTGTCCAGATGATGATGCGCTCACCGTTTTCAAGAACGCCTTTTCCGTCTTTTACACCAAAAGCGACGTAAATAGATGCTGAACGTTTGTCTTGATATTCGATCTCGGCTTCTGCCAGAGCAGACTCACTTGAAGGTGACCAGTTAACCGGTTTAAGACCTTTGTAAATGTAGCCTCGTTTTGCCATCTCACCAAATACTCGGATTTGCTGCGCTTCATATTCCGGTTTTAATGTTACATATGGGTTTTCCCAATCGCCGCGGACGCCAAGACGTTTGAATTGCTCACGCTGTCCCTCGATTTGTTTCCAAGCGTACTCTTCGCACAGTTTGCGGAATTCCGCTACTGACATTTCTTTACGGTTGACTTTTTTGTTTTTTGTCAGAGCTGTTTCAATTGGCAATCCGTGTGTATCCCAGCCTGGTACATACGGTGCGTTGTAGCCGCTCATTGATTTATAGCGGACAATGAAGTCTTTCAAAATCTTGTTAAGCGCATGGCCCATATGGATGTCGCCGTTTGCATACGGAGGTCCGTCATGTAAAACAAATTTCGGGCGGTCTTTCGTCCGTTCCTGCACAAGACGATAGATATCCTCTTCCTCCCATTTCTTTTGAATGTCAGGCTCACGGTTTGGCAAATTTCCACGCATCGGGAAATCTGTTTTTGGCATTAAGAGCGTGTCTTTAAAATCCATTTTCATTCCTCCACTGCATTTTTTCAGAAAATAAAAAAAGCCCTCTCATCCCATAAGGGACGAGAAAGCTTATCTCGCGGTACCACCCTTTTAGAAAAAGCCAGCATACGCTTTTTCCTCTTGAGCATCGTAACGTGATGAACGTCCTAACCTACTGTGAGTTCAGAAAGGAAACTTAAGGGCTGATCTACATGATTCCGGCCATCCCGGACTCTCACCATCTCCGGGTCGCTATGAAGGCCTGAAGGAAACATGACTGTCCCTTTCAACCGTTTTTTCATCTGAATTTATGAACGTATTATATTCGACAAGCTAAGAAAATGTCAAGATAATCAGAGAATTTATTCCTTTTCCTCAAATACAGCGTCGACTTCATACTCAAGGAGATGATCCCAATCGTCATTTTTCAGAAGATCGAGCTGGGCCTCAATCAGCATTTGGAAACGTGTTCTGAACACTTTAGACTGTTTTTTCAGCTCTTCGATTTCCATGGCGATTTTTCTTGATTTTGATAACGATTCGTTGATAATGCGATCAGCATTTTTCTCCGCTTCCCGTACGATCAGCTTTGCCTCTTTTTGAGAATTGCGTTTTACGTCTTCAGCTGCTTCTTGGGCAACTAAAATCGATTTATTCAATGTTTCTTCAATATTGGCAAAGTGTCCGATTCTTTCATCAAGCTCATTGACTTTTGCTTCTAGTTCCGTTTTCTTACGGAGAACAATTTCGTAATCTTTTCTGACTTGCGCTAGAAATTCATTTACTTCATCTTCATCATATCCGCGAAAACTTTTTGTAAACGTCTTGTTGTGAATATCATTTGGCGTTAATGGCATGATGCCACCTCCATTTTTACATTTCAGTACGGTTATCTAGTTCACATTATAAAACAAATTTCGCACAGATGGAGAAAAAAACTGAAAAACCGACTATTTTTGTCGTTCAAACGTAACTCTCCATTTGTCTTTTTTGGTTTTTCCTTCGATTTTGGTTAAACTGCAGCGACCAAAGCCTCTGATAGACAGCATGTCCCCTTCTGCCACTATGTAGGAAGGATCTTCAACTACCTTCCAGTTCACTTTTACAAGCCCGTTTTTCACAAGTGTCTGTGATTTCTGGCGGGATTGCCTGCTCATAGAGGCGCAGACAGCGTCAAGCCTTAAAGAAGAAACCGTGTCATCTCTTATTTCGACATCAATAGCCGGAATGTTAAGGTCTGACAAGCCAATTTTCTCAAGGCTGACTGTCGCTTTGCCTGCTTGAGTCAGCTGTGCGGCCACAAAATCAGCGGTATCGGCTGATACAATCAATTGCACAGCTGATTCAGAAAACACGATGTCACCGAATTTTTGCCGCTTCAATCCTATGCCCATTAATGCACCAAGCAGAGAACGGTGATCTACTGAGACAAACTTGTCAGCATAACGGACGTTAAACGCCTGCAATTCAAAATCCGATTCTTCTGGTGTAATGTATTCTGGATACAGAATCGCCCGTTTCCGTTCCGCTCTGTCATAGCCGCCGGAAAAAGCAAGCCCGACGTCTGTCTGTCCCGTAACAGCAGTGAGGATGACCTGCTCTCGAGGGTCTAAAAAGTCGGTCAGCTTCATTCTGTACTGCTCCTGGACAATTCTTTTCCATTCGAGCGCCTGATCAATAAAGGCCCGCTCGTCTTTTCTGAAGTGCTGATATATATCGCTCATCGTCTTTCCCTTCTATGTAAAGAGGCTTGGCTGCTGCCAAGCCCCTATCAAACTGTCACATTAAAACGCAATCATGCGATAAAGTCCCCACAAGCCGGTTGTCGCAAACCGAAGCACAAGGATTGCTACGATTGGTGAAATATCCAGCATTGCAATCGGAGGGATAATTTTTCTGAATGGTTCGAGATATGGTTCACAAATCGATGCTAAAAAACGCCCGACTGCTGTTTCCCTCGTACTCGGCACCCATGACATAAAAATGTATATGATCAGGGCAAATGAGTATATTGTGATTAATAAGCTTAAAACCGAAAAAACTTGATAAAGGATCATCTCGCTTTACCACCTCTGATGTTCGTCTTCAGATATGAGCTCAGAAATTGTGCCTGATACATCTACGTTGTCAGGCGTGCAGAGAAAAATATCTGAGCCGATTCTTTGAATATCTCCGCCGATGGCATAAACGGTTCCGCTTAAAAAGTCAACAATCCGCTTCGCCTGGTCATGCTGTATCCGCTGAAGATTGACGACAACTGCCCGCCGGTTCTTCAAATGGTCGGCTATTTCCTGCGCCTCCGCATAAACGCGCGGCTCACTCAACACCACTTTAGAGGATTTCTGAACACTTTGCAAGCTCACTACATTCTGTTTGCCTGCAGGTTTATTCCCCGTATAAGCCGGCTTTTCTTTTTGCTCATGCTCCTCATGAGATTCCCGCTCTGTCTCAATATATTCATATTCGTATTCTTCATCTTCCATTGAGAAAAAGTTTTTCAGTTTATTTTTCATACTCATTGCTGTACACCCCCTGTTTCATTTCCGACTAACGATGAGCCGATTCTAATATAAGTAGCTCCTTCTTCAATTGCAATTTCAAAATCATTTGACATGCCCATCGACAGTTCAGTACACGGAGCGTTCGGCTGCTTCAGTTTCTGAACCTGGTCACGGAGTTCTCTCAGCGACCTGAAACAGCTTCTGATCTGATCTTGATCATCAGTCAGCGGAGCCATTGTCATCAGTCCGGCCACTTGGATATGTTCGAAACCGGAAAGCTCCTGTATGAATGGAATGACTTCTTCTTTTTTCATGCCGTGTTTAGAAGGCTCAAGAGAGGTATTGACCTGCACAAAGCATCGGACAGTACCTTCAGCCCGTTTTTCAATTTCTTTCGCTAATGAGAGACGGTCTAGGGAATGGATATAAGAAACCGCATTGACGACAGATTTTGCTTTTCTTGATTGCAGACTGCCGATAAAATGCCATTCCGGATCCCCTTTAATCAATTCCTGTTTGCGGAGCAATTCCGCATCCCGATTCTCTCCGAGGCAGGTGATGCCAGCATCTACTGCCTCCTGTGCTCTTTCAGGTGATACATATTTTGTGACTGCAATAACCGTAACTTCATCGGAGCTGCGGCCCGATCTGTTACATGCTTCGTTTATTCGTTCGTTTATATGTCGTAAATTATCAACAACACGCAAGATCTTTATGCCTCCTTCATTCCGATAAAGGACATCATCCGTCCAGTTTTCCCCTGATCGCGGCGGTGAGAATAGAAAAGAGACGGCTCGCTTTCCGTGCATAAACCGCTGACAGAAATTTGTTCATTTGCCAAACCGCTGTCCATCAGTATGAGGCGGTTCAGCTCTTTCAAATCAAGCTGATATTGTGCCAATGCCGTCTGATTAACAGCACGGTCTGCTGAAACCGGCAATGCCCGGACAGCATCCATGACACGGTCGTCTACCGTATAGCATGCTCCGCTGATAGACGGGCCAATAACAGCCTGAATATCTGAAGGATTTGAACCTTCCTTCTCAGTCCATTGCTTCACCATTTCTCTGCCAATCTGTTTGACAGTGCCTTTCCACCCGGCATGGGCAACTCCGACAAGTGATTTAACCGGATCATAAAAGAAAAGAGGCACACAATCAGCAAAGCATAATGCTAAGAATACATTTTTTTCATTTGTATAGAGCCCGTCCGTTGCTTTTAGCGCTGTGTGATACTCACGGGCGCCTTTTCCCCTATCCCTCTGCGTCACTTTGTAAACGCGATTATCATGTGTCTGATCAGCGAATACCCAAGACTGCAAATCAGTATTAAACATATCGGCAATATATTCACGATTTTTAACTACATCTGCATCTTTGTCATGAACGTGCAATCCTGTATTTAACGATTCAAAAGGCTTTTGGCTGACACCGCCGTTTTTTGTCGTAAATCCGGCAATGACCTCTTTGTTGTTTTGATTCGTTTGAGCCCAGTCTTGTATCATGAGTGTCGAGGGTGTGGTAAGACTGAATGGGTGATATGTATTCATGATGATCCAACCTTTCGACAAACATTTAAAAAAGCGGAATTTCCCACTTATTTTACCACATCTTACTGCATTCGTTGAGCGCCGATTTGCATATTTCTAAATGAAATGTGCCGGAAGAATCGAGGCTTCCGGCATTTGCCAATCTGCGGCAGACAAACAGGTTTATGCATGCGGTTCACTTAATCGGACCAAGATTACATCTTCCCCGATTTTTACTATATTTCGCCATGGAATGACCAATTCCTCTTCTTTTCCAAAAAATCCGAGAACTTTCCCATTTCCTCCGAGTATGATCGCCTGAATTTTTCCAGTAGTCACATTAATATCAATATCACCAATACTCCCCAGCTTTTTTCCGTTTGAGACATTTACGACATCCTTCACCTGAAATTCTGAAATGCTGATCATTCCATCACGTCCTTTTTCCGTCCTTTTGTTCAAGTATATGAACGGGCAGGCTGAACCTTGTCAGCAAGAAGAAATTTTCATGTCACTGTTCTTTTTTCCTGCTGCACCAGTTGATGATAAAATCGAGGATAATTTTTGTATACTCTACCAGCTGCTCCGTCGATACTTTCTCGTTCACGGAGTGTGCATTGTGCAGATCGCCAGGACCGTATATCACGCATGGAATACCGGCATCATACAGCCATCCGCCATCTGTAACTGATTGAGAAACGTCAATAATTGGACTCTCCCGTTTCACTTTCTCATGAGAGGCAGTAAGCGCTAAGACGCCTGGGTGGCCAGGGTCAACTTCCAATGCCGGAAAAATTTCTCCTCTGTCTTCAATCATAGATGAGCCTCCCCACTTAAATACAGGGCGGTTTTCCCTGAGCCAAATATCACTGTCACTCAGCCGATTGACGTAATCTTCTATTTCCGCTGCCACTTGGTCATGGGTTTCATTCGGATAAAAATGGACTGTGATCCACAGCCGGCATTCGTCCGCTATAAAAGCCGCATGTCTGCCGCCTTCTATAACAGCCGGGTTAATTGTATTTGTGCCAGGTTTAAAGCCGGGATAACTTTTCATAATGGACCAGTGGCGCTCAAGTTCACCGAGCCCCGCAATGATTTTCGCCATTTTTTCAATTGCGCTTGCTCCGAATGTTCCTCCGCCTGCGTGAATCATATTCCGTCTCGTTCCATCATGAAATGTTTGACTGCTTTTGATTTCGATCCAGCCTGTAATGACACCGCCTTGGCCTTGAATATGCATATCGCTCGTATCCGCGACAATTGCAAAATCAGCGTGGTAGCCCCTCTTGCAGCATTCAAGCGTGCCGGCTTCTCCAACTTCCTCCCCGATAACCGATTGCAGAATCAGATCACCGGGAAGTTCAATGCCTGCTTCACGAATCAATTTGACAGCAAACAGCACACACGCCATTCCGCCCTTCATATCGGAAGCGCCTCGCCCGATTAAGAGACCGTTTTTTTCAATTGGATGAAATGGATCATGCTCCCATTCTTCATCCTCTTTTACCTCTGCCACATCTACATGACCATTGATGATCAGGCTATGATATTCTGCTGAACCTGTTCCCTTTAGCTTGCCTACAACATTGGGATCTCCAGGGTACACATCCCATTTGTCGATCGAGAATCCTAATTCATTTAAAAATCCCGAAATCCATGACTGAATCCCCTCTGTATTTCTTGCAGGCGGAGCAGGTGTTTGATAAGAAATCAGCGTTTTTGCCAGCTGAACAAGCTCCTCCTTTTGTTCTTCCACTTTTTTGAGCAAAAAGTCTATTTGTTGATCCAATCTAATCCGCTCCTATTCTTCAAAAATAAAAAGCCGCTTCAAATGTTATGAAACGGCTCAATAAAAACAAACAGAGTCCTTTGCACTCTGTTTATTCACCGCTTCCCTCCGCTGGCATGATCCAGATCAGGTCAAAAGGGTTGAGACAAAGTCTCTCTCAGCTTCGCAAAGCACCCCTAGGATGAATCTATATATGTTTGTCAGGCATTCGTTATCGGCTCAGCTCTTGTTAAAAACGGCCGATCCTGATTCCATAATACATGGATTGGCGTATCAAAAAAAGCGGAAAGTATTTGATCAGTAAGCATTTCCTTTATTTCTCCGGATCCAAAGACCTCTCCCTGTTTTAATAAAAGAGCTTTATCAAAGACAGGCAAAATTTCTTCAGCATGATGAGTCACATAAAGGATAGATGGTGCATTTTCTTTGTTTGCAATGTATGTAATCGTATCTAACAGCTTTTCCCGGGCAATAAAATCCAGCCCTGTGACTGGTTCGTCCAGTATCAGCAGCTCCGGATCGGCCATTAGTGCTCTAGCAATCAACGCTCTTTGTTTTTCCCCTTGGGAAAGGGTTTCATAGCGGCGATCGGCATATTCAATTGCTCCCAAGTCCTCTAACAAACCAATCGCTTTTTCCCTGGTTTCCTTACTTGGCGTTTCATATAATCCAATCGAAGCGTAAGTTCCGCTCAAAGCAATTTCAAAGGCTGAATCTGCCGGATACAATTTTTGCTGAAGAGCTGCTGAGACGAGGCCAATTTTACGTCTGAGTTTTTCCCCAAGCTCCGTTTTGCCAAATTCATGGCCAAGCACCTGCATCTCGCCTGATGTTGGAAAATAATATGAGCAAAGCATATTTAACAGCGCTGTCTTCCCGGCGCCATTTAGGCCGTAAAGCACCCAATTTTCCTTTTCTTCCACCTTCCAATGAATATCTCTCAGTATCCATTTCCCATTCCGTTTTAGTGAGACATTGTCAAGCTGCAAAATCATCGTGGTCCTCCTCTTTATTACCTTTTATAATTATTTTAATTTTCATAAAACTTTGTACGAACTAGGATACCTTACTTTTTTCAAAACGTAAACCATCCGTAATCAATAGAAAAGCCTTTAAAACAACATCGTTTTAAAGGCTTTTCATTATTGATGAATATTTTTATTCATTTGTTTGATTGCCGCTTTTTCAAGTCTGGACACCTGCGCTTGGGAAATTCCGATTTCCTCTGCGACTTCCATTTGGGTTTTTCCTTGGAAGAATCGTTTTCTCAAAATCATTTTTTCCCTATCGTTGAGCCTTCTCATGCCTTCTTTTAAAGCCAGCTCTTCAATCCATTGTGAATCTGTATTGCGCTCATCACTGATTTGGTCCATCACATAAATCGGGTCTCCGCCGTCGTTATAGATCGGTTCAAATAGAGAAACCGGATCCTGAATGGCATCAAGCGCAAATACAATTTCCTCATGCGGTACTTCAAGAACTTTTGCGATGTCTTCTGCAGTCGGCTCCTTGCTTGTCTCACTGATTAACCGCTCTCTTACCTGAAGCGCTTTGTAAGCGATGTCCCGGAGTGATCTTGAGACACGGATCGGGTTATTATCGCGTAAATATCTGCGGATCTCTCCGATAATCATAGGTACAGCGTATGTTGAAAACTTAACATTGTGGCTTAGGTCAAAATTATCAATGGATTTCATTAGTCCGATGCAGCCGACTTGAAATAAGTCATCAACATACTCCCCTCTGTTATTAAATCGTTGAATGACACTTAAGACAAGACGCAAGTTCCCATTTACAAGCTTTTCTCTTGCTGAATCATCGCCTTCATCCTGTAACTGTCTAAACAGCTTTCTCATCTCTTCATTCTTGAGTACTGGTAATTTGGAGGTATCCACCCCGCAGATTTCGACTTTATTTCTCGACACTTTTTTCCCTCCCTACAGGAGCTGCTGTTGTACAACGTTAAGTATCTCCTTGGGTGGGAAAAATATGCACTGCACTCAGGCCGAAAAACTGTCGAAATCAGGAAATCCCTGTAAAATCAAGGGGTTCTAACCATAAAATTTTTTACACCATTTTGTTGAACTCTTTTCTCAATCTTTTTATAATTCTTTTCTCAAGCCGTGAAATATAGGACTGTGAAATCCCCATCATATCCGCTACATCCTTTTGGGTTTTTTCTTCTTCACCGACAAGCCCAAACCGCAGCTCCATAATTTGCTTTTCTCTCTCATTAAGCTGTTCAAGCGCTTTTTTCAAAAGCTTTTTATCTACGTTAGCTTCTATGTCTTTAGTGATGATGTCATCGTCAGTGCCGAGCACATCAGAAAGCAAAAGCTCATTGCCGTCCCAATCAATATTAAGCGGTTCATCAAAGGAAACCTCTGAACGGATTTTGTTATTTCTCCTCAGATACATCAGAATTTCATTTTCTATACAGCGGGAGGCATAGGTCGCCAGCTTAATTTTCTTTTCTGGATTGAATGTATTCACAGCTTTGATTAATCCAATGGTACCGATGCTGATTAAATCCTCTATATTAATTCCCGTATTTTCAAATTTACGGGCGATATAAACGACCAGGCGTAAATTGCGTTCAATTAAAATGGCGCGTGCCGCCTGATCGCCGTTTGGGAGCTTCATTAACAACACCTGCTCCTCATCTTTAGACAATGGAGGCGGCAGGGCTTCACTCCCGCCTATGTAATAGACTTCATCGCTTTTCAGCCCAAGTTTCATCAGCAGCTTATACCAGAGGTGCGTCAACCGTAACTTTAGTTTTTTCATCTTCCTCTCCCTTCTAAATGTACCGCCGTTTGAGTATGATAAGTAACGGACATTTGCGAGCATTATGAAACGTGTTTGACAGCCTTGCCCGAAAGCATTTTCGGATGAATAATCGCATCAAACTCTCCATCTGCCGAAAGCTTTGTTGTGCTGATACCGATTAAGCATTTATCTGCAGAAATCATTTCTTCTTTTGTCATAATCGTTACGTGATCCGGTTTAACGCATAATAAAAATTGATTTTGCTGACCAACTCCCCTGTATGGAATCAACCTCATTTTATCTAAAAAGCGAAATGAATCATCAAGCTGTTCGATAGCTTCCAGCGGGTCTGTGTTTCGAATGATCATCGTTTCGGCTGCTCCGAAAATCGGCTCCAATTTATCAACGTAAATGATCATAACCGGTGTTTTTGTAAGAGGATCGTACAGCTGATTGCCGGAATCAATCAGTCCTCTGACATGAAGTGTTTGGTTGCCCAAATCGGCCTGCACGCTGACTCGTTCCTCGTATTGAATGTTTTTTGTTTCAATATCTTCGATTCTTCTTTTAGAAAAAAACCATAATGCTGGAAAGCCAGCAACAATAAACAACCAGCTGATCGGGTCTCCAAACCCTGTTTGATTGGTAATCATGACACCGTTTCGAACAATAGAATTTGACTGCAGCAAAGAATGAGCTCCGATAATTCCTCCCCCCATTAAAAAAGTGGCAAAATAAAAGGAAAACAAATTTTGAAAGAAAAAGCGAAATCTTTTAAAGCCAAATGTCACCATCACAATCACAACCGAAAAAGCTAGCTTCCCAGCCGGATGGTCAACAATCGGCGAAAAAGGAGTAAACATCAAAAGGACAATACTTGAACCGATGAACGCCCCGCCTATCAGTCTTCTTTTTTTCACATGCCGTTTTAAAATAAATGCCGTGAGCAAAAGCAAAAGTGCATCAAAACAAAAGTTTAACAGCCAAATGACATCTAAATAGATTTTCACATCTGACTCCTTTCTTTCTTGCCCTTACGCTGTTCCTCTTCTTGCTTCATAAGTATAAAGCAAGCTCTGTGGGAAAGTCTGTCAATTAATGTTGAGAGGAAAATACAATTTTTCAGGGAAATCTGCTTAATTTGTCGAGAAAGTGTAATGAGAGGATAAAAAAAAGCTGCCAGTGACGGCAGCTTTTTTCCACTTACTTTTCTGTATTGATATTAAGTTTTCCATTCGCAGTTTTTCTAGTTTCATTTCCATAATCATCTCGTACGATCACTTCTACTTTTGCTCCAGTTGCTTTAATAGAAGAAGTGGCTGTCCAATAGCCTTCATATCTCCCCGGAGAAATTTCTCTTAACGGGAGCTCGGTGGCGTTTTGCACACTCGCTCTTGCATTTGTCAGCGGCATACGAATGATAAACGTTGCATCCAAATCCTCAGCGCTTGAGAAAGCGATTTTCACAGATTCACCGGCTTTTAAGTTTTTATCCTCTCCCGGAATCAAGCCGGTAATGACAGGCTTTTCAAAGTTGACATCAATGACTGTCTTTTTCGTCGTTTTGTTGCCTGCTAAGTCTGTAGCAATCACCTTGATTTCATTTCTTCCATTCTCCAAAAGAATACGGGCTGAGTATGAACCATCAGCTACTGTTGCTTTTTTGCCATTCACCTTGACGTCTTTCAGATTGTCATCGGATACAGCCCCTTTGACAGTAAGCGTTTCTTTATTTGTTTTCTCGCCATCCTTTGGATTGTCCAGTGTTAATTCAGGCTTTTCTTGATCAAGCGTGACCGTGATCGGGCTGGAGGCATCCGTTGTTCCGTTATCTGTTGATGCAGTTGCCGTGAGCTTATTTTCACCCTTGCTGAGTGTGATGCCTGTCTGGAACGTGCCGTCCGCGGCAGTTTTTGTTTCTCCTGCTTCTTTCTCTTCATTATAAATGTGTACCGTTGTACCAGGTGAAGCTTTTCCTTTTACAGTGACGTTCTCCTTATTTGTGTATGACTTGTCTGTCGGTGAAGTAATCTCAGGTACAGCAGCTTCGTAATCAACTAATGCGCGAATCATATAGTTGCCGTCTGCTTCGTCACCCGGCTCCCATTTCCCACCTATATACTGCCAATTGCGGCCGGAATTCTTGCCGGTTTCATCCATTGCCAGTCCAGGTGAATACGGGTCAGGTTTCGACTGGATATATACGAGATAAAAGTCTTTATCGACCATAATCCCTTTTGAACTGAGATCTACCTTAGTCCACTCGCCATTGCGAAGAGCTTCAGCGTTAAATGGCCCGGCAATTTTCTTGCCCGGTGCTCCGTCTTTTCCTGTAGCATCGTATACCTCAACCTTAAACTCTGTACCGCCTGGATCTGGGAACTCTGTATCCCAGAATCTAAACAGCCCTCCTGTAAGCATGCCTTTGTCCTTGCCGTCAGCCAGCGTCATTTTTACCGCCCATCCGTTACCGGCAGCAAAATAAGAATTGGCATTCTCGGCTGTCCCGTCATCATATGCAATTTCACCTGGGTAACCGACGAAAGGCTTCAATGCAGTTTCTTTTGTAACATTACCTTTTAACTCAACGGAAAATTCATCGCTGTAATAACCCGGCGCAGCGACTTTAATCGTATAAGCGCCTTCATAAGCCTCGAGCGTATATTCACCTTTGTCGTTCGTCGTAGCCGGTTCAACCGCAGCATCCTCTACAACATAAATGGAAGCGCCTTTTACCGGCTCTTTTGTCGTTTTATTGATAACCGTACCTTTTAATGTGCCCTTCTTCATTTCTTCTAACGTAAAATTAGCTTGTGTCGTCTGGTCCGCCTGCAAAGAAACTTTTTGTGTTTTCGATTGATAACCGTATGCTTCTGCGATAAGCGTATAGTCTCCCGCTTTGTGCGTCAGCGTGTACCGCCCTGTGGATTGATCTGAATATGTTGATTTTCCTGTTTCCACTACACTGACTTGTGCCCTGAGCGGCAAAACTTGAGGCTGTATAGCTTTACTGTCGGTTTTTACAGCTGTCTTTTGAGACGGCTTAGCTTTTTTCGGATTTACTGCCTTTTTCTTTTGTTTTCCAGACGGCTTTTCGACGCCCAGCTTATTCTTTTTGGCTGTTTTCCCGGCTGATTTGTCTGAAAGCGCTACATCATCAATGTACCAGCCCTCTTTGTTAATACTTTCATCTGATTGTAGGTTAAACATCACTTGAATGTTTTGACCTTTATAAGCCGATAAATCAATTTCTTCCTCCGTCCAGCTTGATGTCTTTCCATTATACACACCAGCCTGCTCCCAATTCTTTTCACCCTCAGGCAAAACAAAAACGTAGCCGTAATCAAAGTCATCCTCTAAATTGTGCCAGCTTTTAAATTGAAGAAACAGACTTCCTGAATCAGGCACTTTAACAGGAGGCATAACAAGGTTCATGTTTGCTGAGTTGGCATAATTACCCGTCAGATTTGTTCCATATACTTTTTCTCCGGATGCTGCTGTATTTGGGCCAGTTGACGGAACGCCCCATTCCCAGTTATTATTTGTTCCGCTTGCAATCCAGCCGCCGGCTGCAGTTTCAAAATCCTGCTTATATCCCACCGTGATGCTTGGTTTCACTGTTATATCATATATGTCAGACAAAACCATATGTCCGCCAAAATCCTGAATGATCCACTTATAGCTTAGTTTAGTTCCTTTTATATCTGGGATCTCTGCCTGATACGTTCCTTTTAGATGATCACCACTGATTCGTTTAGCCGTTACCTCTGTCCATTCACCTTGATCAAGCTTGTAGGACAGTTTTACAGATGTCACACTCACATTGTCTTCAGCTGTTATAGTCAGCGGCAGGCTGCCCCCTTCATACGCTTCTGTCGCTTTCTCATGCTGGAAGACAGGAGGCTCTTGATCATCCCCCTCTACAGAAACTTGTCCTTCTGCTTTGCCTAACCCATCTGTGACAGCGGATACAGCATCAAAAGCGTTCACCAAACCATGGCCATATCCGTTATTCGGAGAATCAGGGAATGTTGAATCCGTCAGCGGTTCAGCCGTGCTGGTTAATATATCCTCCATCTCATCGACAGAAAGTGAGGCATCCGCCTGTTTCAGCAGTGCAGCAACAGCGGATACATGCGGCCCTGCCATTGATGTGCCGTCCCATCCGTCCTCATATGTCTGACCGGGAACGGATGAACGAATATTTACGCCCGGTGCAGAAATTTCCGGCTTTATTTCATCATATGGAGATGGCCCTTGTAGAGAAAAGTCAGCGAGCTTTTTATTGATATCAGTCGCTCCAGTTGCAAACGATTCCGGATAGTTTGCAGGGTTTGCGATAGACCCAGGCCCGCCAGGAATAAAGAGATCTGTATTCCCCGCAGAAAACTCAGGGAAAATGTCGGCCGCACGCCAGGCATTGACCATGTCTCTATACCATTCATCAAGTCCTGAGCCTCCGCCCCATGAGTTATTGACAACATCAGGAGCCATTTCCGGGTGAGGGTTGCCCTCTGCGTCCTTTGGTGCTAAAACCCATTCACCAGCTTCCAAAATGTCAGCATCAGTGCCGCCATCTTCCGAGAACGCTTTAACAGCGATCCATTTTGCGCCAGGCGCTACACCGATTTGATTTTTTCCATCGGGCTCAGCTCCCACCATCGTACCTGTCACATGAGTTCCATGAGCCAAATCATCATAAGGGCTTGCCCCGTCTGCTACAGCATCATACCAGTTCATTTCATTTTCAGGCTCATCGGGATTTTCCGGGTTATATCCGCGATATTTCTCTTTTAATGCCGGATGATTCCATTCCACACCGGTATCAATGGACGCAACAACTGTACCAGTTCCATCGTATCCAAGCGCCCAGGCTTTTGGAGCATCGATTTGGTCTACATTCCATTCCACACCGTTAGTTGCTTTAACAGCTTTTTGCGCTTTTTTCATATTAAATGGGGAGGATGACTTAAAAAGCTGCCGTTTCTCATTAGGAAGCACCTTTTCCACTTCGGGAAACTGCGCCACTTTTTCCATAACCTCTTTTGAGGCATGAACAGCAATCCCGTTCACCACATAATAAGAATGAATCTGGTCTGCATTTCCTTTATCTTTCTGGGTGTTCAAGTATGTTAGGACGTCTTGCTGGGATTCATCAGCTGTGACTTTTAAAGATGACACTACGGCAGAACGCTTTTGATATTCCGTTTTAGCGGCAGACAGCTTCTTCGATTTCGCTTTTTTAACAGCCGCTTTTGCCGCTTTTTCTAAGTCGGCCTGATCTTTAAATTTAATCAGAAAGGTCGTTTTGTCTTTCTTCTTAAAGCTTTTCTTTAATGAACCTGAGATCTTGTTTTGAATGGATTCCGCAGATTGAAGCTCCTTTTTAACAGAAGTTGAGGTGACTTTGCTGCTTGCCCCGGCTGCTCCCGGAAACAGCAGTGAACTAATGACAACCGTACTTAAAACAGAGCTGATGAGTCTGTTCTTCGTTTTTTTCCTCATTTTCATCCCCCTTTTTCAACATGCTTTGTAAAAAATATGTCGTCCCTCCTTTTAAAAATGAATGGTTTGTCAGAACATCGCTGTATGTTAACTGTAGACAATCTGAATTACAGATATTGTCGTTTCATGTCAGTTAATTTCCATATATATGAAAATGATAAAATTGTCACGAAAATAAACAGGTCTATTCATCTATTTTGTTACTAAACGAAGGATGTAATAGGGAAAAAGACTATATAAGAAGAAAGTTTGAAGAGAAAAACAAAAAAGGACAAAATCGAAAACGATTTTGCCCTTTACATTAGCCGCGTTTATTACGGTTTCTTAAGAATGTCGGGATGTCAAGCGTATCATCAGCCGGCTGTGAAGTATGACGGCTTACTGTGTTCTGCTGCTGAGGCTCCTCACGTTTTGGCTCACGCTTTGGAACACTTTGATTGTGTGTTTTGATGCTTTGATTTAAGCTTGGACGCTGAGGCTTCGTCACGTCCTTTTCTTGTTCAATAAAGCCAGTTGCAATCACTGTCACCACAATCTCATCTTTTAGATTTTCATTAATAACAGAACCGAAAATCATGTTTACGTCTTGATCAGACGCCGAAGCGACAATGTCTGCTGCTTCCTGAACTTCATATAGGCTGAGGTTTGTTCCCCCAGTGATGTTCATGAGAACGCCTTGCGCACCGTCAATGGCCGCTTCAAGAAGCGGGCTGGAAATGGCTTTTTTCGCTGCCTCTGCCGCACGGTTTTCCCCGGTAGCAATACCGATACCCATCAAAGCAGATCCTTTGTTTGACATGATTGTTTTCACATCAGCAAAGTCAAGGTTGATAAGTCCAGGTGTAGCAATCAAGTCAGAAATACCTTGGACCCCTTGGCGGAGTACGTTATCCGCTTCACGGAATGCTTCAAGCATCGGTGTGTTTTTATCAACAATTTCAAGGATACGGTCGTTCGGGATCACAATCAGTGTATCCACCGCTTCTTTCATTGCCGAGATTCCGCCTGCAGCCTGAAGCTGTCTTTTGCGTCCTTCGAAGGTAAACGGTCTTGTCACAACTCCGACTGTTAATGCGCCTAAGTCTTTCGCGATTTGTGCGATAACCGGTGCGGCACCTGTTCCTGTTCCGCCGCCCATACCAGCTGTCACGAATACCATGTCAGCGCCTTTTAACGCTTCTTCAATCTGCTCTTTGCTTTCTTCAGCGGCTTTTTTTCCGACTTCCGGATTCGCACCTGCTCCCAATCCTCTAGTCAGCTTTGCGCCGATTTGCATTTTCACTTCTGCTTTTGACAGGTTAAGAGCTTGAGCGTCCGTATTTACCGCGATGTACTCTACTCCTTGCACTTCATTTTCAATCATTCGGTTAACGGCGTTGTTACCGCCGCCTCCTACTCCGATTACTTTAATTGATGCTAAGCCGTCTATGTTTGTTTCGAACTCCAACATGCTAAATCCTCCTAATCTGCCGAATGACTATCTATCTATTCCCAAAACATGCTTAATAGTTTTTTCATTTTGCTCTGTTTATTATGTTCGGCTTGTGTTTTTTGTTTTCCTTTTGGCCGCTGCTGCACCTCATTTTGATGATGATGCTGCTCTTGTTCCTCAGATGATGAGACTGCGATTTCCTGTATCGCTTCTTCAGGCATCTTAAAGCCTATTTTTCTGCCTTGGATTCTTGCATTCCGGCAGGCGAATTGGATCAGGCCTACTCCCGTCATATATTGAGGATCTCTTACACCGATATAATTCGGGCTTGCCACCCTGACGTTATTTTGCAGCACATCCTGTGCCAAAGACATGACACCCGGCATTGCTGCTTGTCCTCCTGTCAGCACGAAGCCTCCCGGCAGATCGGTAATTCCCATAATGCGAAGCTCTTCTGAAACAATTTCAAGAATTTCTTCTACTCTCGCTTCAATGATATTCGCTGCTTCTTGCTGTGTAAATGTTTGTTTTTGATTGGTGCCTATTACGGTTACCTCAAATACTTCATCCTCCGAGGCTTCGTCATAGTAGGCATGTCCAAATTGTTTTTTTACGCGTTCTGCTTCTTCTGTTGACGTTCTCAATCCGATGGAGATATCTTTGGTGATATTTTCGCCTCCGAGAGGAATGACACGGGTAGAAGTGAGATGTCCGTTCTGGAATACGGCAATGGTTGTTGACCCTCCCCCTATATCAATGAGAGCCACACCAAGGTTTTTCTCGTCCTTTGATAATGCAGCAGAACCGGCTGCCAGCGGCTGAAGACAAATATCAGTTATTTCAATACCAGCTCTTTCAACACAGCGGAGTAAATTATGTAAGATTGTTTTTGAACCGGTGATCAAGGTGCCCTCTACTTCTAAACGCACACCCAGCATTTTTTTCGGGTCGGTGATTTCATCTCTTCCATCTACGATAAACTGTTTAGGAATGACATCGACAATCAGCTGTTCGTGCGGTACTGAAACAACCTGTGCCGCCTCCATGACACGGCGTACATCTTCAACCTGAATTTCTTTATTTTCACTGGAGACTGCTACAACACCGTTTGTATCTAGAATATTGATATAATTTCCATTAACGCCGACAATAGCTTTTCTAAGCGGAAAACCTACCATTCTTTCAGCTTGGTCAAACGCTTTTCTTATAGAATGAACGGTCTCATCTATATCAACGATTGAGCCTTTTTTCAACCCTTCAGACGGTACATTTCCCACACCGATAATATTAAGGGAATCATCTGTCATTTCTCCGACGATCACTTTTGTATTGGACGTACCGATGTCAAGACTGACGTAAAGTTCATTGTTGTTCATTCTATGGCACCTCCTCACATTTCGATCATTTCTATTCTATTATTTGCGGAACAACAATACAATGAATGTGGCTTTACAAGTGTGTAACAAAAAATAACAACAGAATATTTTTATGTGCTATTCACATTTTATGTTTATTGAAAATATTCGTTATATCCTATGTATATCCTCTTTTATATCACATTTTTTTTATTTTTTTTAGAAAGAGTCCACTTTGTTAGTAGATTTCTTCTGATAACGGCTATATTCTGAAATAATCTGACTCCAAAAGCGAATATACCTGCTAAATACAAGTCTACACCAAGATGGACTCCCAGAAAAGCTAAACTTATTGCCAATATAATATTAAAAAAGAAACCGGAAACAAATACCATTTCATCATATGTACCTTGTAAATGCGCCCTGATTCCGCCGATTAATGTATCAAGTGCGGCAAGCACCGCAAGCGATAAATAGTTTGAGTATTCACTCGGTATCGTTAAGTTTGTCATCAGTCCAATCGCTATTCCGAGCACCAGTCCCAACACGGGCAGCCACATGACAATTCTCCTCCTTTTCAGTCTTTAAGCAGTTTCAGCTGTTGTACGTCCAATGGTCTGTCATATGCTTTTAATGTTAGTTTGCTTTCAGATTTACCGGCTTTTAATGCTAAATTTTCAGATGCAAAAAGATCCTCAAGGCCTGACCCCTTCACTCTGCTGTACAACATGTCCGGATCTTTGGCAAGCACTTTTACTGTTAAAGGATAATCGTCAAGAGCGTACCCGTCTATTTTTGTTGTGCCGTTGATATCTCTGATGACTGTATGATTCACAACTCTTCGCTCGTTAATCGAGATATGCTCTGCACCGAAGGAGTTGAGTTCATTCATAAGCTTTTTCAGCAAATCCGGAGGCGGATTTTCAATCGGCTCTCCTGTTAAGCTTTCAGAAAAAAGCGGGGAAATGGTGATGACAATTCCGCTACCTGTTATATCGGTCATGCCGGCTGTTTTTTTTAAGGTTTGCAAGGTATTATTGAGCGCGGTTTCTTTTGTCATTTCTTTCGTTTGCGAATAGCTATTCAGCAGTTTATCATATTTGTTTATTTCAGCCAGCAGCTTTTCCTGCTTCTTCTGCTCTGATGTCAGCTCTTCCCTAATGTCCCACATATCTCTTGTATCCCGGACTTGAGGATACTTTAACGAATTAAACTGAACAGATATCATCAGGCCGAAGATGACCATAAGCACACTGATGCTTATGAAGGAACGCTTTATTTTCAATCTGTTTCACCCGCTTTTTCAGTCATTCCTTCGTTTTTAGAATCGGTTTCATTTGTACGTTTTTCTCTTTTTCTGCCGAAACAGAAATATGATCCAGTGACAGCTGATCGATCAGGCCTCCTGCGATATTTAACGAAGGCAGCAGGACATCCGGATCTCCAATAGCAGATATCGTAAACGGAGCGGGATGCTGCACCCCGTCTACCGTTACAACGGGACCATTGCACTTAATATAAGAATCATGCGTCAACCGCTGTCCATTTACGGCGACGGCAGCTGCGCCCGAGATATAGAGTTCGTTTACCACTTGGAAGATATGGCTTTCGTGAACGATGTAACTGTTCACATTCTCCCCTTTCGGTATGTATGACGCATCTTCCAATGTCACCTCAACGCCTTCTCCCTGCACACCGACTTCCCCAATATACATCCTGTATTTTTCTGTATCTTCAAGGACGTTATAGTATTCCGTCTTCTCTTTCTTCAGCTTATTTTCCGCCTGGCGGACTTTGTTTTGTTTTTGGTATAATTCTTTTTCAAGCTTCCTATTTTCTTTCTCTTGTTTCAGAAGCTCATCTCTCAGTGCATATTCTTTTTTCCACTCTTCCGTCTCAGCCGCGCTTTTGTTGTTTTCTTTTGTCATTTGAAAAGAAAATGAAATCAAAAAGCCTGCGATAAGCATAATCAAAGAAAGAAGGACTGCTGATTTGCCCCTCAATTTCCATCTTCCTTTTTGCCAGCTTTATCGTTTTTTCCGAACTCTTCAAAATAGGTGGCAACTTCTAAATGAATAATTCCTTTTTTATTGCTGCTAAGCTGTGAAATGATAGAAGGATACGTCTTCATTCGCTCTGCAAAGGTTTTAATAGACGCGGTGACAACATAACCGTCGTTCATGTACAACTTAATACGGTTTTCATCCATTTTTACAGGCGTATAATAAATTTCTGAAATCGATTGTTTTAGAGAATTTGACAACTCATCAAGCTGCTTGGCCATTTGAGAGCGTTTCTTCGCGTTTGTCCAATTCACCAATATCGGCCCGGCATCATCCGGTGTTACTTCATTTGGCAGAACTGAGCCGTTTTCAAGCACTTCATAGTACACATCGTCTTTTTCCAAATAAGCAATCGCTTTATATTCTTCGATTGCAATGTTGATTTTATTAGGAAGCGATTTGCTGATCTCCGCTTTTTTTACTAATTTATTTTGCTGAATCTTCTTTTCTGTTTTTTGCTTGTCCAAACTCCAAAACTCAGTATCTCCGCTGTTAATATCGGAAAGGTCGATAATTTCCTTTTTAGATACATTTTCATTCCCAGTAACAGAAATTGTTGATACTTTACTGATTGGCGTTTGCAGGTACACAATGATCAGCACCATAATAAAAAAGAGCATAATAAATGAAATGAGACGGCGGTTTGCCTTCTGTTTCCTCTGTTCTTTTATTTTAGGGATACGCTCTTCAATGTTAACGATTTTTTCTCGGTCTTGACCCGGGTTCATTGCCTGTTCACCTCATTCAAATGAAACAGCTGTTAAAAGTCTGTCTATTCCAAAACAAACGGCATACTATGATGCCGTTTGTCGTTTGCTTACAGTATATCATATGAACAGCTTCAGTCAGAACTTGAATCAGCGATTTCCGCCGATGATTTCAACCTCTGTGTGCATATCAATCTCGTATTTTTCACGGATTGTCTTTTTCACATGGTCAATAAGATCAAGTACATCTTTTGCTGATGCTCCTCCCGCATTGACGATAAAGTTTCCGTGCATCTCCGATATCTTTGCACCGCCGATTTGATATCCTTTCAAGCCTGCTTTTTCAACAAGGTTCCCGGCATGATTCGGAAGCGGATTTCTAAAGATGCTTCCCGCACATGGGCTTGAATACGGCTGTGTATTTTTTCTATAGTCTTTATTGCTTTGCATTTGCTGAACGATTGATTCCTTATCCTTCTGCTCCAGCTTCAAAACAGCTTCAAGGCAAACGCCCGGGCGTTTTTTTTGCAATACAGATGTCCTGTAGCTGAAATCCATCTGCTCATTTGTCAGCCACTCAATCGTACCGTCTTCAAATAAAATGTGCGCTTTGACGAGGATCTCGCTCATATCAGAACCGTGAGCGCCGGCATTCATATAAACCGCGCCGCCGACTGATCCTGGAATACCGGCAGCAAATTCCAAACCAGACAGACCTTTTTTGCTCAATGATGTAGCAAGGCGGACCACTGAATAACCGCCTCCGACTGTTACTTGTTCCCCTTCAAGCTCCAAGTGGTCAAGACCCGCGCCCAGTTTGATCACTACGCCTCTTATTCCTTCGTCTAAAACAAGAAGGTTTGATCCGCGTCCGATGACTGTCCACTTCACATCATATTTTTTAATCACGTCCATGATGTCTTTAACAGCATCTACACTGCTTGGAATGACCAATACATCCGCAGGTCCGCCGATTTTCATTGTTGTATGATTCGCGAGCGGTTCATTTGCAAGAACCTTGCCGACTTCGCGTTCTTTTAATTCCTGTATCACTTTCTCCATCGTAAACCTCCGCATTCCATTTGCTTTTCTATTATTTTTTCAATTCCTCGAGTACGCTGTATAGACGGGCAGCCGCGTCAGGAACACCGAGTGACTTTGTTCGTTCGCTCATTTCCTTTAACGTTTGCTCATTCAGTACAACCCGGTCTAGCGCTTCAATCAGCTTCTCCCCGCTGAGCTCTGTTTCTTTCAGTACAATCGCCGCATCATGCTGGGCGAGAGATCTCGCATTGACCTCCTGGTGGTTCGCTGTCACGTACGGACTCGGGATCAGAACACTTGGAATTCCAAGTGCAGTAATTTCGGCAATCGTAGTCGCACCGGCTCTGGCCACAATGACATCAATGGCCTTTAAATACTCCGGCATTTGATGAAGAAACGGCTTTGTGACCATATTATCAGCTGCACCCTTGCTTTTCAGCTCATTCATTACTTTTTCATAGTGAACTTCACCGGTTATATACAGCACTTGGTAGTCTCTTGTTTTCAGCGCATCCTGCATGTCAATGACAGCGCGGTTAATCGGTGCAGCGCCTCGGCTTCCGCCGAAAATTAAGACCGTTTTTTTCTCTTTAGAAAGCCCAAATTCAGCCATTGATCGGCCCGTCTCTATTGAGACGACTTCAGAGGCTCTCGGGTTTCCCGTAAATACAACTTTCTCGCTAGGAAAATGTGATTTCGCTTCTTCAAAACAAATCGCTACTTTATTAACATATTTTGAAAGAAACTTATTCGTGATGCCCGGCAGGCTGTTTTGTTCATGGACAATAGTCGGAATTCCCATTTTCGCAGCGGCATAGACAACCGGCCCGCATACATAACCGCCCGTTCCAATTACGGCATCGGGCTTAAATTCCGCTAAATATGATTTGCTCTTTTTGACGCCCTTTAGAAAACGCATCACGGTCTTGACGTTTTCAAATGACAGCTTTCTTTTAAATCCTGTAATTTCAATTGACCGAAACGGTATATTCTCCCGCTCAACAATTTTTTTCTCCAGCCCGTTTTCTGTTCCGATATATAAAAATTCCACATTAGGATGACGTCTTTGCACTTCTTTAATAAAAGCAAGCGCAGGATAAATATGTCCTCCTGTACCGCCTCCGCTTATTGCAATTCGCATATCTTTTCCCCCAGTCTAAGTTTCTCTATAACATAACGATAACCCTGTTTTGTTGGACAGGGTTATCGCATCAATTGTTTCCTAGCTTCCTGTTAGACAGGGCGCTTGGCAAAACATTCGTTAATACCTCGAGTAGCGGCTTACATTCAGCAGCACCCCGACTGCCATCAGCATCAGAGTCAATGAAGAGCCTCCGTAGCTCAGAAACGGGAGCGTGATGCCTGTTACCGGAATCAGGCCTGTGACTACGCCGATATTGATCATGACTTGAATGGCAATCATTGAAATAATACCGACTGCGACAAAGCTTCCGTACAGATCAGGCGCACCAAGCGCAATTCTGATTCCTCTCCAAAGCAGGACGCTGAAGAGGAGCAAAATAAGTGTTCCCCCGATAAAGCCCAGCTCCTCTGACAAGATGGCGAAAATAAAGTCTGTTTGCGGCTCAGGCAGATAAAAGAACTTCTGTCTGCTTTGTCCGAGCCCCATTCCGAACAATCCACCGGGCCCTACTGCATAAAGCGATTGAATGATCTGAAAGCCGCTTCCGAGCGGATCTTCCCATGGATTTAAGTATGAGGTAATCCGCTTAATCCGATATGGAGCCGATAGTACGAGCCCGACAAATCCGCTAAGGCCGATCAGCCCGAGAAAGACGAAATGGGCGATCCGCGCGCCGGCTACAAAAATCATGACAATACAAGTTCCGACCATTACTGTCCCCGTTCCAAGGTCAGGCTGGCACATAATAATCAAAAATGCTGAAAACACGATACCAAGTGCAGGGACGAACCCCCGTCTGAACGATGTGATGTTTTTTTGTTTTTCAGAGAGAAATTTAGCAAGGAATGCAATCATCGCAAGCTTCATAAACTCTGAAGGCTGTATGCTGAATGCTCCGACTCCGATCCAGCTTCTTGAACCGTTCCGCACCATTCCGACGCCCGGTATCAAAACAAGCACCAGAAGGAAAAAGCAGATAACCATCAGCAATTTGGACCATGTCCTCCAAGTCCAATAATCGACATTCATGATAAAAAACATAGCAATGACGCCGATCCCCGCAAACAAAAGCTGCCGTTTCGCGAAAAAGAATGAGTCGTCAAATTTATAATCCGCCCATACCGCACTCGCACTGTACACCATAATTAATCCGATTGTTAATAATAATAACGTAATGATGACCAATAACAAATCAGGCGATGTTTTTTTAGTAGTCAAAGCAATCGACACCCCAAGCTTAAAGTCATTAGGGCTGCCGATTTACTTCAAGACAAGCCCTTACTTAAGCATATGCACGGCATCTATAAACATGTCACCGCGTTCTTCAAATGTTTTGAATTGATCCCAGCTCGCACACGCGGGTGACAGCAGGATGACATCTCCTTCATTTGAGATCGCAAACGCCGCAGATACTGCTTGTTCAACATTATCGACACGTTTGACATGTTGTATTCCCAGCTCATTGCCGAGTTTCTCGAGTTTTGGCGCCGTCTGGCCAAATGTAAGCACTGCTTTGACATGCTTCATATAAGGTTTCAAGTCATCAAAACCATTTCCGCGATCCAGTCCGCCCGCAAGCAGAATGACCGGCTTATCGAAAGCTGAAAGCGCCTTGCTTGTCGCCAAAATGTTTGTTGCTTTACTGTCGTTATAAAATTTGCGGCCATTCACTGTTGTCACATATTGGAGGCGGTGCTTCACGCCAGTAAAGCTTGTCAGCACCTTTTTAACCGCCTCATTGGACGCACCTGCCGTTTTCACAACTGCAATCGCTGCTAAAATGTTCTCCAGGTTATGAGCGCCGGGCAGCACAACCTCTTCCAGAGGAAGAATGGCTTCGCCGTTAAACATAATCATACTGCCTTTTACATATGCGCCCTGTTCAAGCGTTTTGCTGACTGAAAATGGGACGATTTCGGCTTTTCCGGCTTCAGCAAGACGCACAACCGTGTCATCATCTTGGTTGACAATGGCTTTATCTGAAGCAGTCTGATGAAGATACACTTTCTGTTTCGCTTTTTCATAGTTTTCTCGCGTATGGTGATAATCTAGATGGGCGTCAAATACATTTAAAATCAGGCTGATTTCCGGTCTGAAAGCGTGTGTTCCCATCAGCTGAAACGAAGACAGTTCAGTAACGATCCATTCATCCCCATCAGCATGATAGGCAACCTCACTTGCGACTGTGCCGATGTTTCCGGCAATCAGTGCTTTTTGTGAGTCAGCTTTGAGCATTTCGTAAATCAGCGTTGTCGTGGTTGTTTTGCCGTTCGATCCGGTAATTCCGATAAACTTGGCGTTTGTCAGGTAGTAAGCGAGCTCAATTTCCGTCCAGACCGGAATGCCTCTTTTCTCTGCTTCCTGAACCATAATGTTTTCATAAGGAATTCCCGGGTTTTTGATCAGAATTGTGATTTTATGCTGATCGAACAGAGAAACTGAATGCTCTCCGCAAACCACTTCGATTCCTTTTTCAGAGAGCTTTTGTGCCGGTTCGTTTTCTTCAAAAGGCTTTTGGTCATTGACTGCAACATAACTGCCTTTTTCATGAAGAATGGAGGCCGCCGCATACCCGCTTTTCGCAAGCCCAAGGATTAAAAAATGCTGATTCTGTAAAAATTGATCATTTTCCACTTATAACCACACCTCGATGTAAATTCCTAAAACGGCAAGCAACAGTCCCGCAGCCCAAAACGTCACGACTACTCTCCATTCAGACCAGCCGACAAGCTCGTAATGGTGATGAAGCGGACTCATTTTGAAAATTCGTTTACCTGTCGTTTTAAAGCTGATAACCTGCAGAATAACGGATAATGTCTCGATAACGAATACACCGCCGATGATAACCAGCAGGATCTCTAATTTCGTTAAAATGGCAATGGTAACGATGGCTCCTCCCAATGCAAGCGATCCCGTATCTCCCATAAAAACTTTGGCCGGATGAGCATTAAATACAAGGAAGCCCAGAACTGCGCCGACAACGGCCACTGAGAAAATCGCTACGTCATATTGAGACTGATTCCATGCCAGAATGGCAAAGGCGCCAAAGGCAATCGCCGCAGTACCGGATAATAAGCCGTCAAGGCCGTCAGTCAGGTTAACTGCATTTGATCCGCCGACAAGCATAAAGAGCACCAGAATAAAGTAAGCCCAGCCTAGATCAAATGATAAGTCAGTTCCAGGAACGCGAATATCTGTCGCAAAATTGTAGTAATGGTACACAGCATAAAATACAACTGCAATAATAATCTGGCCGATCAGCTTTTGCTTTGATGTCAATCCAAGGTTTCGCTTCATGACAACCTTGATGTAATCATCTAAAAAGCCAAGCAATCCATAGCCGAGCGTCACAAACAGAAGCAGCACCATTTCGGGGCTTATTTCTGAAAACTTCTGTGTCATCACAATTGTTGTCACTATGATAGAAAGTATAATCATAACCCCGCCCATTGTCGGTGTCCCTGATTTTTTCTGATGTGATTTCGGTCCTTCTTCTCTAATACTCTGGCCGAATTTTAATCTTCTTAAAAACGGAATAAGAATCGGAGAGAGCAGAACACTAATTAAAAAACCCATTAAAATTGTAAACAGAATGACTTGCTCAAGCATTGTCCTTTTCTCCTCCTGTTTCTTTCAAACGACATACGTAGTTATCATATTCATGATTTTTTTCCATATGAAAAATCTTTTCAAGCTCCATTATTCAATAACATCTCTTTCCTATGAATTCGTCTTATTCTTATTGAGTTCAACAATAGCTCTCGCCGCTACTTCAGCATCATCAAAATCGAAAGTTTCATTTCCGATCTGCTGATAGGTTTCATGTCCTTTTCCTGCAATGAGGACAACATCGCCTTTTTTGGCATTGGCAATCGCGAAAAAGATCGCTTGCTCCCGGTTTGCAATACTGTGATAGTATGCGTTCTCTACTCCAGCTTCCATATCTCTTAAAATCGCGCGAGGATCTTCGCTTCTCGGGTTATCTGAAGTGAAAATCGGCTCGTCAGCCAGCTCCACAGCAATTTTAGCCATTTTCGGGCGTTTCGTCTTATCTCTGTCTCCTCCGCAGCCGACAACGACAAATAGCTTACCTTCCGTCATGTCTCTGCATGTCTCCAGCACATTTTCAAGGCTGTCAGGTGTGTGCGCGTAGTCTACAATGACAGGAAACTCCTGCTGCTGATTGACCAATTCAAAACGTCCTCTTACACCACGCAATTCTTCAACAGCCTCAGTGATGATTTCAAATGGTATGCCTGCTGCAATGCATGTCGCAACAGCGGCCAGCACGTTATACACATTAAATTGTCCGACGAGAGACATCGTGATGTGCTTCGTGCCTTTGTTTGTCACGAGATCAAAGCTTGTGCCCTGCGCAGTGATATTGATGTTCTTCGCCATCACGTCAGCATTGTTTTTAATGCCGTATGTAGAGATATGCGCTGCTGTTACCTTTTCAAAATAAGCGCTCGCCTCATCGTCAGCATTCAGTACGGCACGCTTTGGATGTTCATGGTTGAAAGCCCCGCCAAGTTGCGAAAAGAGCAGGCTTTTTGCATGCCGGTACTCATCCATCGTTTTATGATAGTCCAGATGGTCCTGCGTTAAATTCGTAAACACGGCAATATCATAATCACAGCCGTGAACGCGTCCTAAAGACAAAGCGTGGGAAGAAACTTCCATGATAGCAGTGTCGACGTGCTTGTCATTCATTTTCTTAAACGTTTTCTGCAGCGTGACGCTTTCCGGAGTCGTGTTTTTCACTGGAAGTGTTTCGTCTCCGATTTTCATGTACATTGTACCGATCAAGCCTGTGCGTTTTCCCGCTTTTTTCAAGATCTCATCGACCATATGGGTCGTTGATGTTTTGCCGTTTGTCCCCGTTATCCCGATCAGCTGGAGCTTCTTCGTCGGCTGTCCGTAAAACGCATCAGACAAAACGCTGAGCGCGCGAAGGGACTGCCGGACAATAATAACAGGAACATCCACATCGACCTCTCGTTCTGCCACAATAGCCGCTGCGCCGTTTTCTACTGCTTTTTGCGCAAAATCGTGGCCATCCACCGTATACCCTTTTACACATACAAAAAGACTCCCTTTCTTTACTTCTCTGGAGTCCATCTCAATTGAAGTTATTTCAGGGTCTTGTGAGTCGTTTACAGAAGGTTCGGTTGTTAAGTATGTAAGCAGCTTTGTAAGTTTCATCGTATCAAACCTCTCAACATTCTAATTCGTTCTTTTTATCATTGAAGTCACATCAAAGGATGTGGTAATGATTTTAAGCATACAGTTCATATTTTAGCGTAAATAAAAGGATACATCCAGCTAATCTTGAAAGATATCAGCATTTTTTCTGCAATAAAAGAATAGGCAGCCCGAATCAATCGGCTGCCTCCTTTTCATCTTCTTCAGTCAAATACACGCGTATCTTCGAACCCTCTTTTACTTTCGTTCCGGCAGCTGGCGATTGTTTAACGATTTTGCTTCCTTTCCCGGAAGCATCTACATTGAGATTCACCAATAGCGACTCAAGATCTGAGACAGACATCCCTACAACATTCGGAACTTCTATTGTTTTTGTGTCGTTCCATTGGTATTTTTTCTCGATTTGATTTTTCCGGGGCTTTACACCAAGTTCCGGCAGGCTGTCTCTCATAATACTCCCGACAATAGGCGCTGCAACCGTTCCGCCAAACTGAATTGTGCCTTTCGGGTTATCCACCGCAACGTAGACAACTAGACTCGGATCATCGGCGGGCGCGAAACCGATAAATGATACAATATGGTTGTTTTCAAGGTATTTTCCATCTTTAACCTTTTGTGCCGTTCCTGTTTTTCCTCCGACACGATATCCTTCCACAAATGCATTGCGGCCGGTGCCTTCTGCGACAACGCTTTCTAGAGCATAGCGGATTTGTTTGGATGTTTCTTCAGAAATGACTTGTTTCTTTGCGATTGGTGATTGTTTTTTGACCGTTTTCTTCGTAACAGGATCGATCCATTCCTTCGCGATATAAGGTGTGTAGAGCGTACCTCCGTTTACAGCGGCAGATACGGCTGCAACCTGCTGAATCGGCGTGACAGATACTCCCTGTCCGAAAGCCGTAGTTGCTTGCTCCACCGGGCCCACTCTGTCAAGCGGGAATAAGATGCCTGTTCCCTCGCCTTGAAGATCAATCCCCGTTTTTTGTCCAAAACCAAAGTCTTTGATATATTTGAAAAGCTTTTCCTTTCCTAAGCGCTCGCCCAATTCAACAAACCCCGGGTTGCAGGAGTTCTGCACAACTTCTAGATACGTCTGCAGCCCATGCCCGCCTCTTTTCCAGCACCGCAGTCTCGCTCCGTCCACTTCCGCATGACCCTTATCATAAAATTGATCCCGTTTCAAATTAACTTTTTGCTCTTCAAGGGCTGCTGCAAGCGTAATGATTTTAAAGGTAGATCCCGGTTCATACGTGCTCCATACCGGCAGATTTCGGTTGTAGACGGACGGATCGACTGATTGATAATCAGCTGGGTCAAAGTCAGGCCTGCTAGCCATCCCCAGGATTTCTCCGTTTTTCGGATTCATGGCTACGGCAATCATGCCATCCGGATGATATTTGGCCTCAGCGTTATCAAGCTCTCTTTCCATTATCGTCTGAACCTTTGAATCAACTGTCAGCTTCATATCAAGCCCATCCTTAGGCGGCGTATAGTCGTCCGCTTCATCAGGCATCTTCTTCCCCTTGGCATCTGTATAAAACTTAACAGAACCTTTTTCTCCTTTTAGATCATCATCGTAATAGGCTTCCAGTCCAAGGAGCCCTTGGTTGTCAATTCCTGCAAATCCAAGCACATGAGATAAAAAGCTGCCGAACGGGTAATGACGGATACTGTCCTCCGCAACATACACACCTTTTAAATCAAGCGCTTTGATTTCCTTCGCCTTCTCATTTGAAATTTTTCTCCCTTCAGGAGTGATCTTTTCGATTGACGCTTTTTTTGTCACATGTTTATAGACTTTTTCTTCTGACATGTTGAGCACCGCCGCTAGCTGCTTGCTCGTTTTCATCGGATTCTGAACTTGGCGCGGCACGACGAATACGGTCGGCGCACTTTTGTTTGTTGCGAGCTTCACACCGTTCCGATCCAGAATCTCGCCTCTCTCCGGTTCAAACGGCAAGTTACGGCTCCAGGAATCTTTCGCCAGCGAAGTCAGTTTTTCGCCCATCACAAACTGAACATACCCCAGCCTTGTATCAATGATCAGAAACACGATCACGCCAAAAAGCAAAACAAATAATAAACGTTTTCTAACCGTTACATTCGAGACGCGCAAGAGACCGTTCACTCCTTATTTAGGCTTGTTTCATTTTATGCCTGAAATTGGACAGGTAGAACGATGCTCCTCTGAAGGCATAAAAAAAGAAAGCCTGCATAACGCAAGCTTTCTTTTTAATCAGGATTTTTAAACTTAACCTTGATCACGGTTTTGTCTTTTATTTCTTTGTCTTTCTTAACGCTTTGGCTGACAGCATAGCCTTGGCCGTTTACTTCAATATGAATTCCCGCGAGCTCGCCGTATTGAAGAACCTCTCTTCTCGACCACCCTGTCATATCAGGCATTTTGATTTTGCCGCCCGTTTTCAGGAAAACCTTCTGATTGGTCAGAACTTCCTCATCCGCTGCCGGGTACTGTTCTTTTACAGCGACATCACTGCCGATGACAATCGGTGTGAGATTCTCTTCTTTTGCTTTCTTTTGAGCAGCAGTTACGGTTTGATCTGTTAAATCAGGCATCTTCTGCGCTTTTGTTTCTTCCTTATCTGAGTCAGATTTTTCAGTTGGTTCTATGTTTAGGTAGTGCAGGCTGTTTTTCATTGTTGGGTTGAAGATTTCAGAAACTGGTTCTGAACTGCTCTGTCCTGCTTTTAACTTCGGCTGCTGTACAGCAACATAAATTAAAAGCTCAGGATCATCTTTTGGAGCCATACCCATAAACGAAAAGATATAGTTATCTGTACCGTCTAAATATCCGCCTTTACCGGCTATTTGCGCAGTACCTGTTTTCCCGGCAACATCAAAACCTTCGATTTTATATGCTTGCCCTGTTCCGATCTTCGATGTAACGACTTCTCCCAATATATCCCGCACCTTTTTCGCAGTGCTTGCAGAAATTGGAGTTCCGGCTGATTCCGGCTTATTTTGATAAATAGTTTTATCTTTATCGGGATCAACGATATGGTCAATCACATAAGGTTTCATCATTTTGCCGTCATTCGCAATTGCCGTTGCGGCCTGAAGCTGCTGAATTGGTGTGACCGCAGACGCTTGGCCGTATGCGGTTGACGCCTTATCAAATTCATATTTAAAGTTGATTTTACTGGAGACTTCTCCGGGCAAATCAATACCTGTTTTCTGGTAAAAATTGAATTTGTGTAAATATTGATTGAGGCGGTCATATCCCAGCTTTTCTTTCGCCAGTTTCGCAAATGCAACATTTGACGATCTTAGGACGCCGTCATGATATGTTGTTGGCCCCCAGCCAACGCCTCCATTATGGTCCCTAACAGGTGCTCCGCCAACTTCAAATGTTCCTGACTTATATTGTTCGTTCGCATTAAACACGTTTTCCTGCATCGCAGCAGCGAGTGTAAAGATCTTCATCGTTGATCCGGGTTCATACGCATATGAAATCAAATCATTATAGTAGTTTGTCACATCGCGCTTGTTCGGATCAAAGCTTGGGCGCTGTCCCATAGCAAGCACTTTGCCCGTTTTCGGATCAACGACTGCGGCCATGATTTTTTTCGGATTATACTTTTGCGCCACTTTTGTCATGCTGTCTTCCAAAAAGGTTTGAATTTTCTGGTCAATGGTTAAATATACATTGTCACCATTTTTTGGCGCGGTAATTTTGTTTTTGCTGTTTGGGAGCTCCCAGCCGGATTTGTCGCTTTCATATGTCACATATCCGTCCCGCTCCTTCAAATACTTATCCAGCACTTTTTCTAATCCCATCGCGCCGGAAATTTCATTTGTGTCCTGATCAACCTCGGCATAGCCGATTAGATTAGATGCAAATACACCGTTTGGATAGTAGCGTTTTGTATCACGTAAAAATGAAATACCTGGGAGTTTCATTTTTTCAATTTTTTGCTTTTGTGAATACGTAATATCCCGGCCCGCTGAGCCAAATTCGACTTGTTTTGCATCTTTATTTAAGATATCAAGGATATCAGCTTTATCCATGTTTATCACTTTAGACAGCACTTCCGCCGTTTTTTCTTTGTTTACGACATGCTGAGGATGCTTGACATCAGTGGTCATTTTTTTATCGAGAATCGCAATCAGCTTATACGTTGCGGTGTCCTCAGCAATCACTTTTCCGTTTCGGTCTAAAATCGAGCCGCGGCTTGCCTCGATGGTCCGTTTCTTTTCATGCTGCTCTGTCGCTTTTGTCGCAAGCACTTCACCGTCCGCTTTTCCGGTTATTTGAATATATGCCATTCTCCCTAGGATGACAAAGAAAAAGAGAGCGAAACAAATACTTAGAATCGCTGCTCCTCTATTCATAAATTTATTCTTTTTTGGCATTTGAATCATTCCTGTATGTTTTTCACTTTTTTATCTTTTAAATTCAAGCCGTTCTTTTTCGCAATGTCCATAATACGCTGCGGTTTGCTTAAATCAGCAACGCTTTTTTCGAGGTCACCAATTTGCTTATTTTCGGATGAAATTTGCTCCTCAAGCTTTTGCACCTCAATATTGGTTTGATATGCCGCATATGCCTTCGATACGATCAAAAGCGATACGCTGAGCACCGCCGCAGCAAAGAGGACAAGAAGCACTTTTTCTCCGAGAGTAATGGAAGCCCTTTTTTTGACAATCACTTTTTTCTCAGGACTGATTGCATGCCGCTGCTGTTTCTCTGGTTGGTAAGCTAAATTGCTCATAGGCTGATGACCTCCTTTTAATTTTACATTCGCGTTTCGTTATTTTCTTTTTTCAGCAATCCGAAGCTTGGCAGAACGGGCCCGGTTGTTCTCTTCAAGCTCTTCTTGAGATGCCGTAATCGGTTTTCGTGTGATGAGCTTCAGCTCCGGCTCAAACTCTTCCGGTATAACAGGAAGACCCGGAGGAAGTTCCGGAAGCGACGACTTTTCTTTAAAAGTGGTTTTGCAAATTCTGTCTTCTAGCGAGTGGAAGGTAATGACTGATACCCTGCCCCCTGGCTTCAGAACCTCAATTGCCTGCTCCAAAGCTTCTTCAAACACCCTAAGTTCATCGTTCACGGCAATTCTGATTGCCTGAAACACGCGTTTAGCGGGATGTCCCCCGCTCCTTCTCGCTGGAGCGGGAATCGCGTCTTTTATTAGATCGACCAGTTGGCCCGTAGTTTGAATAGGAGACTTCATTCTTGCCTCCTCAATTTTTCTGGCGATTTGTTTACTGAACTTCTCTTCTCCGTATTTAAAGAAAATACGGACGAGATCCTCATAGCGCCACTCATTAACGACTTCTTTCGCCGTAAGCGTAGCCGACTGGTCCATCCTCATGTCCAACGGTGCGTCATGATGGTAACTGAATCCGCGCTCCGGTGTATCCAGCTGCGGAGAGGACACCCCTAAATCAAATAAAATACCGTCTACTTCTCTAATACCTTGTTCATTCAAACATTCTTTTAAATACCTGAAATTGCTTTTAATCAGAATAAGCTGCCCTTTATAATCGGACAACGCTTCTTTCGCATGCTGTAATGCCATATCATCTTGGTCAAAAGCGATTAAACGCCCTTTCTCGGATAACTGCTGCAATAAATATGTACTGTGCCCAGCTCCGCCGAGTGTGCAGTCTACATATGTACCGTCCGGTTTAATATTGAGTCCGTCTACGGTTTCACGAAGAAGTACTGTCTTGTGTTGAAACATTTTGTGTTGGTCCCACCTTTTATCAGGATGAATTGAAATTGTTTTTAGAGTGTTATACACGAAGAATCATTATATATCAAACCCAATCATGTTTTCAGCAATTTCAGCAAATGAATCTTCTTGCTCTTCTGTGTATTGTTCCCAAATTACTTTACTCCACAATTCAATTCGATTAGAAACCCCGATAACAACACATTCTTTTTCCAGTTTGGCGTAATTCAATAGAGATGATGCGATATTTACCCTGCCTTGCTTGTCCAGTTCGCATTCAGTCGCCCCTGAAAAGAAGAAACGGGTAAACGCGCGGGCATCTTTCTTTGTGAGAGGAAGAGCTTTTAGTTTTTCTTCAATTTGTTTCCATTCGTGCATAGGGTAGCCGAAGAGACATTGGTCGAGTCCTCTAGTCAGCACAAATTGCTCACCTAGGCCTTCTCTGAATTTAGCGGGTACGATCATGCGGCCTTTCGCATCGATGGTATGCTGATATTCACCCATAAACATGATCTCTTGCCCCACTTTCTCTCCTTAACTCACCACTATTCACCACTTCGCTCCACAACTTCATTTTACACTGTTTACCCATAAAAAAAAACCCTGAACTATTCAGGGTTCTTTAAAACTTTATTTCAAAGTTTGACAACTTGATGTTGATTTTGAAAAGAAAATGGCAGATTCTTGAATGTCGTGAAGAATTTTGGACCGTACCTGTTCAAATAATACATGATATTCCAAATCCGTTCTTGCGGCGCAAGAAGCGGCTTAATGCTATTTTGAATTCTCTCATAATCCTTCAAGACGTAGCCCTCTTTTTCCTCAATTCGCTTCGTCACCGTGCGCTCTAAGAATTGAAGCTGATCCTGAATAAAAGCGGCATTTTTCAGGAGTAAAGGTTCCATGCTTTGATCAACCTTTAACGCCTCCTGCCGGACCGTTTTGTGAATCGCTTCAATTTGGCTTCTCGCTTGATCCATCACCGCCGTAAACTCTTCCGGAATCTGGCGCTCGAAGTATGTCTCTCTTTGATTCTCCGTTCCGCGCTCAATCGCGTCTTGTAACGAGATATTCCGTTCAGACAGTTTTTTCTCAATATGCCGCTCAAGTATCGTAATGTTCAGCCTTGGCATGACAGGAGGCATTTTGAAGCCCATCACCGCAAAAGCCTGTTTGAGTTCACCCCAATAGTTAATTTCTCCAGGCCCTGCAATAAATGCTAAAGTCGGAATGAGAAATTCCTGCATTAATGGTCTCGTTACAACATTGTTGCTGAAGCGCTCTGGATGTTCTTCCATATGTGTATGAAGTTCATCCATCGTCCATCCTAGGTCAAGCTCTTTGATGACAAATCGCCCGTTATCTTTTTCAATTAAGAAACGCTCTTCTTCATATTCATAAAACAGATTCGCCTGCTCTTTTCCGGACTCGATAATCGGTTTGTAGCCTGCTTGACGCATGAAGGCCTGCTGATCTGATACAGCGCGGGCGAGTTCATCATTTTCTCGAAGAATCTTTTGGAACATGGCCGTTTCCAGCTTTTTAATCCCAGGATCTCCAGAATTTAATAAAACTAAGCCCTCCTCTTGGAACAGATCCGCGATCAGCAGCTCAAAGAAGTCAGTAAACGTAACAGATTCTCGTAAACATCGTTTCACATTGTCAAGAAGTAAATTCGTGTGGTCTGTTTCTTCAAAAGCGGCAAACACATCATCTATCCACGCGGCACACTTTTCCTGGTCAAGCGTTGTGCTCGCTGCTGATGACTTCTTCCAATAAGACTGAGACAGCTTTTTTTTCATAGGACCATTCTCTTCAGAAATATGAACAAAATTAATCTCATCCAAATCGTGGTCTTCTCCGGCCACCCAGAAGATCGGTATGACAGGCACTTGCAGTTCCTTTTCTTGTTGCTTTGCTAAAACAATGATTGAAATGATTTTATGTATGGTGTAAAGCGGTCCTGTTAAAAGTCCTGCCTGCTGTCCGCCGACTACAGCGGCACTTGAAGGGTCCTTCAGCTTCTCAATAGCAGACTGCATCGCACTTGAACCGAATTTATTATGGTAAGAGGATAAGTACGCCACCAATTCCTCTCTTGCGAAAAACCGGGAAGATAAGTCTTGCAGTCTTTCGCGCCACATGCCCTTATGATGAATGCTGTAATCAAAAAAAGAAGACATTTCTTCTTTGCCATCTATATAGTGCTGTACAAACACATTCTGATTTTTGATGGAAAGTTCAGTTAGCTGCATCTTCTAGAACTTCCTTTCTCCAATAAATAGTTAGTTATCCGAAATGAGTATAGCATGTTACCGAAAAAGCTCAAAAGACTTTGTTTGTATTTCGCTCCAATGCTTTGATGCTGCCGTATAAAAACGCTAGATGGACGGCATCAATTCCGTGAAGACTTGCTTCCTTCAATAAGTATCCGATGATGGCGTCAGCTTCCGTCTGCCGGCCTTCAATGACGTCAACCAGCATTGAAGAGCGATTTTCTTTCGTTAGTCTGCAAACGGTCTGAACCCGTTCCCAAGCCTCTTCTTCGTTTTCAAGCCTTAAAATGCGGCATGCCTCCTGAAATACCAGCTTCATAAAAGCCAGATAAGCTGGCGTTGTCAGCAGGTCTCCATTTTTCACCTGCAATAACGCAGTTAAAGGATTAATACACGCATTTACAATCAGCTTACCCGTCAGCAGACGGTACCAATCCGTCTCATAACAAATCGGAAAATCCGAGTGGTTATGCTGGAACAAGATGTTCAGCCGATCTGGTTCAGCATCGAACGCGCTCCATTTTATCGCACCTAGGCCTGTATGATCAACAGCTGTATCCGATTTTCTTACAGCTCCGTGCTCAACGATTCCAACATAAATGGAGTGGCCAACGTGCCAGTCTTTTAAGTTGTGGATATGGCCCATGCCGTTTTGCAAAAATAATATATTCGTTTTCCCGATCCGTTCAAGCGACGGAAAAACAGACTGAAGCTGATGCTGCTTCACTGTCACGACAAGCAGGTCGAAATCCGAATTGATATGCGTGTCTGCACTGCAATCAGCGCTAAATTCCTCCCCGCCTTTATAAAGCCAGATCCCTTCAGACTGAATGGCCGCAGCCTGTTCCTGCCGCCTCGTCACAACAGTCACATCGTGATCAAGTGACAAATAATAGGCGCATAAAAGACCGACGGAGCCTCCGCCGATAATTCCAATTTTCATGATGTCACACCCAATTTAGCATTTACATATTATCATAGCAGAAGTAAGCAGAAATTACTTCTCAAAGATCCCATGTGCTTAAAATTAAAGTTTAAATATTTGGATTTTTTAAATAAAGCGTTTACAATATATGTAGAAACAACAAAGGGGGAGATTGGTTTGACAAAGGTAGAACGTCTGCTTATCAACTATAAAACGCTGGAAGAATTCAAGAAATTCAAAGAATACGGCATTCAGGAGCTTTCAATGCTTGAAGATCTTCAGGATAATATTATTGAAAATGACAGCACCTCGCCTTTTTACGGGATTTATTTTGGCGATAAACTTGTAGCACGAATGAGTCTGTATCAAGTTAACGGCAAATCGAATCCCTATTTTGACAACCGCCAGGATTATTTGGAGCTGTGGAAGCTTGAGGTTCTTCCGGGCTACCAGAACAGGGGATACGGGAGAGCCTTGGTTGAATTTGCAAAATCATTCAAAATGCCGATCCGGACAAATCCGAGAATGAAATCAGCGGAATTTTGGAATAAAATGAACTTTAAAACTGTTAAGTATGATATGGCGCGGGACAAAGGGGAAAACCCGCTCATCTGGCATCCTGATATGGATCACGAAATGACACCGGGAGAGTCTGCATAGAAATCAAAACAACCGGCCTATTCTTACTATAGGGCCGGTTCATTTCAGGCGTTTCATTATGTTTCTTGAGCCGCTTTTTTCATTCTTCCGTCTTCCTTCGAAACAACCATTTTTCTGGCCCGATCCATGATATCGATCAGTGCCTTGTAATCCTCTTCTGTCATCTCTAGCTGATTCCGCAATGTCTGATTTTCACTCCGCAAATCCTCAAGCTCTTTTTGCAGCGATTGGATTTGCTCCTTCAATTTTTCCCTTTCAAGCTGAAATTCTTGTGCAGACGGTGCTTCTTTGAATTGTTCGAGAAATTGAATGACATCCTGAATGGACAAATCTCGTTTTCCTTCTGACGATGCCGAGGCAGTCTGCTTCATGGAATTCGGCATATTGACCGAATGAACGCCGATTTGCTTTCTCAGTTCTTTCCTTTGCTTTTTTGCAAGCTCTATACCTGACTGGTATTGTTTTCTCACATACGAGTTCCACCTGAAACCACAGGCTGCCGCGGTTCTGGTCAGCGCCCTTCCTACCTCTTCAAAGGCGGAAAGCTGTGTTCCTCCCTCTCGAATATGACGAAGCACCACTTCTGCCAGCAGCAAATCCTCATCCTGAGTCCAAGCATCTTGTCTTGTAATGGTCAAATTCAATCTCCCTCCATGTCAGCTTATTTATCTCATACATATGCCGGTAATAGATTAGATAGACTATTTGCACTCACAAATTTTCCGCAAGCTGACAGGAAGAGAAAAAGAAAAAGCGCAGGGCTTTCACCCCGCGCTTTTCTTATTAGTTACTTTTTACATTTATGTCTTTGCCGTTGTATGATCCGCATGCTTTGCATACACGGTGAGACAACTTCATCTCTCCGCATGACGGACATTCTGTCATACCAGGTACATTAAGTTTGAAATGTGTACGGCGCAATCTTTTCTTCATTTTAGAAGTTCTTCTAAAAGGTACAGCCATTATTCCCACCTCCTTAAAGAGTTAAGATTCATCATCTTGTTTTAAGAGCTTTTCGAGGGCTGCAAGTCTCGGATCAACTTGTTTCTTCTTGTCTTCTTCCGAAATGACTTGCCAATCCTTTCCTTCTTGAGGAGCAGCTCCTTTTTCTTGTTCAGATTCACAAAAGATTTGCATAGGGATTTCTAAAAGAATTTCTTCTTTCACGATCGGAGTTAAGTCGATAGTATCGTCCTCAACAATGTGAACGTCATCATCTTCTATATCATCCGTGTGATGAAATATAAACAGTTCTTTTGTTGAAATTTCAAATGGATACGGGACATCAACGAGTGTTCTTGAGCATGGCAAAATCATTTCGCCTGAAATTGTAAAATCAAACGAAACCTGTTTGGATTTGATATCCGCTCTGCCCTTCACCCGGACGGGAGAAATGCGGCGAATGTCAGAATTCAGCTTTGTCAGCTCATTTAACTCAACTGTTTCATCAAATTCAAAACTTTGTTTTGGCATTTGATGCAGCTGATAAATCGTCCATTTCATTTGTATCACCTCAGGAAAGCAACAAACATGATTATAGCTTTTAAGATTGTTTTTGTCAATATTTTTTCTTTACAGCATAATGCTGGCATCCAAGTATCGTTGACAGCGGAATATGCTATGCATACACTTAAAACAAAAATAAGGCGTAAGAGTTTTCATTTGCAAATGTACCATACGTTTTTAAACATAGCAAGAAAGGCGGAAAAAATATGAAAGCTGTCGGATTGGTGGTTGAATATAATCCCTTTCATAACGGTCACCTTTATCATGCCCAAACAGCAAAGCGGCAAACCGGATGCGACACGGCTGTCGCGGTGATGAGCGGGCATTTTTTACAGCGTGGGGAACCGGCTGTTGTGTCAAAATGGACCCGAACAAAAATGGCGCTGCAAAGCGGAGTTGATCTTGTTATTGAGCTGCCTTATCTTTATGCCGTGCAAAAAGCGGACATTTTTGCACGCGGCAGTGTTTCCATCCTGAACGAACTTGAATGTGAGGCGCTGTTTTTCGGGAGTGAAAATGGGGATATCAAGCCGTTTTTAGAAACAGCACAGCTTATTGATGAGCATAAACATACATTTGATGACCGAATTAAAGAAGAACTTAAAACGGGGACGAGTTACCCAACAGCGGCGGCTAGCGCCTTCAGCTCCATTTTGCATACCGAAAGCGCACTTGACTTGTCAAAACCAAATAACATTTTGGGATACCAGTATGTGACTTCGATTCTAACCGGGGGATATCCTATGAAACCTTATACCACGGCACGCATCTCTTCGGACTATCATGATGCCAATCTCCCTGAAGGCGAAAGCCATATCGCAAGCGCCACAAGCATCAGAAAAGCGATGACTGGTCAGAATCTCGAAGCCTGCCTTCGTTTTCTCCCTTCGGCATCTGCGCGGGAATTAGCAGCTTACCGCAAATCTTTCGGATTGTGGCATACACCTGAGAGCTACTTTTCTTACTTAAAATACAGCCTTTCAACTGTAACAGCACAGGAATTACAGCAAATATACGAGGTGAAGGAAGGTTTAGAGCACAGAATTCTTCGTTCGATCAGAAAAGCCAGCTCCTATCAGGAATATATGGAGCTGCTGAAAACGAAACGTTATACATGGACAAGGCTCCAGCGGATGAATACGCATATTTTAACCAGAACAAAAAAAAAGGATATAAAAAAGCTTCTTGACGACGATAAGGTGCCGTATATCAGGCTTCTCGGCATGACAAAAAAAGGACAGGCTTATTTATCCGAAAAGAAAAAAGCGCTATCTGTTCCGCTTGTCAGCAAACTGTCCTCTTTCTCCCATCCAGCTCTCGATCTGGACATAAAAGCAAGCAGAATTTACAGCCTGCCGATAGAAGAGCCGCTGAGAACCGAGTTTGACCTGCAGGAATACGGACATGCACCGATTCGCTATGACGAGGATGAACAACACTTTTTAAATGTATAGAAAAAAAAGCACCTGAGAATCAGGTGCTTTTCGCTTTCAGCTTATTCAAATAATCAATCGCATCCTGCATGGTATCAACAGGCACAATCTTCATATCTGAATCAATATCTTTTGCTGTTTTCACAGCATTTTTATAATCGGAATTGCTGGCACCGTTTTGATTTGGCGCGAAGAAAATGTCCTTTCCGGCTTTGTCTGCGGCGACGACTTTTTGATCAATTCCGCCAATCGGGCCTACTTTTCCGTCAACATCAATGGTACCTGTTCCCGCAATATCATAACCTTTTGTTTCGTCTGTTTTTGTCAGCTGATTATAGATTTCAAGAGACATCATTAACCCGGCCGAAGGGCCGCCGATATTCTCGATTTCAAAATCAATATCCGGCTCCACTTTGACGTTTCTGTCCGTATAGAGTGAAACACCGATCCCAGCCCGTTGCGGCTCATCAGGAAATTGTTTTAACGTAAGAGTGACACGCTTTTCTTTTTCTTCTCTTTCGATCTTTAACGTAACTTTATCTCCCGCGTTTTTGCTGCTGATATAATCAATCAGCTTTTCAGCAGACTGATAGTTTTTGCCGTCTGCACTGATGATTTTATCACCGACTTCTATTTTCCCTTTTGCGGGCATGTTTTCTACAACTGAGCTTGCATATATGCCGTTAAAGGAGTAGCTGACTTTTTTTCCTGCTTCTTTATAGGCGGCTATAACCGCGTTTTCTTGCGAGCTTTTCATCATTTGGAGCTGCCTTTTCATGTACTCCTTATCTGACTCGCCTTTTTCCTTAATGCTCTCATCAGGAACAATTTCATAATAAGGGTGCATCTTTGCCCACACATATGTAAACGGATTAGCCGGTCCCACTTTGACAGTCATTAAGGACAGGCTTCCTTTTTCCGGGTAGCCTCCCTCCACTTTTATCAATGGAGCAAGCTCTGTCGCTTCTCCCGGCTTTGTAATATAGTATGGAAGTTTTATAAATGATAAAGCGGCGATCAGTATGAGGATGACGAGCATCCAGCTAAAATGTTTTTTACGTAGCAAATTATGAGCCCTCCCAATTCTCTATTTCTTTTCTTATCTTGCTGATCATTCGGTTTGTCGCCTCTTCGCCTGCCGATATCATTTCTTCAATATTGGCAAACGAGCTTGAGCTGTATGTTTCAAGAGAAGGGCGAATCATGATATCTGCGGCAATCGTTTGATGCCGCACCAATTCATTTTGCAGTATATCCATACTTTGCATAATCACATCAAAAATATGCACTGCTGTTTCAGTTTTTCGAACCCTGGAAACATCCGAAGCGATGATAATATCAGCTCCCATGTCTTTTACAACAGAAACCGGGATTCGATCGACGACCGCGCCGTCTACAAGAAGGCGTCCGTCCAGTCTCTGCGGAATAAAGATACCCGGTATGCTGATGCTAGCCCTCACTGCATCTGACACTGATCCTTTGCGGAACACAATCTTTTCTCCCGTCTGTAAATCACACGCAACAATGCCCAGCGGAATATGGAGCTCTTCAATCGGTTTTCCGAATGTATAAGCATGCACAAGCTGTCTGACGCGGTCACCTTTTAAAAAACCGAGCTTCGGCACCGTATAATCAGCATAAAGCCTTCGTTTAAAGGCTTTGGCTACTTTTTTCATCGTTGCCACGTCATGGCCGGCGGCATAAAAACTGCCCACCAAAGCGCCCATGCTGCTTCCTGCAATCATATCCACATGAATTTGATGCTTATGTAAACTGGAAAGCACACCGAGATGAGCAAGCCCTCTGGCCCCTCCCGATCCTAACGCTAACCCGATTTTAGGTTTGGCCAAAGCGTTAACCTCCTGCCTGAATTCCCTGTATACCGAATTCTATGGTCTAAACTGAACCCCTATGCTCGTATATTAGTACAAAGAATCAAGAGGACAGGTACTGCTTGGCCGTTTCATGTCATACATTATTTTATCATGATATACATGTCATTGGGCATTTTTAGCATCGGGGAGGTAAGAATGAACTTGTCGAAGATCAATACACTTTTGATTGCCTCGTTTTTTCTTTTTTTAACAGCGACTGTCATCTCACATCCACAGGCCTCATTCGAAGCCTCTAAAACCGGGCTTTCTATGTGGTGGGAGGTTGTGTTTCCGTCATTGCTGCCATTTTTTATTCTGTCCGAACTCTTAATCGGCTTTGGCATTGTACGGTTTGTCGGTGTTCTGCTTGAGCCTTTTATGCGGCCGATCTTTCGCGTGCCGGGTGTCGGCGGCTTCGTTCTTGCTATGGGAATGGCATCAGGAAACCCAGCGGGAGCAAAACTCACTGCCCGTCTGCGGCAGGAAAAACAAATTTCAAGAGTAGAGGCAGAACGGCTTGCGTCGTTTACCAATTCTTCAAACCCGCTCTTTATTTTCGGCGCTGTTGCTGTCGGTTTCTTTCAAAACGCGTCACTAGGCATTTTATTGGCTTCTGCACACTATTTGGGGAATCTGGCTGTCGGTTTAACGATGCGTTCCTACGGCCGTAAGGAAGAGCAGCATCTCAGAAGAAAGAAAACGATACCCTTTCCATCGATCAAAGATGCGTTACACGCTCTTCATACCGCCAGACTTGCGGAAAAACGGCCCTTGGGCAAAATTTTAGGCGACGCCGTGACGTCTTCTGTTCAAACGCTTCTTATGGTGGGCGGCTTTATTATTTTATTTTCTGTCTTCAATCGGCTGTTGTCCGTGGTTCAGCTGACTGATGTTTTGTCTGTTTTCACAAAAGGCGCGCTGACTTTGTTTCAGCTTCCGGCTCAATTGGACATTCCGCTTTTATCGGGGATGTTTGAAATTACGTTAGGCAGCAAGCTTGTCAGCGAGACAGATGTTTCTCTTCTGCAAAAAGCAATTATCGTCAGCTTTATTCTCGGGTTTAGCGGCTTTTCCGTACAAGCTCAAGTAGCAGGTATTTTATCGGAAACCGACATTAGATTTAAACCATTCTTTATCGCACGTTTGCTGCAGGGCGTTTATGCCGCTGTCTTCGTCATGCTTTTATGGAAACCGCTTTACACGGCATGGCATGATCCTTATCAGTATGTATTTAAATCTTTTAACAGCAGTGACATGCCAGCTGCATTTATAAACGGCTGGAATCTGCTTGTGCAGATCGGACCTGCAGTCACACTATGCGCGCTGTTTACGTACATTATCATTTTTTCTTACAGACTGACAAACGGCACAAAAAAAGGATGAGTCAATCCCCTCATCCTTGTCTGAATTTTTGCTGAAGCGCAAACTCTACTTCCGGCGGTACAAATTCTGATACCGAGCCGTTGTATCTCGCCACTTCTTTTACGATGCTTGAACTTAAAAACGAATACTGATTGTTTGTCATCATGAAAAATGTCTCGATGGATTCATCAAGCACACGGTTTACTGACGTTCCCTGCATCTCGTATTCAAAATCTGATACAGCTCTCAAGCCCCTTAATATCGCTTTGGCATTTTTTCTTTTTGCATAATCAATTAACAGTCCTTGTGATGTTTCAACTGTTATGTTCGGAATGTCTTTTGTCACTTCTCTCAGAAGCTCACACCGTTCCTCCACACTGAACAAAGGCTTTTTTGAAGAATTATTCAGCACACATACATACACTTGTTCAAAAATATGCGCCCCGCGTTTGATGATGTCCAGATGCCCGTAGGTCACCGGATCAAAACTGCCGGGACAGACAGCTATACTCGCCACCTCACTACCCCCTCTTTTTATAAATCGCCACACCTGTAAGCCCATAGGTTTCTTTTCTTGTCATCACAAGATCTCCTACGGTTTTGGGAAGCTCGACCTCTCTGTCATGCTCAGCGACGATAAAGCCGTCTTCCTCCAGCATTTGATATTCGTCAATCAAAGTTAAAAGTGCTTTCAGCCTTTGTTCCTTATACGGCGGATCGAGAAAAATGCCGCGAAAGCCAGTTTCTCTCTTTGCAGCAGCGTGCAAAGCACGTTCCGCATCATTGCGGTATACCTGTGCATGTTTTGTAAGCTCCAGCGTTTTCAAATTAGATTTTACCGTTTGAATCGCTTTAAAATCACGGTCAACGAATATACAATGCTCAAACCCACGTGAAAGCGCTTCGATTCCAAGACCTCCGCTCCCTGCGAATAAATCTAATCCCCTGCCCCCATCAAAATAAGGGCCGATCATATTGAAAATGGATTCCTTCACTTTGTCGGTTGTCGGTCTTGTTGATGTTCCCGGCACAGCCTTTAATGAACGGCCTTTTTTTGATCCAGAAATTACTCTCATGTTCCACACCACTTTTTCTAAAAGCTATTTTGTTTCTTTATTCGGCCGGACGCCGCTATGTACATAGAAAAAAATCAATCCTATCTTAACATAAAGCATTCTCCCAAACAATGAACGCTAATCTTGATAAACAGGTGTATAGGCAGCATGATCCTTGTCCATACTATAAGCAACAGCATCTAGAGGATGTTGTTGCCAACCGCGGAGAAGACTTACGTTTCCCCATAAGTTCTTCCTCCGGTTTCTCCTCTCCCTTTGCCTTCTCCTTAACATATTAAGGAATAGAAGGACCCCGCAGATGCCTGCGGGGATTTTTTTATTGCTATATGCCGATTTTATAATCGTATTCTTTTGCCTTATCAAGCTTTGACTCGAATTCCAATTTTAAAAACGGTTTATAAGAAGGCTCTACTTTTTTCACAAATGAGTAAGACGCAATCTTGTCCATTGTTTTTTCAATTTGGTCCATATCACAGTACAGTACGACATATTTTAATCGTTTTGATACATAGTGCACATTCCCGAACTTCCTCAGCATTTTGCTTTGCTTTAGGGAGTGCAGATACACAACCATGCCCTGGCGCCTATTCTCCAATACAATCACCTGCCTGATTTCTTTTATATGTAAAAGACGAGACGGCCAGTCTCGTCAGGACACTTTACATCCGCAGCTTCCGCCCGAACCGCAGCCGCCTCCGCATGAAGACAAACCATCAAAATAAGGGTTCCCAGTCGGAACTTTCACATGCTCCGAAACAGCTGTCCCAATCTCGACGCTGACCTCATCAAGAATGGACTGGAGCTCATTTTCAGCTCTCTTGAAGTCAGCCACCTTATCGTTCAGGTCCAGCTCACGTTTGATCTCCCTCATTTTCCGGGATATTTCTCTATAGTCAGGATGATATTTGCCAAAACGCTGTACATCCTCATACTGCTCTTTTATTTTGATAAAAGAACGAATAATCCGACCTGCCTCTTCATCTTCCTGGAGACGCTTGTAACAATTGCGGTAGTTCTCAGCCGTCTCCGACTGCAGAATCATCTCGGCAAGCTGCTGAGCTTCACTTTGAAGCCGCACGGATTCCATCGTCGCATACATAACATGCACCTCCAGTTGTTAGTTTACCATGAAACCAGCCAATTGGAAAATGCTTAACCATAGCCGAAAACAAACTCCGTATGGACGCACGAAAAAGACCCTTTCCCGGGCCTTTTAATCTTTTGTCCGCATCGCTTGGAACATTTGTATCATCATTTGCGCCATTTGAATCCCGTTTGTAAACTGATTCACCCGATGCGGAATGGTTTTTTCATAAAAATTCATCATCTCAAGCTGAAAGGAGGACAGATCATCCGGTTTTCTCGAAAGCCTGCGGTACCAAATCGGCTGTTCTCTGATGAATCGTTTCCGTTCTTCGTTTGCGAAAATATATTCCTGCACCTCTTTGCGCATATGAGATCCCCTTTTTTAATCCTTTCGAAAAGAAAAAGGATGCTGTCCAGAGCCTGGCTGCGATTGCTTCTGGCTGTTCCCGGAAAATGTATTAAGAAGGCTTTGCAACGATGAGATCGACTGGCTCATTTTATTGATTTGTTCGTTCATTTGATTGACATCCATCTTTTTCACCGCTGTCACCATTTTCGTGACAAAATCATTTTTTTGCGGTGTTTCAGACACAGCCTCAGCAGCTTCCTCCGGTTCCCGATACGGATCCCAAATCGGGTCGCTTTCCCCGAAGAGGACCCAATTTTCATATACGTCCTGCCAGCTTCTTTGTTCTTTGCGCACTTCTTTTATCAGCTTGGGATGCTTTTTGACGAATTGTTTAAAGTCATTGATTGAATGATTGGCATGTTGATTCGCCACAATCCTCACCCCCTCCGAAAATCGTTACCTACTACAATGTATCGTTTTGTCGGGCATTGTGTTCGCCTATATTCATTCACAAATGAATTTTCAAGCTGTCCCCTATACACTGTTGAAAAGCCTTAAGAAGAAGGGGGAATCGGCTCCTCAGCAGCAAGAAAAGTAACATATTAAACCGGATGTGTTTACACATCCCTTAGCGCAAGACCAGCTTGAGTAAAAATAGAAAAAGCCCGGAACCATTCGTCCGCGGCTTTCATTACCATCGCTTAATAAAATTTTGGGTGTAATACTTTCGGTCTACTCCGACACCAAGATGCGTATAATCTGAATTCAGAAGCGCTTTTCGATGGCCTTCGCTATTCAGCCACCCTTCTACAGCGGCCGGACCGTCCACATAATTGTATGCGATATTTTCTCCCGCTTGCTGAAAGTCAACATGCCCTTCTTCTAAGCGGTCTTTCAGTGAGCCGTATTTCTTAGAAACATGGGAGAAATAATTATTTTCCTTCATATCCTCGCTATGCCCAAAGGCGACTTCCGCCGTCGGCTGATCCCACTCAAGCTTCGCAAGTCCATGTTTAACGCGTATGACATTCGTCAAATCAAGTATTTGCTTTTCGCTCGTTGTTTGGATCTTTTTCCACTTGTCATCTGAGACGGCTTTCGGTTTAATTAATTCCCCGCGGTACACTACCTCATAAGGTCTTTGCTTTACAAAGGTCTGCGCATCAAACGCCCTGATGCTGGATAGCTTCCCCTCAAATTTGTCCATATACAGCTGGACATACATCTTTCCTACCTTTACAGTCGGTCTTGTATTGATATCTTCTTCAGAAAATTCAAACCGATAGGAATTTCCTTTATACTCTACATTCACAAATGGTGCCACCTGGGTGGTCTTGAATACTTCGCCGGTCGATTCTCCAATCTTGAAAGGCTTGGCGTTAATATCATTCCCAGCCGCGAATAATGTGACCACTTTATTGTTTAATACCCCGATTTGGATATATTGGTCCTTACCTTGATTGTATACCCACCAATCGTAATCATAAGCTGAAGGGTCAATACGTTCAGGTTCCCCAAGCTTTTTCGTTACTTCATCGGCGGACTTGCCCATGAAGGACAATAATCCTGAAGTCGGCATATGTATTCGTTTGCCGCTTTGTGCTTCCTCATTTGACACCTGAGGCTCGCTGTCATTTGATTTCTTTTCAGGAACAGATCCATATTGAATAAACAGAACATAAGTTCCGCAAATAATCAAGAGGATAACCATCGCTCTCAATATATTTTTCAATCTATCACCCCCGTGGCGATTCACAATGTCTTGCCTTACAACCCATTACAATACAGCCTATTTAACATGTCAAAGATTTATGTGTTAATGAAAAAAGCCTTCTTCTCGATTTTCACCTTCGGAAATATCCGATAAGGCGCTGCCGGCACGTTCATTTGTTTGCTCAGATAAAGAAAGATCACCAAGCGTGACAATTCCAGTCAGTTTTTTATTTTTTGTAACCGGTATCCTTCTGAGCTGATGCGATGCCATCAAATGAAGAACCTCATCAACTGAAGCATCTTCCTCCACACTGACAGGTTTTTCGGTCATCGCGTCAGTGATTTTTTGCGAGTTCGGTTTTTTGATGGCGATTCCTCTTAACACGAGATCACGGTCGGTCACGATGCCGACCAGTGTTTCCCCATCCTCATCAACTACTGGAATTGCTCCTACATTCGCGTCCTTCATCTTTACTGCAGCTTCATATACATTATCTAATACCGTGCAATATTGCAAGTCGGCTGTCATCAGATCTTTTATTTTTGTCATCCGTTTAACCTCCTTTAGTCTAGTGCTATTGTCGTCAAAATTTAATTTTTGCATACTTTCAAAAGAAGAAGATTCATTGAAAGTTTAACGCTTTCATACTATGATTGTCAGGAAAGGTAATTTTTATAAGGAGGGGTCGGTGTTGAAGTTTACTGAAAGCGGACTTGAAGGGGTTAAGGCTGAACTCAGCTTGCTAGACGACTTAATGGAAAGCAAAGGTCTCATCAGAGCTGGTCAATGGGATTACGAGAGAGTCACCTATGACAAGAAGTTTTCGACGATTGAGGGCACGTTTTACCTGCGGATACAAGGAATTGCGGCAGAGGGTGATGTCGGAAGCGGACACGCGGTGATTCAATTAATGTCCCCTCTCCTAGGCAAGCATTACTACCCGCACGGAGTAGAATATGGAGAAACGGAAGAGTTTCCCGTACAGGTTGTGACAAAAAGCAAGGCACTGATTCAGGACATATCCGACATGTTAAAAACAGTTCAAATGTAACGAAAAGGTACAGCATATTCCGCTGTACCTTTTATGATATCGTCTGCTGAATATACGGCGGCTCCTCCTGCCCGTCCTTTTCCCTTTCTTTCTTCACCCATTGGAAAAAAATAATCGCCAAAAAAGTACCGTACACAATTTCCTGAATGATTTTCATCATGACGGCTCCGAGCTGCTGATCCTCCAACAAAGGCAGTGTATTCAACATCTCAGGTCCTGTTAATGGGACCTGCCCCATCATATCCGCAGGCACGCAAAGACTCATTGTCTCGGCCCACGCAGACGGATCTGTATAGGTAGCGTATAACGGTGCACCGCTGAACATGATCAAGGCGCAAGCAGGTGTGAGCAGCATACCGTCCGCCATAATATATCCCAGCTTCATCAAGCCGCTGAGCTGACGTAGACGCTCCACCTTATGAACAAGCGGCCACCACATGAAGAATGCAAGCACAAAGATAAGCCAAGTGATTAATGTATGGTAAAACGGATCGGTTTTGACAGTATCAAATATAAGCGGTACATGATATAAAGAAAAGATGCCATTAAACAAAAGCAAAGCAATTAAGGGCTTCGTGAAAAAGGAAAAAACCGGTTTGATGGCAGGCCTGAAAATGATTTTCTCCCAGAGCCATGCAGGAATTCCAGCGATCAATAGCGGAGGTACAACCAAATACAGGACAGCCATCTGTACCATATGCGCGCTAAACATAATATGTCCAAGCAAATCAACAGGGCTTCCCTCGGCCGCATATAAAAACAGCATCGCCGACAGAAAACACACCATCTCTTTACCAGTTATTCGATTCGGTTTTGAAAACATTCGCCTGTAAAAATAGAGATAAATCGCCGTAATGCCTAACAGGATACAAAAAAGATAAGGGCTCCACATGGCGCGAAACCCAAATATCTCTAACTGATTCATTTCTTTCACCTCCGGCGGCTGTTCAAATTACCACCATATAATTGTGACAAACGCAAGCACAGTGATAAACGCGACAAACACCCCTGAATACAAAAACAATGCCGGCGCCTCATGCCCTTTTTGATTCATATGCATGAAATAATACAGCTGAAAGATGACTTGAATTGCAGCTAGCAAAATAATGAAAGGAATCGTAAACCAGCTTGCGACACCATCTGTTGCCACAGTCAGAAATGCAACAATCGTAAGACCGATCATTAAACCAAAAGACAAAACCTGATATTTCATCTCCTGGGCGTGCTTTTTTTTCTTAAATTCAAGGTCGTTGTTGATATGCCCTCTGCTTTTTTTACCGACCATGTTTATCCCACCATCCCCATTAAATATACAACGGTAAAGATGAAGACCCACACGACATCAATAAAGTGCCAATAAAGGCTGGCAACGTAAAACTTAGGCGCCGTATACAGGTTCAGCCCTCTCTTGGCATTGCGAATCATAAGCGTGCTGATCCACATCAGCCCAAATGCCACGTGGGCGCCGTGTGTACCGACAAGCGTGTAAAACGCAGAGCCGAGCGCAGAGCTTGTAATAGTAAAGCCAAATTCATGGGTGTAGTGCTTAAACTCATAGATTTCCAGTCCTAAAAAGCCCGCCCCCAATAAAACCGTAATTCCCAGCCAAAGCTGCATCTTGCCGAAGGAAAAGTTCTTCATGTGGTACATCGCGTATACACTCGTTAAACTGCTCGTTAATAACAGCATTGTCGCAATGAATACAAGTGCCACATCGAACATTTCGGTTGTAGGCGGATCACTGGCATTTGAATTCCGAAGCGCAAGAAACGTGGCGAAGAGAGACGCAAACAGAACAGTCTCTCCGCCAAGAAAAAGCCAAAAGCCTAGAAATTTATTTTTCCCTTCCAGTGTTACTTTTTCGGGAGAAGCTGGAAAGGTTTCTGCGGTGAATTTTTCTTGAATTTGCATTATGCCTTCACCCCTTTATCATCGTTCGGCAGTTCCTCTTTATGAATATGATAGCCGTGATCATCAATTACTGAACGAAGCAGCATCGTAATAAATGTGATGCCTAGCCCGATAAAGATCACCGGCAGACCCCAAGCGTAATCACTTCTGTACAGCAGCCCGAACGCTGCAACAAAAAGGCCGAAGGAAATGATGAGCGGCAGGATTGAGCCGTTTGGCATATGAATATCATCAACCGGTTCCGCCGGCGTCATTGATTTGTGTCCTGCCTGCTTCTCGATCCAAAGCGGATCAAGTCCTCTGACAAAAGGAAGCTGTTTAAAGTTATACTCCGGCGGCGGCGAAGAAACAGCCCATTCAAGCGTACGTCCATCATGCCATGGATCAGCGCCTACATATTCGCCTTTTACCGATGTCCAAATGACATTGACCAGCAGAAGAATAACAGCTGCCGCCATAAAAAACGCCCCGATTGTACTGATCAAGTTGCCGGTTTCAAGACCCTGGCCTGGCAAAAACGTATAAACCCGGCGCGGCATTCCCATTAAGCCGACAAAATGCTGAATGAAAAACGTGAGGTGAAAGCCGATAAAAAACAATACAAATGAAATTTTCCCCATCGTCTCGTGCAGAATTTTACCGAACATTTTCGGCCACCAGAAATGAACACCAGCTAATAGGCCGAATACCACGCCACCAATGATGACGTAGTGGAAGTGCGCCACCACAAAATACGTATCATGGAACTGATAATCAGCAGCGGCCGCTGCCAGCATGACTCCCGTCACACCGCCGAGCACAAAGGACGGAATAAATGAGACAGCATACAGCATAGCGGTCGTATACTTCACATTTCCTCCCCAAATCGTCAAAAGCCAGTTAAAAATCTTAATCCCCGTCGGAATCGCGATAGCCATTGTGGCAACCGCAAAAATTGCATTTGCAATCGGGCCGAGACCAGTCGTGAACATGTGGTGCACCCATACCATAAAGCCCAGAAAGCCAATGAGCACGATTGCAAAAACCATTGAAGAATAGCCAAACAAACGCTTTCTGGCAAACACAGGGATGACCTCAGAAAAAATACCGAATGCAGGTAAAATTAGGATATAAACCTCCGGGTGGCCGAAGATCCAAAATAAATGCTCCCAAATGACCGTATTCCCGCCAAGCTCGGGATTAAAGAAATTGGTTCCGAACAGCCGATCCAGCATCATAAGAGCCAATCCAACCGTAAGCGGCGGAAAGGCAAACAAAATCAATGCCGAGGCCACAAATGTCGTCCATGTAAACAAAGGCAGTCTCATGTACGTCATACCCGGTGCCCTCATATTGATAATCGTGGCCAAAAAGTTAATCCCGGCTATCAGCGTCCCGAGCCCCGATATTTGGAGTCCGAGGACGAAAAAGTCTATGCCGTGCCCTTTTGAATGAAGCGAAAGGGAGGCATATGACGTCCAGCCCGCATCTGGCGCTCCGCCCAAAAACCAGCTTAGATTTAAGAAAATGCCTCCGAAAAAGAAGAGCCAAAAACCAAGCGCATTTAAAAATGGAAACGAAACGTCCCGAGCCCCGATCTGTAAAGGCACAACCGCATTCATCAAGGCAAATAAGAGCGGCATCGCAGCCAGAAAGATCATCGTCGTTCCGTGCATAGTCATTACTTCATTGTACGCTTGAGCACTGAGAAACGCATTTTCCGGCTTTGCTAGCTGAATTCTGATAAACATCGCTTCAATTCCCCCGACAAGAAAGAAGAATCCTCCTGCCGCTAAATAAAGAATCGCGATTTTTTTATGGTCCACCGTCGTCAAATAATCCCAAAGCATAGATCCGCGCGTCCGCTTTTCTGTAAGCGCATTCAACATATGTGACCTCCCCCAATATCTCCCTTTCTTCCCTACTTGCTTTCCGCTTTTAAGCCTTTTAAGTATTCATAAAGCGCATCTGTTTCACTGTCTGAGAGCTTTGGATATGTTCCTGTCATTTTGTTCCCCGGCTTTATGCTGTCAGGGTCCTTCAGCCAGGCCTTCACATTTTCTTTGTTGGCCTCTTTCACCCCTGCCACTTTTGTCCTTTCACCGAAAGTCGCCAAGTTGGGTGCCGTTCTAGCGGCTTCTGCACGCTTATCATTCGGCTCTACCGCATGGCAGCTCAGGCAGTTTTTCTCTTTAAACAGTTCTTCACCCTGCTTAGCCAAATCGCTCTCTGCTGTAGATTTATAGTTTTTCATTTCTTTTGTCCAGCCCTGAAATTCCTTTGCAGACATTGTCTTTACTTTAAAATCCATCAGCGCATGTGAAGGGCCGCAAAGCTCTGCACACTTTCCAAAAAACATATCTCCTGCCTCTTTGCTTCGTTTTGAATCAAATGTCAGGAAGAACTTATTTTCATTATCCGTATTCGTATCAAGTTTTCCTCCAACTGAAGGAATCCAGAAGGAATGTTTGACATCAGAAGCTTTTAAATTAAAATATACACGCTGGTCTGTCGGCACAATCAGCTCTTGGCTTGTGATGATGCCGTAATCAGGGTACTCAAACTCCCACCAGTATAAATTTGCCCGGACATTGACTACAAGAGCATCCTCAGCTTTGCGGCCTTTCTTATCCATTGGTGATGTGTCTGCTAGCTCCAGCGTATATAATACAACAGGGATCACAAGAATAATGAGCAGCAAAATCGGGATCACAGTCCATGTGATTTCTAAAAATTTATTCCCCTCTACCTGTTTCGGTATCGTGTTCTCACCGACCCGTGATCTTCTGAATCTCACAATCACATAAAAGAAGATAACAGATACTACTGCAACAACAACCACCATAATTAATGTGCTGAGCACTGTAAGGTCATACTGTTTATCAGCCACCTCGCCAGCAGGCTTGAGCGTGGATAAAAAAGGTTTTCCACATCCGCTTAATAGAAGCGGCACTAAGGCTAATAATAAAATAAGACGCCAATGCTTTACCATTTCACCCAACCCCTTTTCTGGTCAATACAAAGGCGGAAAGCAGATCAAAAGCCATCGCCTCCAGCCTATCACCAATAAAGCACTTACATTTCCTCTTCTCTTAAATTATGAGTTTTTTTACTCAAAATGCCATCTATGTATAAAAGTAAAGCCGCCTGATTAAACAAGAGGTCAAGGCGGCATTTACTAGTTGTCATCGTTTATTTTGAAGCGATAAAACAAGCATCATATCTATTTTTTAGAAAAGCGTCAAGACAACCATGGCAACGAAATAGATTGTCATGTAGTTAAGCGAGTAAACGAACATCTGCGTTGCCCACTTCATAATATTCTTGGAGCGGAATCCCATTAATCCAAGAATCAGCCAGCCGATATTTAACAGCAAACCGAGGATGACAATTGGAAGCCCTAGGCTGCCAAGGAAAAACGGAAGCGGCATCAGGCACGCAACCCACACAATAATTTGTCTTTTTGTCACTTCAAATCCGTATACGACAGGAAGCATCGGAATATTTGCAGCTCTGTAATCCTCAGTTTTCTTAATAGCCAATGCTAAGAAGTGAGGAATCTGCCAAATAAATAAAATCATGAATAACACCCATGCTACGACACCGATATTCCCTTCCACTGCCGTCCATCCAATAAGCGGCGGCACTGCACCTGAAACGCTTCCTACTACTGTGTTAATCGTATAGCGGCGTTTCGTCCACATTGTGTACAATACAACATACGTAAAGACTCCGATAAAACCGATAACAGCAGCCATGACAGTTGTCATCAGCAGCATGATCAATCCTAAAGCAACCAGCAAAATTCCAGACCATAACGCCTGACTCGGCTGAATTTTACCCGTAACCGTCGGTCTTACTTTCGTACGCTCCATAAGATGGTCAATGTCCCGGTCATACCAGTTATTGATCGCACAGGAGCCCGCAATAATCAGTGAAGACCCGATTAACGTAAGAAGAACGGTATTTATATTGCCTAAAAAACTCAAACCGGAAATATGTAGTGCAAGCCACATTCCAGTGAAAGTCGTGATGAGGTTAGAATTGACGATCCCTATTTTAATAAGGGACAGAAAATCTTTCCATGCCGTTGTTTCTTCAATTTGTCCGTCTATAGCTGTATCATTTAAGATTCTGGAGTTAGCCATAACGTAAACCTCCCTTACAAACCTAACGCAGGAAAATAAAATAACCTGCAACTCTATCATACAAGATAACATCTTGTAAAAAAACATCCTATTAAATATTAAACGACAAACAGGAATTTATTTGTGAACTTTTTATGAATTTTACCAAAGATGCAGGCAATCACCAAATCGGCATTGCGTTTACCTTATTTCTATCAGACCCGGCATGAATAATCAAGTGTACATTTTCCAGAAGCCGTTATTCTATTATATTTTTGTGAACAAAAGGCTCTGGGAATTGCCACAAAACACATATTCGCTTACACTTGGAACGTATATAAAATTGCAGCAGTATGTTGAGAAGGTGAATATTGTATGAATAAAGCATTAAAAGCTCTCGGTGTTCTGACGACATTTGTCATGCTAATTGTTTTAATCGGGGGTGCTCTCGTTACAAAAACAGGTTCCGGCCAAGGATGCGGCAGACAGTGGCCGCTGTGTCACGGCCGTTTTTTCCCTGAACTGAATCCGGCCTCAATTATTGAATGGAGCCACCGATTCGCAAGCGGGATCTCTATTATCCTTGTGTTAAGCCTTGCGTTTTGGTCATGGAGAAAAATCACGCCGATTTTCCGTGAAACAACGTTTCTCGCGATCATGTCAATTATCTTTTTATTTCTACAAGCATTGCTTGGCGCATTGGCTGTCGTATTCGGTTCGAACGCGCTGATAATGGCACTTCACTTTGGCATCTCATTAATTTCTTTTGCTTCAGTGCTTATTTTAACATTGCTCATATTTGAAGCTGATAAATCAGTCAGAAAACTGGTTAAGCCGCTTCAAATCGGCAAAAAGATGCAATTTCACATGATAGGAATTTTAATATATTCCTATATCGTTGTGTATACAGGCGCATATGTAAGGCACACTGAATCAAGTCTGGCATGTCCTAATGTGCCGCTATGCAGCCCGCTGAACAATGGACTTCCGACCCAATTCCATGAATGGGTGCAAATGGGCCACAGAGCAGCAGCCTTACTATTATTTGTATGGATTATTGTTGCCGCTGTTCACGCTATCACTTCCTATAAAGATCAAAAACAGATCTTTTGGGGATGGATCTCGTGTCTTATTTTCATCACATTACAAGCACTGTCCGGTATTATGATCGTATACACTGAACTGGCACTGGGCTTTGCACTTGCCCACTCGTTCTTTATTGCCTGTCTGTTTGGCGTTCTATGCTACTTCTTATTATTGATTGCTCGCTTCCGTTATGAATCCAGACAGTCATAAGGACTCTAGACCAAAGTCTTAACGGCTTTGGTCTTTTTCATGTCTTGTTTTGGCGCTTAATTGTTTCAATGGCCAGCCTTCGTATTAGTATCGCTTCATGAAAATAAACCCTTTTGGCCATGGATAATCAGATAGAGCCTATAGTAATATTCATGGCATACTACAAAGTATCTAAAAGATCGCCGGTATAAAAGCCTGTTTTATTTTTAAAAGGAAATGGCTTGTGACAGTACTACTGTATAATCTTTGAACGCCGCTTACATCTCTTCTAAAACAGTTTCACTCCGCATTTTCTATAAAAAACAAGAGTGTATATCAAATGATATACACTCTTTGTTTATTACGCTTTTTCAATTTCAAGGAGCAGATCTCCCGTTTGGATCGGCTCGCCATTTTTCACATGAACCTGCTTGATTGTTCCTGAGAAAGGGGCTTGAACCGTTGTTTCCATTTTCATCGCTTCATTAATCATCAAATGATCACCTTTATTGACTTTTGTACCTGCTTCAGCCAATACCTTAATAACGGTTCCAGGCATGGAAGCTGCGATGTGGCTTGGATTTGTCCGGTCTGCTTTCAGCCTTTCCTGAACGGAAGACTTAATGCTTTCATCTTTAATGACTACTTCACGCGGCTGCCCGTTCAGTTCGAAATAAACGACGCGAGTGGCGTCAGGCTGAGGCTCACCGATTGAAATCAGCTTAACAATCAGCGTTTTACCGCGCTCAATTTCAACTTCTATCTCTTCACCTAATGTCATGCCGTAGAAGAATGTCGGTGTATCTAAAACCGAGATGTCTCCGTAGCTTTCTGTCGTTTTCACATAATCAGTGAAAACTTTAGGGTAAAGGGCATACGCCACAGCGTCCTGATCTGAAATTTCCAAGTTATGCTGCTCTTTAAACTCCTGTTTGATCGCTTCAAATGACACCGGCTCAAGCAGTTCGCCCGGTCTGACTGTAATCGGCTCCTGCCCTTTTAAGATCAGCTTTTGCAGTTTTTCCGGGAATCCGCCATGAGGCTGGCCGATATTCCCTTTGAAAAGCTCCACAACAGAATCAGGGAAATCTAATGATTCGCCTTTTTCGTAAACGTCTTTTTCAGTTAGGTTGTTTTGCACCATATAGAGAGCCATATCTCCGACTACTTTTGAAGAAGGCGTTACCTTGACGATGTCACCGAACATATCGTTCACGCGTCTGTACATTTCCTTGACTTCATTCCAGCGGTCGCCAAGGCCTACTCCCTTGGCCTGCTGCTGCAGGTTGCTGTATTGGCCCCCTGGCATCTCGTGCTCATAAATTTCAGTATGCGGGGACTTCATTCCGCTTTCAAATTCACTATAATATTTACGCACTGACTCCCAATATTGGGACAGCAATTCAACGCCTTGGACATTCATTTCCGGACGGCGGTCGTTGCCTTCCATCGCATGATAAAATCCGCTCGCGCTAGGCTGTGACGTTAATCCCGCCATTGAGCTGACCGCCACATCTATGATATCAACACCGGCTTCTACAGCTTTCGCATACATATATATACCGTTGCCGCTCGTATCATGTGTATGAAGGTGAACCGGAATGTCGATCGTTTCTTTCAACGCAGAAACGAGTTCATATGCAGCCTGCGGTTTTAACAGCCCTGCCATATCTTTAATCCCGAGAATATGTGCACCGGCCGCCTCAAGCTCCTTCGCCATCGAAGTATAATAATCAAGGTCGTACTTCGTCCGGTTCTTGTCAAGGATATCTCCCGTGTAACAAATCGCAGCTTCTGCCACTTTGCCGGTATCCCGAACGGCATCAATGGCTAACGTCATCCCTTTTACCCAGTTTAAGCTGTCGAAAATACGAAACACATCAATACCGGATTGAGCTGATTGCTTCACAAATTCTTTAATCACATTATCCGGATAATTCGTATAGCCGACCGCATTTGATGAGCGAAGCAGCATCTGGAATAAGGTATTCGGCACTTCTTCGCGAAGATCCTCCAAACGTTTCCATGGATCCTCTTTCAGGAATCGATAGGCTACATCGAAGGTCGCGCCTCCCCACATTTCCATACTGAACAGTTCAGGCCATAATGCAGCCGTTGGATTTGCGATTTTTTTCAAATCATGCGATCTGATTCTAGTTGCCAATAACGATTGGTGGGCATCCCTGAATGTCGTATCTGTTAAAAGGACAGATTTCTGCTCCTTAACCCAATTTGCAAGCCCTTCTGCACCTTTTTCATCGAGAATTTGCTTTGTTCCTCTGGCAGGCTGCTGATCAGCGTCTACCTTTACGATTAACGGTTTGTCAAACGCCGGTTTTTCTTTTTTCCCGATTCCGGGGAAGCCGTTCACTGTCACATTGCCGATGTAAGTGAGCATTTTTGTTCCGCGGTCTTTTTGTTTAGGAAAAATAAATAATTCAGGCGTTGTGTCAATAAAAGACGTATCATATTGCCCTGTCAGGAACTTCTCATGTTTTGCAACGTTCTCAAGGAACGGAATGTTTGTTTTTATGCCTCTGATTCTAAACTCCTGAAGGTTTCGCACCATTTTGGCAGCTGCCTGTTCAAACGTTAAAGCCCAAGTTGAAAGCTTAACGAGAAGTGAATCATAGTATGGTGTGATCACGGCGCCCTGGAAGCTGTTTCCGGTATCAAGACGGACACCAAAACCGCCGCCTGAACGGTAAGCCATGATTTTTCCTGTATCAGGCATGAAATCATTTTGCGGATCCTCAGTCGTAACCCGTGACTGAATGGCATAGCCGATTGTAAAAATGTCCTTTTGCTCAGGAATATTTACTTTTTTGCTGTGAAGGCTGTGCCCTTGGGCAACAAGAATTTGTGTTTGAACAATATCGACACCAGTAATCATTTCTGTTATCGTGTGTTCAACTTGTACGCGAGGATTTACTTCAATAAAGTAGAACTCGTTGTTTGCAACAAGGAATTCGACCGTACCCGCATTTATATAGTTTACATTTTTCGCAAGCGCAACAGCCGCCTCACAAATTTGATCCCTTAATTCAGGTGACAGCGAAACACTCGGCGCCACTTCAATGACCTTTTGGTGGCGTCGTTGAACGGAACAATCCCTTTCAAAAAGATGGACGACATTGCCCTGTTTGTCTCCAATGACCTGAACCTCAATATGTTTCGGATTCTCAATTAATTTTTCTACATAAACTTCATCATTGCCAAAGGCTGCTTTCGCCTCTGATTTTGCACGCTCATATGCTTCTTTGACTTCACTTTCAGATCTGACAATCCGCATACCGCGGCCGCCGCCGCCAAGCGAAGCTTTAATGATAATTGGATAACCGTTAGCTTGTCCAAATTGTTCAACGGCTTCAAGCGTTTCTGCAGGACCGTCGCTTCCGGGAATCACGGGGATTCCGGCTTTTTCTGCCTGCTCACGCGCTTTTACCTTGTCACCAAACATATCGAGATGCTCGGATTTTGGACCAATGAATACGATGCCTTCTTCTTCACATCGTCTCGCAAAATGAATATTTTCAGATAAGAAACCGTATCCCGGATGAATTGCATCGACTTTGTTTCTTTTCGCAATATCAATGATTCCTTCAATATCCAGGTAAGCATCTATCGGTTTTTTCCCTTCACCGACTAAGTATGCTTCATCCGCCTTGTACCGATGGTAGGAACCGGAATCTTCTTTTGAATAGACCGCAACTGTACGAATATTCAACTCGGTACACGCTCGGAATATTCGGATTGCAATTTCTCCCCTGTTTGCTACTAATACTTTTTGTATCGATTGCTGAGACAAACTTTTTTCCCCCTTACCCGAATGGAATATAATCTATCATAGCGGAATATCCTTCCCCTGTACACACTTGTTTTTTACAGATAAACAGTTTTTTTGAGCTGTTTCTTTTTCATTCCCTTCGGCGCCAAGGGCTCTCTCTTTTTCTTATTCTCTGAATATTTCACAAACATGCTGATATTCGCTAATATCCCCATGCTTGCCAGCAGCAGCACTAAAGAAGAGCCCCCGTAACTAATAAATGGCAGCGTAACCCCTGTAATCGGAATTAATCCGCTGACACCGCCAAGGTTAATAAACGATTGGATGGCAATCATGCTTGAAATGCCGATCGCTAAAAGACTTCCAAACGGGTCCTCGCATTTTCTGGCTATATAAAAACCTTTAATAACGACAAAACCCAATAGGAAAATCACAAACAAAACCCCAAAAATGCCGAGCTCTTCAGCAATGACAGCCATAATAAAGTCAGTGTGTGATTCAGGCAGATATCCGTATTTTTGGATACTTTCACCGAGCCCCAGACCGAAAATGCCGCCTGAGCCGATCGCATAATAAGAATTGATCACTTGCAAACCTGATGAGTTTGCATACTTAAATGGGTCTTCAAGACTCTCAAAACGCGCTAAACGGCCTTCAGTTAAAATTTTATCCTGATTCAAATAGATAATCGGGCTGACTAAAATCAAAACAATTCCGCCCAGTATCACAAGCCTCATCAGTGTCTTTCCGCTGAATCCGGAGCACAAGATCATGCACGTCGCAATCAGCCCTATAATCATGGCTGTACCGAAATCTGGCTGCATGGCAATTAACCCGCAAATCACAAGCGTCATGACTACCGGAGGAGCTACACCCGTTAATAGATGGTCAATATAGCTTTGTTTTTTGGCATATACGGCTGCAAGGTATAAAATCACGACCAGTTTCACAAACTCCCCCGGCTGGACACTCATTCCGCCGATTTTAAACCAGCTCTGCGCGTTTCCGGCAACATGCCCGAAAACAAACAGTGAGATAAGCGCAAGAACAGAAACAAGCAGTATCCCCTTCTGAAACTTTTGATGGGCCAATGCCTTGTATGGAAACAAAGCCATGAGAATAAATAGAGCGCCACCTGCAATTAAAGCAAACAGCTGCCGCATGAAGAAAAAATTACTGCTTACTCCGTATCGAGAGACAGCCGTAATCATGCTTGAGCTGTATACCATCACCAAACCGAATCCGCACAGTAAAACAATTGCGAATATCAGTGAGTAATCATAAGATTTTAGCATTTTTTTTAACATAACATCCTCTTCCCTGCATCTAACTTTCATTTTCTATGGTTTTTATGTATTTATATTTTTTATTTTACTACAATTTATCAAACGAGACGAAGAATCTCTATACGTTTCGGAAGGAATGTGTAAAAAAAGACCGTCTTTGATGAGATGAGCGAAAAATAGCGGTTATAAAAAAACCCAAACTGTTAATAAGTTTGAGTTTTATCATTTATTTAGCTGTAAACGCGTCATGCAAAGCAGACAATTCGCGCTCCAATGTGTATAAAAGGTCTTTACCGTCTTTTTCATCAACCAATCCCAGGCGGACAGCAAAATCGATTTCCCTCGAAAGCCCGAACATTTGAGTATCTAAGACCTCTTCATATAGAGGACATTGAGGCATCGTTAAGTTATCCATTTGTACTCGGATCAGCTTCAAAATCTTCTCAGCGTCAACTTTTAAGAGTTCAAAAGCTTTTTGCCGATGGTCAACTATCATCTCTGAAGCCAAAAGTATCCCTCCGTTCCCCAGGCGAGTACCTAATTCTTCTATTTATCATAAAGGGTATCAACAGAAAATGCAAGAGGATTTAAGCATATGACATAAATTAAAAAATACTCAGCCTGTACATCTCAGACATTATTTCCAAAAGCTTTACACCTGCAATGCTGTTCCCTTTTTCGTCTAATGCCGGGCCGAATATGCCGATCCCAAAATCGTAAGGCGAAATACCCATAATCCCGCCGGATACGCCGCTTTTCGCAGGGATTCCGACCTTAATTGCGAATTCCCCGCTTGCATTGTACATTCCGCACGTCACCATAAATGTTTTGCAAATTCTTGCGACATCTTTTGAGATGACTTGCTCCCCAGTCTCAGGATTTCTGCCGTTCAATGCAAATACAGATCCGATTTTCGCTAAATCCAAGCTGCTCATCTCAATCGCGCATTGCTTCGTGTATAAATCCATTACTGCTTCTACATCATCCTCAAAAATGCCGTACTGCTTCATATAATAACACATTGCCCGATTAATCATTGAAGTGCTGTATTCGGATTCAGCCACTTCTCGGCAGTATGTAATCTCTTGGTTGTTTGTCAGCCTTCTAATAAAAGAAAGCAAATAATCAAGTCTCTCTTTCACCGTTCTTCCTCTAATCAGACTTGTCACTACCAATGCCCCGGCATTAATCATAGGGTTTAACGGCTTGCTCGGATTTACTGTTTCCAGCTTGATAATTGAATTAAACGGATCACCGGTCGGCTCCTGTCCAACATAACTGAAGACCTTATCTTTGCCGTATTCCATTAGCACCAAAGCAAGTACAAGGACTTTCGATATACTCTGAAGCGTAAATGTTTTTTCTACGTCACCTGCTGACAGACAAACATTATTGGAATAATAAATCGCCACTGACAGATCGTGTTTATCAGCTTTTGCCAAGGCGGGAATATAACTGGCTACCTCCCCCTTGTCCGTTACTTTTTTCGCCTTTTTCACTAAGGCTTCAAGCTCATCATTATGCCGGCATACCATGCAAACACCCTCGTTCCCTCAGCATTTCAATACACATAATTTGTACACAAAGTGACAATTCATGCGAAAACTTTTATAATTTTGAGAGAAGGGGGTCATATTATGAGCGTTATCCAAGTAAAAGGCAATGTTACATATCCGATTACCATTGATCCAAGCGTATGGATTTTTGATGATCGCAAATTTTTGTTTGACCACAAAGGGGACAGTCAAGACACATTACAATCTATCGGGGATGAATCCGACCTTGATTCAGAACGCGTCATCAGAGAGGGCCGGATTGCGCCGCCGACTTTAAAGACCGAAAAACAATACGAGAAGCAAAAACTGATGAACGGCAGTTTTGCAATGAGACTTGGGACTGTGCTGAAAAATGCCGAGCCAAACAGCTCTGCGACACAATGTGTATTTGTCACAAGTTCAGGAAAGGCCGCTGTCTCTCTGGAAACAGCTTTGAACAGTATTGTCCATTTCAGTGAGGCAGGCAAGCCGATTCAAGAAGGCGGCCCCGTGCATATTTACTTTGAAGACCCGGTTGATCATAAACAGCCGATAACCGATTTAAAAGAAATCGAAATCATTTAATGTTACAGCAAGTCAGCGGCAAGCTGGGCGAGACCTGATCTCTCACCTTTTAACAGTTTCACGCTGCCTGAGATGGGTTGTCCTTTAAACCGCTCAACCACATAGGCCAAACCATTGTTCAGACTGTCTAAATATGGGTGATCAATTTGTTCAGGATCGCCCATTAAGACTATTTTACTGCCCTCACCGACTCTCGTTAGCAATGTTTTTACCTCATGCCTGGTCAAATTTTGCGCTTCATCAATGATAATAAATTGATCTGGTATGCTTCTCCCTCTGATATAAGTCAGCGCCTCTACCTGAATTGAGCCAATTCCCGCCAAAATAGCCTCCAGCTCTCCTGGTTTTTTCGCATTGAACAGAAACTCTAAGTTGTCAAAAATCGGCTGCATCCAAGGCTTTAGCTTTTCCTCTTTTTCGCCTGGCAAATACCCGATGTCTTTGCCAACAGGAACAATTGGCCTTGCGACGACCAGCTTTTTATATATCCCCAAGTCTTCTGTCTGTAATAGCCCTGCCGCCAAGGCTAAGAGCGTCTTGCCGGTTCCCGCTTTTCCGATCAGGGTAACCAGCGGAATATCTTCCCGCAGCAAAAGCTCTAACGCCATTGTCTGCTGTACATTTTTCGGCCTGATTCCCCATATATGTTCATCATCAAATACGAGTCTTTTTAATACCGTTCCGGTTTTGTCTGCAATTCCGACTGCCGAGGAGGATCCTCCCAGCTCATCCTTCATTAAAGCAAATTGATTCGGATAAAACGCATGCTGCTTCACATCGTTTACTGAAATTTGATTTTTCCCGTAAAAAGAGCTGAACAGCTGCTGGCTGATATATATATCTTTATAGCCGCTGTACATTTCATCATTGTCCACAACCCTGTCATTTAAGAAATCTTCAGCAAGAAGTCCGATTGCGTCCGCTTTAACCCTAACAAGTACGTCCTTGCTGACGAGGATAACCGGCCTGCCATTTTCTTTGGTTTCTTCCTCTAGGCTTAGGTTTTTCGCAACAGCTAATATGCGATTATCGTTCGTCTTTTCAATAAAGATCTCTTGCAGCTGGTGAAACGAACGATGATTCAGTTCAATTCTCAGTGTGCCGCCGGTGTCAAGCGGTACATGCTCATGCAGCCTGCCTTTTTGCCTTAGCGCATCGATCAGCTTAGATACGTGCCTCGCATTCCTCCCAACTTCGTCCATATACCGTTTTTTTGAATCAACCTCTTCTAATACGACAGCAGGGATGACAACCTCGTTTTCTTCAAAAGAAAATATCGCGTTAGGATCCTGTAATAACACATTCGTATCTAACACATAAATTTTACTCAAGTCTCAGCCTCCTGATATAAGGGTCAAAGTTCTTCCTGCTTCTCTTTTGATGAAAAAGGTGAATGCCTGCTAAAATATATGTTTTTGTGCATAAAGATAGAAGGTTAATTCAACAATAAAATTAATGAAAGTATTTCAAGGAGGGAACCCGCAAGTGCGAATTCTTTTCATTATCATACAGCTGACGCTTATCCTGTCCGCTTGTGCCTATCAACAAGGAAAACAGGACCAGAATGTTGAAAAAGAATCAACAAGACAGCAGGAGACTAAACCGATTCACGTAAAGGACACAACTCAGGAAACAAAAGACAATGGAACAAGAGCTGATATAGCCAAGCACCTGGTCAGTGTTGCTGAAAAAAACCCTGACGTCAAGGATGCAACAGCTGTTGTGCTGGGAGGTTATGCTGTTGTTGGGATTGATGTCGATGACACTTTGGATAGAAGCAAAGTGGAAACCATCAAATACTCTGTAGCACAGGCTCTAAAAAATGATCGATATGGCGCCAACGCAGTTGTTATTGCAGATCCCGATACGGTCAGCCGCCTGCGTGAAATGAGCAGAGAAATCAGTGAGGGCCATCCGGTAACAGGCATACTGGATGAATTAGCTGCGATTGTCGGCAGAGTGCTTCCCGAAGTGCCTAACGATGTGATTGACAATGAAGACGAGCCGCAAACAAAGCAGCAAAATGATCAATTAAATAGAAAACAGCAGCAGGAAATGGAGAAGGAACAAAATGATCAATCAGATCATCATATGAAAAAGAACAACAATGATTAAGCTATAGCCTTGCGCTTTAGCTTTTTCTTATTTTGGACAGCTTCTAATCCGTGCTATAATACATGTTAGTGAAAGAGGTGATATGATGAGGGTCAAATGTTCTATTTGCGATAAAATTGAAACAATTGATGATGATACCCTGATCGCGAAACGGCTTCGAAACCGCCCGATCCATACATATATGTGCCAGGAATGCCACGATCGGATTGCCAAAAAAACAGAAGAACGGCTAAAAACGGGAAAATTTACTTTTCACCCGGGACAGCAGAAAAAAGAAAAAGTAAAAAAATAAAGCGGCCGCTTAACATACAGAACAAAAAAAGACTCAGCTTTCAGCTGAGTCTTTTATGATTTTGCAGACTGTCCCTTTTTCGACTGATACAGCCGAATTTTGTAAATGATTAAAATCAGCGCAGCGACGACCAATCCTTCTGCCACGGGCAAAAACACTCCTAAAAAAGTCAAAACAGTGCAGCCTAAAGCAAGAAATACATACACCACCGCTGATTTTAATACAGGAAGCCGTTTAGCAAATCCAAGCTTAAATACAATAACGGCCAACACAAAAATCGTGCCGTACAGCAGCCACATGCCTGCCGCAGGCTGCCGGTCTACTTGATATAGAGCGGCGAAGAACGACAGGCGTTCGCTTACGTCATTCAAAAAGATTCCCTCCCCTGTAAACGTACGGGTTCTATCTTTTCAAATTCTGCACGAGATTAAGACAATCCTGCTGTTTTTTTCTTTTTAGCCGCTTTTTCACGTTCGTTTTTATTGAGGATTTTCTTTCTTAAACGGATGGATTCAGGTGTTACTTCACAATATTCATCTTCGTTTAAGTACTCTAGAGACTCCTCAAGAGACATGATGCGCGCTTTTTTAATTGTCGTTGTCTGATCCTTTGTCGCAGAGCGGACGTTTGTTTGCTGTTTCATTTTGCTGACGTTAACAACAAGGTCATTGTCACGGTTATGCTCTCCAACGATCATTCCTTCGTATACTTCAGTTCCCGGCTCAACGAAGATGACACCGCGGTCTTCAATTCCTTGAATACCATAAGATGTCGCTTTTCCGTTTTCCATCGACACAAGCACACCTTGACGGCGTCCTCCGACTTGGCCCGCCTGCATCGGCTGGTAACTGTCAAACGTATGGTTCAGAATACCGAATCCGCGTGTTAATGATAGGAACTCAGTAGAGTAACCGATCAATCCGCGGGAAGGAACTGTAAAGATGAGACGGACTTGGCCGTTTCCATTATTGATCATATCAACCATTTCACCTTTGCGTGCTCCCATTGATTCCATGACAGAGCCAGTATGCTCTTCAGGTACATCAATTTGCACACGTTCAACAGGCTCACAGCGTACGCCGTCGATTTCTTTGATGATAACTTCAGGTTTTGACACTTGAAGCTCATAGCCCTCACGGCGCATATTTTCAATTAAAATTGACAAGTGCAGCTCACCGCGTCCGGAGACAACCCAAGCATCAGGAGAAGCTGTTGGCTCTACACGCAAGCTCACATCCGTCTGTAGCTGTGATTGAAGACGCTCTTCGATTTTACGAGCCGTTACATATTTGCCTTCACGGCCTGCAAACGGACTGTTATTCACGACAAATGTCATTTGAAGTGTCGGCTCATCAATGCGAAGTACTGGAAGCGGATCTTGATGGTCTACAGGACATACCGTTTCACCAACGTTGATATCTTCCATCCCGGATACCGCAACGAGGTCTCCCGCTTTTGCTTCTTCAATTTCCACACGCTTTAAGCCTTGGAAACCAAAAATCTTTGTTACACGGAATGACTTAGCCGTTCCGTCAAGCTTCATAAGAGAAACCTGCTGTCCGACTTTCATCGTGCCGCGGAATACGCGTCCGATTCCGATACGGCCTACATAGTCGTTGTAGTCAAGAAGGGCAACTTGGAATTGAAGCGGCTCCTCTGCATTATCAACAGGTGCCGGAACATGCTTAATAATCGTTTCATATAAAGCTTCCATGTTTTCATCCTGTTGTTTCGGATCAAGACTCGCTGTTCCATTAATCGCGGAAGCATATACTACTGGGAACTCGAGCTGCTCTTCATTGGCATCAAGCTCAATGAACAGATCAAGAACTTCATCGATTACTTCCTCAGGACGGGCAAAGTCACGGTCAATTTTGTTTACAACAACAACCGGATTCAGGTTTTGCTCAAGAGCTTTTTTCAGAACGAACCGAGTTTGAGGCATACAGCCTTCATATGCGTCAACGACAAGCACTACGCCGTCAACCATTTTCATAATCCGTTCTACTTCTCCCCCAAAGTCTGCGTGTCCAGGGGTGTCCAAAATATTGATACGTGTATCTTTATAGTTAATCGCAGTATTTTTCGCCAAAATTGTAATGCCGCGTTCGCGTTCAAGATCATTAGAGTCCATTGCGCGTTCAGCAACCTGTTCGTTGGCACGGAACGTACCAGCCTGATGTAAAAGCTGATCGACTAAAGTCGTTTTCCCATGGTCAACGTGGGCAATAATCGCGATGTTGCGAAGATCATTTCGAAGTTTCACTTTTTCATCTCCTAAAAAAATTAGATAACTTTCATATTATACCACACATCCTCTTTAAAAGCGTCACGTTTTTCAGTAAACTTAATATAAGACCTAAAAGGGGATGGAAAATATGAAAAAAACGAATTGGCTTTTACTATTATTTGCATTTGCAGCAGTTTTCAGCATTATGCTGATCGGCGTCTTTATCGCTGAAAAAAGCGCCATTGGCATTATCGCCAGCATTGTACTTGTTTGCGCCGTTATGGGCGGCGGATTTACATTGAAAAAGAAAATGCGCGAACAGGGCTTGCTTGATTAAAAGCATTGCCCCGCCGGCGACATTGTAATCAAAAAACACCGCAAAGAAAGCGGTGTTTTTCATTTCTTTAAGCCTTATCTCCTCTGTTTCTTAGTCAGGAAGATGCAAATCATCCTTCATACATCGACAATCGTTCTAACGATCACACGTGCAGCCCTCAAAAAGTAGTTCGGCAACGATACACATAAAATACCATAGCGCCTATTTCTCCACCGGTAATCACTCCCTATAATGGAATTTGTAGCACAATTCATAAAAGGGAGAGAAGAAACATGAAGAACACATTTGTAAAAAAAGCGATGCTAACGACTGCCGCAATGACCTCAGCTGCTCTATTAACGTTCGGTCCTGATGCAGCCAGCGCAAAAACACCGGATGATCACACTGATGTTTATGTTCAGCATCAGACAGTCACAAACGAAGATATCAATGCATTTATTGATATTCTAAATCAATGTATATACGAACAAGACGGTGTATATTATTTCGACAGCGAAAAAGCTGTCGAGTTAGGAATGACAAAAGAAGAGGCTCAAGTCATCGCAAAATTGTGGGAATCGACATCAGAATTTTTCAGCATTGTTTCACAATGTGTGTATCTCGAGGATGGAGATTATAAATTCGATACAGAAAAAGCAGTTGAACTTGGCTTCACAGAAAAAGAAGCACTTGCACTTGAACAATTTTTCTCCGCTGTTTCCTTAAAGATTCACATTCTTCAAGCAGCCATTGTGCTGCGAGATGATGTATACAGCTATGATAAAGATGCAGCGGTACAAGCAGGTGCAACGCCGCTGCAAGCTGACGTTTATGAAAAACTCTTCAGTGCCCTGTCACAAGAACAGCTTGCCGCTATCTACGATATGATTCATCCCCAGGCTTAATCTAAAAAAGCGCTTGTCAGACGGACAAGCGCTTTGCTTTATATCAGCAGTTTGATGATCAGCATCACGGCAAACGCCGCTCCAAACCAGCAGGCAGCTTTTATGATCAGTAAACCATAGTACCTCTGTTTAAAACGCATTTCTTCTTCCGGCAGAAAAGCCTCCTCAACAGCCTGCTCACTTTCCAATTCAAATGGCTCAGCCATCGTGTCATACATGTCTCTGCAGTTGCTGCATATTTTTAAATGCTCTTCTATAATGTGTTCCGTTTCTCTTTTACAATCACCTTCAAGATACAGAGGAAGCAGGTCTCTTACTAGAAAGCAGGTCATATCCGCTCCTCCTCTCTCCTTTTCGTCATGTTTTTCTTCAGCTCTAATCTAGCCCGGTGCAATGTGGTTTTCACCTTAGAAAGACTCCATCCTAATATCTCAGCGATTTCTTCATAAGAAAGCTCTTGGAATTCTCTTAAAATCAAAACCGATTGATGATGATCTTTTAACTTCAGGAGCTCCTGCCGCAGCGTTTCGCTTTTTACCGTTCGTGACAGATACTGTTCAGGCTGCTCATAAGTTGTTTGCGTTAACCCTTCATTTTTGCTGATATCAGTATATTGGTATTTGACATCCCTGCGGTACCAATTGATAAAGGTGTGATGGGCAATGGTGTAGAGCCATGTTCTGATGGAAGAATGCCCCCTAAACGAGGCCAGACCGTTAAGAGCTTTCACAAACGTGTCTTGCGCTAAGTCCTTGGCTGTTTCAAGGTGATGAGTCCTTCTGAATAAATAATTTAAAATTTCTTGATAATACTGCCGATACAAGTCCTCAATGGAATCCCTATGCTTCATTAAAAGTAAAACCACACCGTCATCCAAATGGCCAATAAAATGAAACAGATATACATGGAAGACAGGTATACTTTCATGTATCTGATTTGGCTTTCTTCTTCAGCACCGGGACTTCTCTTTAAACAAGTTTTACTCTTTAAGTCTTCCGCATTCTTTTGAAATAGGGGCTCATGCTGTTTCATCCATTCCATTGATTCATCCTCTAGCTCTCCATCTTTATACAGGTCGTATAAGTCTAAATAAACGGACTCTTTTTCTTTATGATTCATAAAGACTTTTCACCTCTTGTGTTTCTCCATCCACTACATAGGCATCATGGCGATTTGAACCAAACGGCTGAATAATGATCAGCCATGCATAATGCCGTTCATCCCCTCTTTGAACGATAATCGGACGCATACGCTTTTTGTAAATGACATCCTGATAGGAAGAAGCTACTTTTTCATAAGCCAATGTTCCATTACGATACGTATAGGGGAATGGCTGATGAGGTGTATCGCTGTATACATAAACGTTTAGCTGACCTTGATCTTCAAAAAACTCATATACTTTAGAAGAATCAGTATACATTACCAGGTCACTTTTCCTGCTTTTTTTCTTCATTTCTGATACATCAGCATCGAAGACTGTTAATACCTGCCGCTGCAGCCGGCTGTTAGTCAGTGAAATTTCCTTTTTCATAGGAATCGAGAGACTGTGTAAACTACCGGATTCTCCATCAAACTCCAATACAATTCCATCTTTTGTTTCAACACGCACCATGCTTCCGAGCAGGCTGTCGCTTTCAATATCAGTGATCTGATAAGGCTGTTTTGATATGTTCAGCGCTGTAAACATTTGTTCCACTTTGTCGTGGATGTCTTGTTCTGTTATATGAACATGCAATAGAGAGTCAAGCTGATAAATCGAAGGATCTTCACTAAAACCCATTAAGGTTTCCTTTTCCCAATAAAATACCGCGCCATCATCAGCATGATCTTTTTTATGAAGTCGGTTTTTCAGGTAAATACGCACGACTGTCTGGCCGTCCTCATTTGATACCTTTGTTTCGATATGATCCTTATGTAACACACGTCCGTGTCGCTCAAGAAAAGAGATGGACTTCCGCTTGTACTCCTGATTCGTTAGTTTTTTCCCATGCGCTTTTTGTAAGTATTCATAATTACGAATCAGCTGCGATACTTCATCTACCTCAGCTTTATAACTCTTGCTTTCAAATGAGTAGAAATAATGCACATCCATGTTCGTATCGTGCAAATAAAGTGTTTCATCCGTAGGAAAAAATGACTTTAGTATCTGTTCCGCTTTTTCTGATGAAATGTGCTCCTCGACATAATTGAATGAATCATGGACATTTATCGGTTTTGATACAATGAAAGCAGCCGTTCCTATGTTAAATATCGGATTTAAAAGAAGGACAAAAAACACCATGACAGCCATCGTCAGCCACTTATTCACACGCACATAAACCTTCCCTGACTTTTGGAACAGATGATAGCTCATCAAAAATCCCGCCATTGTCAAATAAATCGTATATGGCATTACTGCACCATAATCTTTTGAGATTTGATTGGGATATGGCGCAAGCAGCAAGACAAGCAGTCCGATAATCAACGTATAAAATAAACCTAGCAAGATCTTATTCGTTCTCCAATACAGCTTGAAAAACACTACATTCAACACAATGGGAAGAGTGATGATGAAAAACAGGAACACGAATGCAATCGGCTCCATCCCATCCGGGTATTCCTTCCAATACGAAAAGAAACTAAAAATCATTTGTACGATCGGCAAACTGACAACGGCCAGGTCGAACGTATAAAACATACCCTTTCCGCCATGATCACGAGGCATCAGCATGTAGTGAAAAGCCGTTAGCAGCACATAACCGTATAACAAAAAATGCACCAACGGCCTCAGTTCATTGCCGTCCTCTCTCATGTAAGCGCTGGTGAAATTTGTTGATTCCACCTGGTGAATGAGTTCAACAGACACACCTGCCAGCAGCACAATCCGCAATATAACACCTGCTAAGAACACCGTGCGGTACCGGTTGATTTTGGGGTGATGCACCAATAGATATAAGCCCGCCAGAACAACAATTGACCATTGAATCAGCAAGGTGCTTTGTCTGCTTAATATAAAATAACGTTCGAAATGCAATACATAATGGCTGAATAACTCCAACACGAACAACAATCCTTTACTTCTTATTAAGGCCTCATTCGGTTAGACAGCGAGCTTTTCAAAAAGTTTCAATAAAAAAAACAAAAATATCTCATCTTCCCCTTGATATGTAAAAAACAGAACTCTTGGATGAACCATCACATGACACTTGACTCATCTTGATATTATTCAACAAAAACAAACACAGGACAATACTATCAATTTTGTCTAGTTATGTTAGTTTTTGTTGAGTATTCCAGAATGCTAGTTTAATATAACAATATAAAGATTTTTCAGTATTTTCAAAAAGGGGGATTCATTGTGGGTTTAGGTAAGAAATTGTCTGTTGCTGTCGCTGCTTCGTTTATGAGTTTGTCCATCAGCCTTCCTGGTGTTCAGGCTGCTGAAGGTCATCAGCTTAAAGAGAATCAAACAAATTTCCTCTCCAAAAACGCAATTGCTCAATCAGAACTATCTGCACCAAATGACAAGGCTGTCAAACAATTTTTGAAAAAGAACAGCAACATTTTTAAAGGTGATCCTGCCAAAAGGCTGAAGCTTGTTGAAAGCACGACTGATGCTCTTGGGTACAAGCACTTCCGGTATGCGCCTGTCGTTAACGGAGTGCCGATTAAAGATTCGCAAGTGATCGTTCACGTCGATAAATCCGACAATGTCTATGCGGTCAATGGAGAATTACACAATCAATCTGCTGCAAAAACAGAAAACAGACAAAAAGTCTCCTCTGAAAAAGCGCTGGCACTTGCTTTCAAAGCTATCGGCAAATCACCAGATGCTGTCTCTAACGGAGCGGCCAAAAACAGCGATAAAGCTGAATTAAAAGCTGTAGAAACAAAGGACGGCAGCTATCGTCTTGCTTACGACGTGACGATTCGCTATGTCGAGCCTGAACCTGCAAACTGGGAAGTCTTAGTTGACGCCGAAACAGGCAGCATTTTAAAACAGCAAAATAAAGTAGAACATGCCGCCGCCACCGGAAGCGGAACAACTCTAAAGGGCGCAACTGTTCCTTTGAACATCTCTTATGAAAGCGGAAAATACGTTCTAAGAGATCTTTCAAAACCAACAGGCACCCAAATCATCACATATGACTTACAAAACAGACAAAGCCGCCTTCCGGGCACGCTTGTCTCAAGCACAACGAAAACATTTACATCTTCATCACAGCGGGCAGCCGTTGACGCACACTATAACCTCGGAAAAGTGTACGATTATTTTTATTCAAACTTTAAACGAAACAGCTATGATAACAAAGGCAGTAAAATCGTTTCTTCCGTTCATTATGGCACTAAGTACAACAATGCTGCCTGGATAGGAGACCAAATGATTTACGGTGACGGCGATGGTTCATTCTTCTCTCCGCTTTCCGGCTCATTAGATGTGACTGCACATGAAATGACTCATGGCGTCACTCAAGAAACGGCCAACTTGATTTATGAAAATCAGCCGGGAGCATTAAACGAATCATTCTCTGACGTATTCGGTTACTTTAACGATACAGAAGACTGGGACATCGGTGAAGACATTACAGTCAGCCAGCCTGCTCTCCGCAGCCTGTCCAATCCGACAAAATACGATCAGCCTGACAATTACGCAGATTATCAAAACCTTCCAAACACAGATGAAGGCGATTACGGCGGCGTACACACAAACAGCGGAATCCCAAACAAAGCCGCTTACAACACAATTACAAAGCTTGGTGTATCTAAATCACAGCAAATCTATTACCGTGCGTTAACAACGTACCTCACGCCTTCTTCAACGTTCAAAGATGCCAAGGCAGCTCTCATTCAGTCTGCCCGTGACCTTTACGGCTCAACTGATGCCGCTAAAGTTGAAGCAGCCTGGAATGCTGTTGGATTGTAATATTAGGAAAAGCCTGAGATCCCTCAGGCTTTTTTTGTTACATGTATTCATTTCTCTCTTCAGCATGAAAGGATGATGTTAAAAGATCAGAAACCGCTTCTGATTTGCAAAAAAACAGCCGCAAGTGAGCAGCACAGGGAAAACGGTAGTCGATCTTCCCTGATTCAACGCGCAAATTTGATAGAGAAATTCTTCTAACGACACTTGTTATGTGAAGGATTGCACGTCCAGAAAAGAGCAAAAACATTGACAAAAAAATTATTTATGCTAAAATTTACTATTAATATATTTGTGTGTATAATAAGATTCTCCTGGCCAGGGGAATCTTATTTTTTTGTGGGAGGATCATTTCATGAGGAAAAATGAGTCCAGCTTAACGTCTTTGGTTTCAGCTTTTGCCCGTGCATATCACAGCCGATATGACACCCCTCTTATTTTTGATGATTTTATGGCAAAAGAACTCATTAATGAAAAAGAGTTTACAAATATCAGTGAAAATATGATTCAAGGAATATCGTTTTTCAACAAAGAGATCGCCGAACGTCTTCAAAACCCTGAAAAAATATTAAAATGGGTTGTACAAATTCAGTTGTCGCCCACGCCCCTGGCACGTGCATCTTATTGTGAAAAAGTTTTGCACAACGAATTAATGCTGGGAGCAAAACAGTATGTCATTCTTGGAGCAGGACTGGATACTTTCTGTTTTCGGCATCCAGAATTAGAAAACAGCTTACAGGTTTTCGAAGTGGATCATCCAGCTACACAGCAATTCAAAAAAAATAAGCTAAAGGATGCAAACCTGGCAATTCCGAGTCATCTTCATTTTGTTCCTATGGATTTTAGCAACACGTTTTCATATGAGCCTCTCATAGAAAACGGATTTGAGAATACAAAAACATTTTTCAGTCTTCTAGGAGTGACTTATTATTTAACGCATGAAGAAATTGCGAGCCTCATCAGCAATTTATTTTCTCATGTCCCGCCTGGAAGCTCTATTGTTTTTGATTATGCGGACGAAACACTCTTTACAGCAAAAGGAACGTCGAATCGAGTGGAACATATGGTGAAAATGGCTGCCGCAGGCGGAGAACCGATGAAATCATGTTTCGCTTATCAGGAAATTGAACACCTGTTAGCATCATTTGGTTTACTGATCTATGAACATCTATCACCAGACGACATTAATGACCATTTCTTCGGCAATCGAAAAGACAATTTGTCAGCGTTTGAAACGATTCATTATATTCATGCGGTAAAAAAATAATTTTAAAATCAATAAAAGCCTCTCAATGCTTGAGAGGCTTTTGGTGGTACCCGCATGCAGCTTATGCTAAAGGCTTCACTAGGATCATAAATGATTTGCCTTTCTCATCTTTTTCAGTTTTTAGCTGTTCAAAGCCGCATTGGCTTAAAAACAGAATCCATTCCCTGCGCTCCATGGGAACTCCCGCAAACATCGCTTTATGTTTCGCTCTAAGCAATTTGCTGATCTGTTCAATGATCATCTTCGCATGTCCCTTTTTTTCTTCAGCCGGGTCAATCAGGACCGTTCCGAGCCACGGCTTACCGTTTGAAGGAGACCATTCGAGATGATAGCTGACAGCAACAGGCAGACCGTCTTTTTCCCATACAAGCCATGACCCGTTGTACATGGAGTAGGAAATGATATAGTCTTCTGCATTTTTATCTCCAAACTCCTCCTCTTTCCATACAGGATGAGCCTCCGCGAGCTTTTCTAACAAGCTGAGATCATCCTGCTCAAATGGCCTACTTCCCAGCATGAAGATACTCTTCAAATATCGTTTTATGTATAGATGGGTTTCCGGCTAGCACACTGTGGTTTTCTAAAAAGGTAAACGCCGCTCCTTCAATGGTCGTATAAATGCCACCTACTTCATTTAACAGCACACAGCCCGCTGCATAATCCCATGGCGCAAGCCGCATTGTGATGTAAGCATCTATTCTTCCTGCTGCAACATTTGCCAGCTCTAAAGCGGCAGAACCGTAGGAGCGTGTGCCTCTGACTCTTTTCACAAGTGGCGCTAACACACTTTGATCAATTCTTCTGTTTTCCGTTACCCATGTTGCATTAATGGCAAGAATCGCTTCTTCAATGACGGTTTCTTTTAAAGGAGCCAGCTTTGTTTCATTCATGTAAGCTCCTCTGCCGCTAAATGCGTGATACAGCTCATCGTGCACCACATCATAAATTAAACCGATTTTTCCTTCACCGTTTTCAAAAATCCCAATTGAAATCGCAAAATTTCTTTGCTGATGCACAAAATTCATCGTCCCGTCAATCGGGTCGATAATCCAGACGACTCCCTCCAGTGAGTGGAGTTTGTCTCCTTGTCCTTCTTCACCGAGTATGCGGTGCCCCGGAAACGTTTCTTGAATTCGATCAATGAAAAACTTTTCGGTTTCTTTGTCAATGTTGGTGACTAAATCATTCGGATTTGATTTCGTTTCAATTGTCAGGCTTTCATGCATAGATTGTTTAATTCTCGCGCCTGCTTCTCTTATCCATTTCTTTGCTATCTCATCAATTTCCGTCCAATTTGTCATTCGTGCGTACCTCTCTTCTATGTAGACCTTTTATTTTATAGGATACTGATAACGGCGGTGAAAAAGCAAGGAAAATGAAAAATATCCCTTCTCATGTAAAAACGAACCATTCATGCGGTTCGTTTTCACTATCGCTTTTTACCCGTTAAGACGAATCCATTCTTTTCTAAGTCGCTCAAGTTTGTTTTTGCTTTGTTCAATCTGCTCTTCATTTTCTTTCTGCATTGCTTCATATAGGGTTGCCAATTCATAATCAACCTCTAGTCTCCAGACAGCAACACGATTGTTTTTCTCTTCCTTAAATCCCTCTTTTACAACTTGCCTCATTGTCTTTCGCCCCTTCCAGAGATCATTTGTTTGTAAAAAAGCATCCCATTTTGCCATTCAACAATGATTACTTCTTATATCGTATGATTGTTCTATTTACGCGCAACATGATTCTGAAAATTGTGTGTTTACCTATTCGTTTATTACCACATTTCCCCTTGTTTCAAACGGCCTCAATCTTTTTGAAGCTCGTATGAACTGTGATAAAATATGTATACTTAGCATGAAGGAGGAAAATCATGACACAAATGCGTTTCACTGAAGAAGACTTTAATACATTTACAATAGAAGGCTTAGACGCGCGCATGGAGGTATTAAAAGAGACGGTCCGCCCCAAGCTTACAGCTCTGGGCGAACATTTTGCCCCGACTTTAGCAGCATTAACCGGAGATGAAATGTTTCCGCATGTGGCAAAGCACGCAAGAAGATCCGTCAATCCCCCTGCTGACAGCTGGGTGGCGTTCGCAAACAGCAAAAGAGGCTATAAAAAACTGCCGCATTTCCAGATTGGTTTATGGGAAAGCCATGTCTTTGTGTGGTTCGCGATTATTTATGAATCCCCTATCAAAGAAGAATACGGCAAATTGCTTGAAGCGAATCAGGAAACCATTACGAAAAATATCCCTGACAGCTTCGTTTGGTCCGCAGATCACACAAAACCGGGAGTACATAAACAGTCTGAAATGGACAAGGAGCAGCTGAAGACTCTATTTGAGCGTTTGCAGACTGTAAAGAAAGCCGAGCTGTTATGCGGCATCCAGCTTCAAAAAGAAGAAGTGCTGAATATGAATAACCAAGAATTCCTTCAGCGTATCGACGATGCCTTTAAGCAGCTTGCTTTTCTGTACCGTCTCACCCAAAAAGTATCACAAGCATAAAAAAGAGCCGGGATACCCCCCGGCTCTTTTTTCTACATCTTAATCTTCGCCTGATCAGATTCTCTCGCCTGTTTGACCGTGCGATAAGGAGAATATGTACTTTGTTCCTCAAACTCGCCGCATAGCTTTTTTTCCTCGGCCTTCCCCGGCACAATTTCCTTGAAACGGCGGTAAGCTTTAAGCAGCTCTTCGCGGTCTGCCCCTTTTTCATATGCAAGCTCAACCTGCTGGAAAAATGCAATCACATCCACTGCTTCTTCGGTTGTCCAGTCTTCATTCATCGGATATTGGTACTCCATTTTCTTCACTCCTTATAGAATTACTTCCCTTAAGAGAAAGCATCTTCATTAGATCATAAATTGTTCTTTACATTCTTTCAAGTTCATAATATAATTCATTTGTTTTACGTCTAAAAAACGGTTGAGAAACTGATTTTAATACACACTATTATGCATAGGTATGATTACAAAGGTGGGAAAACAATTGTCGCAACATGAAACACCCTTATATACAGGACTGAAAAACCATGCAAGCAGACAGCCTGTTCAATTCCACATTCCCGGCCATAAAAAAGGGGCAGGAATGGACCCAGAATTCAGACAATTTATCGGTGAAAACGCGTTAAGCATAGATTTAATTAATATTGAACCATTAGACGATCTGCACGCGCCAAAAGGCATTATTAAACAAGCACAGGATCTTGCTGCTGAAGCATTTGGCGCGGATCACACATTTTTTTCTGTTCAAGGAACAAGCGGCGCCATTATGACAATGGTAATGGCTGTTTGCGGACCTGGCGATAAAATTATTATTCCAAGAAATGTTCATAAATCAATTATGACAGCTATTGTATTTTCCGGAGCAGTTCCAATTTTTATTCATCCTGAAATTGACAATGAATTGGGCATCTCCCACGGCATTACACTTGAATCTGCTAAACGGGCGCTTACCGAACATCCGGATGCAAAAGGGCTTCTCGTCATCAACCCGACATATTTTGGGGTTGCAGCCGACTTAAAAAGCATCGTAGAACTCGCTCATTCGTTTGATGTGCCAGTGCTTGTGGATGAAGCACACGGCGTTCACATTCACTTTCACGACGAATTGCCGCTATCGGCCATGCAGGCAGGAGCTGATATCGCAGCGACAAGTGTACACAAGCTGGGCGGATCACTCACGCAAAGTTCGATTTTAAACATGAGAGAGGGCCTTGTATCTAAAGACCGAGTGCAATCCATCTTGAGCATGCTGACAACGACGTCAACTTCTTACTTGCTTCTCGCTTCTTTGGATGTTGCCAGAAAACGCCTTGCAACAGAAGGCCGCAAACTTGCTGAGGAGACACTCAAGCTTGCCAATCAGACGAGAGATCGCCTCAACCAGATTGAAGGCATTTATTGTGTCGGTTCTGAAATTCTTGGTTCGAAAGCAGCTTACAGCTATGATCCGACAAAATTGATTATCTCTGTTAAAAATCTTGGCCTGACAGGACATGATGTTGAAAAATGGCTTCGTGAATCCTTTAATATCGAGGTTGAGCTTTCCGATCTGTACAATATTTTGTGTATTTTCACTCCTGGTGACAGCCAAAATGATGCAGACAGGCTTGTAGAGGCTTTAACAGACATAGCACAGCAAATGTCAGAACAAGATGTAACACATCAGCAAACTGAGGTATTGCTTCCGGAAATACCTTTATTGGCAATGACTCCGCGTGATGCTTTCTATGCAAATACGGAAGTCATCCCATTGAAAGAAGCATCCGGACGAATTATCGCTGAATTTGTCATGGTATATCCGCCTGGTATTCCAATCTTCATTCCAGGAGAAATTATTACAGAAGAAAACATCAGCTACATTTTTAAAAACCTTGACGCAGGCCTCCCTGTTCAAGGACCCGAGGACTCGACTTTACATATGATCCGGGTCATCAAAGAGCAAAAAGCAATTCAATAAAAAATAAAAGCATGCGGCTTAAAGCCGCATGCTTTTATTACTCTTCATCAACAGGACATTGGCATTGTCCGCAGCATGTTCCGTATAATGTTGTCACTTTCTCATCTTCAAAGTAATGAATGGCTTCGTTGCAATCTTGACAAACAATCGTTCCCATCTCTTATTCCCCATTTCTTTGAAATTTGAAAACGCTTAATTTCTTTTGTTGTTATTATATTAATATGACACATTTAAAATGTCAACAATGAACTGTATAACACATTTTATTTTAATTCATCATATACATCGTGTTTTTTCATTTTTATCATACAATTTCTTATTCATACAGCAGCTTTATCCCATATATATGCCGCAACACATAAGGTAATTTCACGTTTTCTTGAACTTTCATTAATGAATGCAGCAATAAATTCAATATACCCTCAGGTTGCTATTTTAAACGATTGATATAATATGTAATCTCACTTTAAAAACGGTTTCAATTATATAACAATTAGGTAACAAGAAGCAGTTTAAGCCGCCTCTCGTGATAAACTAAAGCTAGTTAACTACTGTTTATACAGAGGAGAAGATAGATGCGATATCGCGCGGTATTCCCCATGCTGATAATAGTATTTGCTTTATCGGGCTGTACGCTTTCCACCATCAATCCGATGAAAAAAAGCCGGATTGACAGCATTCATCATACACAAATCCTGTTTTTTTCTGATGAGAACCAAATAGACCAGGAAGCGCCTTATTACGACGCACTGCTTGATTTAGAAAAAGATTATCCCGAGCAATTAGATAAAATGAAGGTCTATGATAAAAAAGAAGGCTGGGAAGATGAGATTGAAACTGTCCCTACCCTTATGGTTGTTGATCAGCGCCATGTCGTGGTGAAAATCGAGGGATGTGTGAAAAAGAAAGAAGACATCATTAAACCATTACAGCACGTGCTGTCAAAATAAAAAAACAGCCCCGCTTTGAGCGAGGGCTGTTTTTGATATGAAAATTATTTTACGATGTGAATCGGACTTCCGATTGCCACTTCAGCTGCTTCCATTGTGATTTCGCCCAATGTTGGGTGAGCGTGAATTGTCATCGCGATATCTTCAGCAGTCATGCCGCCTTCAATCGCTAAGCTTAATTCAGAAATCATATCAGAAGCACTTGCTCCGGCGATTTGCGCACCGATCACAAGACCGTCCTCTTTACGAGTGATCAGCTTCATGAAGCCGTCTGTTTCGTTAAGAGAAAGCGCGCGGCCGTTTGCTGCAAATGGGAATTTAGCAGCCACAATGTCAAGACCTTCTTCTTTCGCCTGTGCTTCAGTGTAACCAACTGATGCAAGTTCAGGCTCAGAGAAAACAACCGCAGGAATACCAAGGTAATCGATTTCTGCAGGCTCTCCAGCGATAGCTTCTGCAGCGATTTTACCTTCGTAAGATGCTTTATGAGCAAGCGGCGGTCCTTCGATGATATCACCGATTGCATAAATGTTAGGTACGTTTGTGCGGCACTGTTTGTCAGTTTTCACGACTCCGCGGTCCGTCATTTCAATACCGACTTGCTCAAGACCAAGCTCATCAGTGTTTGGACGACGTCCTACTGTAATCAATACGTAATCAGCATCAACCGTTTTTTCTTCGCCTTTTACTTCGAAAGTAACTGTTACGCCGTCTGGTCTTTCTTCAACGCCTTTAGCCATCGCATTTGTATGGATTTCAACGTTTCCTTTTTTCTTCAGTCTGCGTGTAACAAGAGAACTCATTTGTTTTTCGAAGCCAGGAAGAATTTCATCTCCGCCTTCAAGAATAACAAGCTCAGTACCGAAGTTAGCATACGCAGTTCCAAGCTCAGTACCGATGTATCCGCCACCGATAACAACAAGCTTTTTAGGAATTTCTTTAAGAGCCAAAGCGCCTGTTGAATTCAGGACACGCTCACTATATTTGAAGTTTGGCAATTCGATAGGCCGAGAACCAGTAGCAATGATTGCGTTTTTGAACGTGTATGTTTGAGCAGAGTTCTCATCCATCACACGAACTGAATTGCTGTCTACAAAGTAAGCTTCACCTTTTACAACATCTACTTTGTTGCCTTTAAGAAGACCTGCTACACCGCCAGTAAGTTTGTTGACAACAGAAGCTTTCCATTCTTGAACTTTTGTGAAATCAACTGTTACGTTCTCAGCAGTGATTCCCATGTCATCAGAATGCTTTGCATTCTCATAACGGTGACCTGCGTTGATCAGCGCTTTTGAAGGGATACATCCAACGTTCAGACAAACGCCTCCAAGAGTTGCTTTTTCAACGACTGTTACTTTTTGTCCAAGCTGTGCAGCACGGATGGCAGCTACATAGCCGCCAGGTCCCGCACCAATTACAAGAGTATCTGTTTCAATAGGGAAATCTCCTACTACCATAACATTACGCCTCCATTAAAATTAATTGTGGATCGTTCAGTAAACGCTTGATGTGATTTAATGCATTTTGCGCAGTTGCTCCGTCGATCATACGGTGGTCGAAGCTGAGAGAAAGAGCTAAGACTGGAGCTGCTACGATTTCGCCATCACGAACAATCGCTTTTTCTGCAATGCGTCCGATACCAAGAATCGCAACTTCTGGATGGTTGATAACCGGAGTGAACCATTGTCCGCCGGCAGAACCGATGTTTGTAATTGTGCAAGATGCGCCTTTCATTTCAGCTGGAGCAAGCTTGCCTTCACGAGCTTTTGTTGCAAGGCCATTGATTTCATCAGAAATTTCAAAGACAGATTTACGATCTGCATTTTTCACAACCGGTACAAGCAAGCCTTTTTCAGTGTCAGCAGCGATACCGATGTTGAAGTAATGTTTTTGGATGACTTCATCTGTTTTATCGTCAATTGACGTGTTTAAAACAGGGAATTTTTTCAGTGCAGATGTAAGAGCTTTTACAACGTAAGGCAAGTAAGTCAGCTTGATTCCTTGATCAGCAGCAACTTGTTTGAACTGTTTACGATGTGCAACAAGGTTTGTTACGTCCACTTCGTCCATTAACGTTACGTGAGGAGCAGTGTGTTTAGAGTTAACCATCGCTTTCGCAATTGCTTTACGGATACCGCTCATTTTTTCGCGTGTTTCTGGGAATTCGCCCTCAGGAGCTGGTGCAGCAGCCGGTTTAGCAGCTGTTTCTTGCGGTGCAGCCGTTTCTTGCGGTGCAGCTTCTTGCGCTCCTCCGTTTACAAAGCTGTCGATATCCTCTTTGACAACACGTCCGTTGTTGCCTGAACCAGTAACCTTACGGATGTCTACGCCTTTTTCACGAGCATATTTACGTACAGAAGGCATAGCGATTACGCGTTTGTTCGGGTCAACTTCAGCTTGGTCCTGCTGTCCTGCGCCAGTAGCTTTTGCAGGCTCTTGAGCTTGCTCTTCTTTCGCAACGTCTTGTCCAGCTTCTGCAGTTGACTGAACTTGTGCTTCAGTTTTCGCTTCGTCAGACTCATCGCTGCCTTTAAATTGAAGATCTTCGTAACCAGGTGCATCAAACGTAATGATCGTTTGTCCAACAGTTGCAACCGTTCCCTCTTCAACTTTTAATTCTAATACTTTTCCTTTAACAGGTGAAGGGATTTCTACTACTGCTTTATCATTTTGGACTTCAGCCAGTACATCATCTTCGTCTACCTCGTCGTTAGGCTTGACAAACCATTTTACGATTTCGCCTTCGTGGATACCTTCCCCGATATCTGGAAGTTTAAATTCAAATGCCACAGTTCTCGACCTCCTAGTTTGATTAAGCAATTTTAAAGTTTACATCGTAAGCATTGAAAACAGATATATAATAGAGGGAAAACATTCATCTTCCCTCTTGATTATGCAGTTTGATTAAAATTCAAGTACTTTTCTTGCTGTTTCAAGAACGTCTTTATGGTTTGGAAGCCATACGCTCTCAGCTTGAGAGAAAGGAAATACTGTATCAGGCGCGGCCACGCGAAGTACAGGTGCTTCCAAGCTCAGGATCGCACGGTCATTAATTTCTGCTACTACGTTTGCAGCAATACCGGCTTGTTTTTGTGCCTCTTGAACGACAATCGCGCGTCCTGTTTTTTCTACAGAAGCGATAATTGTATCGATATCAAGTGGGCTTACTGTACGAAGGTCGACAACTTCAGCAGAAATGCCGTCTTTTTCAAGCTCCTCAGCAGCTTTTAATGATTCATGAACCATTGCGCCGTAAGTGATGATTGAAAGATCAGTACCTTCACGTTTCACGTCAGCTTTTCCAAGCTCAATTGTGTATTCTTCCTCAGGAACTTCCTGACGGAAAGAACGATAAAGCTTCATGTGCTCTAAGAAGACAACAGGGTCATTGTCTCTGATCGCAGAAATTAAAAGTCCTTTGGCATCGTAAGGAGTTGATGGAATAACAACTTTGATACCAGGCTGTTGTGCAACAAGACCTTCCAAGCTGTCAGCGTGAAGTTCAGGCGTATGAACACCGCCGCCGAATGGGGAACGAATTGTTACAGGTGAAGTCCAGCGTCCGCCAGAACGGTAGCGCATACGAGCCATTTGGCCAGAAACTGAATCCATTACTTCGTAAACAAATCCGAAGAATTGGATTTCCATTACCGGACGGAAGCCGTTTAAGCCTAAACCAAGGGCAAGACCGCCGATACCAGATTCAGCAAGTGGCGTGTCAAACACACGGTCTTCACCGAATTCTTTTTGCAATCCTTCTGTCGCACGGAATACGCCGCCGTTTACACCAACGTCTTCTCCGAAAACTAAGACATTTTCGTCATTTTTCAGTTCTGTGCGTAACGCATCCGTGATTGCTTGAATCATTGTCATTTGCGCCATGGCTTACTTCGACTCCTTCTGTGTATAAATTTCAAATTGCTCCTCAAGGTTGTGAGGCATTTTTTCGTACATGATTTTCATTAAATCAGTTACTTTTTGCTTCGGTTCAGCATCAGCTTTTTTGATCGCTTGCTTAATTTCTTCTTTCGCATCCTCAATTACTTTTGCTTCTTCTTCTTCAGACCATAAGCCTTTGTTTTCAAGGAACGCACGGAAGCGTACAAGCGGATCTTTTTGCTCCCACTCATTTTCGATTTCTTTTGTACGATATTTAGTAGGATCGTCACCAGCCATTGTGTGCGGGCCATAACGGAATGTAAGTGTTTCAATTAGTGTCGGACCTTCGCCGTTGATTGCGCGCTCGCGTGCTTCGGCAGTTGCTGCGTATACAGCAAGCGGATCCATTCCGTCTACTTGTACGCCAACAATACCGGCAGCTACAGCTTTTTGTGCAATTGTTTCAGCTGCAGATTGTTTTTCAACAGGAGTTGAAATCGCGTAACGGTTGTTTTGTACCACGAAGATTGCAGGTGCTTTATAAGCGCCGGCAAAGTTAATTCCTTCGTAGAAGTCCCCTTGAGAAGCTCCGCCGTCACCAGTGTAAGTGATTGCAACAGCTTTTTTACCGCGTTTTTTAAGACCTAGCGCAACACCGGCAGTTTGAATGTATTGAGCACCGATAATGATTTGTGGAGAAAGGGCATTCACATCATCAGGCATTTGGTTTCCTCTGAAATGTCCGCGAGAGAAAAGAAACGCTTGATATAATGGAAGGCCGTGCCAAATTAACTGAGGCACATCACGGTATCCAGGAAGAACAAAGTCTTCTTTTTCAAGCGCGAAATGCGTTGCAATCTGAGAAGCTTCTTGACCCGCAGTAGGAGCGTAAAATCCGAGACGTCCTTGACGGTTTAATGAGATAGAGCGCTGATCAAGCACACGCGTAAATACCATGCGGCGCATTAGCTCTTTTAATTGATCATCAGTTAAATCAGGCATCGCCGCTTCATTCACGACTTCTCCCTTTTCATTTAAAATTTGGAACGTTTCGAACTGCTTTTTAATGGCATCAAATTGCTTCTTACTGTCAACGATAGCTTTTTTCGTTTTTGCAGCCATACTAAGTCACCTCTTCCTTTCTTTTAAACAGTCATTAGACGTGCATTCCTTTTATACATACAAACTTAGGGTACCCTAAAGTATCAGCAGTAAGTCGTATATATTTTAGCCGATCCCCAGTTTGCCAAAACCTTTTATGTAGGATAGTTACACTCTGCTTTGAACTGTATTATTTCGAAGTTGTAAAAAACTAATACAACACCGCTTAACATGGATTAGTTTACACCAAATAAAGAAGAGTCGTCAATCGTTTTCATCGCTGATTTTCAATAAATGTATTCGCTTTACATTTTCATTGAAAAAACAGATGTCAACTGCACCCAAAACTGTACTAGTATACCTCACTATGCTGTACTACAATAGAAATGAAAATTTTGAACAAAATCTACATCGCATTTATTTTAAAAAAAGAGCTGATCGAGTCAGCTCTTTTTCACATGATAGCCTGCAGCATCATATAAATCTTCACGGGCTTTATTATATTTTTGCGTTTGCACATTAAATTCTCCGTTATATTTATGGATCTTTTCATAAGCAGCATTGACTTTATCGATCTGCTGATCCAGATCATCTCTTGTCAAGTCTTTGTCTTTTAGCTGCATATACAGCTTTTTATTAAGCTTAAGCGCTTTTTGATACTCTTCATACATGGAGTCATATGATGTATACCTTTTCTCCATGTGGTTTGCTGCGGCATCGGCCTTTTCTTTTATGTCTTTTTCCTTAATATGTTCTGCTGACGTTTTCGCTTCCTCAAATTCCGATTCCGATTTTTTCATGCTGTCATTTTCAAGCTTCAGATGTTCTTCGCGCTTGCTGACATTTTCAAGCGCCTCATTAGATAAAGCTACAATTTTTTTATAATCATCCATATTGAGCTTCATAACACTATCGTAAAGCTGATTTTCTTTAGCCTCTAACTCTTTGAGTGTTTTTTGTTCTTCTTGAAACGGTTTTTCCGACTCCGCGGCTTTTTCTAATGAATGATGGAGTGAATCAACCGGATCCTGTTCCATGCATCCTGTTAATATCAGTAGCATAGAACAAAAAGCTCCAATCATTATTACAGGCCGCCGTTTTATTGCGTCTATCACGTTGAATCCCCCAATCTTGACAATTTCTACTATAGAATCCATGGGGACATTTGGCAATAGCTGTGCTGTATAAAAGCTTACTGAAATTAAATCAAAAAGTGAAAAATCAGGACAGATGACCATACAACTTTTTAGTTTTTACATAGGTTATAGTAGACGCTATGCCTACTTCATAAGGCTCTGGCGTAATTAAAAGAGGAGGTTATGTAATATGTATGGATATGGTTTCGGCGGAGGCTGCTGCGGTTATGGTGGTTACGGATATGGTGGCTACGGATATGGCTATGGCCGCACCTTTGCGCTAATCGTTGTTTTATTCATTCTGTTAATCATTGTCGGAGCTGCTTATTTAGGCGGAGGCTGTTGCTAACCACACAGCATGAACTTGACCAGCCATATACGGCTGGTCATTCGTTTCGTTGCACCTTTGTGAAGAAATCCGATATAATTTACATATTAAGCTTTAGGAGTGAAGTTTCTTGATTACTATGGAAAACATCGTACGTGACGGCCATCCAGCCCTCAGAGAGACTGCAGAACCAGTTGAGCTGCCTCCAACTGATGCAGAAAAACAGCAGCTGGCCGACATGATCGAATTTGTTAAAAACAGCCAAAATCCGGAATTAGCCGAAAAATACAAGCTGCGCCCTGGCGTAGGACTCGCAGCTCCTCAAATTAATATCAAAAAACGAATGATCGCCGTTCATGCGGAAGATGCTTCCGGTAAGTTATACAGTTATGCACTGTTTAACCCTAAGATCGTCAGCCATTCAGTTGAAAAAAGCTACTTAACAAGCGGCGAGGGCTGCCTGTCTGTGGATGAGGCGATTCCCGGTTATGTTCCCCGCTATGCTCGCATCAGAGTAAAAGGAACAACACTTGAAGGCGAAAACATTGATATTCGTTTAAAAGGATTTCCGGCTATTGTGTTTCAGCATGAGATCGATCATTTGAACGGCGTTATGTTCTATGATCATATTGATAAGGAAAATCCTTTTAAAGAACCTGAAAATGCAATCGCAATTGAGCGCTAAAAGAAAAAACGGCTGGCACAATGCCAGCCATTTCTTTATTTTAAAAGGCCCAATTCTTTGGCAGCGTATGCAATTCCATCCTCGTCCACCGGCTTTGTTACAAAGTCCGCGATTTCCTTCAATTCAGGAACAGCATTTCCCATAGCTACGCCTGTTCCAACATATTCAATCATTTGAAGATCATTTAATCCGTCGCCGAAAGCATATGTATCTCCGACATCAAACGGAAGACGCTCGATGACTTTTTTGATCCCTTCTGCCTTCGAACCTCCGTGAGGCAAAACATCAGTCGATAGCTCATGCCAACGCACTAGATCAAACTCAGGAAAAGCGGCATAAGCTTTTTCTTCTTCATCCTGACAGAATAAAAGAAGCTGAAAAATTTCTTTTCCTTCATAAAAAAGGTCATCGGTCTCCGGATAATCGGTTTTAAGGCTGCCGATTCCCTCGAGAACATGAGGGTGATCCGCAACAGTGGCTTTCATGGTGTCCTCAGCCATAAACACAACAGGATGCTTGTCTTCTCCCGCCTGTTTTAATAATCGTCTGATTGCATCTTCAGGCAGCGGATTTTTATAAATGACTTGATTTTCAAAGACAACATACTGTCCATTGTAGGAAATAAATGAGTTGATGCCCAGCTCCTCCAAAATCGGCTTAACCATAAATGGCGACCGGCCGCTGGCAATAAACACATGATGCCCTTGGCGCTGCAGCTCCGCCACGGTTTTTCTCGTACTTTCCGGTATATTCTTATCATGATCATATAACGTGCCGTCAATATCAAAAAAGATTAATTTTGAATCCATCGCAACTTCCCCTTTATCGTCTAGTTCTGCAATTCCCACCCTCATCATACAAAAAGTTTGTCATTCAGCAAACAATTTCGTTCAAAAATCATATTAAATTCCATTAATAACCACGAAAAGTCTTCCTCAATCTCCGTATACTATTAGTATAAAAGAACTCTGGGACAAATTTTTTATTAAAGGAGGGACTGGCTAATGCTGCGTAAATTAAGAAAGAAACTCAGAAGACAATGGAACGGAATGCTCCGCAAGAAAGCCATTGCCTGACAAGGGATCTTTCACTTTTGAGAGGTCCTTATTTTGCTCAAGGCTTTCCTTATATTCCGTTTTCGAATATAATAGAATGAGCGAGTCTAACATACGGCATTTAAGGAGAGATTTGGAATGATTTATAAGGTATTTTATCAAAAAAAGGCTGACGAAGTACCTGTTCGGGAAAAGACAGATTCACTTTATATTGAAGGCGTATCTGAGCGTGACGTCAGAACAAAGCTGAAAGAAAAGAAATTTAATATTGAGTTTATTACACCTGTTGATGGTGCATTCTTAGAATATGAACAACAGAGCGAAAATTTTAAAGTATTGGAGTTATGAGCGGTATGAAATTTGTAAAAAATGATCAGACTGCTGTTTTCGCCCTCGGAGGTTTGGGCGAAATCGGTAAAAATACGTACGCGGTGCAATTCCAAGATGAAATTGTGCTGATTGATGCGGGGATCAAGTTTCCCGAGGACGAACTGCTCGGAATTGACTACGTCATCCCTGATTATACGTATTTAGTCAAAAACGAAGATAAAATTAAAGGGCTTTTTATCACCCACGGTCACGAAGACCACATCGGCGGTATTCCATACCTGCTCAGACAAGTGAATATTCCTGTATACGGCGGAAAACTCGCGATCGGCTTACTTCGGAATAAACTTGAAGAGCATGGATTATTAAGACAAACGAAACTAAACATTATCGGCGAGGATGATATCGTAAAGTTCCGCAAAACGGCCGTGTCATTCTTCAGAACGACACACAGTATTCCGGATTCCTACGGCATTGTTGTAAAAACGCCTCCTGGAAACATCGTACATACTGGGGATTTCAAATTCGACTTTACTCCAGTCGGAGAGCCGGCAAACTTAACGAAAATGGCCGAAATCGGAAAAGAAGGCGTTTTGTGCCTTCTTTCAGACAGCACAAACAGTGAAAACCCGGAGTTCACCATGTCTGAGCGCCGTGTAGGAGAAAGCATCCATGACATTTTCCGCAAGGTGGACGGCCGAATTATCTTCGCTACCTTTGCGTCGAATATTCACCGCTTGCAGCAGGTAATTGAAGCTGCTGTACAAAACGGAAGAAAAGTTGCCGTATTTGGACGCAGTATGGAATCGGCTATAGAAATTGGACAGACACTCGGTTATATTAACTGTCCTAAAAATACGTTTATTGAGCATAACGAAATCAATCGTATGCCTGCTAATAAAGTAACGATTTTATGTACAGGAAGCCAAGGGGAACCAATGGCGGCGTTATCAAGAATTGCAAATGGCACACACCGCCAAATTTCAATCAATCCTGGGGATACAGTCGTATTTTCTTCGTCCCCTATCCCAGGCAACACAATCAGTGTGAGTCGGACGATCAACCAGCTATATCGTGCGGGTGCTGAGGTTATTCACGGCCCTCTTAACGATATCCATACATCTGGTCACGGCGGACAGGAAGAACAGAAGCTGATGCTTCGTTTAATCAAGCCTAAATTCTTCATGCCGATTCACGGTGAGTACAGAATGCAAAAGATGCATGTCAAGCTTGCAACAGATTGCGGCATCCCAGAGGAAAACTGCTTTATCATGGATAACGGTGAAGTATTAGCGCTTAAAGGCGATGAGGCCTCGGTTGCAGGAAAAATCCCGTCCGGTTCAGTATACATTGACGGAAGCGGTATCGGTGATATCGGCAATATCGTACTTCGTGATCGCAGAATTCTCTCTGAAGAAGGTCTAGTCATCGTTGTTGTCAGCATTGATATGGATGACTTCAAGATTTCAGCGGGTCCTGATTTGATTTCCAGAGGATTTGTGTACATGAGAGAATCTGGCGACTTGATCAACGACGCTCAAGAGCTCATTTCAAATCACTTACAAAAAGTAATGGAACGAAAAACGACACAATGGTCTGAAATCAAAAACGAGATTACAGACACTCTTGCACCTTTCTTGTACGAAAAAACAAAGCGCCGTCCGATGATCCTGCCGATCATTATGGAGGTTTAAAAAAAGATGCACTCACTTAGGGAGTGCATCTTTTTTATTGCAGTGATATATGTTGAAATGATTTTACATCAAATAATCCTATTGTCGTCATTTTGATATCAGGAATAACAGGCAAAGCTAAAAACGACAATGTCAAAAATGGATTAAATCCGCCTGTGAAACCGACTAACGACAATTGATCATGCAGCGTCAGCAAGCTTTGATTCACTTGCTCCGCGGATTGGTCGGATAATAACCCTGCAATCGGCAACGGTACTGAATGGAGCTCTTCCCCATTTTTTATAATCGTTAATCCTCCGCCAATTTCCTGCAGCTTATTAACTGCCGCCGCGATATCCTCATCATTCGTTCCGACGGCAATAATATTATGGGAGTCGTGTGAAATGGTTGTGGCGATCGCTCCGCTCTTGAATCCAAATCCTTTCACAACACCGAGCCCGATTTCTTTTAATCCTTTATGCCGCTCAACAACTGCAATCTTTAACAAATCGAGCTCAGTGTCAGGCTCAAAGACGCGGGCGCCAGAAGCCGGAACATGCACTAATCGTGTTTCAAGCTGGTTTGGAATGATTTGAATGACATTGATCTGCTGCTCTGAATCAATTGGCATATGAAAATCCTGTTTGTTAAGAGGAGCAGCAAGCTTAACAGAGTCAAGCAGCGCCGGTTCTGATACTGCAGCTGAAGCATGCTCTTGAAGGACTGCTTTGCTGTCTTCAGCAACAGTCTGTCCTTTTATCATCGTCCTTGTGACAGTGACATTTTCCAGATCAGATACAAAGAGCAAATCGGCATCAAAACCCGGGGCAATCGCTCCCTTTGTATCTAGTCCGTAGCATTCGGCTGCATTGAGGCTTCCTAATTGATAGGCTATAAACGGATCAAGTCCGGCTTGAATCGCCATTTTCACCTGATGATTCACACTTCCCTCTGACAACAAATCATCCACATGCTTATCATCTGTACAGAAAAAGAAACGGCGTGCATTCTTTTCATTCACCGCCGGCAGCACATTGAGAGTGTTTTTTGCGACTGATCCTTCACGCATCATGACATACATGCCCCTTCTGATACGATCAAGAGCTTCTTCCTTCGATGTTACTTCATGATCGTTTGAAACAAATGCGGTTCTATAAATGTTAATGAGGTCTGTTGATAAACCGGCTAAATGACCGTCTATGCGTTTTCCTGCAACACGTGCATCGAGCAGTTTCTGAACCATATCTTCTTCAGCCTGCTGAACCGACACATAATCCATAACTTCAGCCAGCCCTAATACTTCTTCTTCTTCATAAAAAGGCTTGAGATCGGCAGCTTTGAGAATTGCGCCTGATCGCTCAAAACTTGCGGCAGGCACACTGGAAGGAAGCATAAAATGAATGTTCAACGATGTATGCCGAGCTTGTTCAAGCATAAATGCAATCCCTTTTTCCCCAGACACATTCGCAATCTCATGCGGGTCTGTAACAACGGTCGTCACGCCATGCGGCAATACTGCTTTAGCAAACTCTATCGGCGTAACCATTGATGACTCAATATGTACATGTCCATCAATAAAACCCGGAACAATCATTTGTCCCTCTGCATCAATGATATTTTCACCTTCATAGTCGCCAAGGCCTACAATAACTCCGTCTGTAATCGCAATATCTTCATATATCCACTCTTGATTATATACGTCCATAATTTTTCCATTCTTAATGACGATATCAGCTTTTTGTCTTCGGGCTGAAGCATTCAGCCTATTGACTAGCGCTTCTTTATTCAAATAGGCCCCTCCTCTTTTTTATTATATGGTACAATATGCTATCGGAACGCCTATGCTTAGTCAATAAAATGTTAAGAAATTGACGCTCGGTTCATTAAAATTGTTATATTCTGATAATATTAAAAAGCCGCCCTCTGAGGACGGCTTTTTTTACTGCTATTTTGTATGAAGAACTCTTTTTTCGAAACGGGAGATGTCTGTGACTGATCCAATAACAATAAGTATATCTTCTTGGTGGATAACCTCGGTTGCAAGCGGTGATACGATGACTTCCTTGCCCCTTTTAATGGCTACAATGTTAATACCGTATTTTGCACGAATATCCAAATCAAGAAGTGTATTTCCAGCTAGGCGGCTGTTAGCTACGATTTCAACAAGACTATGCTCTTCAGACAGCTCCAAATAGTCAAGTACATTGTTGGACACGATATTATGTGCAATTCGTTTTGCCATATCGCGTTCCGGGTGGACAATGTGATCCGCACCGATTTTAGACAGCACTTTTTCGTGATAATCGTTTTGTGCTTTAACTGTAATTGTATGAACGCCAAGTTCTTTCAGAATGAGTGTTGTTAAAATACTCGCTTGAATATTTTCCCCGATGGCTACAATCACGTGGTCAAAATTTCGCAGGCCTAAATTTTTCAGGACAGATTCGTCTGTTGAATCACCGATAACGGCGTGAGATGCTATCTTGGCATACTCGTTGACTTTATCTTCATCGATATCCATTGCCATAACCTCGACGCCTTCTTCGCTTAATGCTTTGCAAATACTGCCGCCAAAACGGCCCAGCCCAATTACCGCAAATTCTTTTTTCATAGTGGTGCTCCTTTATATGACATCATATTGATCAAATTTTATCATAATCTTTTGTCACAGTGTTATCCTTTTGGCAGCGAATTCATATGCTGCTTAAGCTTTTCAGTAAACTCAGGCGACAAATACAGCTCCGCTCCGCGTTCAATTTCAATCTGATAGTGCTGAGGCGGAGCAGTTTCCGCTTCTTTTTGGAGGACGAGAAAGGTTAAGCAGTCTGTATAGTGCCTTCCGCCTGCTTCAACGTCCACAAATGCCGGCCGATACGTAAGTGATTCAACGCCCTCCCTTTTATATGAGCAGAATAAGGGATCCGATATAAAACGCCTTCTGTTGTTCCTCCGTCTTCCAGCATAACCGCTCTTGAGCCGTCTTCCCTTTTTAACGTGAAGCGAGTTGTGTATCCTTTTAAAACAGCTCTTCCCACTGGATCTTGAAAATAGTGTCTGACTCCCGCCTTTTGAAAGCGGGCATGATCCATGCATGATCCATAGGCAAAATAATAAACGGGATTTTTCGATTTGCTGATCATCTGATGTTCTTTCCAGTCGCCAATGCTTATTTTCGTAAAACCGGCACACTCATCTTTGTTCATAAAATAAATAAGCGCATTTTTAATCCCGACATCCGTTTCTACAAACACCATTTGTTTATGATATCCTTGAAAAAATTGATCAAGCTTATGTATACACAATTCATCTGCTTCATATACTTCGCCATATATATAGCCTTCATCATTTAAAACGGCTGTGGGCCCCTCTTTTGCAGCAAACATACTTCCCTTTGTTCTGGCCTGCTCATTGATACATGCCGATTGTGCCAGCAAATGATGGTTTTTTTCATGCTTTCTTAGTGTCCCGTATACAAACAGAAGCGAGTTCATTTTATTTTTCTCCTCTCAGCTGTCTGATTTTAAAGGCAAAACCACTTGAAAGACGCTGCCTTTTCCAGCTTCGCTTTCGATTTTCAATTCCCCGTCATGTTCCTTCAAGATTCTCAAACAAATGGGAAGTCCCAATCCGGTACCCTTTTCTTTTGTGGAATAAAAAGGTTTGCCAATCTGCTTCAGCTTTTCCTGCGGCATACCGCTTCCTTCATCCTTTACGCTTATCACTGCATGAGAGGCAGTTTTTGCAGTTGAAATGGTTACGACACCGCCCTGTGGCATTGCCTCAATTCCGTTTTTAATGATATTGATAAAGACCTGCTTTAGCTGATTTTCGTCCCCGTTAATCATACAGCCATCTGTCTCTTTGAAATTTTTCTCTATGACGATATTGGACAAAATAGCATTGGTATCAAGCAATGTCGTGACTTGTTTCAATATCTCATTGAGCTGGTGCGTTTTGAATGTGATCGCCTGCGGTTTTGCAAGCAACAGCAGCTCGCTGAGAACTAAATCGATTCTTTTAATCTCTGAAAAGATGATGTCAAAATAGTCTTTTCTGTCCGGATATTGTGTTTTCATAATCTGGAGGAAACCGCTGACAGATGTTAAAGGGTTTCTGACCTCATGCGCAATACCGGCGGCAAGTTCACTTGTGATTGATAGTTTCTGGGATTCCCTCGCCAGCCGTTCATTAATCTCAATGAGCTCATCTTCAGCCTCTTTCCGCTCAGTGATATCTGACATTGTACCCAGGCTGCCTGTAAATTGGTCATCCCGGTCATAGTAAAGTTTATAATGAACTTCTCCCCAAAAAATCGTGCCGTTCTTTGTAACGTATTTTGCCGTAAACATGCCAGATGACGCTTTGTTTTGGATTTGCGTGTTAATGTGGTCCGCTACGTGCTTTTCTTTTATGAAGTAGTCATTATACATCGTTCCCATACATTCACTGATTGAAAAGCCGGTTATTGATGCCCACGCTTGGTTTAAATATGTAATTTCGCCTTTTGCATTCGTTTGAAATACGATTTCCTGCAAATTATCCATGATACGGTTTTTTTCTTCAGAAAGCTGTTTATACTTCCATTCGTTATCCTTCATTTTCTTAACCAGCTGCTGTTTCTCATCAATATAATAAGCCAGCATCCAGACACTCACCAGCGTGACTGCAGTATACACAATATCAACAGGCCAATTAATCGGGTTTTTGCCTATAAAATAAAATAAATAATCCCAAAACATTATAAAAATCATTGCCAAAATGATGGAAATGATACGAGCTTGATATTTTCTCATATGACCACCTGCCGCTTGTGTTTCTCTACTTATTGTACCATTCTTCGACAAATAATTGAGTAAAATATGTAAAGTATCCCAAATCATTCATTACCAAATATTCTTGATGTTTTATCTTAGGCGGCGGTAATCAAAAATTGGCACGCAAAAAAAGGCGGAGATGATATCGCTCCGCCTTTTTCAACATAATTTTATTCTTTTAAAGCGGCTTTAATTTCTTCAAGAAGCAGCTGTGCACCTTCAGGACTTAGCGTAATTTTACCGTTGCCGTATTCTTTATTTTCTGAAGTGATTTCTCCAGTCATTAAACAAACGCCATGAGGTTTGTACTTTTTCAAGATAATTTTATCTCCGTCAACAAAAAACTCAATGCTGTCTTTTATGGCAATATCCAGTGCCCGTCTTAACTCTATCGGCATAACAATGCGGCCTAATTCATCTACTTTTCTCACAACACCTATTGATTTCATAAAAACCCTTCTTCCTTTAAATGTTTCTTTTCTCATGTAATGTTTAAGGATGTACCTCAATATATCGTAGACGAATGAAACTCAAAAAAAGTTTCCCGCTTTCTATAAGAATCACAAGATATTTTTTCCATAAAACCGAAAAATGTATTACTTCTGTTACACAGCTCCTTGATTTTTTACAAAAACATTTCTTTACCGACACACACCCCCAAAAATCGCAGTATTTCTGAGAAACTTTAAATGTAGAATCATATTAAATTAGGATAGAGATTGGGTGAAAACATGTTTCAATCAACTGAAATCGGGATTGACTTAGGAACAGCTAATATACTTGTTTACAGCAAAAATAAAGGGATTATCCTAAATGAACCATCTGTTGTCGCAGTGGATACAACGACAAAGGCAGTTCTTGCAATCGGAGCTGACGCCAAAAACATGATCGGTAAAACACCGGGGAAAATTGTCGCTGTCAGACCGATGAAAGATGGCGTGATCGCAGACTATGATATGACAACTGATCTGCTAAAGCACATTATGAAAAAAGCCGCAAAAAGCATCGGCATGTCATTCAGAAAGCCGAACGTAGTCGTTTGCACACCGTCAGGCTCAACAGCGGTAGAACGCCGTGCCATCAGTGATGCGGTGAAAAATTGCGGCGCAAAAAACGTTCATTTAATCGAAGAGCCAGTAGCAGCCGCCATCGGAGCGGATTTACCGGTTGATGAGCCGGTTGCCAATGTGGTCGTAGATATCGGCGGAGGGACGACAGAGGTCGCTATCATTTCCTTCGGTGGCGTTGTTTCCTGCCATTCTATCAGGATCGGCGGAGACCAGCTTGATGAGGATATCGTTTCTTTCGTCCGGAAAAAATACAATTTGCTGATCGGCGAACGCACAGCTGAGCAGGTAAAAATGGAAATCGGCCATGCTCTGATTGAACATATACCTGAGGCAATGGAAATTCGGGGACGCGACCTCGTGACAGGCCTTCCAAAAACCATTATGCTTCAATCCAACGAAATTCAAGATGCAATGCGTGAATCCCTCCTGCATATTCTTGAAGCCATCAGAGCGACGCTCGAGGACTGCCCGCCAGAATTAAGCGGAGATATTGTCGACCGCGGCGTTATTTTAACAGGAGGCGGCGCGCTTCTTAATGGAATTAAAGAATGGCTTACAGAAGAGATTGTCGTGCCTGTACACGTGGCGCAAAACCCGCTTGAATCTGTAGCAATCGGCACAGGCCGTTCTTTAGAAGTGATTGATAAGCTGCAAAAGGCAATTAAATAGTCTTTCCCTGCATAAATCTTACACGCGGCAAATTTCTTGCTTCTTTTTTCCTCACTTCCTTCATATTGTGGGAAATGGAGAAACGTTAAGGAGGAAACAGATGCTAAGAGATTTAGGAAGAAGAGTAGCGATAGCAGCCATTTTAAGCGGAATTATTCTTGGAGGCATGAGCATTTCTTTGGCAAATATGCCCCATTCGCCTGAAGGCGGCACTGTAAAACTGAATCATCCATAGTATTGAAAAACCCAAGACGTGTCGTTTTGGGTTTTTCACTTTGGTCTCCTTCTTTCCTTTATAGGATCATATTTGATATGATGAGAAAAAAGCTTGAGGAGGAATGGTTCATGGATTCATTTTCACAGAAATTAAATACATATGCACTACTGGCAGTAGAAGTCGGTGTAAATGTCCAAAAAGGCCAATATGTAGTCGTAAACGCTTCAACAGACGTCCGGGATTTTGTGCGCTTAATTGTAAAACACGCATATGAAAAGGGTGCAAAAAACGTCACAGTGAATTGGCAGGATGACGAAGTAGCCAAATTAAAATACGAACTTGCGCCGTTTGAGGCATTTGAAGAATATCCTGAATGGGAAGCAAAAGGCAGAGAAGAGCTTGCCAAAAATGGAGCTGCTTTCATTTCTGTTGTGTCGTCAAACCCAGACTTGCTAAAGGGTGTAGATTCCAAACGGATTGCAGCATTCCAAAAAGCAGCAGGCAAAGCATTACATACATACAGACAATATATTCAATCAGACAAAGTCAGCTGGACTGTCGTAGGTGCGGCATCAGAGGGCTGGGCTCAGAAAGTGTTTCCTGGCAAATCAAAGGAGGAAGCCATTCGCCTTCTGTGGGAAGAAATTTTTAAAGCGACGCGCGTAAACGAAGACAATCCAGTTCAGGCATGGATCAATCATGACCAAAATCTTCATGAAAAAGTTGATCATTTGAACGAGAGACATTACGCTGCCTTACATTATCAAGCAGAAGGAACTGATTTAACAATTAAGCTGCCTAGAAAGCATGTTTGGGCAGGTGCAGGAAGCGTGAATGAAAGCGGCCATGAATTTATGGCTAATATGCCGACAGAAGAAGTATTCACGCTGCCTCAAAAAGACGGGGTTGACGGAGTAGTATCAAGCACAAAACCATTAAGCTACGGCGGAAATATTATTGAAAATTTCACCCTCACGTTTAAAAATGGCCGTATAGTCGACATTAAAGCTGAAAAAGGTGAGGACATTTTAAAAGAACTGGTGGAAACAGATGAAGGTTCTCACTATTTAGGTGAAGTGGCACTTGTTCCTTACGATTCGCCTATATCACAATCAAACATTCTTTTCTATAACACGTTGTTTGATGAAAACGCGTCAAATCATTTGGCGATCGGAAGCGCCTATGCCTTTAATATTGAAGGCGGAAAGCAGATGTCTCGTGAAGAGCTTGTCAAAGAAGGCTTAAATGAAAGCATTACACACGTAGACTTTATGATCGGTGCAAAGGATATGAATATTGACGGAATTACTGATGATGGAAAAAGAGAACCTATTTTCCGAAACGGAAATTGGGCTTTTTAAATAAAAAAGGAGGCTTTTCCGCCTCCTTTTTTTATTTTTCTGCTTCATACATTTGCAGATTCGCATAAACGGTTTCTAATACGGGTGCCGCGAGAGATAAACGTTTTGCTTTTTCAAGCAAAAATCCATGCAGGTGGTCGCCTTCAGTCGTTTGGCCGTTTTCCATATCCCGAAGCATGGAGGACTTCATATGATAAGACATGCTTGTCATCGTACGAAAGCTCTCTTCCTCAAGATCCGGATCAGCCGGAACACCTTCTTTACGTAAAACAGCGCCAATCTCCCCAATTAGAGTTTGGGCCGTGTGACGTCCGGCTTCTGTGTCGAGGATCGGGCCAAGCGGTCGTTGAAATAACGTTGTAATCCCCGCTTGCGCTGCAATAAAGAGATACTTTTTCCAAATGTCCTTCTCGATATGCCCGCTAGTGATGACTTCAGCCTTTACGCCTGAAAATGCCTCTTCAAGCGCTCTTATTCGCTCCGTACGCTCGCCGTTCCATTCTCCAAATACAAAACGATGCGATGCACTCGTATGATGAATTTCTCCTTTGCTGTCTAAAGCACTTTCTATAAAACACAGCCCGCCCAGCACCTGTTCTTTTGAAAATGCCGCAAATAGCTGCTCATAGTGGCGGTACCCGTTTAAGAAAGGGATAATGACAGATTCCAGATGGATAAACGGTTTGACATCGTTTATCACCTGATCAAGCGAGTATGCTTTAGAAGCAATGATAACGATATCAAATTGCCCTGTTTCTCCGGCACTGATTAGTTCGGGCTGAAATGTTACATTCCCTTTTTCACTATGGATGACAAGCCCGGTTTTTTTAAGCTGCTCAGCTCTTTTTTGGCGCACGAGAAATGTCACATCATTTCCTTTCTCCGAAAGCCGTGCGCCAATATATCCACCTACTCCACCTGCTCCGACAACTAAAAATTTCATGTTGTGATCTCCTTTCATATTTAGGTATCAAAAAAAGCAGAGAGATCTCTGCTTTTTTATTCCGCGTATAGTTCAGCTAATTTTTTCTGCACATCAGCATTTTCAAGGAACTCGTCATAGCTCATTTGCTTATCAACGATGCCGTTAGGTGTAATTTCTATAATTCTGTTGGCAATGGTCTGCACAAACTGATGGTCATGGGAAGTAAACAGCATAGCGCCTTTAAAGCTGATTAAGCCGTTATTAAGCGCTGTAATGGATTCTAAGTCTAAATGGTTGGTCGGCTCATCCAAAATTAAAATATTGGCGCCAGAAAGCATCGCTTTTGACAGCATACAGCGGACCTTTTCTCCCCCGGAAAGTACATTTGCTTTTTTGTGGACTTCTTCTCCAGAGAACAGCATGCGTCCTAAGAACCCGCGTAAAAAGCTCTCACTTTGGTCGTGCGGAGAATATTGGCGAAGCCAATCTACAAGGTTCAGATCACTGCCTTCGAAATATTCGCTGTTGTCTTTTGGAAAATACGCTTGAGATGTGGTAACACCCCATTTAAACGTTCCGCTGTCAGCTTCCATTTCCCCGGAAATGATTTTAAACAGTGTAGTAACAGCAAGTTCGTTCCGGCCAGTGAAAGCAATTTTATCTTCTCGGTTCATAATGAAGCTGACATTGTCAAGCACCTTTACACCATCGATTGTTTTTGTTAAGCCTTCCACGCGAAGAACATCATTTCCGATTTCCCGTTCCGGCGTGAAGTTAACATAAGGATAGCGGCGGGAAGACGGTTTAATATCATCCAGCGTGATTTTTTCGAGAAGTTTCTTTCTTGATGTAGCCTGCTTAGATTTAGACGCATTGGCGCTGAATCGAGCGACAAACTCTTGAAGCTGTTTAATCTGCTCTTCTTTTTTCTTGTTCGCTTCTTGAGAAAGCTTTAACGCCAGCTGGCTTGACTCGTACCAGAAATCATAGTTTCCGACATAGATTTGAATTTTATTAAAATCAAGGTCAGCAATGTGCGTACACACTTTATTTAAGAAGTGACGGTCATGGGATACGACAATAACTGTATTTTCAAAGTTAATGAGAAACTCTTCAAGCCACTGGATTGCCTGAAGGTCCAAGTGGTTCGTCGGCTCATCGAGCAGCAGAACATCCGGCTTGCCGAATAATGCCTGTGCCAAGAGAACTTTCACCTTCTCCGAACCGCCAAGATCGGCCATCTTCTTTGTGTGCAGATCTTCTGAGATACCAAGGCCTTTTAACAGAATCGCAGCTTCACTTTCCGCTTCCCATCCGTTCAGTTCCGCAAATTCACCTTCTAGCTCAGCAGCACGAATCCCATCCTCATCTGAGAAATCAGGCTTCATGTAAATAGCGTCTTTCTCCTGCATGACTTCATACAAGCGTTTGTGACCCATGATGACCACTTTCAGCACTTCATACTCTTCGTACTCAAAATGGTTCTGCTTCAAGACGGCAAGACGCTCGCCAGGACTCATATGCACATCGCCTGTCTGAGGCTCGATTTCGCCTGACAGCACCTTTAGAAACGTTGATTTACCGGCACCGTTTGCACCAATTAACCCATAGCAGTTGCCTGGGGTAAATTTAATATTAACATCTTCAAATAACTTACGATCCGCAAACCGCAAGCTTACATTATTTACAGCAATCATTTATTATCCTCCATCATGTCTATCATCATTAAAAGTATACCATGAATGCAAGGCAAGAGAAATGATTCCCTGTTAAAACAGAGAGAAAACACTTATACACCCAAACCAGCCAGCTGTGTTACAATTAAAGAGAGAGAATGCATCCGCCTGGAAAATTACACACTCTCATGGAGGAACACGTTGAGGCTTTTAACACTTACTGAATATTGCTTATTAATCTTTTTTACGGGCTTTTACCTTGCCGTAACAGGCTTTACCGCCAAGGATATCGGCTTATACATAGGCATAGCGCTTATTTATATATTTTCGCACATTTTTTCTAAACGACTTTTAGAAAAGCGCGGAAAAGAGAACAAACAGGTTCACCTTTTCTTCAGTGTGCTGGCCATTATCGGTTCAGTGTTCATCACAGTTTTATGCATTGCATTGGTCGCTTCTTTTTCAAAATAAAAACGCCTGCTGTCCAAAGGCCAGCAAGGCGTTTTTATTTTGTTTGACGCATTTCGTTAAACGGGAAAAAGACAAATTTCGATGTGCCAACAATTCGATCTTCCGCAATCAGTCCCAATCCATTTCGGCTGTCCATAGAATTCAGCCGGTTATCTCCCATGACAAAATATTTGCCTTTCGGAACCTTAACCGGTCCAAAGTCTCCTGTCAGACTGACACCAAGTTTTTCTGCTTCCTTCTTATTTTTAGACAAGTAAGGCTCGGCTACTTTTTTTCCGTTTATATAAAGCGTGTCATCCTTCATTTGAACGGTTTCTCCAGGTTTTCCGATCAATCTTTTTACATAATGGATTTTAGAAGTTTCACCGTTGATAATAACGATATCTCCGCGCTTCAGCTCGCCGATATAGTTGACTGTTTTATTCACAAACAGCCTTTCTCCGTCATGTAATGTGGGATACATAGATGAACCTTCAACTAAATACGGTTCAAACAAAAAGTGACGGATCAGGAGAGCCAGCAGAACAGCGATGACAATCGCTTTACCCCATTCCAAGTACGTATTGGTTTTTTTCTTCGCCGTTTTCTCAGTATTCGTATTTTTTTCCTCGGTCAAAGTGTTTCCTCCTAGACGATTGCTATGTCAGTTGTTTCTCTTCTTTTACTTTATCATAAAAAAGAATAAATTACATAACTTAACCCGCTCTCTGCCTGTCGGATAAGAAAAAGCGTCCTTTCGAATCAAGGACGCTTTTTTTCTTATTTCTCTGTAACAGGTTTTTTGACAATACCGAGGATAATTGCCATCACGACAGCACCGATCACGATACTTAATAGGTAAAGCAACGGATGGTTGGTAATGAAAGCTACGAATACTCCTCCATGAGGCGCCGGAAGCGTTACACGGAAGAATTCAGTTAATCCGCCGGCAACAGCTGCACCGATTACAGCAGCTGGAATGACGCGAAGCGGATCAGCCGCAGCAAACGGGATCGCTCCCTCTGTTACGAAAGCAGCACCCATGAAGTAGCATGTAATACCAGCTTCACGGTCACGCTGAGTGAATTTGTTTCGGAAAATGGTTGTAGCAAGTGCGATACCAAGCGGAGGAACCATACCGCCGGCCATGATTGCCGCATGAGGCGCATAGTTGCCTGCATCGATCATCGCGATACCGAACGTAAAGGCTGCTTTATTAAGCGGACCGCCCATATCGATCGCCATCATACCGCCCAAGATAATACCCATCAATACTAGGTTTCCAGTACCAAGGCTTTCAAGCCAGTTTGTTAAGAAATTCATAAATGCTGCTACAGGTGTATTGATGACAAATTGCATTAATATGCCAGTGATAAAAATACCGAACAGCGGGTAAATCAGAACAGGTTTTAATCCATCAAGTGACTGAGGGATAAAGGTAAATACTTTTTTCAGTAAAATCACGACATAACCGGCAAGGAATCCGGCAATTAATCCGCCTAAGAATCCCGCATTCGCTTGAGTCGCCATAAATCCGCCGACCATACCAGGCGCAAAACCAGGACGGTCTGCAATACTCATTGCGATAAATCCAGCAAGAACTGCCACAATTAATCCTAATGCGTTGTCACCGCCGATAAACTTAAGAGCTGCGGCAAACGCGTTGTAAGTAGGATCTTTCGGATCAGCAGAATGAATTCCCCAGAAGAATGAAATCGCAACGAGGATACCGCCGCCGACTACGAACGGAAGCATGTTGCTGACACCGCTCATCAGGTGCTTATAAAACGCGTTTCCGATTCCACTTCCAGACTTGCCTCTCGCTTCACCTTCATCGTTTGAAGCTGAAGAACCGCCGCTGCCTTGATAAATCGGGGCATCTTGGTTCATCGCTTTTTCGATTAGCTCCTGAGGGCGTCTGATACCCGCCGTTACAGGAACTTGAAGTACGCGCTTACCTTTAAAGCGTTCCATTTCAACCTGCTTGTCCGCTGCGACAATGATTGCAGGCGCATCTTCGATTTCTTGAGCAGTCAGCTTGTGCTTAATGCCGCTTGAACCATTTGTTTCGACCTTAATGTCCACACCAAGCTCTTTCGCTTTTTCTTTAAGGGCATCCGCAGCCATGAATGTATGGGCAATACCTGTCGGGCATGCAGTAACCGCTAAAATTTTTCCTTTTCCGGCAGGTGCAGGTGCCGCTTCTTCTTCCTCTTCCTCTTCGTCATCATCTTTATCGTGCTGATTAATAATGTCGATGATGGCATCTTCTGACTCAGCTTCAAGGAGCTGCTTGCGGATTTCTTCACGCATTAACAGCGTTGAAAGTCTTGACAATGCTTCAAGGTGAGTATTGTTTGCGCCTTCAGTCGCCGCAATCATGAAGACTAAGTGAGCCGGCTGGCCGTCTAATGATTCATAATCGACACCGTCTTTAGAACGTCCGAACGCGATCGCCGGGTTGATAACGCTTGCCGTTTTCGCATGAGGGATAGCGATTCCTTCACCAATACCCGTTGAGCTTTGGCTTTCGCGGTTTAAAATGGCTTCTTTATAGGCTTGTCGGTCATTTAACTTACCAGCCTTATCAAGAACAGTGACCATTTCGTCAATAACATTTTCTTTTTCTTTGCTCTCAATATCAAGCTTTATCGTATGCTTTGTTAAAAGCTCAGTTATTTTCACTTGTGTTTCCTCCTCTATAGACGTGTGACCTTAACTTCAGGAAGAAGCTGCTGGACAAATTCTTCTGTTCCAAGTTCTTCAGAGAACGCGGTAGCACTGCCTGAAGTAACCCCTAAGCGGAATGCTTCTTCAAGCGGCAGCTGTTTGGAAATTCCGGCAAGGAAACCTGCGACAACGGAATCCCCTGCTCCGACTGAGTTTACCAATTTCCCCTTTGGCACGTTAGCAAAATAAACAGCTTCGTTCGTAAACAGAAGCGCTCCGTCTCCGGCCATTGATACGATTACATGTTCAGCGCCTTGTTCTACAAGCTTTTTCCCATAAGGAACGGCTTCCTCAACAGATGTAATGGTCGTGCCGAACATTTCTCCAAGCTCATGATGGTTTGGCTTCATCAAAAATGGTTTCATTTCTGTTGCTTTCAAAAGAGCCTCGCCTGAGATATCCAGAACAACTCGTGCGTTCTGCTGTTTGCAGGCCTCTGCGATTTTTTCATACGTATCGTGAGGCAATGAAGATGGAATGCTTCCTGCAAGAACGACGATATCTCCCTCTTCTAAAGATTGGAACTGTTCTAAAAAGGCTTTGAAATCTTCATCCGAAATTGTCGGTCCCTGCCCGTTAATTTCAGTTTCATCACCAGTTTTCAGCTTTACATTGATACGGGTATCCCCTTTTACTTCAGAAAAAGCTGTTTCCAGGTTTTCTTCCCGTAAAAATGTTTTGATATATTCTCCGGTAAATCCGCCGACGAATCCGAGCGCTTTAGACGGTACATGGTGTCTTTTCAGCAGTCTCGATACGTTGATGCCTTTGCCCCCTGGATACTTGGTATCATACGAAGAACGGTTCAGGCCTCCTACAGTAAAATCTTCAACGTGAACAATATAATCGACAGATGGATTAAGTGTTACAGTGTAAATCATGGTTTCACTACCTTTACGACAGTTTTTTCTTGGTAATTATCGAATGTAAGCTCTTCAGCGTCAGTCGTAATGATTGTTGCGTCGCCTATTCCGGCGAATGCCGAAAATGAAATTTCTCCGAACTTCGAAGGGTCTGCTAAGACGTAAGCGTGTTTTGCCTGTTTGATCGCTTTCTGTTTTAAAAGGGCCTCATCAGGGTCCGGCGTTGTGAATCCAGCCTCTGTATGAACACCGTTTGTCCCCAGAAAACTCTTGTCGAACCTGTACTGGTCCATGGCAATCAGTGAAGCGCCTCCAATAATCGCGCCCGTTCTCTGCTTTACGTATCCTCCAAGCAGATAAAAAGAAATTTCTTTCCTTATTAATGCATCGATATGCATCACCCCGTTTGTGACAACGACAATATCTTTGGTCTTATCCATAAAATCAATCATGTGCAATGTCGTCGTGCCTGCATCAAGGTAAATGCAATCCCCTTCTTCTAAAAGAGAAGCAGCTTTTTCAGCAATCTTCAATTTGTCATGAAGGTTTTTGGATGATTTTTCAAGCATATCGGGTTCAAGTCTGATATCGGAAAGCTTGGCCGCTCCCCCATGAACACGCTTTAAAAAACCACGTTCTTCAAGTGTCGATAAATCTCTTCTGATTGTTGATTCAGAAGCATTTGTCAGATTTATGAGCTCTTGAATCTTTACCACATCATGCTTTTCTATTTGATCAATAATTAATTGATGCCGTTCAGGAGTTAGCATGCTTCACCTCCTAATGAAAACGTATTCATTTTGAATACAATTTCATTGTAAACGCTATTTTCAGTTTAGGCAACTAAAATCATTCAAATTCATTCAATAACTATCAAAATCTTTCACGTTTATCCATATTAACGTATGTCTATAGGGTTTGTAAACTGTAAATTCGACAAAAATAAGGACAATTGTACGACATTTTCTTCTTATTTTAATGAAAAAAGTCTTTTATATTCATAGTAGAAATCACTAAACATAAAAAAACCTCATGCATGTTGCATGAGGCTACTCATAACGCAGCGCTTCAATCGGATCAAGCTTTGCGGCTTTATTTGCAGGAAGCATGCCGAAAATAACACCAATGAGCATACTGAACAGCACGCCCCCGCATACAACCTGCCAGGATATGAGTGACGGCCAGCCCGCAATGGCTGAAACAAGCGCGGCCCCTCCGTACCCAATACCAATCCCGATCAGGCCGCCAATCAGCGTCAATACGACTGACTCAATTAAAAACTGAGTCAGGATCTGTCCCCTCGTCGCACCGAGTGATTTTCTGATTCCGATTTCCCGCGTCCGTTCTGTGACTGATACAAGCATAATATTCATGACACCGATTCCGCCGACCAATAGAGAGATGCCCGCAATTGAGCCGATAATCGTTGTCATAATTGCCGTTACTTTGCCAATTCCGGCCGCAATCTCTTCCATGTTCATCACTTGATACGAATCCTCTGTGCCATGATTGTCATTTACCAGCTGTGCCGCTTCTTTCCCAGCCGATTTTATATCGTCTGCTGATTCAACCTGCAATGATACGTTACTGAAATCACTTGTACCAAAAGAGGATTTCATCATATTAAATGGCACATACATTTCACTTAAATCGATAGAAAGCAAACCTGTTTCTTTTTTCAGCACGCCGATAATTTCAACGGGCTGTCCGTTTATCCAGACAACTTCACCTAAAGGGGAGGTTTTATCAAACAGCTCTTTAGCCATCTTTTGAGAGATGATTCCGACTCTATTCCCCGCGAGAAAGTCATTGTCTGTAAAGGTTCTGCCGCTTTCAATTTCTAAAGAATTGACATTCATGTATCCATCATTTATTCCGTTAACCGTAGCATCGGTTTCTTCTTCATGATAACGCGCTGTCATACTTTCAGAAGTCGAGGCAACGACTTGTTTAATGCCTTCTATCCCTTTTAAACCTTTAATATCGTTTTCTGTAAACGTAGATTCAGCTGCAGCGTTCGGATTGCTTGCAAGCTCTTCGTCGCTCGGCATATAGTACAGCTCCACGGTATTTCCCGGTCCGCTGATCGACTGCTTCAGCATTTGCTCACCGCCCTGCCCTACCGCAACGACAACGATGACAGAGCCTACACCAATGATAATGCCGAGCATTGTTAAGATCGAACGCATTTTATGGGCAAGGACAGAGCTTAGAGCCATTCTGATGTTTTCTAACAGGCTCATTCCCCCACACTCCTTTGGCCGGAGCTCGCAGGAACAATATTTCCGTCACGCACCATAACGATCCGGTTCGTGCAATCTGCAACTTCGGGCTCGTGTGTAACAAGAACGATTGTCGTTCCTTCGGCATTTAAAGCTGTAAACTGATCCATAATCGCTACGCTTGTTTTCGTATCCAGCGCGCCGGTCGGTTCATCAGCTAAAATCAATTTCGGCTCATTCACGATCGCCCTCGCAATCGCCACCCGCTGCTTTTGCCCGCCCGACAGCTCATTGGGCATGTGGAGCATTCGATCGGCTAATCCGACCTTTTCCAATGCTCTCTCAGCCCGTTCTTGACGTTCTTTTTTGCCTATCCCGGAATAAATCATCGGCAGCTCAACATTTTTTTTTGCGTTCAGCCGCGGAAGAAGCTGAAATTGCTGAAATACAAAACCGATTGACCGGTTACGGACTGCCGCCAGTTCTTTATCTTTATATGAAGAAATGTCTTCGCCGTCCAATTTATACGTACCTGAAGTCGGTCGGTCAAGGCAGCCGATAATATTCATGATCGTCGATTTCCCTGATCCTGACGGTCCCATAATCGAGACATATTCCCCTTGATGAATGTCCAAATGAATAGAATGGAGAACATCAAATGTTTCTCTGCCGATCTGGTAGCTTTTTCGCACATTAGAAAGCTGAATCATTTAAGATTTCACTTCCATTCCATCAGTCACCTGATCAGATGGATTCAAAATGACTTGATCATCTTGAGAAAGCCCCTCTTTAATTTCTGTCAGATCATCTGTCACTTCGCCGATTTTGACATCAACTCGCTTTGCTTTTCCGTCTTTTGCTGTATACACATAATATTGGTCATCTGCTTTTTTGACTGCCTTTGAAGGAAGTGTATTTGCTTTTCGCTTATCAGTTTCAATATTCATGATAAATTTAAAGCCTGGCTTTCCTTCAGGAAGATTTCCTTTTATTTTCACTTGAAGAGGGTATTGGACTGCCTGTTCTGTTCCTTGTGCCGCAGCGCTTTCCTGCTGATCAGGAACAAGTCCGACTGCGGAAACCGTGCCTTTCCATGTTTTATCCTGTATTACATCTGAAGTGAGTGTGACCTTCTGGCCTTTTTTAACTTTCAATGTATCGTATTCAGACAATTTCCCTGAGACGACGAGGTCTTTGGGGTTGCCGATATGTATGACAGGCTCTTGAATATCTGACTTTTTGGATGCCGCTTCTTGGTTGACAGAAATAACGGTGCCTTCAATTTCACTTTTTACTTCTAAATCTGACACCCGGTTGGCAAGTGACTGCAGCTGAAGCTCGGTTTGTTTTAATTCGATCTCAGCTGTTTTTTTCTGCATTTGAAGCTCTGTCCGTTCAGATTCGATTTGTTTTTCTGCTTGTTTCTTTCCTACCTGTTTTACCAGTTCTTTTTCTTTATTATCTAACGCTTTTATCTTTTCTTGAATTTGGTCAATTTGAAGCTGGTTCGATTCAGCCGTTAACTGATTCTGTTCTTTTTCAAGGCTCAACTGCTCATTTGTATAGGTAACTAAAGGTGTGCCCTTTTTAACCTTATCGCCTTCCTTTACTTTAATGTCTTCTAATGTCCCTTTATCCGCTTCATAAAAGACATACTGTTCATTTGAAAATTTTAGTGTGCCGGGAACCATTACCTTTGACGAGATTTCTTTTTCTTCAAGGCTCCCCGTCTGTATCTTCTGGCCGGCGCTGCCGCTTGTTGGAGCGGCAGACCGGTATACATTTATTCCAATAAAAAGAGCGACTATAACGGCGATGCCAATTCCGATCCAGACTTTTTTCATGAACTTATGCACCCGCCACAGAATTGATTAAACCTGAAAAGAGCGAAAATACAACTAAAATTCCGAATAGAATGATTGCTGAAATCCACCCGGCTTTTTTGGAGATGCCTCCCGTTTTGTGAAGTCCGATTGCTAATAATACAAAGCTCCAGATGCTGAAAATTTCAAAGGTATTTAACACGCTGGCAAGAGCCCCGTCAGATGGGATAATCCCTGCCAGTGACGTCGTGCTGTAAAGAGGATTCACGTCAGTCGTAAAAGCAACGATTCCGTTCACCAATAATCCGAGACTGCTAATTAAAGAGACAAACAAACCGAGAGAAAGCATTTTTTTGTATGTCGTAACACCGCCTGATGCTTTTACACAGAGCCAATAAATAAGAGGGGCAATAAATAATGCTGCGATACCTCCGATAATAGCGCCTGCCATTCCGCCAAATTTGGTTATTGTTGCGACAGTCTCCATTTGTTCAGCTGATAGCCCTTGCGTATCCTGGCTTTTCAAAAGCTCACTATAATCCGTACCGAGTGATTGCAGCACGGCACCGACGATGATAATTGCTGCGACAATCAAAAGCGGTCCCCATACAGCCGGCCTTTCTCTAATTCTTTCAAATTGAACGGATGGACTTGTGATCACTCCGAAAAGTGAAGGCTTTTCAGCCGCCGTTCCGCTGTTTTTTTCTACATTCGTTTCCATTTCAAAACCTCCTTGAGAATATCTAACAAATAGTACGGGAAGGGTATCAAAAAGTTTCATGTTTTTCTAATAAATTTCCAAAAGCCTTCAATTTATACTGAAGGCTTTTCATATTATTCTATCACTGTGCTGTATTGCGCTTTCACAAGTCCGGCATAAACGCCTTCTTTAGCGAGCAGCTGCTCATGGTTTCCTTCTTCTATTTTCTTGCCGTGATCAAGAACAATGATGCGGTCGGCATCGCGGATCGTAGACAATCTGTGAGCAATCATCACTGCTGTACGCCCTTTCAGAAGCGTTTTTAGGGCATGCTGAATTTTCACTTCCGTCTCTGTATCAATGCTTGCCGTTGCTTCGTCAAGGATGATAATAGCCGGATCGGCGAGCAATGCTCTTGCAAAGGAAATGAGCTGACGCTGACCAGCAGACAGTACGCTGCCCCTTTCCTCCACCTCTGTTGCATATCCTTCTGCTAAATCGGAAATAAACTCATCCGCTCCAACCGCTTGGGATGCTTTCATCACCTCTTCATCCGAAGCATTTGGCCTTCCAAAACGGATATTTTCCATGATGGTCCCGGAGAAAATAAATGTATCTTGCAGGACAATGCTGATTTGAGAGCGCAGACTGTCAATGGAGAGATCCTTAATCGGTATACCGTCTATTTTAATGGTGCCTCCGGTCGCATCATAAAAACGGCTGATTAAATTGGCAATCGTCGTCTTTCCGCTCCCTGTATGCCCGACAAGCGCAAGCGTCGAGCCCGCAGGAATAGAGAAGGAAACGGCATGAAGGGCTTTTCGTTTTTCATCATACGAAAATTCAACCTCTTCAAAGCTGATCTCCCCATTTATCTTTTCATTATGAATGGCATTCGGCTTCTCTTTGACATTTGGCTGTTCGTCCAGAAACTCAAAAATCCGTTCTGATGATGCCATTCCCATTAACAGCTGATTATAGACTTGGCCCAGTCTCGAAATAGGTTCCCAAAACATCCCCAAATAGAAAGCGAAAGAAACGAAGACGCCAATCGTAATGGTTTCATTCATAATGAGTGTGGCGCCATACCAAATCAAGACAGCCGTCCCAATCGCGTTCGTCATTTCCACCAGCGGACGGAACATGGCATTTTTTTTAGTTGCTTCCCGCCATGATTGGTAATTCTCCTGATTGACACCGTCAAAATACGCCATGTTTTCTTCTTCCTGCGTAAATGCCTGTGTGACCCGGATGCCTTGAATGCTTTCGTTTAGATGAGAGTTGAGCTTCGATTGCTTTAGCCGTACCGTTTGCCAAGATCGGCGTATTTTTTTTCTAAGACTTGTTGAAATAAAAAACATAATCGGCAATGTCACCATGATGGCTATAGTCAGCTCAGGGCTCAGCGTAAACAAAATAATAATCACGCCGGCCAGGAGAAGCAAGTCGGTCAATAAATTAATGACTCCGCTTGTAAAGAGCTCCTGAAGAGAGTTAATATCATTCATGATCCTGACTAAGATCGATCCCGCCGACCGCTGATCAAAAAATCGATGGGATAAGCGCTGCACATGGGTAAATAAATGCTGTCGCAAATCGTAAATGACATGCTGGCCAAGCTGATTCATCCACCTGATTCTTAACACATTGGCGGCGTAATTAAGGACATATAAACCGCTAATAATAAAAATGAGCTGAATCAGCAGCTCCGAGTTTCTCCCTGTAATCGCTTGATCAAGAACATAAACGCCGATCAGAATGGGGATCACAAGCTTTACAGCAGTGCCAATCAATACGGTGAGAAAAGAAAGCGGCAAAATTGTTTTTCGATATGGTTTGACATAGCTCAGCAGCCGCCACATTTGAGCCCAGTTAAACGGCTTTTCAATGATTTCATCTGAAGAGTAATAGAAACGCTCTAAAATCCCCTGTTTTTTCGCTTGTTTCATTTGGCCCCTCCCTATCCGACCTCATGCGGCTCATTAATCATTTTGACATCACGGTATTGCAAATCGTAAATCTTTTTATAGTAGCCGCCTTTTTCAAGAAGCTCATGATGTGTTCCCCTTTCACGAATGCGTCCTTTATTAAAAACGAGAATTTCATCGGCGTGTTTCAGTGAAGAAATGCGGTGTGCGACGATAAAGGTTGTGCGGTTTTTCATGACTTCTTTTAAGGCAAGCTGTATGCTGTGCTCCGTTTGCATATCTACTGCACTTGTGGCATCATCCAATATTAAAATGCTTGGGTTCAAGCAGATGGCTCTCGCAATGGCAATACGCTGTTTCTGTCCGCCGGAAAGCCCCATTCCCCTCTCTCCCAGCATGGTGTCATACCCATCAGGAAGCTCCATAATAAAGTTATGAGCCTGCGCCCTTTTTGCTGCTTCGATGATATCTTCCATTGAGGCACCCGGCCGCCCATACGAAATATTTGATCGGATCGTGGATGAAAACAGGAAGGATTCTTGAAGTACGACTCCGATATTGGAGCGAAGCGTTTTTAACGAATAATCTGTGATGGGTTTGTGATCAATGGTAATCGTTCCGCTAACAGGGCTGTAAAATCTGGTCAGAAGCTGTGTCACTGAACTTTTGCCTGAACCTGTCGGGCCCAACATTCCGATTACCTTCCCGCTGTTTGCCTCAAAGCTTACATTGCACAGCGCGTTTGTTTGTTCTTTTCCGTATGCAAGAGAAACATTTTTGAAATGGACATCTCCGGTTAATTTTTGTTTACATACAGCAAGAGGATGATCTGTAATGTCTTCTTCTTTTTCCAGAATTTCGAGCAGGCGTTCACCTGACGCTTTTGCTTGAGAGAACATATTAATTACAAAGCCTAAGTTCATAATCGGCCACATCATATAATTGACAAGGCTGAAGAAAGCAACAAGTTCACCGGGATTGAGCTGATTTTGCATAACCAAGTATCCGCCATATGAGAGGAGAGCTACAATACAAATGTTACCGATGAACTCCATTAAAGGGAAATACGCAGACCAGATGGATGATGTTTGTAAATATTGTGCTCTGTATTCCGCATTAGCTTTATTGAAAATACTGATTTGATAATCTTCTCTGGAAAGAGATTTAACCGTATTGATGCCGCTGATATTTTCCTGCACTTTTGTATTGAGCTTTGCAAACGATTTGCGGATGCCTCTGAAGGCAGGATGGACTCTTTTGTCAAACCGATATACCGCAACAGCGAGAAATGGCAGAACAGCTATTGTCACGAGCGTGAGGGGAACAGAATAGTAAAGCATAACCGACAGGCTGATGGCGACCAGCAGGCCGAAGCGAATGAGCTCAGCGAGGCCGTATGATAAGAAAAAACGAAGCCCTTCAACATCAGCTGTCAATCTGGACATCAAATCACCTGTTTTCGCGTTATCATAATAAGAAAAAGAAAGCCGCTGCAGTTTTTCATACAGGCTATTTCTCAGTCGATAAACGGATTTGATTCCAAACATATCACCTAAATATTGGTGAAAAAAGGTAGCGGTTCCTTTCAAGGCCATTACCGCAATAAATCCCAAGCTGACCCATGCCGCAAGCTGATACTGCCTTCCCAGTACGATTTCATCAATCGTAATTTGCAGGATAATCGGATAAACGACAGTAACCGCAGTCATCAAAAGCATGGCTAGTAGCGACCACAAAAACACTTTTCGGTACGGCCAATAATACATTTTTAATCTTTTAAATGTCTCCATATCCAGCACCTTTCCAACATTTATCATCTTTACTATATCGATACCCGAAATAAAATTCTATTATTTTTTAAAAATTCAGTCTAATTATGGAGTGAGTCTCTTACTTTATAGGGAGTAATATATGTAGAATAAACGCTTACAGAAAATCATTGTATGCAAGGGATACTTAAGGATATGCCAATGAAATACAGAAAAACCGGATGACTGAAATGCCGTCCGGTTTTCATCCCCCGCTGACCGGCGGTATGATGGCCACCGTGTCACCTGAAGATACAGAGGTATTTTCTTTTACATAGCTTTCGTTAACGGCAATCATAGCCGTATCAATGGATTCAAGACCATATTGTTCTTTTAGGCACGCTTTTATTTCATCTATGGTTGCTTGTTCCATATCTATTTCTAATGCTTGTGTGCCAGCCTGTTCAGCAAGCCCCGCAAATAAAAGTATTTTAATCATGCTGCTCTCCCTCACTTAGGTCTGGTTTTCCATTCGGATAAGCTGTTGTTTCAAGCTGATCGCCGATCCATTGCTCACCGTCTTCCCAAATTTCTTTTTTCCAAATCGGCACAATCTGTTTAATTCGTTCGATCGCATACTCATTGGCTTCATATGCGGCTTTTCGATGGGGAGAAGATACAGCAATTACTACCGCTGCTTCACCGATATCCAACACACCTATACGGTGCGTGATCGCCGCTGAGGCGCCTTCCCATTTTTCTTCGATTTCAGCTCCGATTTGAGCAAGCATTTGCACGGCCATCGGTTCATATGCCTCATATTCAAGCCGAACCGTTCTTTTTCCGTTTGTCCATTCCCGAACCGTGCCAATAAATGTGGTAATTGCCCCTGCTTCCCGTTTCTCCACCTTTTTAATGATGTCTTCAGTATTAATAGGTGTTTTCGTAATCTCAAACCGTTCCATTATGCAGATTCCCCCTTCAGCTGTGAAAGCACAAAATCCACGGCAACCGGATCATCCGCATGAAAAACGGGCAATCCCTGATGCTCTGTCATATGCTCTTTTTGTCTATAAATGATGGCGATTATATTTACTGCCTGCAGCGCTTCCAGATCTTCCTTTTCACTTAGGATGACCACTTTAGGATAAGGGGCTTTTTTAAAGCCTTCAATCAGAAGACAGTCTGTTTCGAGAAATTGATATAACTCGATCAGCCGTGCCAAATCCCAATTGCGGCGGACTGTCAGCTGTAACACACCAGCACCTTCTACCGCTGTCACATCAGCACCTGCCGCCTTGTAACGGTCCGTGTCTTTTCCTTCCGTGAACGTTTGCGGTTCACCGCCGTGACCATGATGCTTCAGGCAGCCCAAATGAACCCCCTGTTCAGAGGCTTTTTCAAGAATACGCTCGATAAACGTTGTTTTCCCGCTGTTTTGAAATCCTACAACTTGGACGATCGGGAAAGGACGGACCAAGGCCACTCACTTCCATTCTCTTCTCTGATGAGCAGCACTTGAACCGTTCTGCCAGATTCGTAGCCTCTCGTCCCGCCCGGGAGGATAATGAAAGCATTGGCTTCTGCTAGTGACGTGACAGAGCTCGACTTATCTAATCCGACGGGTGTCGCCAACAGCTTCCCTTCCTGATGGTGCACAAGCGCACGAACAAATCGGGTAAACGGGTTCGGCTTCGGAAAATCTTTGGTTAAAACAGCTTCCGCACAAATCGAATGCGGTGTTTCATTAAGCAGCCATGTCTGGATCATTGGCTTGACAAACAGTTCAAAACCGACATAGCATGCCGATGGGTTACCTGAGAGGCCAAACAGCAGCATATCGTTTGCATGCGCCACCGTTGTCACGCTGCCCGGGCGCATGGCAACTTTATTAAACAGCACGTCTGCTCCAAGTTTTTCATAGATCGCAGGCAAAAAGTCAAAATCACCGACTGACACACCGCCAGTTGTGATCAGGAAATCCACCTTTTTCATCGCTTCTTTCACTGCAGCAAAACTTTTATCCAGCTCATCAGAGATTTTCCCTAAATAAAGCGGTGTTGCGCCTGCTTCTATCACTTGTGCATATACCATACTCGCATTGCTGTTGCGGATTTTCCCCGGTTCCAGCGGATCACTGACATTCAGCAATTCGGTACCGGTTGCGATAATCCCGACAACAGGCTTTCTCACCACAGGCACCGAAGCGTATCCGAAGGTTGCCAATAGAGCAGTCACTCCTGGTGTCACCCGGGTGCCCTTTCTTAGTAAAACACTCCCTTTTTGAGCGTCCTCACCTGTTTTCGAAATATTATCGCCCGTCTGAAAGCGGCGCTTTAAAGACATAAATGACTTCCCATTCTCCTCAAAGGTTTGAGTCAGTTCAATCATGACGACTGCATCTGCCCCTTCAGGGATTTGCGCGCCAGTCATAATCCGCACGGCCTGAAACGGGCCAAGTTCTTTTTCAGATACTGCCCCCGCTCCAATATGGTCAATGACTTCAAACCGAACTGGGTTTTCACGTGAAGCTTCTGCCGTATCGCACGCTCTGACAGCAAAACCGTCGTATGGCGAACGGTCAAACGCAGGTACGTGGTGATCCGCAGTTATATCTTCGGCTAAAAATCGATGAAGACTGTCTTCAAGCTCCACCCATTCTGTTTCACCTTGTTTTTGAAAATGGCAGACACGCCGAACTGCCTCGTCTACCGGTATCGGTGTTCTTTTCTCCAGCATTCTGACCCCTCCTGTTGTTACAATCCAATCACTCTTGCCAACACGGAATTGGCTTCTTTCACATCATTTGTTCCATGCACCAGTGCCCGTCCGTCATTGAAAATGACAATTCTGTAATCCTCGTAAAAAATATGCAGCAAAAACGAATTAGCCTCGACCTTGCCGATTTTTTTCAGCCGCTTAACGAGTCCCTGTTTCGGGATTCTTTTTAATGATTCCGACCTTACCTGTACTGTATCACGGCCGCATAGTACAGCGGCTTTCGGTGTGTTCAAATCCTGAAGATAGGGATAAACCGCATTTGCTCCGCAAGACGGGCAATCCTCTTGGCGTACATGATCAACGTTAATCTTCATATGCGAATTGTTCCAGACATCAAATGTCACAAAACCACGCTGTATTGCTTCTATTTGGCCTGTTAACAGCTTTAATGCCTCAGCTTGCTGATATGCTGAAACGATATGCACAGCCGGCGGAATAATGCCGGCAGTATCACACGTCGCCCCGCCGACTGGAATTTGCTCAAACAAACAAGACAGGCAAGGGGTTTCTCCGGGAATGACCGTCATGAACATTCCTTGGCTGCTTACACAGGCACCATAGATCCACGGTGTCTTTGTTTTCTGGGCAAGATCGTTTATCAGCATACGGGTTTCAAAATTATCTGTCGCGTCGATCACGACATCTGCTTTTTCAATCAGCGGCTCTAGCGTTTCGGCTGTTCCTTCGGTAACATATGCCTCAATATGTATGTCGCTGTTAATCGCTGATAGATGCTCTTTGGCAGCTATGGCTTTCGGCATGCGGAGTTTGGCATCGCTTTCTGTATAAAGCTGCTGTCTTTGAAGATTGCTCCACTCCACATAGTCACGGTCAATAATGGTAACAGTACCGATTCCCGCTCTCGAAAGCCCTTCAGCGCTTGCAGTGCCGAGCGCTCCCGCTCCGACAACCAGCACATGGCTGTCTGCCAGCCTTTTCTGGCCCTCTTCCCCAATTTGCTTAAATCTGATCTGCCGTGAATAACGTTCCTCCATCAAACCTGTTCTCCTTATCTTTTATGTCATCTTATCATGTTATTGCTCCGTCAGTCCCGTCTGAAGGAGTTCAACTTTTCGTCCAAGCAGCTAAAATCATCGCGTGTATTAATATTGATAAACTCTGCCGGGTTTGCTCCAATATCTTCAGCCTGTACGTAACAAACCGAAATTCTGCCTAATAAATCTGATATTCTCAACCTGTTCTCAGAAAGTTGATCGTATAGAACCGGCATGATACGTTTGTGGTAAATCGCAATCAACGGCTGTACTTGTCCGTCTGAAATCGGGACTACTGCGTCCGTACCGACAGTCATCAGACGTTTGAGCTCCAGCATCGTCCTTCTTTGTATCAGCGGTGTGTCGCAGGAAAGAACAGTATAAAGATCACCGTCTGTCTTTTTAAAAGCGGTATATATACCAGCCAATGGCCCCATGCCTTGAAATGGCTCAGCATCTTGATACACTTCATTTTCACCGTTTTCTTGAAATCTATCAATAAATTCGGGACGGCTGATGATAACCGTATGTTCTCCAAGTCCCTTTTTTGCGCATTCGTAAAGCATTCTGCCCTTCCATTTGACAAACGCTTTCGGTTCTCCAAATCGCCGCGAGGCTCCCCCTGCCAGCAGTACGTTTACATGGTTCATGTCATCTCACCTCTAGTTCGTTAAAAGCATAGCAAAAGCAAAGGCTCAACGCTACTGCTTGTCTGTTTATTAAAGAGGAATAGCTGTTCAGTATTTGCATATTGTAGTGTTAACATCATGAGGGAGATGGTTCGAATGAAAAGATCAGGTCCTTTTTTCCACGACGTGTCTCAGGAGAACCTTTATTTAAAATCCGAGCTTTCAAGGTGCCATAAGCTGATTTCTGAACTTGAAGCAAGCTACTTTCATCAGAAAAATAACAAACTGCTCAAAGAAAATAACGATATGAAAGAAAAACTCCAGCAGTTGTCTGCCGAATTAAAACAAATGTCAACAAAAGAAAAACATGCCTCCCACACCAGCCAAACTCTGCACCAAATAAGAGCTGAACTGCTTGATAAAATCGTTGTTTTGCAGGAGCTTCTATCTGCTGAAACCTATAAACGCAGAACCGAAATCGAAGAAAAACATAAGCTTCATATTGCTAAAATCAAAATTGAAGAAGAAAATAAAAATCTTCATAAACGTATCAGCCAACTTCAGGCCTCTATTGAGCAGGAGCAGAATGCACTGCTTCAGGCAAAACAGCAAGCCGAATTGATAAAAGCTGAAAACGGGCGTCTAAAAGAGCAAATGGTAGAAAAAGAATATCAGCTACAACATATTAAAATAGAAGTTGATCATATGAAAGATCGAATCGTAGAAACGAAAGAAAGACTGCTAGACATCGAAAAAACGAAAGAAAAATTATTTCACGAAACTATTATATCGTATAAACGGCAGCTTGATGAAAGCGATGCCTGGATTGCTTCTCATTTTGCCGATATTGATGGCGGCACGAAACAAAAAGAAAAAACGGAAGAAGCTCCAGCGGTCTACGCCCAGCCAAATCATGTAGAAACCATCCTTGAAGATGTCACAAAACAGATACATGTGCTTCAAAAACAGCTTGCCCGCGCCCAATCATCAGACCAGGCAATGAGCCAAACAATCGAAGGGCTGAAAAACAGAGCCGCTGAAGAAAAGCCATATCAAAAGTGGGTGTATAAACTTAATCTTGAAAAAGAAAACAAACCTTCACAGAAAAAAACCAAATAAAAAACTGCTTGAGCAATGCCAAGCAGTTTTTCTGTATATTTATTCATTTGCTGATTCAGCTGATTCTGCAGTTTCGATTTCACCTTCTAAAATGTACTGGCCGCGATACGGCTTTTTCACTTCCGGGTACATTTTAATTAAGCTTTGCATAAACGTTGTCATATTAGGGATTTCAAGACCGCTTTCTTTTTCAATCTCTTTTTGAAGCTCAGAGCTTTTAATCGCCGCGTTATGGCGTTTTAATGTTTTAATGGCAGCTTCACGCAGCTTAGCTGCTTTTGATCCCGGTCTTGCCGTTCCTCTTCTTCTTCGTGTTGTTCCGTCTGGTATACCGGCAGGAAGAGAGGAAATAGATTGAAGCTGAGGCTGCACAGACTGCTGCTGTGATTGCGGCTGATAGCTTCTGATTTCCTGAGCCGCAAGCTCAGCGAGAACAGGCAGAGAGTCAGGCTTTTTTTCAGAACGGAAATCCTTTTTGATTTCGGAAGGGCTTCCATTTCTGTCCAGCTCTCTTAATTTTGCATATATTTTATCACGTTCAATTTGATATTCACGAATGACTTTCACTTCAGCTTCATTTAATTGTTCTAACCGCAAGCGCAAAGCTTCTCTTTCATTAAACATTCCTCAATGTACCCCCTATCAAAATTAACATCTTTAATTAAGATATTAGATTACAAAAGTAATTTTATCAACTATTATTTTAGCATTTTACTATTATATTTACTCTATGAAAAATTCCTTATTTTCTGAAAAAGTTTTATTTTTCAAAAGAGTCCTTTATTCTCAAGGGATCAAGGGGCTTTCTAGTTTATTTGGTATAATGTTGAAAATATATATTTTACTTACTCCTTTAAAGAAATTTAGTGTAATATCTACAATTTTCGAGTTATGAGATATGTGATTTATCTAAAATTGAGGAAAAACATCAAAAATTAGCTGTTTTTTTAGCGTGTTAATAAAACAAATCATCATTTCTTATTCCCAAATCTGGAAAAATAAGCTTCTTACTCTTCTTTCATTGCTTTTTTGCACAAATAAAAACCTGATGAGATCAGGTTTTTAGGAAAAACTATTCAGATACTTGCTCCGTTTCAGCCAGAACGCGGTTCACACGTTTCTCTAGCATTTTCATACCGCTCCCGCCGGCTTGGAAGTGACGGAGTTGTCCTGTTTTATCAAACACATAATACGCAGGTACATATTCATTTTCAAATGCATCGGTTAAAGCATGGTCACTGTCAACAAAAATCGGCTGAATGATATCGTGTTCCTCAGCTGTTTCTTTAATTTTACCAAGGTCAAGATCATCTTCGGAACGGGGCATATGCACAGCTACAACATTCAGTTGACCTTTATATTTATCACGAAATTCATTCACTTGCGGCATTGCTTCTTTGCACAAGTGACAGCTGATGGACCAGAAATGAATAAGCGTCGGTTTTTCCCCGATCAATTGCTCTCTCGTCACTTCACCATTTAACCAAGCTTTTTCTCCCGCCAATTCAGGCATTGGCTGACGTAATTTCATTGCATTTCCCTCCTATTAAACAGAAAGGTCTAACGAATACGCTAGACCCTTTTTCGTTCTTAGATTTACAGTGTTTTTTGGCCTGGTTTCCAGTTAGCCGGACAAAGTCCGCCAGTCTGCAGCGCCTGAAGAACACGAAGCGTTTCATCAACATCACGCCCAATGTTATTATGGAAAACAGTTTGATATTGAAGTTCCCCTTCAGGATTAATAATAAACAATCCGCGTAAAGCCACACCTTCTTCTTCGATTAAAACGCCATACTCACGGGATACCTCATGGTTTGTATCAGCAGCAAGCGAATATTTCAGCTGGCCAAGACCGTTTTCTTTGCGGTCTGTATTGATCCAAGCTAAATGAGTATGGATCGTATCAGTTGAAACCCCGATGACTTCTGCATCAAGATCTTCGAACTCGTCATAGCGGTCAGACATTGCTGTAATTTCTGTCGGACAAACAAAAGTGAAGTCCATTGGATAGAAGAACAACACCGTCCATTTGTCGTTTTTCATGTTTTCCTCAAGACTTACTTTGCCAAATTCTTTGCTTGCAAGGACTGCTTCCATTTCAAAACGAGGAGCTTGTTTACCTACCATACGTTCTGCCATATGTATCCCTCCAATTTATTGTTTTGCTTAAACGTCGAAATTTCATGAAAATAAAGGTTTATTAACCATATTTTGTTATATTGCAGCACCATTATATAAAAGCGGATTTCTTGAGTCAATTTTTAACAAATCATGTATGTCTTTGGCTTCGACATTTTTGAATAAAACGTTTAACATGGTCATGTACAGGGTATCTAGTTTCAATGTGCAGCAATCAATTCAGAAAAGGAGCTCAACATGGACTTTATGAATCAATATGATTGGGCGGGACTTATTACAAATGCCGGTGTTCTGCTCATTAAACTCGCTATTATGATATTGCTCTATTTTATCGTTCGATCATTAGGCATAAAAATCATTAAACATCTATTTGCAAAATTCGAGGAACAGAATAGTTTGTCTATCGGACGTGCACATACGCTCCGAAGCCTGACTCTTAACATATTTGCCTATACATTGATTTTTATATTCTTCGTCATGGTTCTTGATTTGTTTCATTACGATCCAAGCGCTCTTTTAGCGGGGGCAGGAATCGTCGGCCTGGCTGTCGGATTTGGCGCCCAAGGGCTTGTCAGTGACATCGTGACAGGTTTTTTTATTTTGCTTGAGAAACAATTGGATGTTGGAGATTATATTACGGTTTCTACCTTTGACGGAATTGTCGAACAGGTTGGCTTAAGAACAACTCAAATCCGCAGCTTTGACGGAACACTGCATTACATCCCCAACAGAAATATTACAAACGTGAGCAATCATTCACGGGGAACCATGCAGGCACTTGTTGACATTAAAGTGCCGGCTGAAAGAAACATTGATGAAATGATTCACATTTTACAGCAAGTATGTGATGAAACGGCAGCCGCTCTTCCGCAAATAAAAGAAGGCCCAAATGTCATCGGGATTCAAGAACTGGGGACTTCTGAAATTGTGATCAGAGTCATTGCGAAAACAGAAAATATGGAACAGTGGCGAGTCGAGCGAGTGCTTAAAAAGGAAATAAAAACCGCGCTTGACCGCGCTTTTCCTAAAGAAACTGAATAATAAAAGAACCGAAGCTCTTTGCTTCGGTTTTTATGTTACTGAATTCTGCTTTCAACTTCGCTGCAAATTTCTTCAGCTGTCATCCCAGAAGCTGTAATGACAGGTGCTTGTGTTACCGTATCGGCTATCCCTTGTACATTATTATCAAGGCCTGTTACGACACAGCAGTCACAGCCTTGTGCATCGGCAGGGCTTTTCATCATTACAACGTCATATCCTTTTTCTTTTAAAGCAGCTTCTACATCTGATAACGATTGTTCAATTCCAATTTTTTTAGCCATTATTGAACACCTCCGTTTACTAGAGTGCTCATTTTATGGAATTTTATTCTTTCATTTGTACTTAATTGGCATAAACAGAAAAATAACCGGTCATGACATTAACCGCTGTTTCTATTGCATTTTCATCGGGGTTCAGTTTAGCGTGATGAAGCCCGTGTTCAGAATCAGCGCCGAGCCAGAACATAAAGCCGGGATATTTTTTCAGCATGTAGCCAAAGTCCTCTCCGGTCATTGCTTCTTTTGCTTCTATTACTGTTGCCAGTTGATGTTCAGCAACAAAAGACATAAATTCTTCTGTCAGTCCGCTCGTATTGTAAACTTGGTGATATACAGACGGATAAGTCACTTTTCCTTTGCAGCGGAATCCGATTTCGATTCCTTTCACTACATCTTCAATCCGTTCCTTCACCTGTTTCATCGATTCTTCAGAAAGCGTGCGGATCGTGCCTTCCAGGTGGGCCGTTTCGGCAATGATATTTTGTGCCGAGCCTCCGGTAATGGTACCAACTGTAATAACAGCGCTGTCTAGCGGATCTGTGTTTCTAGAGATGATCGTTTGCAGCTGGGTGACAAGTGTACTTGCCGCTACAACCATATCCTCAGCCAAGTGCGGATATGCCGCATGTCCGCCTTTGCCTTCCAGGTCGATGACAAGCTCTGATGTATTCGCAAATAGAAGGCCGCTTTTTGTCGCAATGGTGCCTACTGGAAGCTCTGGAGCAATATGAAGCGCAGTGATGAACTCAGGCTGCCACTTTTTTAATATATCGCTCTCAAGCATTGGTTCCGCACCGCCAGGCCCTTCCTCTGCCGGCTGAAACAGAAAAAGCAAATCATGTTTGACTGGATGGTGAACAAAATGATCAATAATGCCGAGTGCAATCGTCATATGCAAATCGTGACCGCAGGCGTGCATGTAGCCGTGATGCTCTGATGCGAATGGAAGACCGGTTTGCTCTTCTATAGAAAGTGCATCTATATCCGCTCTGTACGCCAGCATTTTTTCCGGCGCCGTCCCGTTCACCTTTACAAAAAGCCCTGTTCGCCATTTTTCAATTTCAATTCTGTCTTGCGGATATTGTTCTAAGACATGTAATAAATACTGCTGGGTTTTGAATTCCTGAAACCCAAGCTCCGGTATCCGGTGCAGATCTCTGCGGATTACGATGAGCTCCTCTTTCCTCATTTTTCATTCCTCCTGACTATACGAATAAGGCGTGGATAATATATCCACGCCTTTTTTATCAAACTTTTCCTTACAGCTGGCGTAATTCCTGCTTGATTTCAGTTTTGCCTTTTGTTTTCTCATCAATGTCTTTGATTTTCTTAGCTGGTGTGCCTGCTACAACAGTATATGGCTCAACGTCGTTTACCACGATCGCTCCCGCAGCAACAACCGCTCCTTTACCTACTGTTACGCCTTCAAGCACAACAGCATTTGCGCCGATGACAACATAATCTTCAATCACAACCGGTTTAGCGGATGGCGGCTCAATAACACCCGCAAGTACAGATCCAGCACCGATATGGCAGTTTTTCCCGACAGTAGCTCGTCCGCCAAGCACAACGTTCATATCAATCATTGTGCCTTCGCCGATGACTGAACCGATATTAATAGAAGCACCCATCATGATGACTGCGTTATCACCGATTTCAACTTGGTCGCGGATGATCGCGCCAGGCTCGATACGCGCTTTGATATTTTTAAGATCAAGCATTGGGATCGCAGAATTGCGGCGGTCATTTTCAACCACATAGTCTTCGATTTTGCTTTGGTTTTCTTCAATTGCTGTTTGGATTTCGCTCCACTCACCGAAAACGACACCAGTGTTTCCGTTGATAAAAGCTTTCGCAGATTCGCCGAAATTGATTCCTTCCAGCTCACCTTTCACGTAAACCTTTACAGGTGTAGATTTTGTACTATTTTGAATAAATGAAATAATTTCATTTGCGTCCATCATTTTCATATGTATAGTCCTCCTCCTGATTTTCTACCTCATTACTGTATCAAAGGAAAGATACAAAGACAAGAAAAAAAGGAACAGCCGCTTCAGCAGTTCCCAGTGGGCGATCAGACAGCGCACCCGCTTTTCTTTGCGAATTGTCTCCCGAAGTTTATTAATTCTTCCTCTTCTTCACCTTCTGGATTATTTTCGATTTTTACCGAAGGGAGCACAATGTTTCCACCACGTTCTTTTATTTTTGCCTCGAGCGTATCAACTGCTCCGCAGAAAAATTCATATGCTGTATCACCGGAACCGAATACAGCGCATGTTTTGCCGGAAAAATCAATCTCATCCATGTCTTCAGCCAGATCTAAAAATTCATCAGGCAGATCTCCATCTCCCCACGTATAGGTTCCCATCATAATATGGTCATAACCGTTAAACAGCTGGGCATCATCAACATCCATTGCTTCGAAACGGTCCACTTCTGCTTCCGCCTCCTGAAGCCCCTTCTCAATCAAATCTGCCATTGCTTCAGTGTTGCCTGACATTGTTGCATAAACGAGCAAAATCTTCGTCAATTCTTTATTCCTCCTCTAATGAATCATTGCAGAAACTTCGTAGGGCTGGACAAATTTGCATTCATACAAGCCTGCACAAAAGAAATTCTCTTTCTGATTGGCCACTCTCCATCCATGCCCCTTAATGGTATCGAACCATTTTAACGACTGGGCTTCGAGATCAGCCTGGTAAATTCTTGAAAAACCGTTTTCATCTTGTGTTGTAGTGACATATATAATTCCATCATCCTCTGAAAGATCAAGAAATGATTCTTCTTTTCTAATCATACTGGATTGTATGGTGAATTCTTCATCAGTCAAAAGATTCCGTACAGTGACAGCTCCGTGCTTTCCTTTCACAGAACCCATCGCCGCCACCAGCCAATTTTCATTGAACACGAGCATGGATGCCGTCATCCGTTTTTTTTCTTTTTTGACCATTCGGACAGTGTCATACTTAATGTCATAAGCCCAAATGCCTCCAAAATATTCGTGTATTTGCGTGCCGATGAAAAGATTGTCCCCATGCAGGCATAACGACCGGATAACAGGAGGATTAACACATTCAGCAAAAGGTTTGGCTACGCGCCATGAGACACCAAAATCATCCGATACATAGATACAATGCTTGCCGTGGGCGCAGACAAATCCGTTGTTTCTGCCGGTAATCGCCCACACTGTTGCATTTGTCGGAAAGCTCGACATCGTCCAGGTTTTCCCTTCATCAGCTGAACGAATGACCGTTCCCTTTTCACCGACGCCAAATAAGTAAGGCCCTATGTAACTGATGCAGTGTATCTTACTTTTTAAACGAAAAAGCTTTCTCCAGCCCTGCTCCAAAGAATAATGAAAAATGCCTTCTCTTTGTACCGCCACAAAATATCCAGAAAACGCCGATGCCGTGACAGCAGTTGCTCCTTTATGAAACATGGCTGGTTTCCTTGTTCATATAATCTGCCCATGCAAGAAAACCTCTCGCAAACGCTCGGCAGCTTTCCACATCTTCATCTGTTTCAGGGGCTAATTCGATTTTTAGTGTTTCCTGGTAAACAGCAGCTCCCGACTCTTGCAGCATGGCACTGAACAAATTCACCGCTTCGCAAAACTTGGGATAAGAATAATCCCCAGATCCGAAGCAGGCTGTTTTTAAACCATTAAGCTGAAGCTGTTTGACCTCTTCGAAAAAATCTTCCGCTTCGTAGGGCAAATCGCCGTCCCCCCATGTATAGGTGCCAATCAGTACATAATCATAGGATGTTAAAGCAGACACATCCGCATCGTCTATCTCGACACAATCGATATCCAACTCATATTCCTGAAGAGTTTCTTTTATTATGAAGGCAATGTCTTCTGTATTTCCTGACATGCTGGCATATGTAATCAAGGCTTTAGCCATGTTATCACCTCATTAATTGATAATGATTTTCAATATCATATGTATCACTTTAAATGATAACGATTCTCACTGTCAACATATAAATAAAAAAAGACAGCACATCGCTGTCTTTAAAATGGATTTTCCTGATCCAGCATATCCTTTATTACTTGTACAAAAGCTTGAACTTGTTTCAGTTCAAAGGCAGGCTCATAACCTAATAACCATGTATCCCGACCGATCGGATGCCCTTTCATGTCTAACAGAGGCATTTTATTCACTTTATCCTCATTTTGAAGGGTAACAGACGGCAAAATGGCATAACCGATTCCGTGCAGCGCCATCTGTTTGCACGTTTCAATCTGATCAACCAATATCGTCTGTTTTGGTGACGTTTTAAATTTTTGGTGCCACCAGTGCTGAATTTCCTGAAAATAAGTGCTGTCACTTTTAAACTGGATAAACGGCCGTTCTGTATGGGCAATATCTTCGATGCAGGAAATTTCAGTATCTACTAAATACAGATGATCTGTCATTAAGTAATCTTTACGGCCCTTCCACTCAGGGTTGCCTCTTATTATGCCGATATGAACCTGATCCTCATACAAGCTTTTCAGCATTTCGCTGCTCCACCCGGTTATGAGCGAGATCTTTGCATTCGGATACTTTTCAACATACGTCTTCAGGACTTTAGGGAGCCAATGCTGACCGATTATGGAGGCGACGGCAAGCTTCAATGTGCCGTGAATTTCACCTTCAAGCTCATCAATATTTTCTCTTATTCTTTCCTGCTCTAATGTTACATCATTCGCAAACTGAATGATTTTCTCCCCGGCCGGCGTTACCGTTAATCCTTTTTGGGATCTTAAAAAGATTTTTGTGCCCCACGCCTTTTCAATGGTTTGTAAGCGCTGAGATAAAGCCGGCTGTGATACGAAAAGCCGTTCCGCCGCCTTTCTCATATTTAATTCCTCAGCTAAAACTACGAGCATATGAAGCTCTTGAAGCTGCATGTCGTCCTCCTTTTTATTATCAATAAGTTTTTCTTATCTCCCATTCTAATAAAACCTTAGTTTCTGATTCAAGCCCTATTCTCATTTAAATTATGTATACGCTTTCTTTTTTTGCTCTGCCAATATAATAAAAATAGGCCGTAAAGCCTACTTGTTCAATGAGCGTATGTGCTTATTCAATTCCTTTAAAACGACTCTTCTCGTGAAAATTCCTTCAAACACCTGCTCGTCATTTTCAACACAAACAAATCCGTTATTAATGACCATGCCGAATCCCTTCATAATCGGATCATTGATATGAAGGCGGGGGATATCAGTCAGCATGACTTCCTCAACAGTAATTTGGTCAAGCTTTTCAAACTCAATTCTTTCAAGTCCAAAAATACTGTTCATGATCATATTTGTCCCAATTAATCCATGTAAACGATAAGAAGGATCCAGAACCGGGATGGCTGTGTATCCGGTTTTTGTCAGTACTAATAATGCGTGCTCAAGGTTATTTCCGACTTGCACGTGCGCTACTTTGTCCGCCTCAATCATAAATTGTCCGACTGTTGCCTCAAGAAGCTGATCTGATTGTAAGCTTATCATGTTTTCGACCCCTTTTCATTTTCATCATCAATACATTCCCTATATTGCAATAATATAAACTTTATCAGTATTTGTCGAAAAGTTTCCTTTCAATAAAAAAGATACTCTTTGTGGAGTATCAATTATAGGGTGTTCCATTAATTTTCAAATCGAAATCGGTCGTATAGCGTTACAAGTTTTTTGTAGGTGGTTCCGTCAACGTTTTTGGTCCCTGTCTCTATATCGTTGATCTCACTGCTTAATAGCTCGATGGCATACTCATGGTTGATCAGGATATTCAGCAGAAGTTTTTGTTCTTCTTCTGTAAATCGTTCACCGATAAGACTCATTCGCAATCAGGCCCCCTGTTTTATACTGAATACCTCTGAAAGCAAGACAACTTACTTTCAGCTCTACCGCTAGAATAAGTAATCAGAAAACAAACGTCAACCGCATAATTCGACATTCCCCTTGTCATTTCAGCCAGAATTATTTTGTGAAACGATTTGCATAGCTGAATGCAGTGTATGAATCAGGCTTTATTTTGGCCTCAATCCCCATGGAAGTGATACGTCCTGTCATTTCTTGGATCAGATCTTTTGTAAGCCCTTTTTTCCCAATATCCAAGTGGACTTCAAAGGTAAGATCCGCTCCCTCACCGGCAAAGGGCAGGAGCAGATCGGTAATATCCATTAAGTGTCCATCAAGAATATGAGCGGCCGTTTCTTGGCTGTACGCCGTTTCTAACGAAATCTTTTCCCGAAGGCTATGTATGGGTCTGTTAACTGTATGATTTTTCAAGCAGCCCCAAGCTCCCTTGCCTGTACGATGCAAATGCAATGCGGTAATAAACTTTGTGTAATCACGGTAAACCTGTGAATCGGTTCCGATCGATAACACATAAGAAGAACGGGGATCCTTTTGAACAAAGGATTTAAGCCGTTCCATCACATCTTGAAAGGTCATCTGTGCTTCTGAAAGATTATAAAACAGAAAAGAATCAGCCATCACGACACTCCTTTTCAAGGATTTACAACCATGAAACAAGTATGTTCCTTACCTTTTATTTCGATTACATTTGCAAAGGCGGAAGCTTACTTCCCCCTATTTCAGGAATCTTACTGAAGAAGTTCAAAAATTTCGATTGAAACCATGTCGATATTATCAAACGGATATGTGTTAGGTTTTTCACCCTTTTGGAAAACCGTCAGTTCAAACGTTTGATTTTTTTCGAAATATTTAACACTGCATATTTTCTCACCATTCACTTCGAAATAACGCTGCATTGGCTCGTTAGCCGCTTCCGCTGTTTCTTGCAGACTTTGCAGCCGTGTGATGATACCCATTAATTGTGACATTCTAAAAAAAGACTCCTTTCAAAAAGCAACTTCAAATCAACAAGTATTTATTATAATACAAGTTCTATTGAGCATCATACCATAAAGTCGGACAGGATGGCATTTTCACTGTCGAATTTAAGTAAAGAAAAAAAATGAAAAAAACGATTTTTCTTTAGTTTGAGGCTTTTTTTGAATGTCATGCACACAATTATGATTTTTTTCGAATTCTTACAGCATTAACAATGCCTTTTTGCAACTTTGTCAAAACCTTCTTTTATGGTGAAATTCCACGCGGCCATACCTCACGGCAGTCATACTGGATAGAAGTTATAAAACAATTTGAATGAAATACGTAATCATTCCAGCGTGAATTTTCCGCCTAGCCTGGTGCACCAGTGTCAGAGATATTCGGCACTGAATGTACCTTTCAGTGTTAACCGTTTACCACTAGTTAGGTTTATTGTTTCAGTGGATTGTCCTATGCTTTGACAAATAAAAAAACTTGGCGGGGGTAGCGCCAAGTTTTTTCGGATCTTGATCTGATAGAGGGGTTGGGGAACAGAGAGTAGCTTCTCTCTATAATTAAATGATAATGATTCTCAGTATCAATGTCAAACGTTTTTTTATATTTTTTTCAATTCATAAAAAAACGGCCTTTCAGCCGTTAAATCAGTCCGTCTTGCTCATATAAATAAGAATAAGACAAGTCTATAAATAAATACATTTGATCATCCATCGGATATGAAAACGTTCTAATCATTTCACCTGTTTCCAAATCACTATACAGATCACTGAAAAAACCTTTTCTGAGATTTCTCATTCGCATAATGTTCTCCAAAAAATAAGGACGCCAGCTCCAGTTTTTCTCCGCATATTCCGGCTGATAAATCCATTCTCCATCTTGCTTAAACACATTTCCCGTCAGCTGATCGCCTTCCTCATCACACATGTAAATTCTAAAGCTGCAATCTGTCAGCTCTTCCGCCAGCTTCTTAATAAAATCATCATCAGAAGACAAATTGTTTTTTCTCAAAGAGGTCACAGCCTGATGCACTCGTTTGTAAAACTGTTCGGAATGCTCATAGACGGTTTCCAGCTTCTTTTTCTCATGTGTGATAAATTGGTGAAATTCAGTTTTAAGTCTCTGTTTCAATACATCTCTCTCTAGAAACGTTTCAGATGGAGACACTAAGTAATAGCCCTGAAAATAGCGGCCTCCGTTTCTCCAGGCGTACTGAAGCTGGAAGTTCGCCTCAATGTCTTCATACAACAGCGCTGCCCCGATTTTTCTTGCTAATAAAGAGATGCTGTACAGCACATGCTCATATGACGGTGATGGCTGTGATACTTTCAGCGCCTGCAAATCGATTTTTAACAGATCTGGTGAGAGCAGCGCGATTCTGTCCAAGTTGCTGCTTTCTTTTCCGATATTGTCAACTGCGATTTTAATTCCGTATGTACGATAGTATGCAAGCATATGGTAGAGCTGCTCAATATCCCCTTCAAAATTGTGCTCTGTAATTTCAAGCACAAAACGGTGGAGTTCGATTCCCTTTGCTTCATATTCTTTCAGAAGCTCCAGAAAGCTTTCCCCATGATCCAGCATCAGCAGATTGGCATCCTGATTCATAAAAATCAGCAGATCAGAATCGGCCTCTAAAAAGCGGTCAAGAGCCTGGCGGATAATTCTGTTATCAACCTCTAATTTATATTCTTCGGGTATCCCCGCGTCTAAAAAGAAGGGCCCGAGACTTTGGATTTCTGAATCTGCCAAAATTCGTCCAAGCACTTCATATCCGACGATCTTCTGTTCCTCGGCACTGAAAATCGCCTGGTAATATGGAAGGACATCATCAATGTTCGTTAAAATATCAAGTGGATCCAACATGTTATCACCTGCTTCTCTATCTTTGTCTGATTATACCACATTGAATCCAAAGATTAATATTCTTTAAAACGGATAAGGATTCAGCCATTGTCCCCCGTCCATTGTGATGCAATCCCCGTTTATATAGGATGCTTCATCAGAAAGCAAAAACGCTGCCAAAGCGGCGATTTCTTCCGGTGTGCCCAGCCGGCCGAGCGGCACACTGTTCATAGTGCGGGCCATCGCTTTTTCCGATTCAAATAGTTTCTCCGCACCGCCTGTTCGTTCAATCGGGCCGGGAGCTATCGCGTTTGTGCGGATGCCGTATTTACTCCCCCACTCAACGGCCAGCGTTCTTGTCAGTGACAATGCCCCCGCTTTGGCTGCAGCGGAATGAACGACCCCCGCTCCCGCTCCCCAAGCGTACGTGGCTGCCATATTTAAAATGACACCCTGCTGCTTCTGGTCAATCCAATGCCTTGCCGCAGCTTGGCTGCAAAAAAATGTACCGTTTAAAACAATTTCAATAACGGCTTTCCACCCATTGGGCGTCAGCTTTTCTGCCGGACAAATAAAATTACCGGCCGCATTGTTAATCAGCGCATCAAGCCGGCCAAAGACTTTTACCGCTTCTGTAATCATGTCTGAAGCGGCGGAATGAGAACGGACATCCATTTGAAAACAAGCGACCTGCCCCTCAAAGGTCTCAATTTCTTTTTTTGTTTCTTCAAGTGCTTCATGGTTCCTGCCTGTCACCATAACGTGCCAACCTAATTCAGCTTGTTTTTTTGCCATCGCTTTTCCCATGCCGCTTGACCCGCCGGTAATAATAACCGTCTTTTTTTCCATGTTTCTCCCTCCTGTTGTGAATGAGTATTCATTCAATATCATTCTATCATTATACCCCTGCCTCTGTCAGTACATGCTGATATGAGATTTTTATCAGATACAGATGATATAATAGAAAAACTCTATTAAAGGTTGGTTTGAAATGCAAAAGATGTCCAGAAGACAATTTCTCAAAGGAATGTTCGGTGCTCTTGCTGTCGGGGCTTTAACGGCCGGCGGAGGCTATGGGTATGCCAGATATTTGGAGCCGCATATGATTGAGACAACCGAACACACAATAAAAAGCTCTCTTATCCCGCACGGATTTGACGGTTTTAAAATCGTGCAGTTCAGTGATACACACTTGAGTGATTACTTTACACTCGAAGATTTAAAAACAGTCATTCTTACAATTAATGAATCAAAACCTGATCTCATTGTTTTTACAGGTGATATCATCGATAATCCTGATACGTATCAGAACCACCAGGCAGTCATTCCATTGTTGAGAAAGCTTAATGCCCCCTTCGGCAAGCTTTGTATTTACGGCAATCATGATCACGGAGGCTATGGAACTGCCGTTTACAAAAGCCTGATGTCGGCTGGCGGTTTCACGGTATACCGGAATGGCTATCAAACATTGTCACTCGCAGATGGCAGCAAAATCGAGATTGCTTCGCTTGATGACTTAATGCTGGGAAACCCAGATTATGAAGGCACCCTTTCAAGGCTGAGCGACAGACTTTTTTCCATTCTTCTCGTCCATGAACCTGATGCGGCCTTGAAAACAACAGATTATCCCGTGAACCTTCAGCTTTCCGGCCATACACACGGCGGCCAGATTCAGCTGCCATTTTACGGACCGATTATTACGCCTCCATATGGAAAAGTCTACACAGAGGGAATGTATCAAACGGGCAGCACTCATATTTACGTAAACCGGGGCCTCGGGATGACCAGGCTGCCTTTGCGGTTTCTGGCCAAGCCTGAAATCACTGTCTTCACTTTAAAAAGCACAAATTAATGTAGCAGGATGGGCTCCTCATCAATACTTATAAGTAAAAAAGGAGATGAGGAAACTGCTTACGTACCAGGTGAAGCAAGGTGATACACTGAACAGCATCGCGGCTGATTTCAGAATCAGCACGGCTGCATTACTCCAGGCTAATCCGTCACTGCAGGCAGGGCTCACAGCGGGACAGTCCATAGTCATCCCCGGACTGCCGGACCCTTATACAATTCCGTATCATATCGCAGTCTCAATCGGAGCGAAGACCCTTACGCTGTTCCAAAATAATCGGGTAATGAAAACCTATCCTATCGCCGTTGGCAAAATACTTACGCAAACGCCGACTGGCGAGTTTTACATTATTAACCGCCAGCGCAATCCCGGCGGCCCATTTGGGGCTTATTGGCTAAGCCTTTCAAAGCAGCATTACGGAATACACGGAACGAATAATCCCGCTTCGATTGGCAAGGCTGTTTCTAAAGGCTGCATTCGCATGCATAACAAAGACGTGATTGAACTGGCTTCAATTGTGCCAAACGGAACAAGAGTCACGATTAACCGGTAATGTTTTCTTATTTGTTTCAAAAACAGGCGGTTTATAATATGATAAAGTGGGACCTTTAGGGTAAGGAGCGTTTTTATGGATATATTTAAAAATCGTAATTTTGTTCGCCTATTTTTCGCAGCACTCGCTTCTCAAATGGGCACGACAGTAGGCAACATGGCCTTTGCTTTTTTCTTGCTGGACCGCTTCAGCAGCCAGCCTTCATATACGACCTTGGCGGAGCTGATGTATTCTCTTCCGACCATTTTTGTATTTCTGATCGTCGGAGTCGTCGCGGACCGGTTCGACAGAAAAAAGGTAGCAGAAAACTGTGATTGGATCAGAGCAGGCCTGACTGTCGTTCTTTTTTTCACTTTATTTACCGGTAATATTCCTTTTGTTTTTTGTATCTTATTTGTCAGAAGCGCTGTAACAAAGTTTTTCTTTCCGGCAGAAAACAGTTTGGTACAAGCCATTCTGCCGAAGGAGCATTATGCGAAAGCTGCAGGGCTTAACCAGATGCTTTTTAGCATTTTTATGGTGTTCGGAGTCGGAATTGGCGCTTTTATGTACAAGACAATCGGGATTGAAGGCGCCATTATTCTTGATTTTGTCAGCTTCATCATTTCCGGGCTGCTGATCCGCAGCTGCCGGATTCCAAAAGAAGCCCGACAGCCAAACGGCGCATTCAGCTGGAGAAAGACTTCTGTTAAAGATTCAATAAATGACTTTAGAGAAGGCATTCTCTATATTTTAAAAAATAAATTGCTGGCATCTCTTATTTTCGGCTTCTTCATTTTTGGGTTTGTCAACGGAGGATTCGCCGTATTGCCAATGTTTACAATGAAATACGGATTGGCGCCTGACCGCTATGAGTGGCATACGTCTGTATTTACGATCGCACTCGGGTTTGGGCTGCTTGCAGGAAGTGTAATCGGCACGATTATCTCTAAAAAAGTGAAGCCCCACTTTTTAATGTCGATACCGATTTTCATTGCAGGTTTGCTGATCTTCGTCCTTGGCTACACAAATATTTTATGGGTTTATTACGCGGCAGCTTTTGCACTGGGAATGTGCATCGGACCGATCAACATTGCAATCGGAGGGTGGATGCCAAAAATAGTCCATCCAAAACTGATGGGACGTGTAAGCGGAATGCAGGACCCTTTTATGATGTTTGCACAGTCTTTGACACTCGGCTTAGTTGCGCTGTTATTCCCTAAGTTCGTTTCAAACATTGATTATCTTTATTACGGCATGGGTGTTATCATCCTGATCGTTTTTATTTTTTATTTTATTGCACTGCCAAAATACAGTGCCCAAGCTGTGGAAGTGAATGTTCAGGAAGCATTTCAAGAACAGCCGAAAAAGAAAGCAAGATCTGTATAATGCAGGTTAAAAATGCGCTTTTTTTCTCAGGAAAAAGCGCATTTTTACATTCAATATTTGCATTTCAACTTTAAAAAAGTATAATCTAATCATATAGAAATTGATAAGAGCAAAGGAGAGAAATAATGGACGACCATGCATATACGAAAGATCTGCAGCCAACCGTAGAAAATCTTTCAAAAGCAGTTTACACTGTGAACCGCCATGCAAAAACCGCCCCCAACCCTAAATACCTATATCTGCTGAAAAAACGTGCTTTGCAAAAGCTCGTCAAAGAAGGTAAAGGAAAGAAAATAGGGCTTCATTTTTCAAAAAATCCAAGGTTCAGCCAACAGCAATCGGACGTGCTTATCTCAATCGGAGACTACTATTTTCACATGCCTCCAACTAAAGAAGACTTCGAACATCTTCCGCATTTAGGTACACTTAATCAATCGTACCGAAATCCTAAAGCTCAAATGTCTTTAACAAAAGCGAAACACCTATTGCAAGAATATGTCGGCATGAAAGAAAAGCCGCTAGTGCCAAATCGCCAGCAGCCAGCTTATCACAAACCTGTCTTTAAAAAGCTTGGCGAGAGTTACTTTTAAAATAAAAACAGCCGTGCCTCTTCAGGGCACCGGCTGTTTTTATTTATTCGATAACATACGTATCCACTTTTTTAATCAAATCACTGATTTCAGGCTTGCTGATTTGTTCATCTGCGCCTACAACTTCGCCGCGGTGACGCAAATCATCTGTAATTAACGATGAGAAAATCATAACCGGCACATCTGAGCTTTTCGGATTTTCCTTCAGCAGCTTCGTGAGCCTGTGTCCGTCCATTTTTGGCATTTCAATATCAGTGATGATCATATCAATCTGTTCTGATAAATCAGTTTCGTTTTCAGCAAGGTTCATAATATAGTCATATGCTTCTTTTCCGTTTTCAAACGAAGCGATATTGTTGTACCCTGCTTCTTTTAATTCATCCTGCAAGAGGCGCATCAAAAGCGGTGAGTCCTCTACAATGATAAGCTTTTTTTCAGTTCTTCTTTCATCGAAACCCTCGGTATGCATATTGTACGTTTCCACACCTGAATCTGATTCGATGTCATAAATAATTTTTTCATAATCAGGCAAAAAGATCATCAGGTCTTCGAGTTTAATAATCCCGGTAAGGTGCCGCTCCATTCCTTGATTTAACGATGTCGGCTTTTCAATCGCTTCCCACGATACTCTGTGAATTTGAGACACAGAGCCGACATGGAAAACAATTTTCCGTTTATTAAATTCCGTTACGATATATTTCTCATCTTTTGATCCTTCAGGCTCTACTCCAAAAAACGAGAAAAGGCTGATCACTGGAAGGATTTCTCCTCTGAGTTTAATCATTCCTTCTACATGCTGATGGGAGTGAGGCACTGATGTCACCTCGACAGGCTGAATAATTTCTCTTACTTTCATGACGTTAATTCCGAAAGCATTTTCACCCACGCCAAACTTCACAATTTCTAATTCATTTGTACCAGAATCCAATAAAATTTCGTATTGTTGTAACGACAATTCAATCCCTCGCTATTCGCATTCAGTATTGTACTGTATATATCGGCGTAATTTATAAAAAGTGAATGGCGACTCTTCAAAATCGATTCCAAGAGTAACAAGCCGCGTTCTTCAAAAAAGAAACTTTTTTCCTAATAACCATTGACTTTCCAACTAACAGTGATAAAATAGTCAAGGATTTTTCCAAAGAAGGGTGTAAATAATGGGTACCTTAGTAATATTTAAAGAAAATGAAATGACTGTTTTAGAAGATATCAGTGAAGAAACTTACCTGAATATGAAGAAAGAATCAGCTGACCTTCAAGAAGAGCATCCCCCGTATCTGATTTGGCACGAAGACCTTCATTTTGATTATGGCTATTAATGAAATTGGCACATATAAACAATAATAGAACATGATACAATAAAGACAATCAAATCGCTGGTTGTCTTCTTTTTTTCTGAAAAGAAAGGTATGTTTAGAAAAAAGGCGCATACAATCGAAATATATCAGTTAAAAAGGTGACAAATGATCAGCTAGTGGTAAAATAGGATAAACTCATTATATTTGTTAAGGTGATGAATTATGGAACATTTGCTGAATCCGAAAGCAAGAGAGATCGAAATTTCAGGAATACGCAAATTCTCGAATCTTGTAGCCCAACACGAAGACGTCATTTCGCTTACAATCGGCCAGCCTGATTTTTTTACGCCGCATCATGTGAAAGCTGCCGCAAAAAAAGCCATTGATGAAAACGTGACGTCATATACACCGAATGCCGGCTACCTGGAGCTGAGACAAGCTGTGCAGCTTTATATGAAGAAAAAAGCGGATTTCAACTATGATGCTGAATCTGAAATTATCATCACAACAGGTGCAAGCCAAGCCATTGATGCTGCATTCCGGACGATTTTGTCTCCTGGTGATGAAGTGATTATGCCAGGGCCTATTTATCCAGGCTATGAACCTATTATCAATTTATGCGGGGCCAAGCCTGTCATTGTTGATACTACGTCACACGGCTTTAAGCTTACTGCCCGGCTGATTGAAGATGCTCTGACACCTAACACTAAGTGTGTCGTGCTTCCTTATCCGTCAAATCCTACCGGCGTGACGTTATCTGAAGAAGAGCTGAAAAGTATCGCAGCTCTTTTAAAAGGCAGAAATGTCTTCGTATTGTCTGATGAAATATACAGTGAATTAACATATGACAGACCGCATTACTCCATCGCAACCTATTTGCGGGATCAAACGATTGTCATTAACGGCTTGTCAAAATCACACAGCATGACCGGTTGGAGAATTGGATTTTTATTCGCACCGAAAGACATTGCAAAGCACATTTTAAAGGTTCATCAATACAATGTGTCATGTGCCTCATCCATTTCTCAAAAAGCCGCGCTCGAAGCTGTCACAAACGGTTTTGACGATGCACTAATTATGAGAGAACAATACAAAAAACGTCTGGATTATGTATATGACCGTCTTGTTTCCATGGGAATTGACGTTGTTAAACCGTCCGGTGCGTTTTATATCTTCCCTTCTATTAAATCATTTGGAATGACTTCATTTGATTTTAGTATGGCTCTTTTGGAAGACGCTGGCGTGGCACTCGTGCCAGGCAGCTCGTTCTCAACATATGGTGAAGGATATGTAAGGCTGTCTTTTGCATGCTCAATGGACACGCTGAGAGAAGGCTTGGATCGTTTAGAACTATTTGTATTAAAAAAACGGGAATCAATGCAGACGATAAACAACGGCGTTTAAGCCGTTGTTTTTATTTTTTTGGAAATGAAATTTTAAATGCTGTGCCTTTTTCAGGATGGCTGTCCACATGTATGACTCCCTGATGGTTTTCAATGATATTAAATGTCACCATCAATCCAAGCCCCGTACCTTTTTCTTTTGTTGTTAAAAATGGTTCTCCAATCCGGTTTAGCACTTTTTCGGGTATACCCTCACCTTCGTCTTTGACAGTGACATGAACAGAATGCTCATCCTCGGTGATGATAATGTCTACTGTTCCCCCATCAGGCATTGATTCAACTGCATTTTTAATTAAATTAATGAATACCTGCTTTAATTGGTTTTGATCCCCATTTATATAAATGCTGTCTTTTTCATAGCTGGTTCTGATAAAAATGCCATTTAAATTTGCCTGTGTTTCTAACAGGGCTGAGACCTCACCAATTAATTTTTTCAAGTTCAAATATTCTTTGACAGCATTTTGCTGAGGTTTCGCAAGCATGAGCAGTTCACTGAGTATTAATTCAATACGGCTGAGTTCAGAAAACACAATATCAAAGTAATGCTCGTTTCCTTCCATTGTCGGCTTCATCAGCTGCAAAAATCCTTTGATCGCTGTAAGCGGGTTGCGGATCTCGTGCGCGATTCCCGCCGCGAGCTGCCCTGCGATTGATAATTTTTCCGATTTCAGCATCAATTCTTCTGTTTGCTTTCTCTCTGAGATGTCCCGAAGAATGACTTGGACGGCCGCTTCACCAAAAAAGGTCGTCGGAATGCAGACCATCTCCGTATAGATGACCCTGTTCTGAAAGGTGAACCAGGATTGCTTGACAATTTCTGATTCTGTTTTTTGCTCGGCAATGTTTTGGATTCTCTCTTTTACATCCTCGTGATCGCAAGGATGCAGCTGATCGTATATGTTTTTGCCAATTAAATCCTCATAAGTAGCCGCTTCAAACAGGGAAATTCCCGATTCATTCATAAACACCCATTTTCCATTGTGAATCACAGCAATGGTGTCAATTGAATTTTGAATCAGCAGCTGATATCGTTCACGGCTTTTTTGCAGGATAGTTTGGAATTTTTTTCTTGAAGAGATATCGATCAGCAGCAGCAGCTCAGCCTGCTGGTTTTTGTAGACGGTCGGGGATGCTTTCACTTCTAAATGAACAGGTGTGCCATCAAGCCTTTTCCACGTCTGTTCAATCATTCCGACTTCCATTCCTTTTTGCATTCGTATAATCCTGTTTTTCACGATATCATGATATTCTTCTTCAATAAATTCATAGGACCATTTGCCAATAATAGCATCCTTGCTTTTTGCTCCCAGCATTGAAAGCATCGCGCTGTTTACATAGACGATCTTGCCTTTGACACTGATGCATAGCGGACTCGGGAGATTTTCAACCAACCGTTCATAATCATCCGTTATATATGTAGTCGATTCCGGGCTTGCAGGCTCGATTTCATGTTTTTCGCAGTTTAAAGATTGATGGCCTGTTTCTTCTTCAAGAACTTTCATTTTCAAAATGATTTCCCGATCTGTCCGCTCAGCTCTTGTCGTAACAATTTCTACCGCTGCCTCCACCCACACAATCGTATGATCTTTTTTAATAAAACGAAAGGTGCACGGCATCAGATGATGTTCATTATAAAAATAGCTTTCAACTAAAAATTGGTCTTCCTCATGCAAAAACGTTTTGAGGAATGATCCGATCATCTCTCCTTGGAGATAGCCCAAATGCAGTTTGGAGTTGGCAGATATATAAATGATGCGTCCATTAGAGGCCAAGACTGCATGAATATCGGTTTTCGTTTGAAATGGTTTAACATGCTGCGTATCCTGTTCCACAGAATCCCTCCTTTGCATGATCATCGTGTTTCGACATATACAGATTGACTTTTACCTAGTATGATTCGCTAGAAAATGAGTATTCTCCTTCTATTCTTATGGTGAACGTCAATTTTTGAATAAAAGAAAGGGCACACAATCTTTTCGTTGTGCACCCTGTTTTTTATTTTTTACTGTGTTTTTTTTCGAGCTCTGCGTAGGCGTGGATAGCTCTTTTGGCAATGAGTTTGTTGATCGGGTCGTGGTCGTTCGCTACAGAAGGCACAACAACACTAAATGCCACTTTGGGATTTTCAGATGGATAATAGCCGACAAATGTTAGATTGTACGTGCTATTTCCCCACCAATTACGATTTGTTCCGTAATAAAATGTTTGAGCAGTTCCTGTTTTTCCGGAAACATCCTCTGCAAATGTATTTCTAGCTGTACCTGAAGTGGTAACTAATTTCATCCCAGTCTTTACCTGCTGAATGTCACTTTCTGAGTTGTTAATTTTATTGAGAATGTTTGGCTTTCTTTGTTCAATGGTCTTCCCAAGGCCCTTTTTATTGCTAGGCTCATGAACACTTGTAACAATTCTTGGCTGAATACGGTATCCGCCATTGGCAATGGATGAGATGTACTGCGCCATTTGAAGCGGTGTGTAAGTATCGTATTGACCGATTGCCAAGTCTAGTATTAACCCTCCCACCGCATCAGGTGTAGTTTGCATGCCGGCTGATTCCTGCGGCAGATCGATACCTGTCTTTACTCCCAGGCCAAACTGGCTGTAGTAATTTCTCATTTTGTTCAAATCTTTCTGATCAGCAGGAAGAGGTCCATGCGGCTTGTATGTAACACCGGCAATATGCATGGCGACATTAAACATGTATACGTTTGAGCTTTTTTGCAGTGCGGTTAATTCGTTAATCGTTCCCATATTCATATAGGACTTCTTAGGCTTGTTACCGCTTCCTGCAAAATAAAGAGGTGTATCCACAAAATATTTATAATGCGGAATTCCGTCCTGATAGCCGGCTAGCACGGTGGCGCCCTTCACTGCTGAGCCCATTTCATATTGGGTGGTAAATGCCCCTATCGCATAATCTTCAATTTTGTTGGTTTTTAAATCTATCTTTTTCCCTGCCATCGATAAAATATCACCGTTATTCGGGTCCATCATTACGGCAAAAGCTCTGTCCAGCATGTAATTTCCGCGTGCGCGGCTGTTTCTCACTTCTTCTTCAATGATCTTTTCTACCTTTGCCTGAAGCTCCATGTCAAAGGAAAGCTGAAGATCGTATCCTCTGCTGCCTTTATCAATGGTTTTTTGGCTGACAACATTTCCTTTATTGTCTTCTACATATTCCACTTTTTCTTTATGCGAATTTAAGTAATCTTCATATTGATACTCTAAATAACTTTTTCCCACCCTGTCATTATTCGCATAGCCTCTTGTTAAATAGAAATCTTTCCGGTCGCTCAGCAGGCCCTGATCAGGTGTCGTGACGCCTCCAAAAACGGAATATAGGGTTTTGTCATAAGGATATTTTCGTGTCCAATCGTTTACAATGTCGATTCCCGGAAGCTCTTCTAAATGCTCAGAAACAATTGAAATTTCATCATATGTTAAGTCATTTTTGGGTCTCTGCGAGGAGTTTTTCTTCTCATCAAGCAGCGCTCCGTTTTTTCCATTGCTATTGCTTTTATTTGGATTCATTGCCTTTACGATTTGAGGTTCGTAAGCATTTCCGCTTGAGAACCTTGTATATATCGCAGCCGTTTCCATTTCTTCGTCATCTTGCTGAATAGCCTTCAATTCTTGATCCGGAACACGCTCTAGTTGAAGCTTGTAAGCCTGGTCTCCTTTCAGATTGCTTTCTGATTCCTTAAGCAGAGCGGCGGCTTTTTTCGGATGAGCTGCGATCCAGTAATCACGAAGATCCCTTTCCTTCAAAAATTCGGTATCGATATGAATAAAAGAAGCAAGCCGCTTCGCTGTTTTGATCTTATCTTCGGTTTTTGTGCTAGATGTTGATACATACACAATTTCCGGAACGCTCTGGTTGTCGACAGCAACTTTCTGGTTTCTGTCGTACATCTTCCCGCGAGGCGCAGGATAGTAAGCTGTTTTTGCATTTGATTTCTCAGCGTCTTCTTCATGCTGTTCGCCTTCAACAATTTGAACAACCCCGAGCTTAAAAATTAATGCAGTGAATAGAACAAAGACAGCTAGGAAAAAAAGGTTCATTCTGATTGCTCTGTTTCCTTTGCTCTTTTTCTTTGGTTCACGTCCTATTTCAGTCACTTCTGGTTACCCCTCTCAAATCATTCAATATATTTACATATACTGAGATTAATTGTAACACCTTTGTAATAGTTGTTACAGCGAAAAGGAGTAAAAAAAAGCTGTCAACATAAAAACACATTAAAATATAACTAACGATTCAAAAAAAAGGAAGATATGTAACAGTTCGATAAAACCATAAATGCCGCTGATTTCTTTATTCTTAGCGATTCAGCGGATTTACTTTACGAAAATGACAATCTCTATTTGTCAAAGGAAAGTGTTGGAGTCTTTATGACAAAAAAGCTATGTTATGATTTTTTTGTAGAAACAAACAACTCTAGGAGGTTACGAACTAATGAAGAAAGCATTTGTTTTATCTGCTGCCGCTGCGGTTGGATTATTCACATTCGGAGGCGTACAGCAAGCATCAGCGAAAGAACTCTCCTGCCAGTCTGTGGTAACAGTAAAAACGGGGAACACAGTACAAAACATGTCACTTAACGATGCAGTGAAAAAACTGCATATTAACACAAATATCAAAACGTTAAACGCTGCAAACGAAAAAGAGATTAAGCAGCTGCTTCAAAAACATGCGAAGCAATCTAACATGAAGGTTCAGGATGTTCAAAAGACAGAAACGGCAAAACCGGCGCAAAAGACTACTGAAAAAGCAGCTGCTGATCAAAACACTGCTTCTAAAGCACCCGCAACTGCTGAAAAAACAAACACAACAACATCTTCACCTGCATCTGTAAGTGCATATGAGAAAAAAGTTGTTGAGCTTACAAATGCAGAAAGACAAAAACAAGGCTTAAAACCGCTTCAAATTGATGAAACGTTAAGCAAATCCGCACGCGCAAAATCTCAGGATATGAAAGACAAAAACTACTTTGATCACCAAAGCCCAACTTACGGCTCACCGTTTGATATGATGAAATCTTTCGGAATCAGCTACAAAACAGCAGGTGAAAACATTGCGAAGGGCCAAAAGACACCTGAAGAAGTAGTAAAAGCCTGGATGAACAGTGAAGGACACAGAAAAAATATTCTAAACCCTAACTTTACTCACATCGGTGTTGGCTACGTTGAGTCTGGAAGCATCTGGACACAACAATTCATCGGTAAATAATAAAAAATTCCCTGTACGATACAGGTAATCTTCAGCTTGCAGAAAAAACCATGTTTTTTCTGCAAGCTTTTTTGCTGTATTCATATTTTTGATGCAAAATAGAAAAAGCCGCCAGCCAAGCAAGGATAGGATGCGGCATGTTTCTTTACATTCTGGAACCAGATTGTAGGGGGAATTTGTTCACTCACAATCCGTTTTGTTTTCCACCTTTAATAGCAAATATGCCTTTGATAGAATTGACCTTTTTTGCAATAAAGGAAAAATTTTCAGTCTGAGCAATATAGGCTTCGTCGGAGATCAGTTTTTTGTGAGGAACAGAGAAAGACATCATTCTTTAAAGCCTTTCTTTGATTTTATGATAGGGAAATAGAGGCTGTCCAAGGTGCAAAGGGTGGCCTCTATTCTATTATTTGGTTAATCTTAACTTTCCTATTTTGTTACATTCTAATGCAAACCATACTGTCCCATCATTATCGCATCCAATTCCATGAGGCTCAGCATGAGGTGTGATGATTGTATATTCTTCAATTTTGTGATCACTTGTCAGCCTTCCGATTTTATTTCCCCCCCATTCGGTAAACCATAAATCAGATTTTCGCCCCGCAGCGATAGCGTGAGGACGTGCATTTGGTGTTGGAATATCATATTCAGTTATGTCACCTGAAACCGTAATCCTACCTATCTTATTACCCATGATTTCTACAAACCACAGTTCATCATCATGCCCTTTTGTAATACCAACTGGTCCTGCTCCCGGTGTCGGAATTGGAAACTCCGTTACCTCCCCTGATTCAGTTATTTTGCCGATAGCATTATTCTGGTTTTCAGTGAACCAAAGCGAATGATCTGAACCCAATGTAATAAAAGAAGGGTATGATCCTTCATTAGGCAGTTCATATTCATAAATCTTGCCCTCTGCCGTCAATTTTCCTATACGATTTCCATTCATCTCAGTAAACCAGATATCGCCGTTTCGACCTTCCGTAATCCCATACGGGGCTGAATGTTGATGCGGTAATGCATATTCTATAAATTGCCCTTTTTCTGTCAGTTTTCCTATCTTATTAGCTCTATTTTCTGTAAACCAGATATCACCTTTTGAAGACACCGTTAAACACATGACTCCCGCATCAGGTGTCGGAATCGTATACGCTTGAATTTGGCCCTTCTTATCAATACAGCTTATTTTGTTAGCTTTATGTTGAGTAAACCATACTTTTCCTTCGTGTGAAATGGCTATCCCGTATGGGCCAGAATCAGAATGTAAAATACTTATTTCTTGCTGTTCAAGCTTCATATTAATTCCCTCCTTCAATATAATCTGCAAAAAAGCCTCCTATTCTCACTGTTCTGAGATAGGAGGCAATGCTTACGTTCATATCTAAATAGCCGCTTTAGTCATAAATAAAAACATTACACCATAATCTCATCTCAGACAATAAACAAAACAAATAAGCGTTCAAATCATCGCAAAAATAGTTCTTAATTTGCATGTATTGGATAAGCTATTGATTCTTTCTTAAGGGGTCGGATTATAGAATCATGCTCTTATTTTCACCCTGCTCAGTTTTCCAAGTGGTATTTTTCTGTTTTACCACCTGGAGCCCAGAAAAAGGCTGTCGAGATTTTCACGACAGCCTGATGGTTGCCTGCAGGATACAGGCAGTATTTTTAATTCACCCAAAGCTTATATATACTCTGTGTTCCGCTGTTTTCTTCACCTTGTGCAGCTAGCTTGTCATATAAGGATTTGGCGAGCGATAAGCCTGGCATTTCTTCTCCCATTAGTTCTGCTTCCTCTAGCGCAATTCCCATATCTTTAATAAAATGCTTCACATAAAATCCTGGTTCAAAGTTGCCTTGCAGCATACGGGGAGCAAGATTTGACAATGACCAGCTTCCGGCTGCGCCCGTTGTGATGCTTTTCAGGACATTTTCCGGCTCTAGGCCTGATTTTTGAGCATAAGCCATCGCTTCAGCAACGCCGATCATCCCAGCTGCAATTGCAATCTGATTGCACATCTTGGTATGCTGTCCGCTTCCAGCCGGTCCTTGATACTGAATATTCTCTCCCATTAAAGAGAAAATCGGCATGCAGGCTTCAAAAGCTTCTTTTTCTCCACCGACCATAATCGCCAGTGTTCCGTTTTGTGCACCGACGTCTCCACCGGAAACAGGAGCATCTAAAGCGAACAATGCTTTTTCTTTGGCAGCTTCAGCAATCTTCTTCGCAAGCGAAGGCTTAGATGTCGTCATATCAATAAGATATGCGCCTTCTTTTGCGTTTTCAATAATTCCGCTGCTTCCGAAATACACTTCTTCAACATCACTGGGATAGCCGACCATTGTAATGATAACGTCCGCTTCTTTTGAAAGATCTTTGACCGTTTCTTTCCATACCGCGCCTTTTTGCAGTATGCTGTCTGCTTTTTCTTTTGTCCGGGTGTACACCAAAACAGGATGGCCGTCATTGAGAATATGTGACGCCATGCTTTTTCCCATCACTCCAAGGCCGATAAAACCAATTGTTTTCTTCAATGTCATTCCTCCCAGATGTTTCGTTTTGATTTTAGTTAAAATTTATCATTTTTCCTTCATTTTCTAGACTACCATATCTATTCATCATATAGTAGACTCTTAAAATAAAAAAATTCCCAAAACAAATCATGTTTTGGGAATGTAATTGGATTACAATGTGAATTTCGCAATTGTGTTCATAAGCTCTTGGCTTGCATGTTTTAACGTGTCTGTTGAGTGTTTGACTTTATCAAGAGTGATCAGCTGTTCATCAGTTGATGCGTTCACTTCCTCTGCTGCGGCAGCTGATTCCTGTGATATGGCTGAAATGCTTTGAATCGCTTCAGAAATCGCGAGCTGTTCTTCACTCATTCTTTGAATTTCTGCGTAAATGTGATCAATGCCTTGCACCAGTGACTGCATTTCCGCAGTTATCGTGTTTAATACCTCTCCAGTCTCGTGAATGGCACTATTTTGTTCATCATTCATTCTGCTTGCCTCAACCATTGCATGAGAGGCCTCTTTTGTCTCAAGCTGGATAAGCTTCACAGTCTCACTGATATGCTTTGTAGAGAGGGCTGATTGCTCAGCTAGCTTCCTCACTTCATCGGCTACAACGGCAAAACCGCGGCCGCTTTCTCCCGCTCTGGCTGCCTCAATGCTGGCATTTAAGGCAAGCAAGTTGGTTTGATCAGATATGTTTGAAATCGCTGTAACGACTTCTTCAATATTCTTAGTTTGATTTTCTAAATCCAGCAGCATCGTCTCAACCTTTTTTGTTTCCATGTTGGCTTCATTTGACTTCATCAGCAGCTGGCCGAGCGCGTCAAGTCCTTTATAGCTTGCATCCTCGGACGATTTTGAGCGTTCTTTTATTCCGCCTGCCTCCTCAGCGATTTGTCTGATTTTCATTGACAGGCTTTCTGATTTTTCATTAATGGTTTCAACTTCAGAAGCTTGTTCTGATGCCCCTGCAGCTACTTCTTCAATCGCTTTTGCAATTTGTCCGCTTGTTTCATTTGTTTCTGCAGAGACAGCCGTTAATTGCTCAGTGGTATCAGATACTCTCCCTGAAGAGATCCTCACTTGCTCAACCATTTCCTTCATATTTTCAACCATCAGATTGAAGTCCCTTGTTAAAATACCGACTTCATCCTTGGATTTTGATTCCGCGTGCACTGTTAAATCGCCTGCGGAAACGGCTTTCGTTTTTGCGATCAGCTGCTGTATCGGGCCTGTTATCGTTTTGGCCAGGAAGTAGCTGAGAATAATTGTAATGATAAGTGCAATCAATGATATCCAAAGATTTGCCCGATTCATTTTATCTGAAATCCACATTAATTGATCGGTATCAAATTGCGTTCCGACCTTCCAGCCCGTTTCACCAATCGTTTGATACACAACCATTTTCCCATTCACATCCTGTATCCCTTTTTTCTCGGATGCAATGGTTTTCAGTGTTTGATCCTTTGATATATTTTTTCCTTGATTTGACGGATGGGCTAAAAGATTGCCGCTCGCATCAGCTAAAAAAGCAAATCCATTGTAAGGCACCTTTTGTTTATTGACCATACTCTGGATAGCAGAGAGTTTCAAGTCATAGCTGGCAACCCCTATCACTTTTTGCCCATTTAAGATCGCTTTCGATGCAGTAACAATCATGTCTCCTGTCACGACATCTTTATAAGGTTCCGTCCAAACAACTTGATCCGGGGCTTCAGCTGCAAGCTTATACCAGGGTCTTGACGTTGGATCATAATCCTCAGCGAAATCCGCTTTTGGATATGTAAACATTTCTTTTTTTGCGGTGCCTATGTAAGCCATCGCAACATAATCATCATTATCTTTGATTTGCTTAATGTCATCGTTAAACAGCCGAGCAGCTTCTTTACTTGGTTTCGTTACAAATGTATGCGTTAATTCCCCATTAGCCAGCCTTGATAACGAAATGGCATAACTCTTTAATTGCAATTCAATATTTTGTTCAAGTGACTGCGTCACGTTTTGAGTTGTATTTTTCCCATCCTCTGTAATCATCGGTTTTAGCGTCAAATAAGAAGACAGCATTAAAAGAACAACTGTGACGATTAACATAATCGAAACAAAAACAGCAATCTTCATGTGAAGTTTTTTAAACAAACCAATCCCCTCCTAATTTCTATATCGGCCCTTTCGTTTGAAAAATGAATAATCAAAAAATAAATTATAAGAATATCGGAATATATTTACTGAAAATTCAATCTTCGTTATAATAAAACAACATAAGGAGAGTGATGATCATACTGAAACAAATATATGTGCATAACGGAAGAAAATTTGAAGCTCTAACCATCAGAAACTACGATGAGACTGACATCAAGGGGCTGATTTCTCTTCAAAGAGAATGTTTCCCTCCCCCGTTTCCCCAAGAATTGCTGTGGTCTGAGGGCCAGCTTGACAGTCATATCAAAACCTTTCCGGAAGGCGCTCTATGTGCGCTCAGCAATGGCAGAATTATCGGTTCCATGACGGCTCTTATTGTACAATTTGAGCCTCAATCTCCTGACCATACTTGGGCGCAAGCAACAGACAACGGATCAATTAAGAATCATAACCCTCATGGAAATACTTTATATGTAGTGGATATTTCTGTTTCTCCACATTATCGAAAGCTTGGAATCGGAAAATGGCTGATGAATACGATGTATGAGCTAACTGTTGATAAAAGGCTGGAGCGCCTTCTCGGCGGCGGACGCATTCCTTTATATCATAAATACGCACACGAGATCAGCGCTGTTCAGTACGTTGAAGATGTGATGGAAGGCAGGAAAAACGACCCTGTGCTGTCCTTTCTCCTCCGTTGCGGGCGTTCACCTATTCGTGTAGTCAACAATTATTTAGAGGATACAGAATCATTGAATTACGGCGTTTTGATGGAATGGAAAAATCCTTTCTATAAAAAAGCGAGCTGTTCATCACAACAGCCCGGTTAAGTGAAATATTCGATTTTCGCATTAGGGAAATAAGCATCAATATAGGATTCAAGCGCTTCTCGAAGTGCGTGCTCTTCATCTTTCTGATATATATATTTTCCGATCCCGTAACGGCCCCATTTATAACGGCGCTTTTCCTCATCTAATTCGAGCTTCGTCTTCGGATAATTCTTCTCTATCACTCGTTTGGCCGGTTTTGTAAAACGGTGCTGAATTAATTCAAACGTTATATCATGTCTAACGTCCTGCGGCAAAGCAGCATCAAGCTTTTCAAATAGATGTCTGTATCCATCTTCCCAACCTTCATGAATATAAATCGGAGCAACAATAAAGCCTAGCGGGTATCCTGCTTTTGCAACTTTTACAGCCGCTTCTATCCGCTTATCAAGAGGTGAGGTTCCCGGCTCAAAGTTTTTAATCACATAGTCGGCATTAATACTGAACCTGAATCTCGTTTTCCCGTTGTGCTTTGCATCTAATAGGTGATCGACATGATGAAATTTGGTTACAAATCTAAGCTTTCCGAGATCACTTTGACCAAAATGTTCAATGGCGCGTTTCAGCGTGTGTGTCAGATGATCAATTCCTACGATATCTGAGGTACATGAGGCTTCGAACCTTGTGAACTCTGGCGCGCGCTCTTTCATATACTTATCCGCCTGATCCAAAATCTCTTCGACGTTTACATAAGTTCTGATATAAGGCTTTGATCCCATGGTTGTTTGCAGGTAGCAATAATGACAGTGCCCCATGCAGCCTGTTGCAAACGGGATGGCATATTCAGCTGAGGGTTTGGATGAATCAAACTTTAATGTTTTACGGACACCGATAACTAAAGTTGATTTCGCATTGCGATATTGCTGAAGATGATTTTTCCCAGGAATATTACGCACCTGATTGTGGGATGTCGTTTCTCTAATTTCAATGCCCATTTTCTCAAACTTATCTTGTAATTCTTGAGCCAGCGGATATTCCAGCGCTCTTGGTTCTATATACACAAGCTGCGGAACAAATGGGTTCTGCATGATGCCACATCCTTTTCCTTTACTAATGTTACTTTTCTCACCAGATGGAAAGGATATGAGTTGTAATGATTTCCTTGTTACTCATACGGATCAATATCAAATAATTCTTTGTAAAGTGATTTAGCTTCTTCATAGCTTGCAAACACAGCGTCGTCCTCTGCAAACGGATGGTAGGTTTCATAAATAAACAGAGAGAGCTCGCCTTCATGGTATGGATGGTGCACAATTTCGGCTTCCTTGATGTGAGCAACATTGGCGGCGTGCGGATTTCTGTAGATCACGTAAACAGTATCTCCTGCGTTAAATTGGTTTGACATACTATCCCTCCTAGCCATGTTATTGTGTCCTTCTATACCCTTACTTATGAAAAAAACCAGACAGGCCGGAGGCCGTCTGGTTTTTGTACATTACTTAAATGTTTCTTTTACGAACGCAACAACTTCTTCTGTCGTGCTCATAGATAAGATTTTCTCTTTGAATGACTCAGCTTCTTGTTTAGACAATTTGCTGATTTGTGTTCTTGCCGGAAGGATAGACGTTGCGCTCATTGAGAACTCATCTAAGCCTAAGCCGAGAAGGATTGGAATCGCAATCTCGTCTCCTGCCATTTCTCCGCACATGCCAACCCATTTGCCTTCTTTATGTGCCGCTTCAATTACAAGTGTAATCAGGCGAAGGATTGCCGGGTTGTATGGCTGATACAGGTAAGATACACGTTCATTCATACGGTCAGCTGCCATTGTGTATTGGATCAAATCGTTTGTTCCGATACTGAAGAAATCAACCTCTTTAGCAAACTGATCAGCGATGACTGCAGTTGACGGAATTTCAACCATCATACCGACTTCAATATCATCAGATACAGCGTGTCCCGCTTTTACGAGCTTTTCTTTCTCTTCAAGCAGGATCGCTTTTGCTTCTTTGAATTCGTTAACTGTCGCAATCATAGGGAACATGATTTTCAAGTTTCCGTATGTACTTGCACGAAGCAGCGCGCGAAGCTGTGTTCTGAAGATTTCTTGCTCTTCCAGGCAAAGACGAATCGCTCTGTATCCCAAGAACGGGTTCATTTCTTTAGGAAGCTGCAGGTAAGGAAGCTCTTTGTCTCCGCCGATATCAAGTGTCCGCACGACAACTGATTTTCCTTCCATACGCTCAAGAACCGTTTTGTAAGCATCAAACTGCTCATCTTCTGTAGGCAGCTGATCTCTTCCCATGTAAAGGAATTCTGTACGGTAAAGGCCAACTGCTTCGCCTCCGTTTTCAAGAACACCTTTTACATCATCAGGAGTACCGATGTTCGCTGCAAGCTCTACATGATGTCCGTCTTTTGAGACAGTCGGTTCATTGACAAGCTTCGCCCATTCAGCCTTTTGAGCTAAATAAGCATTATGTTTTTCTTCATACTCTTTTACAGTTTCCGCAGATGGGTCAATAATGACATCGCCATTGATACCGTCAACGATAACAGTCACGCCGTTTTGGATCGTGCCTGTAGCCGCTTTCGTTCCAACAACTGCTGGAATCTCAAGAGAACGCGCCATGATGGCGGAGTGAGATGTGCGTCCGCCGATATCAGTTGTGAATCCTTTTACGAACTCACGGTTTAATTGAGCTGTGTCAGACGGTGTTAAGTCTTCAGCTACAATAATAACCTCTTCTGAGATCATGCTTGGGTTTGGAATTTCGACACCAAGCAGGTGGCCGGTTACGCGTTTTGTTACATCGCGGATATCTGCCGCACGCTCTTTCATATATTCGTTGTCCATCGACTCAAACATGGTAACGAACATAGAAGACGTTTCTTTTAAAGCGAATTCAGCGTTCACTGAATCAGCGCTGATTTTTTCTTTCACAGGGTTCAGAAGCTCAGGGTCACTGAGAACTAAAAGGTGAGCAGAAAAAATATCAGCTTTATCCTGACCTAGTTCTTTCAAAGCGTGCTCTTTGATTTTTTCGAGCTCTTCTTTTGAACGTGCAATCGCTTCATCAAAACGGCTTACTTCCGCTTCAGAATCAGAGATGTTTTTCTTTTCAACCGTTAAATCTGGCTCTTCAAGCCGGTACGCTTTTGCAATCGCGATGCCGGCTGAAGCGCCAATCCCTTTTAATTCTTGCATTACTCGCCGAGTCCTTCGCTTTTCATTGTTTCTTCTAAAGCGTTAAGAGCATCGTTTTCGTCAGCTCCGGAAGCAGAGATTGTGATCTCAGCGCCTTTAGCGATACCTAAAGACATAACACCCATGATAGATTTAAGGTTAACTGTTTTGCCGTTATATTCTAAATTAACGTCAGCGTCGTATTTGCTAGCAGTTTGTACAAGAACTGTCGCAGGACGAGCGTGGATTCCAGAATCTGCAGTTACTTTAAATGTTTTTTGTGCCATTTTTATCATTCTCCTTTTAACTTAAAGCTTTATTACTTCACAATATTATATCATACAACCGTACTTGTCATCTGACAAGCACGGCGTACTAACACCCTTATTTTTCAATCTTCACAATTTCTTCTTGTTCTCTGTTGACTGAACCGCTGGCTTTAATGCTGACTGTTTCTCCTTCAGCAAGGTTTGTAAATACAATCGGTGTCATGAGAGATGGTACATTCGGTTTGACTGCGTCCAGATCAACTTCAAGAAGTTTTTGTCCAGGCTCAACGCGGTCTCCTTCTGATACGAAAGACGTAAATCCTTCGCCCTTCAGGCTGACGGTATCAATACCAAAGTGGATTAAAATTTCTCTTCCGCCGTCGGATTGCAGGCCGATCGCATGTTTTGTCGGGAACACATTTAGAATTTTTCCTCGAACCGGTGATACGACAATTCCTTCAGAAGGGAGAATCGCAAAACCGTCACCCATCATTTTTCCTGAGAAGACTTGGTCAGGAACATCTGTAATCGGGTGAATTTCCCCGGCAATCGGAGAAACGAAAACCTCCTCGCCGATTTCATTTTGCAGCGGTTCTGCAATCACTTCCTCAACCTGCTGGCCTACTTCCTCTTGAGCAGATGTTTTAGGTTCAGGTCTAGGCTTGCGTCCCGCAATAATGTCTTGCATTTGTGTTTTTAACCCGTCAGAACGCGGTCCGAAAATAGCCTGAATATTATTGCCGACTTCCAGCACTCCAGAAGCGCCAAGCTGTTTCAGACGGTCTTTATCAACCTTTTTCTGATCGTTTACAGTCACACGGAGACGAGTGATACAAGCATCAAGGTGTTTGATGTTTTCTTGGTCACCCATTGCCTGCAGGATCTCATAAGGAAGATCTCCTGCTTCACCTGTTTTCCCAGGTGCTGCTGTTTCTTCCGCAGCATCCTCGCGTCCAGGTGTTTTCAGATTAAATTTGCGGATGGCAAATCGGAATCCGAAGTAGTAAATGACCGCTAACCCTAAGCCGACAGGGATGACAAGCCACCATGCCGTCCGGTTCGGTAAAATACCGAATAGGAAGTAATCAATTAAACCTCCGGAGAATGTCATACCAATCTTAACATTCAACAGCTGCATGACCATGAATGAAAGCCCCGCAAACACACAGTGAATCGCAAACAGGACTGGTGCAACGAATAAGAATGAAAATTCCAATGGCTCTGTAATCCCCGTTAAGAAGGATGTCAAGGCCGCTGAACCCATAATACCTGCAACGAGTTTTTTGTTTTGCGGTTTTGCTTCATGATAAATGGCAAGCGCCGCAGCAGGCAGACCGAACATCATGAATGGATATTTACCTGTCATGAACGTACCTGCTGTTAACTGTACGCCGTCTTTAATCTGCGCCATAAAGATACGCTGATCCCCGCGGATGATTTCTCCTGCTGCACTCTTATAGCTGAAGAATTCATACCAGAACGGCGAATAAAAAATGTGGTGCAATCCGAATGGGATAAGCGAACGTTCAATCACCCCGAAGATAAATGCAGCAAGGGTTGGATTCGCTTCCACTAATCCTGTTGAAAAGGCATTCAATCCATGCTGGATCGGAGGCCAGATCACTAACATAATAAGACCCAGAATCAGTGCAGAAATTGACGTAACAATTGGAACGAAACGTTTACCCGCAAAGAAACCAAGGTATTGCGGCAGTTCAATTGTGTAAAATCTGTTAAACAATAATGCAGCTAACACACCGACGATAATACCGCCGAACACCCCTGTCGCCAGGGTAGGAATACCTAGCATGTTTACATATGCAGGATGGTTTTCCGTAAAGAACTTGGCTCTTTCAATTGAATCGGAAGGAATGGTTCCGTTTGCAAGAAGAACCGCACTCATGGATACATTCATTACAAGATAACCGATAATTGCTGCAATCCCTGCAACTCCATCACCATTGGCAAGCCCGATGGCTACACCTACTGCGAAAAGAAGCGGAAGGTTATCGAAAACAATCTGCCCAGCGCTTTCCATCACACCTGCTACAAGCTGAACATTGTCATTGCTCAAGAAATGCAGGACCTGAATCATGTCCTTATTTTGCATCGCATTCCCTATCGCAAGTAAAATACCTGCAGCCGGAAGGATCGCAACTGGAAGCATAAGCGCACGCCCAATTTTTTGAAGAACGCCGAATAATGCTTTAAACATAAGAATTGACCTCCTCTTTTTACTAGTCTGACCTTACAGCTAAAAATCATGACAACGAATTCACAGGCGTAAGTCTTCCAGTTTAACCGTTTACATTTGCCCTTTTACACAACAAAAAGGCATGAGCAAAATTGGGTGCGCAAAAGAACGAGAATGAACTTCCCGTTTTTTTCCCTCAATCACTCATGCCTGATCGAATCAGTAACACGTTATAAGGATAAACTGAATTATGAAATTTTATTGGTTAATCGGTACAGATGAAGCGTCAGATAAACCGCTTCCGCCTCATGAACTGGTTTCTTCAATGTTTGCTGCAAGATTTTAATCAATTTCCAAGCTGTATTGTAGCATAGCGGATATTCATTTTTCAATAACAACATTAATTTTTCTGGTTCTTTAGTCGGTTCTTCTTTTTTAATTCTTTCTATTGTAAATCTGATATGCCGAATCAGCCGCAAATAGTTGACACTTTCCTTATTTACTTTCATTTGAAATGAGTCTTCAATCACCTCGACAAGCTGCGCCATGAGCTGAGAGTGCTGATTGACCTCAGACAGCGGGCGGTTTGTCAACGCTGAATGGATATGCAGAGCGATAAAACCAATCTCCCCTTCTGGAAGACAGATTCCCGCCTTTTCATTGATCATATCTATGACTTCTTTGGCTATTTGGTACTCCTCTGGGTATAGTGACTGAGTCTCCATTAAAAATGGATTTTTCATATCAAATCCCTGTTGCTGCCTTTTGATCGCAAATGCGATATGGTCTGTCAGCGCAATGTGAATATGTTCATTTAATGAGTGATTAGTCCTATTGCTGATGTGATAGATGACATCGTTTGAAATATCAACGAGCTTTTCATCAACATAGTCAAGGAGCTTTTTAAACTGCTTTTGTTCCTTCTCGTCTTTTAAAATGAACATTTTATCGTAGCCTTTATCTTCAATGACATCATCTTGTTTTTTTCCGAAACCAATACCTTTTCCGATTAAAACGACTTCGCTGTATTTATGATGAGAAGCAATTAATACATTATTATTCAGTACCTTTTTCACTGTGAAGGACCCATTCACGATCCTCAGCTCCTTTGTCATTCAATACCTCATATCGTACATAACGAACGGAATGCACGTCAAACCTTTTTTCGATGCTTTCACTAAACAGTCGATCTTTCGATGAGACGATAATCCAAAACTTTCCTTTCAATCGGCTTCCCTTGAATTCTTTTTTCCAGCATCGCAAATGCCTGCTTTCCCATTTCCTTTGTCTGAATATCGATCGTTGTGATTCCAAGCGCTTGGCTGATTTCGTGGTTATCAACGCTTAAGATCGCAAGCTCATCCGGTACTGATACCTGCTGGTTCTTTGCTTCAAGAAAAAGCCCTGCTGACACTTGATCATTGGCAACAAAAATAGCCGTCGGCTTTTCCTTCCACGTTTTCCATTTATAAAAAAGCGCCTTCCCATCATTGATTGTAATCGCTTTCTCAACTACCCAGTCTTCACGAAATGCCTCGCCGATCTCTTCCAATGCTTCTTTATAGGCTGTGATTCGAAAATGGCTGTTCATGCCTTTTTTTCTTGCCAAACAGATAGCTATTTTTTTGTGCCCTTTGGCAATTAAATAGTCCAAGCCGTTCCGGAATGCTTCTTGGTGAGGAATGCTGATGGTTGGGAAATGGCCAATATCTGAATTCTGGCATAGCAATATCGGGCCCTCCCATTCCATGAGTTTCTCATCAGCAAGTGCCTTTGAACAAAAAATCAGGCCGTCAACCTGTCGCTGCTTTAATTGAGACAGCGCAAAGATTTCTTTTTGGACCTCATAGTTTGTTTGAAATAAAGAGAGGTGAATCCCGGATTCCGCGGCTGCGTCAGCTATTCCTGCAATCAGCTCTGCAAAATATGGCAGACTAACCGTCGGCAAGACAACACCAATCATGTTTGAAAATCCTTTCGACAAATGTACAGCGTGAATATTTCTCGTGTACTCCAATGCCTCCATCGCTTCAAGCACTCTTTTTCTTTTGTCTTCACTAACGTACGGATGATTGTTTATCACCCGGGAAACCGTTGTAACGGAGACACCTGCTTTTTCTGCAATGTCTTTAATATTAGCCATAGATTCCCTTCTTTCTAAATCCCTTGATCTGGAATGCGTTTCATACAATATGATAGGAACGTACCAGACATATTTTATGTTTTTTGCTGAAAGGAGAAGATCACATGGGTTTTTTCATTTTAATTGGATTATGTCTCACTGTTCTCGGCGGCAGCTGTCTTGCTGTAAAACCTCTCAACCAAAAACATGAAATTAAACCATTTCGAACTTTTGATGATTTTTTTATTTAATGCAGATAAAAAAGGACGATGTCTAGAACAAAGTCCTTTTTTACTTCCTGTTACGGCAGTATGATTAATTCCTTCGGATATTGTGTCAGAGCAACTGCCCCGTCCTTAGTTACATGAACGTCATCCTCAATGCGCACGCCGCCGATTTCAGGCACATAAATCCCCGGTTCGATCGTGTAGACCATGCCTTCCTGCAGCAGTGTATCGTTGGCTTGGCTCATAGATGGGTACTCATGGACAGAAATCCCGAGCCCGTGTCCAAGCCGGTGAGGAAAATAATCTCCGTATCCCGCTTTTTCAATGATACCGCGCGCAGTTAAGTCAAGGTCACCGATTCTGACACCGGGCTTGCTTGCCTCAATCGCGGCTTTTTCCGCTTGAAGCACAGTCTCGTAAATCGCCTCCTGCTTCGGATTGATGGTTTTGTATGCAAATGTTCTTGTAATATCAGAGCAGTAGCCATCAAGGATTACACCCAGATCAAATAAAACAAAATCACCTTTCTTCAAAGTGGCTGTACCAGGGTTTCCGTGAGGCTGGCCTGATTTTTCTCCGAATAAAACCATTGTCGAAAAAGACATGCCTTGAATTCCTTTTTTCTTCAGCTCATACTCAATTTGAGCGAGCACTTCCACTTCACTAATGCCCTCTCGCAAAGCAGCTGTACCGACTTCAACACCGTAATCCGCAAGCTTTGCCGCCTCTTTCAGCAAACGAATTTCATTGTCGTCTTTAATCAGGCGAAACTGGTTGAGTGTTTCTTCTGCTGATACGAATTTAGCCCCGCCCGTCGAATGCTTCAGCTGTTCTGCGCGTGATAGCGAGATGGAATCCTTTTCTACCGCAAGCGTATGTATGCTGATATTTCGCTTTTTCAAGGCTTTCTCTATCAGCTCCCACGGATTTTCGTGATCCGCATAACCAATAATTTCATAATTCCAGCCTGCGTTGCGGGCCTGTCCTGCTTCCATTCCTGGACAAATAAAGAAAGGCTCCTCTTCTTGAAAAATAAATAACCCCATTAATCTTTCATGCGGCTCTGTGTAAAAACCGGTTAAGTAAAAAACATTTTCTTTCGTATGAATAAATGCGGCAGTATGCCCCGCTTCCTTCAGCCATGAAGAGACGCGTTGTATTCTATTCACTTCTTGTTCCTCCCCGCCATTTGCAATGCATTGTTCTATCCTCCATTGTATCAGGTTTTACAAATGTTTGCCTTTCACAACGCCTTCATTTTCCGATGCATTTTATTTCCTGCTTCTCTTCCTGTATACTGACAGTAACGTTCAATCGCAGGGGGTTGTTCCGTTTGCTGATGAATTTTTTCAGACGAAAAGCAGTTATGCTCTTAACGGTTTTTGGAATTTCCGCTCCTTTTATCGGGATGAAGATGGTGGGCTTTTATTATTACAGCTCAATTATAGGCTGTGCAGCGGGTTTCCTTTGCTGCATCCTCGCTCTCATCCTGGTTACGAAAAGATCTGCTAAAGACAAAAATGAAGGGAAAGCTTGATACATAAAAACCAGCAGCCTGATGGGGCTGCTGATTTTATTTTAGGAGTCTTAATCCGTTTAGTATGACCAAAATCGTACTTCCCTCATGACCAATCACGCCAAATGGCAATTCCATCACCTGCAAAAAGTTTGCACAAATCAGCAGGCAGATTACAGCTAGAGAAAACACGATATTTTGTTTGATGATCCTGTTCATTTTCCGCGACAAGCGGCACATGTTTACGAGCTTTTTCAAGTCGTTTTTCATGAGGACCATATCAGCGGTCTCAAGTGCTACATCTGTTCCGCCGCCCATCGCAATGCCGACATCCGCCGCTTTGAGCGCCGGCGCATCATTGATTCCGTCACCAACCATCGCAATCGTTCCGAATTCTTCTTTTAATCGTTTGATTTCATTCACTTTTTGGTCAGGCAGGCATTCTGCCGCAACAGTTGTCATGCCGGCTTCCTTGGCAATCGCTTGAGCCGTGTCCTTGTGATCTCCTGTCAGCATGGCCGTTTTAATCCCAAGTCGGTTTAGTTCTTCCATGACCTCTTTTGCTTCAGGCCTGATTTGGTCCTTCAGTGCAATACAGCCCGCTATTTGATCATCCTTTTTCACAAATACAATCGTTTGGCCGCTTTGAATGATATCTGATGCTGTCTGTTTCATAAATTGTGCTGCCATTTCCTCGCCGATAAAACCTGCTTTACCGACCTTCCATTTCGCGCCCGACACTTCTGCCATAACGCCAAACCCCGATGTTTCTTCTATAGATATGTAGCCAGACTGATTCACGCCGCGGCTTTCAGCGTACGCCGTTATGGCTTGGGCGAGCGGATGGCTTGATTGCGTTTCGATGGCATAGACAGCCTCAAGAACTTCCGCTTCACTGAATCCTTCTGCTATTCTAATCGTCTCAACGGCAGGCTGGCCTTTAGTTACAGTACCGGTCTTATCAAAGGCGATCATTTGCACAGAGCCCAGCTGTTCAAGAAAGACGCTTCCTTTCACAAGCATGCCGTTGCGGGCGCCATTTGAAATCAGGGACAGCGCAGCCGGCATAATAGAGGCGACAAGCGCACAAGGTGACGCGACAACCATAAACACCATTGCGCGGTAAAAGGTTTCACTCCAGCTCCAGCCCAGCGCAAAGTGCGGGATGAATAACAGGAGCCCCACCGCAATTAACACACCTTTCACATAAGCATTTTCAAATCGTTCGATGAAAGCCTGTGCGGGTGATACACTGTTTTGCGCTGATTCAACCAGTTTGATAATTTTTCTGAATAACGAATCTTCGTTTGCTTTCGTAACACGAACAGTCAAGGATCCATTGCGATTCACCGTTCCTGTGAATACAGCGTCGCCTGTGTTTTTTTCTACAGGCATTGATTCACCTGTTAATGCCGACTCGTCAAGGCTTGTCGAGCCCGATTCAATGATACCGTCTGCCGCTACACGTTCTCCAGGTTTAATCACAATCAGATCACCGGCCTGCAAGTCTGAAACCGGAACTCTTTTGGTTTCATCATCGACCAGCAATGTTGCTTCTTCAGGCTCAAGCTGCATTAAAGACGTTAAATCTCTGCTGCTTTTATTCATTGTGTAGGTTTCTAAAGCTCCGCTTAAGGAAAAAATAAATATTAAAATAGCGCCCTCTGCCCAGTATCCAATCAAGGCAGAGCCAATGGCAGCGAAAATCATTAAAAGTTCTACATTCAGCGTTTTGGATTTGAGCGTTTCTTCGATTCCTTCCTTTGCTTTAGCAAATCCGCCAATCACAAAAGCCAGCAAGAAAAGTGTTATGGATAATGCTTGATGGCCGGATAAGAGCCAGCCAGCCAAAATAAGAGCGCCTGATCCAAGTGCTGCAATAAGCTCTGCGTGCTGCGCCCAGTTTTTTTCTCTCTTGTCTGTTTTTAATGGCTCTTGCGGATCGCGTTGAACGATAACTTGTTCATTCATATCAAATTCTCCTCTCTAATTGAGAACGTAAATCATCTTCATTTCCTTTATAAAAAACAAAATCGCCGCCCAAAAGGCAGCTTTATCGTCAGTTATTTCTTGATGTCTTCCTTTATTATAGCACGCAAGAAGAGAATTTCAATTATAATTATTTTAATTTCTTTTTGATAATAATTATCATTAATGTTTATTCACTTCTTCTCTATATGAAAAAAGCTGAGAGTCTATGCTCTCAGCTATTCTTCCGTCCATTCCTTCAGTTGTTCCGCCGTCATCGGGCCAATTTTTGTTTTTTCAATTTCTCCCTTTTCATTCAGCAAAAATGATGTTGGAATCGTGATGATATGATACTCCTTCATCAATTCCCCTTTTGAGTCAAGGACAATCGGAAACGTCAGCTTGTTTGCTTTAATAAAGTCTTCAACGACTTGCTGATTTTGTTCCGAATTCACTAAATTCACCGTTACCAGCTTTACACTGTCGGATGGATGGGCATCATAAAACGATTGAAACTGGGGAAGCTCCTTTTTGCAGGGCGGACACCATGATGTCCAAAAATGGAGAATTGTTTTTTGCCCTTTATTCGGAATCGAGATGTCCTCCCCTTCTATCGTTTTCATAAGAAAAACAGCGGGAACAGCAGGCTGTTTTTCCTCAGCCTGTGCCACACCTGGAAACCATGCAATCAACCCTAATAACATAATGTATATAGTAAGCAAGCGCTTCGTCAACATGGAATCTTCCTTTCATGCTTTTCAATTAGCTTGCCCCTGCAGTTCCTATATCATCCTTCAATTCGCGGCGTTCTGGTCCCTCCCGTAAGGAATACGGATACCTTCAATGCTTTGCAGATCGTGGCATAGTGCAGGCTCGTCAAAAGAATCATGCCAGTGTTCATTCCTAGGATAATCCCGAGCATTTGCAGATTCTCCATTGATCCCAGTACATACATCATACTCAGCGCAACAATATGGCTCCATACATTGTGATAAAAAGCCTCTTTCACAAAGCCCATCCCTATTAAGCACGCCTGCAGCGGCATGACAAACAGATGAAAGAGAAAGTAAGGCCACAACAGCTGCAAGTAATACTGCGCTTCAGGAGAGTGAAAAAACAAATGCGTGAGAGGTCCCGCAAACTGGAACATGATCCAGACAGCCGGTATACCGTAACCTAATGTAATGAAAATCGACTGCTTCAGCCTTTTTAACACGATGTCATACTGAGAAAGTGCATAAGCTTCCGAAATACTCGGTATCATGACGACCATTAACGAATGGGCAATAAAAGCAGGGAACGACCCTATCGTCACAGCCACTCCTGCCAGCATTCCGTATTGATCGATCGCCGCTGTCCCGGCAACGCCCGCAGCCAAAAGAGCTCCTTTTACTAAAAAGGGTTCAATTGCATTGACAACCGCATGAAAAATGCGCAGTCCTGTTGTAGGAATTGAAACAGCAAGCAGTCTTTTCCTTACATCCTTTCCGCGCAAATGAATGTGCTGCTGGCCGGATAACGCCCGCCTTGCCATGATAAATTGTGAATATAAATAAACAAGCACGACAACATCACTCACGACTAGAACAAACAAGGAAATCAGCACAGCCATGTCCAATTCAAATGAGTACCATTGAAAAAAGAGGAATAAGCACAAGAGCTGGATGATTTTTTTCAGCACATTGGCAATTGCGATCTTCCCCATTTTCTGCACACCCATAAAGTAGCCCCTGGCGATTGAAGTAAAGGCGACAACAGGAATTAAGCCGATGACAATCCCTTTAATAAACGGGTGGTATGTATCAAATACCGGAATAAACGGAAGCGCAATACTAGCGGCGGCAGTAGAAAAAGCAGTAAAAATGGCTGTCATTCTGAAAGCGTGCCTCAGCATGCTTTCATGAAGCTTAGGATTTGACTCGGCAATGAATTTAGAAATGGATATCGGCAGTTCCAGGCTCGCGATGACAATAATTAAAAAGATCGTGGGCAAAATACTCATGTAAAGCCCCATCCCATGCTCGCCAAGCTCCCGCGCCAAAATCATATTTACGACAAATTCAAGGCATTCAGCGAAAAAGGCGGCAATGGATAAAAGAATGATCCCTTTCACAAATCGATTCATGATGTCTCTCCTTGTCTCTTGTACTACCAACATCATATGAGACAAGTTCAAAAATTATTTTATTTTTACTCTTTATATGAAAAAAAGCACAGCTGAGACAAATTGTCTCTTCTATGCTTAGACGGCAAAAACGTGTCTGCCGATTTTTTCTACGATTTTTCTTGAACGAATCCAATTATCTGACGCTGTTTTCGGATTATAAAAGAATATGGCATCTGTTTCTCTATTTTTTGAGGACAGCGCTTCTTCGGCAGCTTCAATCGATTCTTTATCAGGCTTTTGGTTAATGCTCCCGTTTGCGACCGGTTCAAAGGCGTTTTTCTGATAAATAACTCCTCTTATCGTATCTGGAAAACCTTTTTTCTCCGTCCTGTTCAGTACAACGCTTGCTACAGCGACCTTGCCTTTATATGATTCTCCTTTGGCCTCTGCGTGAACGAGACGGGACAGCAACTCTTTTTCAGACTGTGTATATGTTTCTTTCTCATCATTTGTTTTGTCCGGTTTATCTTTCTCTTTCTTTTCAGTGTGTGCTGATAGCTTAATCGGTTTTATTTTCTTGTCCTTATCAGCAGACAGTGAAGGGAAAGATTCATTCGTATTTCGATCTATATGTGTAAGCCATTTCGCTTCTTCATGTTTTGTCTTCTTTGCGCTCAGTAGTGAAGCTTGTGTATGCTCAATTTTGGCTGCAGGCATGAAACAAAGAAGAAAAACAGCCAGAGCAGTGAATTTCGTTGTCATACAATTTCCTCCTTAAAGTGCTCAAAAAAACACTTCATTACCTTAACAAGAGATCCATTCATTTTCACGGAAAAAGATTTTCCAACTCTCCCAAGGAGGTATCAGGATGGAATAAAGAGGATGACTCACTGCTTACTGGCAGAAAAACAGCCTGGAATTATATAAATATTGTAAAATAAAAGCATATTTATCCATCTTTGACACTTTACATTTTATTTACACCTGTTACAGACGGATGTAATAAAAGGCCTGTATTCTGTCATATATGATAAAAAGGCTTCTCACATATGAGAAACCTTCAGCTTCTTGGCTGTTCTAAGTATTGAAATATGACATCTCCGCCTTGCTGGGCAATTCCTCGGAAATGTTTAAAATCATCTTGTTTAGATAACACAGCCCTGAAATCAAGGAAATGCTCTTTCTGGACTCTCAGTTCGTTTATGGCGCCGGTGCGCAGCTGTTCAATCATTTCTGTGATCTCTTCGGGACGCAACGAAAATTCCCCCTTTTCTTTCTATTGACGAAAATCAATATATCATCTTTATAGCGACAGGACAATTCATAAGGGAGATAAAACTCCTTATCGCTTTACTTCTCAATGAAAATACTGCAAAATACTTTCAAAAGGCATTATTATGTTTAAAGGAGAGGAAGCTTGTGAAAATCGCTAAGGTTGGAAATGTCATTGAATTTAAAAACGGATTAACCGGTGTTGTTGAAAAAGTAAATGAGAATTCTGTTATCGTTGATGTGACGATCATGGATAACTATCGGGATCTTGAGTTAGATTCATTGACAGTTGTTAATCATAAAAATTATAAGATCATCAGAGACTCCTATTAAAACCTCCTTATTTCCACATTGATTCGAAAAAAACTGCAAGACGGACAATTAAACACCTTACATATGAAATTCACTTTCTCAAAAGCTGCCGGCCGGCAGCTTTTTTACGTAAAAAACACCGATCATGAAACGGCGTTTTTGTCTATTTCCGTTATTTCTATATAGAACTCGCTGACGGCCCCTGGTTCGTACAGATTGGTCAATGACGTTGAATAATTTGTCATTTCACCCCGGAAAGCAAGATCTCGTTCCGGAACCTCGACATTAAACGTTTTTTCATACAACAGGACGGCGATATCATGGTAAGTCTCACTCGTAACGTTTAGGGTACATGCAATTTTGCGCTTCGGCTCGTTTTCTTCTTGATATGCAGCTATTTCTAACGTTACATTGTTTAACCGCAGTGTCTTCATTTCTTATCAGCTCCTTTATGGTTCATGCATCTTAGCATACCTTAGCGAACGTTCACAATAAATCTGTTCTGATCGTTATTTTCACCATTTCTTTAGAAAAGACACCTTCACAAACATACGTTCGTTAATTTATAATAAAACAGACGAGCTGCCATCCAGCATCCCGTCTTTTCATTAGAAAGCGGCGAGTGGAATTCCCCCGGATTCACTCGTCTTTTTTTACATAATCGGGGTGTGAAGAACGAGTAACTAAGATGCTTTTAAAAACAAAAAATAGACGTGCTGTTACACACGTCTAGGTTAGGACATCTTGTACCATTACCGATTATCAATCGTCTCCGGATACAAATCATGGTTCATCATTCGGTATTCGGCCATTTTCTCATATTTCGTGCCAGGTTTTCCATAGTTTGTGTACGGGTCAATGGAAATTCCGCCTCTTGGCGTGAATTTGCCCCAATGTAGCGCGGGTCCATTAATTCAATCATGTCATTCATGATGATATTCATGCAGTCCTCGTGGAAGAAAAGTCAGGTTAAAGTCTTGCCCCACAAGTGTTTTCTGATGTTTTTAATGTTGTTGTAATTCGTGCGTGCCCCAATCTTTCCTGAACGATCCTTGGGTTAAAATTTAGAATCCCAATTAAAAAGGTAGCATGTGTATGTCTTAAATCATGGCAGCGAAGTTTAGGTGAATTCAATGCATCTCTTGTTACATTAAATGATCTCCTATAATTATTAGGATGTACCCAGTTCCCTGTTTTAGAACATACAACGCCCCCGTTACTTTAAGTACATTTATTCACAAGGTAATCTTTTTTACAGGTCATTTAGTGGTAGCCCCAGGAAAATGCGAATTTACAACGTTAAGCAAATTCAAATATAAAAAAGTCGAATTCCCTGTCCTTTAAGGAAAACGACTTTTTTATACGACTTCTTCAAGTAAATCCCCATTAACCTTTTTTGGGGACTATTTGTAATCTCTGCGCAGGGAAATTATACCTGTGCTAGCCCGCCATCTACGAACAATTCAACACCCGTCAAGTAACTGCTTTCGTCTGAAGCAAGGAAAGATACAGCGTTTGCTACTTCTTCAGGTGTCCCAACTTTTCCAGCTGGAACAGTATTTCTGCTATTTTCCAGTGCCTCTTCAAGTGCATCACCAAAAAGCTCATCGTAGGCAGGTGTAAGAATACCTCCTGGACTAACCACATTTACACGGATTTCAGTACCTTTTAGGTCAAGAATCCAGTTGCGAACTAGTGCTCTTAATGCTGCTTTAGATGCTCCATATACACTAAACGCTGGGTTGCCAATTGATCCAGCAGTAGAGCCCGTTACAATAATAGAACCTACTTTGTCTGGGAATAGTGATAATGCTTTTTGAACAGTAAAGATGGTTCCTTTAACGTTAATGTCGAACGTTCTATCAACCTGCTCTTCAGTAATTTCACCTAATGGAAGGAAGTTGCCGATGCCTGCATTAGCAAAAAGAATGTCCAACCTACCTTTTTCCTGCTTTATAATGTCATATAGTTTGTCTAAGTCTTCAAGCTTAGAAATATCACCTTGAACACCGGTTACGTTCTTGCCAATTTGGTTAACAGCTTTATCAAGTTCGTTTTGTCTACGTCCCGTGATATAAACATATGCACCTTCGTTTACAAATTTTTGTGCTGTAGCAAGACCAATCCCACTTGTTCCACCCGTTACAAGCGCTATTTTACCTTCAAATTTACCCATACTTAACACTCCTTTAGAATTAATTTTATTTTATGTCTAGTACCTTTAAGTACTTGAAGAACAACTTACAAGATATAGTATCCTTCAGTAAGCACGTTATCGGAAGTACCCACTTTTTTGTGATATAGTAACTAAAAAGTAATAAATGTGGAATGGAGAGCTTTAGACATGAAAAAAAAATTTAGTTGTGGGTTTGAAGTGACAAAGGAAGTTATTGGAGGAAAATGGAAAGGCCTTGTATTATACTTTTTAATGAATGGACCAAAGAGAACGAGTGAATTAAAGCGCATTATCCCAAATATAACTCAGAAAATGCTGATTCAAACACTTAGAGAGCTTGAAGCCAGTGGACTTGTGAGCAGAAAGATGTATAATCAAGTACCGCCGAAGGTTGAATATTCATCCACTGAACTTGGAGAATCTCTTAAACCTATCTTGCAGGAGCTCTGTCAATGGGGAGGCCATTATGCGGAGCAAGAGTATGCAGAAGGTGAATATGAAATTGTACAACCAGAACAACTAAGTTAGGATTGATGTAGCTGCTGAAGTAAATGCTAAACAACTTCAATACCATCACCTAACAGATGAAGAACAGTCAGAAATAAATGAGATATTCAATTTTGAAAGTGAGGTTCTAATAAGATGTGTCATGGACTATATTCAGGAGAACTTTGATGAAATTCAAAAAAGAGCTGTTTCAAATGTTAAAGAGAAGGTTCAGAAACTTAGCCAAAAAATAAATGAAGATATTGATAATAATATTTAATGCCTATGATCTCTAGATAGGCATTTTTTCTTTCGGATAAAAAAAGAAAAGACGTACAAATTGTACGCCTTAATCTGCTTCTGTACTATCAATTTTTCACTGCATAAAAGTCACAGTTCAGGTTGCACCTCAGGTCACACTTTTTAATACAATTCCCATGAGTAGAGCCATTTTCAGGTGTGACTTTTCCCACTTTTAGTGTGACCGGGTCACACTTTTATTGAGCTTAGTGCGGGTCACACTTCGCTGTGACCAGGTCACATTTCCGCTGAAAATTAACGCTGAATGTTCGGATTTTACTGTGACTCCACTTCGTTTCACACTCCGTATCACACAACGGAATAATTAACGATTATCAATCGTCTCCGGATACAAATCATGATTCATCATGCGGTACTCGGCCATTTTCTCATATTTCGTGCCAGGTTTTCCATAGTTTGTGTACGGGTCAATGGAAATTCCGCCTCTTGGCGTGAATTTGCCCCATACTTCGATGTAGCGCGGATCCATTAATTCAATCAAGTCATTCATAATGATGTTCATGCAGTCCTCGTGGAAGTCACCATGGTTTCTGAAACTGAATAGATACAGCTTTAATGATTTGCTTTCAACCATTTTTTCATCAGGAATGTAGCTGATGTAGATTGTTGCAAAGTCAGGCTGTCCTGTTTTTGGACATAAAGATGTGAATTCAGGACAATTGAATTTTACAAAGTAATCACGGTTTACGTGTTTATTCGGGAAGGATTCCAGCACGTCCGGCGCATATTCGAACAAATAATTTGTACCTTGGTTGCCTAGCAGTGTTACACCTTCTAATTCTGATTCTTTTCTTGTCGTCATGTTCATCTTCCTTTCTATTATACTCCGCGTTTGTTGCCCCATAACAGGGTGTGCAGCTGCGGGAGCACTCTGACGAGATTCAGCTCTGCATCGACAGCTACCTTATCAACGAGCGCTTCATATTTTCCAAGCAAATGTGCAACCAGTGACTGGTCATCTGTCGTATGCACGTCATCATTGCCGACTTGTAAATAAAACGGAATCCCGGGGTACCGCTTGTGCACCGTTTTGGCAAATTCCAGATCTTCATCATTAAAGATAACAACCTTCAAGCTGACAGCATGCTGTCTATCATTCTCTTGAAGTGAAGTTAAAATGTGGTCAAGCTTTTGAAAGTTCGTCACCATTTTTGAGCTTGGCGGTTTTGGAGAAATTGTCAGGTCATCAATCAGCGTAAACCAATCCTGATAAACGGTCCCTTGAGTTTCAAGCGCTGCACGGATGTTATTTTCCTTCAGCAGTTCAATAAAAGCATCCAGCTGTTTTAACAGGGCTGGGTTACCGCCTGAGATCGTCACATGAGAAAACGCGTCTCCTCCAATGTCCTTAAGCTCTGCAAAAATCTCCTCTGCCGTCATCCAGCGAATATCTTTTTTAGCAGATCCGTCCCAAGTGAAGGCGGAGTCACACCAGCTGCAGGAATAATCACAGCCGGCTGTCCGGACGAACATCGTTTTCTGTCCGATCACCATGCCTTCTCCTTGAATCGTCGGGCCGAAAATTTCTAATACAGGAATTCCTTTAGCCATTCAAACCACCCTTTTTCGGACGGTAGACACAGTAGCTTGTCGGTGTTTCACGGACAAACACCTGTACACAGGCCGGCTTATTCTCCAAAGTGTCTAAATAAGCCTGTACGTTGTCATAAATCGTTTTCGCCACAACTTCAGTTGTCGGCAGCGAATACCGGTCGTCCTGAGAAAAATCTTCATGATCATTTAATAGCGTATGGTCATAGTTTCCATGCACCAGTTTTTTGAGCACGCTGAAATTGACAAGGAAGCCGGAGTCGTCAAGTTCGTCGCCGGCAACGGTTATATTTACGGTATACGTATGCCCGTGAATCCTGCTGCACGCTCCCGCACTTTCCCGAGGGATAAAATGAGCGGCTGAGATGTGCATGTCCTTATTCAGTTCAAACGAATAAGGATGCTGGGCCTGCGGATAAATTTGAGATAACAATTTATGCACGCTCTCCTTTCATCACCATATATTCTTCATAACCTTTTGAACGAAGATGGCATGCCGGACATTCGCCGCAGCCGTCTGCGATGATGCCGTTATAGCATGTCAGCGTGTTGTTTTTCACAAAATCCAGCGCGCCAAGCTCATCTGCAAGCTTCCATGTTTCCGCCTTATTGAGCCACATGAGAGGCGTATGGATCACAAACGGCTTCTCCATCGCCAGATTTACCGTTACATTGCAAGATTTCACGAATTCGTCACGACAGTCAGGATAACCGCTGAAGTCTGTCTCGCAAACTCCTGTAATGATGTGGCGCGCGCCAATTTGGTATGCCAGGATAGACGCAAAGGATAAGAATACCAAATTGCGGCCTGGGACGAATGTGGATGGCAGTTCGCCGTCTTTTGCTTCTATCTCAATATCATTTCTAGTCAGGGCATTCGGTGCAAGCTGGTTTAAAAGTGACATATCAAGCAAATGATTTTTCACACCAAGCTTTTCCGCAATGGATTTAGCCACTTCAATTTCCTGCGAATGTCGCTGATTATAATGAAAAGTCACCGTTTCGACTTCTTCGAATTCTTTTAAAGCCCACAGTAAGCATGTGGTGCTGTCTTGACCGCCGCTAAATACGACAATTGCTTTTTCTTTTTTCATGATTCCTCTCCTTCTCCGCAATAAAAACGTCGGCGAGAGACATCGCTACAGCTGATTCACGCAAAAAAACACCTTTTCGGAAGGTGCTCTAGAAAAACATAAAAAAGGCCGTATCCAAGGATACAGCTCGTCCTTAGTTTTTTATAGAGGGTGTAGCTAGAACCTCTCCCGCATACCGCACGGATTTTCTTCAATTTTTTCACTTCTGCTATCTTACCATAATGTTGTTTTTCTTGACAATAAAAAAGTCAGTCCACCTCTTCAAGATCTATTGTAACGGTTCGCTTCATTATATATAGTTATAAACTGTGCCGCCTAGGAGCCTTTTTACAAATCAAAGCGCCTATGAAGGCCAGACTCACATAGCCAAACAAGGGATAAATCGTTGAAATGAGCTTGCCGTACCCTATCTGGCTCGTGATATAAGCCGTGATCATAATGGCCGCAAAGATATATTTGCTTTTCACTGGAAGAAAGCTTTGCACTTGTTTTTCTAATCCATATAGATTACCGATAACTGATGTGAACACTTCTCCGAAAATAATCAGTAAATAAATCAAATGGACAGATCGTGCAAAGAGATAAACCACTTGCGCCATCGGTATATCATACAAAAATACATCCGGAAGAGTCGACAAAGACAGAAAACTCGCGGACAGCACAATCGTCAGCATCGTGCCTCCGATTAAAGCGCCTTTTTTTATCACTTTCTCCGAGGACATTTCATTCGCCAGCGGAACCAGAACCGCTTGGGCAAGCGATAAATTCAAAGCCCCGTAAGAAAAGGCTGATAACAGCCAATCCCAGCGATGCGGCCAGACCCACTGAGCTGCGTTTCGTGATTCGTTGAATATAAAAGAGTCGGCCACCACAATCATTGAAAAGATGATTAAAAGGGGAACAACAAACACATTGACACCGAAAATGCCTTTTACTCCTCTAGTCATCACAATTAAGCTCAGACCGATTGTAATGAGCATCCCAATCTGAGCGGACATCCCCAATTGTTCCTCAAAAAGTGCTCCTGCTCCTGAGAGCATAACAGATGTAACTCCGAGAAGAACAAACAGCATAAATACATTGATAATCCGCCCAGCCGTCGCCCCGAACAAAAAGATGTTCATTTCTTGATATGACTTGGCATTGATTCGCTTTGAAATGATCATCAGCTTGGCGCCCAGTAACGTAAACATTCCGCCGCTGACGAGAATACCGAATAAACCGAACCAGCCGAACTTAAGAAAAAACTCAACAATTTCTCTGCCAGTCGCAAATCCAGCTCCGACTACTGTGCCGACATACACAAAAGCAAGCTGACTTGCAGACCCTTTTGATTGTTCCATTTCTCCCCTCCGAACGATCCGCAGTTTTGTCCATAGATGCCTTTTTATAACCTATGAGACAAGTTCCTTGAAAAGACGAAGAAAACATGTTTTACTTTGTAACAAATTAAAAAATTTTTGTGCAAAAGACTTGAAAGTCAAAGATGGTCAGAGTATACTATTAATCAAAGTTGGTCAAACAAACCGGCCTTTTTTAAAAAACAATTGGTCAAAGATAGTCAAAAAGTTAAGTTGCTTTGAGCATATTGTTTTAAATGCCGTTGAGTTTGCCATATACTAATAGTCAAAGAAGGTCAAATCAGACCTTTTTATTCACTTTCATTGGTCAAAGAAGATCAAATTATTAAGGAGGTTTTGGCAAATGCGTTGTCAACATTGTCATCAAAACGAGGCGACGATTCGCCTTAACATGCAAATAAATTCCGTTCATAAACAGATGGTTCTATGTGAAACTTGTTATAACGAACTGACCCGTAAACCTTCAATGAGTATGGGTCCTCAATCTTTCGGATTTCCTTTTGAACAGGCATTCCAGCCGAAAGAACAGAGCGCAGCAAAACAAAGCGGAAAAAAAGGGCTGCTTGATGAGCTGGCTCAAAATATTACAAACGGTGCTAAAGCCGGTCTCATTGATCCAGTCATCGGCCGTGATGATGAAGTGGCGAGAGTGATCGAAATTCTAAACCGCCGCAACAAAAACAATCCGGTTCTTATTGGGGAGCCGGGTGTAGGGAAAACTGCCATCGCTGAAGGACTCGCTTTAAAAATTGCTGAAGGCGATGTTCCAAACAAACTGAAAAACAAAGAGCTATACTTGCTTGATGTTGCATCCCTTGTTGCAAATACAGGGATCAGAGGCCAATTTGAGGAGAGAATGAAACAGCTGATCACTGAGCTGAAGGAACGAAAAAATGTCATTCTGTTCATTGATGAAATTCACCTTCTCGTCGGCGCAGGCTCTGCAGAAGGATCAATGGACGCCGGCAATATTCTCAAACCGGCCCTAGCCAGAGGCGAACTGCAAGTCATTGGGGCGACAACACTGAAAGAATACCGTCAAATCGAAAAAGATGCTGCGCTGGAAAGACGTTTTCAGCCTGTCATGGTGCAGGAGCCTTCAATTGAACAAGCTATCCTCATTCTGCAAGGGATTAAAGACAAATACGAGGCGTACCATGGCGTGACCTTCAGTGATGAAGCAATCAAAGCATGTGTCACTTTATCATCCCGCTACATTCAGGACAGACACCTGCCGGATAAAGCAATTGATTTATTAGATGAAGCAGGTTCAAAAGCCAACCTGTTAATTGATGAACTGAATGATGAGGATGCGGCTGAACGCTTAACTGCAATTGAAGCAGAAAAAACCAAAGCACTTGAAGAAGAAAATTACGAACTGGCGGCAAAACTCCGTGATGAAGAACTCGCATTGGAGAAAAAACTGAACAGCTCCTCCGCTCAAACTGCTGTTACTGTGGAAGCTGAACACATTCAGGAAATTGTTGAACAAAAAACAGGTATTCCTGTCGGCAAACTGCAGGCAGACGAACAAACGAAAATGAAGGAGCTTGAAGCAAAACTTCATGAACGCGTGATCGGACAAGAAGCGGCTGTTCAAAAAGTGGCAAAAGCGGTAAGACGAAGCCGCGCCGGATTAAAATCCAAAAACAGACCAGTCGGCTCCTTCCTCTTTGTCGGTCCTACCGGCGTAGGGAAAACAGAGCTCTCTAAAACACTGGCGGATGAATTGTTCGGCACAAAAGACGCTATTATCCGTCTCGATATGAGCGAATACATGGAAAAACACGCCGTATCTAAAATTATCGGTTCACCGCCTGGATATGTCGGCCATGAGGAAGCTGGACAATTAACTGAAAAAGTGCGCCGCAATCCTTACAGCATTGTGTTGCTGGATGAGATTGAAAAAGCACACCCAGACGTTCAGCACATGTTCCTGCAAATTATGGAAGATGGCCGTCTGACAGACAGCCAAGGCAGAACCGTAAGCTTTAAAGACACTGTAATCATCATGACAAGTAATGCGGGTGCTGGCGAGAAACAAACGAAAGTTGGTTTCCAATCAGATGACAGTGTCATCGAAGAACAAACATTGATTGATTCACTGAGCATGTTCTTTAAACCCGAGTTCCTCAACCGTTTTGACAGCATTATTGAGTTCCGCTCATTGGAAAAAGAACATCTGGTCAAAATCGTCAGCCTTCTTCTTGGAGAACTTGAAGAAACATTGGCTGAACGGGGCATCAGCTTGCATGTAACAGATGAAGCGAAAGAAAAAATCGCTGAGCTGGGCTACCACCCTTCATTCGGTGCACGTCCGCTTAGAAGAACCATCCAAGAATGGGTTGAGGATGAAATGACTGATCTGCTGCTTGATAACAGCGAGATCACAAGTTTTCACGTCATTTTAGAAGATGATAAAATCAAAGTGCAAGCGAAATAACAATTAGCGGTTTCCTTTTAGGAAGCCGCTTTTTTATGCATTCATACTCTTGACTGAGTAAATACCGTCCCTTCCCCTGAAGCGCTGCTTCCTTTCATCCTTTACACTTTTTTTAAGGAGGGATGGAACACGTTTATATACAGTGAATATGTATTTCTACTATTATATGAATACCATCTGAAGGACAGCTTGCAAACAAACTGCCAATTTCATTAAACCCCTGGGCTTTTCAATTTTGAAAAGTCCGTTTTTGTTTATTTCTCCCTTCTATTCCTCTTCCTTGAATATTTCATGAACAAATTCACAATGTCCCTAAAGTTCCGGGCGCCAAAACCGATATTAACCATAGACAAGCTAGTAAAAAAGGATTTGGTGAAAAATATGGATAAAACTTCGTTAATCGGTATTATTCTTGCTTTTGTGGCATTGAGTGTGGGAATGGTTCTGAAAGGCGTCAGCTTCAACGCGCTTGCAAACCCCGCCGCCATTTTAATTATTATCGCCGGGACAATCTCAGCAGTCGTTATTGCGTTCCCAACAAAAGAAATTAAAAAAGTGCCTGCGCTGTTTCGAGTGTTATTTAAGGAAAATAAACAGCTCACAATAGAGGAACTCATTCCTATGTTCTCTGAATGGGCTCAGCTTGCACGCCGCGAAGGTCTGCTTGCTTTAGAAGCAAGCATTGAGGATGTAGATGATGCTTTCTTGAAAAACGGGCTCAGCATGGCTGTTGACGGGCAAAGCGCGGAATTTATCAGAGATATCATGACAGAGGAAGTCGAAGCAATGGAGGACAGGCACCAAGCCGGAGCCGCTATCTTTACACAAGCGGGAACGTACGCGCCGACACTTGGAGTACTCGGCGCTGTAATCGGGCTAATTGCCGCCCTCTCTCATATGGATAACACAGATGAGCTTGGGCACGCCATCAGTGCTGCCTTTGTTGCCACACTTCTCGGTATCTTCACAGGGTATGTGTTATGGCATCCTTTCGCAAATAAATTAAAGCGAAAATCAAAACAAGAAGTAAAACTGCGTGAAGTCATGATTGAAGGTGTGTTATCCGTTTTAGAAGGACAGGCACCGAAAGTCATCGAACAAAAGCTTTTAATGTATCTTCCTGCGAAGGACCGCTTGAAATTTGCAGAACAAGGAGAGGCGCAAAATGGCGAGAAAAAAGAAGAAGAAGCATGAGGACGAGCACGTTGATGAATCATGGCTCGTGCCTTACGCCGACATCCTTACTCTTCTCCTGGCATTGTTTATTGTGCTGTACGCGAGCAGCTCAATTGACGCAGCTAAGTTTCAAATGCTTTCAAAATCATTTAATGAAGTCTTTACAGGAGGCACCGGTGTACTGGACTACTCCAGTGTCACTCCTCCTGAAAACGAGTCAGACGGCATCGATGAAGTGAAAAAGGAAAAAGAAGAGAAAGAGAAAAACAAGAAAGAAAAAGAAAAAGCAGCTGATCAAGAAGAACTTGAAAATGTGAAGAGCCAGGTGGAAAAGTTCATCAAAGATAAAAAGCTGGAACATCAGCTGGAGACGAAGATGACTAGTGAAGGCCTTCTGATTACGATTAAAGACAGCATCTTCTTTGATTCTGGAAAAGCGACCATCCGTAAGGAAGATGTGCCGCTTGCAAAAGAGATTTCAAATCTTCTTGTGATTAACCCGCCAAGAAATATCATTATCAGCGGACATACTGATAATATGCCAATTAAAAATTCTGAATTCCAATCAAACTGGCATTTAAGCGTCATGAGAGCGGTAAACTTTATGGGGCTTTTGATTGAAAACCCCAAGCTCGATGCAAAAGTGTTCAGTGCCAAGGGTTATGGCGAGTATAAACCGGTGGCTTCCAACAAAACTGCGGAAGGCCGAAGCAAAAACCGGCGGGTTGAAGTTCTTATTTTGCCGAGAGGCGCAGCGGAAACAAATGAAAAATAGCAAAAAAGGAAGCCTTGTGACATATCAGGCTTCCTTTTTTTACTTATTATGAAACTGTTTTGCGTTTAATCCTACTCTTTTTAACATTTCAGTGCACATCTCTACCTCTTCTTCGCTTAATACGCTGATCATTTCATCAATTTCAGCAGCGTGACCAGGGAAAATATCGTTCAAAAGACCGATGCCTTTTTCAGTAATTTGTGCAAATGTCACCCGTCTGTCTGTAGGAGACGCTTTCCGAATAAGAAGTTCTTTTTGCTCCAGCTTATCTACAACGTATGTGATGCTCCCGCTAGCCAATAGAATTTTATCCCCTATCTGCTGCAGCGGCTGATCGCCTTTATGGTACAAAAGCTCTAGTACAGCAAATTCAGTCGGATTCAGCCCGTGCTTATGAATATGCTTATTCATATGATCGTTAATAGACCGATACGCACGCGACAGCACGATAAATAACTTCAGTGATTTTTCTGTCATATCTCAATCATCCTTTTAGAAACCGTTACAGAGAAACATTAATAAACAAAGACCAAAATGTCAATAAAAATCTTTCCAATATTTCTCTTCTTTTTTAAAATGTAAGCTGCCCAACATCTTTTTCTAATTTTTTTGGTTATTTTTTCTTATTAAAGAAGAAGAAACAATGATATAATACCTCTAATCAGGTGTATGTTGGAGCGATGCAAATTGAAAATACTAAAAGGCGCCTGCGGGAGAGTCAAACTTTATATCATACTGGTCGTGATTCCGGCAATCGTCATCAGCTTTTTCGTATATGAAAAAGAAAAAGATACAATAGCTGCAGAACATAAGCAAGAAGCAAGTGTCCTGCTAAACCTTCACCGCAATAAAATCAATTATTTAATCGGAGAAACGATGGCACGAATGACCTCCTTGTCCATCGCCATTGACAGACCGGTTGATATAAAGAAAATGCAGTCGATTTTGGAAAAGACCTTTGATTCAGAGCCGAGATTTTCCGGCCTCTATTTTCTAAATGCCAAAGGAGACGTTACCGCAAGCACAACCGAATTAAAAACGAAAGTAAACCTGGCCGACAGATCTTTTTTTACAAAAGCAAAAGAAACAAAAAAGACAGTCATTTCAGATAGTTATTCGAGCAGAATTACAGGTCAGCCCATTTTTACAATTTGTGTCCCTGTTTTGGACTCAAAACAAAATGTGACAGATTATCTTGTCGCAGCTATTCAAATTGATTATTTGAAAAATCTCATTAACTTGCTAAGCCCTGATGTTTATATTGAAGTCGTGAACCAAGACGGGAAAATGATTTTTGCGAGCGGACAGGCCTCCCATGTAAAAGATCAGAAACCTGTCAGCGGATATCTGGATGATATCAGCTGGAATATGAAAGTATATCCGAACCCGGTCACAATAGAAGAATTGACGAAAAGTCTCGTGCTTCCGCTTTCATGCAGTATTGTGCTGCTGAATATCCTTTTTATTCTCGTACTGTATTATTTACTGAAGCGTCAGACCCAACTGGAGCGCTCAGAAAATGAGGCGCAAAAATTAGAGCTGATCGGGACGCTTGCTGCCAGCACAGCCCATGAAATCCGTAACCCTCTCACCGGGATAAGCGGCTTTATTCAGCTGTTGCAAAAGAAATATAAAGGTGAGGAAGATCAGCTTTACTTCTCCATTATCGAACAGGAGATCAAGCGCATCAATCAAATTGTGAGTGAGTTTCTCGTTCTCGGCAAGCCGACAGCTGAAAAATGGGAGCTGAACTCGCTTCAGGACATTATCGGAGAAATTATGCCGATCATCTATTCTGAGGGCAATCTATACAATGTTGAAGTCGAATTACAGCATTTAACCGAGCAGCCCTTACTCGTAAAATGTACAAAAGATCATATTAAACAAGTGATTTTAAATGTGGCAAAAAATGGACTCGAGTCAATGCCTGAAGGAGGCAAACTGACGATCTCCCTGGGAGCTTTAGATAAAAAAGCCATAATCAAAGTTGTGGATAACGGTGAAGGGATTTCTCAGGAAATGCTGGATCACATCTTCCTTCCCTTTGTTACTTCTAAAGAAAAAGGAACCGGTCTCGGCCTTGTCGTTTGTAAACGGATCGTGCTGATGTACGGAGGCTCTATTCATATTGAAAGTGAAGTGCGAAGAGGCACAGAGGTGACGATTACCCTCCCCGTGTCCGCTTCATAACCCCCTGACCTTGTCAGGAGGTTTTTTTTATCTTCGTGACCGGGCATTTCCATTCGACTTGCCTGCTGGACTGCCGAAAAAAAGGATTTTGATGAAACGCAGCAGCATTTTCAGAAGCAAAAAAAACATAAAAAATACTAAAAAACCCTTTATGCCTTCTGTGGCATCTAAAAACTCCATATTCCCTCTCCCCGTCACTTTTTGCTGAATCTCAATCGCAAATACGATAACAATGATAACTGTAACAGTATAGATAAAGGACAAGGCGGTCATACTCCATTTAGAAAGCCATGTAAACACAGCATGAGTAAAGCCGAAAAAAAATATGCCAAAAATGCCGATCACCCAAAAATGCATGTCTTTGTCAGTTAAATGAATGCCAAGTATTCCGCATAAAGAAATAAAAGCATCATGAAATTGATTGACCATTTCAGTAATGAGAATCGCCAGTTCTTTCATTAGTTCCCTCTTTCATATGAATTTTTCCAGAAAAAAAGAGCGCTTCTGAAAAGCTCTCTCTCTTTATATATGCATCTGATAGGCCGCTATTTATTTGCATCATATGCTGGCATAACATCTCTGCGGGGCCACAAGCCTAATTTCTTTACAAGACCTTGAATCCCTTGGGAATGTTCGTTTTCTTGCATAAGCTGGTGATATTCATTTATTAAACAATCCAGCTCCTGACTGTGCCTGATCGTGTCATGCCCTGTAAATCCCTGCTTTCTAGCGGCATCTATCATTAACTTTCTTTTTTCATCAATAGACACCAACAATCTTTCTTGTTCAGAAGAACCGCCCATTCACTTCACCCCTCGCCGCTAAGAAATAGGAAACAAGTTTGATTGGGTTATTGTGCATTATTACAGATTATACTTTATTTGTAAACATATTTTCATTAAATAAGTTAATTTTTCAGGTATAATAGATATATTGATAGGATTAGAAGAACAATACCCAGATGAAGAATATATTAAACACGCCGCCAGGCAGGAGGTATGCCCAATGAAGAAAAAGAAAGCAATAATGCTCGGAGCGGCAGGCGGAAAAGCGATTTTAAAGAGGAAAAACCGAAAAAAGTGTATCCAGCACATGACTACTTTTTTTCAGATGCTTCGCGATTGGCGAAATGGCGATTACCCTCGTTCACAGGTGAAAACACTTTTGCTGCTAACTGCTGCCATCTTGTATATCGTCATGCCGCTCGATATCATTCCAGACGTTATACTAGGTCTTGGTTTTATTGACGATGCAGTTGTTTTAGGTTTCATATGGACGCTAATTAAAAAAGAACTGTCACAGTATGAGCAGTGGCGTTTGCAATAAATATAAAAAGCCCCGTTCGGTGAACGGGGCTTTTTCATGCTTATTGATTCACGCTGTCTTTTTCATAAATCGGCACCCAGCCTTCAGTAGTGACAAAAATTCTCACCGCGACAACTTTGCGGTCCTCCTGAAGCGTGAAGTAATGACGGATATTCTCAGGCACGGAGATTAAATCTCCAGGGTTTAAACGGACATCAAAAAACGTGCCGTCCTTGCCTTGAATGACAAAAATACCGTGTCCGCTTACGATAAAACGAACCTCATCGTCTGTATGGTGATGCTCTCTTTTAAAATTTTCAAGCAGTTCATCAAGTTTCGGGTTGCTGTCTGACAATGAAATAACATCCTGTGCTTTGTAGCCGCGGCGGGTTGAGATGTCTTTAATCTCAGTTTCAAAGGTATCAAGAATTTGCTGTTTTTCTTCTTCTGTCAAATCATATTTCTCTGAGAGGTGTTCCGGAAGCTTCGCGATATCCCATTGCTCATAAATAACCTCTTGACCGTCCAGAAAGCTTGCTACTTCCTCTTGATGTTCAATCGTTGTATTTTCCTCATCATGAATTCGAATTGTAGCCATTTCAATTCCTCCTTTTATTTAACCAGCTGATGCTGAAGGGTTTTCAATTTTAAATGGTAGCTGAACAAAAATTCAAATGCTTCAAGCACTCTTTTTGCTTCAAATGCTGTTCTCCCCCATGCGGTAATACCGTGATTGCGGATCAGAACAGCTCCTGAATCTTCTGAAACTTCTTCCTCAAACAGCGCCGCGAGCGTCGGAATATGAGCCGGATTTTCAATGATCGGAATGGTCACTTCTGCATTCTCTTCCCACAAGCCGAGTGCTTTTATAATTTCCTGGCCTCTGAATGTGATTTTCTTTTGGTCTCCGTATATCTCTGAAATCACATTATTGTTTACCGTATGGACATGCAGGCAGCATCCGGCATTGGTTTTATTGTACAAATGTGTATGCAAAAGCGTTTCCGCTGACGGTTTCAGAGAATGCCCGCTTTCAGCGGGCTCTCCGTTTTGGTCGACCAAAAGAAAATCTTCATCCGTCTCTTTGCGTTTATCTTTTCCGCTTGCAGTGACGAGAAATGTTAAAGGCTCATCAGTAACCTTAATGGATAGATTGCCGCTAGTCGCCGGAAACCAATCTCTCTCTGCCAATTCCCGTTTTACTTCAGCGAGCTCTCGCCACCGTTCTTGTTTTGCAGCCATTCCTGTACCTCCGTAACATTCTCAATTTCTTTTCTTATCTCATAAAAATCTTGATACGGGAGATGATTGAGGTTTTGCTCCCGGCATTCGTTTAATAAATAATCCCTTGCAAAGCATAAGTCAGATAGCTTTGCTGCCTCCACATCTGTAACCGAATCACCGATCATGATGATATATTGGTTTGGTTCAGAAAGTTCATTGATGACCGACGGCTTACAGCACCCGCATTGATTGCTGCATGTTCCCTTGCAAGAATATGGCCAGTCAATATGAATATGGTCATTGTCAAATGACGCATGATTGCAATAAACGCGGTCTTTCTCCACAATGCCTTCAAGCAAAGGATATACAAAAAAGTCCATTCCTCCGCTTATGACATAAAACGGAAGCTCATGCTCATTGATAAACGCTACAAATTCCCGAAAGCCTTCCCTGATTTTTGCATCTTCCAATACAAAACTTGTAATCTCTTGTTTTAAACGGCTGGGCAGAAGGCCGAACATCCGCCCGACACCTTCCTTGATCGACAGCTTTTTGGAAAGTACGCCGTCTTTTAATGCCACCCACTCCGGCGGAGCGAATGTTTTCATGATATTTATAATGTTGTCGTTCATCGTGATGGTTCCGTCAAAATCACATATAATCAAAGGTTTTCGAGTCGTCATACGGCTTCAGCCTTTCCCCATTTGTCTAGCGCAAGCTTAAGATCCTTGCATTGTTCGGCTTTTTCATCAATCGGCTGGGCTTCTAAGACCGCATCAATAATGGCTCTGAACGCACGCCCCCCGCCTTGTGCACCGTTCGGATGACCATGTACGCCTCCTCCGGCGTTAATAATATGATCTATGCCAAAATCACGCATTAATAGCGGAACCATGCCAGGGTGAATGCCTGCTGACGGAACGGCAAATGTTTGGTTAAAAGCATCCTCTCTCACACATTCCTCATGAATGGCCAGCGCATCAGCTCTTGGAAGCGCAACCGAACCATATGGAGACGGAAAGAGGCTGAAGTCAGCACCGCAATACCGGTTTAATTTCCCGAGTAAAAGTGCATGAGAAAAACCGTAAAACGGAGAAGACGTAAGCGCCCCGCTGACCGCTGGATGCGCCATAATCGGAATTGCGATTTCGGGATCTTCCGCAAGGCTCTGCATAACGTCCAAGCCGTAAGCGAAGACATTAAACAAAAGCGCATCAGCCCCCAATTCGGCAGCACGTCTCGCTTTGTCTTTCAGATCAGCCGTGCGTCCAGTCAAATTCACCGCATACAGCGTTTTATGTCCGGTTTGCTCATACGTCTCTTTTAATATTTGCTTTCCTTCTAAAATTCTTGTTTCAAAAGGCGCTAGACCTGTCTCAAAGAAAATTTCATCGTCTTTAATCAAGTCAACTCCGCCAAGCGCCTGCTGTCGAAGCTGTTCTTTAATATCACTTAGGTCTCTTCCGATTACACCTTTAAATATGCTCATTAACAGCGGTCTTTCAAACTCTCCCAGCAGCTTCCGGATGCCGTATACGCCAAACTTTGGTCCCGGCAGTACACGCTTAAATGCTTCAGAGAAGTGAAGATCGATTAATTTGATTTTTCCGTCCAAGGACAGCTTGCCAAACACTGTTGTCAGCAAAGCCGGAATATCCTGAGAGAAATTGATTTCAGGATAGGCAATTGTGATGACGGCTTGTTTTTCTGATACAGAAGATCCCTCTCTCTCCTCAACATTTATCACCCGCCCCTTGTGCTTTTGCATTTGCTCCTGCTTTACAAGGGGGAGATCAGTCCAGGAGCCTACTGTCAATCCTGTTGCAATTTGTTCTGCTTTCTTCTCTGTATCAGCTCCCGGTTCTGTTAGGAGATATGTTGCTAATAACTCACTCATGCCAGAGCTCCTTTCATTTTCATCCATATCAAAAAACCTCTTCAAACTGCAATCGCGTCTGAAGAGGTTTCGTTTCTCGTCCGAATCTTATCTCTCAGCCGCTAGCTGCAAGAATTAGCACCGTGCTTTATAAGTCGGTTGCCGGGCTTCTTCGGGCTCGTCCCTCTGCCTGCTCTTGATAAGAAAATATAGATTTTATAAATTATTTTGAATTATCCCATCGTTATAGGGTCTTGTCAATGGTTTTTTGGGTAAACAGGTTTAGTTTGCCAATTCGATAAGCGGCTTCCTTGAGCCTTTCTTCACTTGTTAAAAGTCCGACTCTGACGTAGCCCTCTCCGTATTCACCGAAGCCGTTTCCAGCCGCAACCGCCACATTCGCTTTTTCCAGCAAAAGGTCTGAGAACTGCTCAGAAGTATAGCCTTCAGGTACAGGCAGCCATGCAAAAAATGACCCTGCCGGAGCTGTCACATCCCAGCCAATTTCACGGCATGCAGCAATCCAAGCGTTTCGCCTGCTCTCATATCGGGCATTTTGCTCTGCCACACATCTCTGATCAGCTAACAGTGCCTCTGCTGCAGCCTCCTGAGTCGCTCTGAAAAGACTGACAAACATATGGTCTTGATAAAGATTGATTGCTTCAATGACCGAAGCGTTTCCGACGGCAAAGCCAACCCGCCATCCTGCCATGTTATACGTTTTTGACAGCGTGTAAATTTCAATTCCAATATCCTTTGCACCTTCAGTCTGCAAGAAGCTTAAAGGCTTACAGCCGTCAAACCCTACAGCGCCGTAAGCAAAATCATGAACGACGCAGATCCCGTTTTCTTTTGCAAAGCTCACGGTTTCTTCAAAAAATTCAGAAGTAGCAACAGCCCCAGTCGGATTATTCGGATAATTTAAATACATCAATTTCGCCTGTTCTCTCACCTCAGCGGGGATGCTGCTGTAATCGGGAAGAAATGCCCTGTCCTTTACGAGCGGCATCATTTCCATCTTCGCTTTCGCGAGTGTGACACCAGACCAGTAATCAGGGTAGCCCGGATCGGGAACTAAAATCGTATCACCGGGATTCAACAAGCATTGCGGGAGCTCGACAAGACCGGCTTTTCCGCCGAATAATACAGCGACTTCGGTTTCAGGATCCAGATCGATGCTGTACTCTCTTTTGTAAAATGCAGCAGCCGCTGACTTCAGGCTGTATGAGCCGCGAAAAGACGAATATTTATGATTCTCAGGATCAGCAACAGCTCGTTTCATCTCCTCGACGATATGTTCCGGAGTCGGCTGATCTGGATTTCCCTGTCCTAGATTGATAACGTCATGTCCCTCTGCGAGCTTTCGGTTCACTTTCTGCACCAGGGAAGCGAAGAATTGTTTAGGCAATTTCTTCAATACATGAGACTGTTCAAATTTCATCTATTCTCACCTTCTAAAAAAATCTTGAAATGATAGTCCATCATCATATATGGTTAAATGAAAAAAGTAAAGAAAAATTTGGGGTGTTAAAATGATGAAATGGACGATATCTTGTCTTCAATTTGATATTTCATATGGTAAATCTTCGGAAAATATAAAAAAGGCTGAATTTTTGATCGAAGAAGAAAGCAAACATGCTGATGTTCTTGTTCTGCCTGAATTATGGACGACCGGATATGATCTGGCCAATCTTGATCAACTCGCTGATGAAGACGGCCGCATTGCTCAGAGCTGGCTGAAGAAAACGGCAAAAAAACATGGAGTCCATATTATCGCCGGATCGGTCGCTGTCAGAAAGGATTCTGATGTTTATAATACAATGTACATCGCGGATAAGGAAGGACAAATCATTAAAGAATACAGAAAAGCACATCTTTTTCAGCTGATGGATGAGCATCTGTATTTATCAGCCGGTTCCGAAGATGGATGCTTTGAGCTTGATGGCGTCAAAAGCGCAGGATTGATCTGCTACGATATCCGTTTTCCGGAGTGGATCAGAAAACATACAACAAAAGGTGCCAACGTGCTGTTTATTTCCGCGGAATGGCCTCTCCCCCGCCTTGATCATTGGAAAAGCCTGCTTATTGCCCGTGCCATTGAAAATCAATGCTTTGTCGCGGCCTGCAATTGCACCGGTTCAAATCCGGATAATGAATTTGCAGGACATAGCCTGATTATTGATCCATGGGGGCGTGTACTTGCTGAAGGCAGCCGTGAAGAAGGCATAGTCCGTGCGGAAATTGACCTTCATAAAAGCGTCGAGGTGCGTGAGAGCATCCCTGTTTTCGACGATATCAGAAAAGATTTATATTAAAAAATGTATTGACAACTAACTAAATTACCTGTTACCATGTTCATCAACTGATAAATTAGAATTGTCTAACAAGTGAATATATTCTCTTATCGAGAGTTGGGCGAGGGATTTGGCCTTTTGACCCCAACAGCAACCGACCGTAATTCCATTGTGAAATGGGGCGCATCTTTTTCGCGCCGAGACGCTTGTCTCTTAAGGCACGGTGCTAATTCCATTCAGATCTGATCTGAGAGATAAGAGAGGCGGACATAGATGTTAAGCCTCCTTCTCTCTCAGAAGGAGGCTTTTTTACGCCATTAAGCTGGAAACATATCAAGTGATTACATAAATTGGAGGTTATGATGATGGCAGTCACAAAAACACCTTTATACGAAACGTTAAATGAAAGTTCCGCTGTGGCATTGGCTGTGAAGCTTGGCTTATTTCCAAGCAAAAGCACCCTGACATGCCAGGAGATCGGCGACGGCAACTTAAATTACGTTTTTCATATTTATGATCAAGAACATGACAAAGCATTAATCATTAAACAGGCGGTTCCTTATGCAAAAGTGGTGGGAGAAAGCTGGCCGCTCACAATCGATCGTGCAAGAATCGAAAGCAGCGCTCTCATCCGTCAGGGCGAGCATGTACCTCACCTGGTTCCAAGAGTGTTTTACTCTGATACGGAAATGGCGGTTACCGTCATGGAGGATCTCTCTCACCTGAAAATCGCAAGAAAAGGACTCATTGAGGGTGAAAATTATCCCCACCTGTCACGGCACATCGGTGAATTTTTAGGAAAAACACTTTTCTACTCATCAGATTACGCTCTTGAACCTAAGGTGAAAAAACAGCTTGTTAAACAGTTTACAAACCCTGAGCTATGCGACATTACGGAAAAACTTGTTTTTACAGACCCTTTCTTCGATCATGACACAAATGATTTTGAAGAAGAGCTTCGTCCTTTTGTCAAGAAGCTTTGGAATAATGACAACGTCAAAATCGAAGCCGCAAAGCTGAAAAAGTCATTTTTAACGTCTGCAGAAACATTGATTCATGGTGATTTGCATACAGGGAGTATTTTCGCAAGTGAGTATGAAACAAAGGTGATTGATCCTGAATTTGCTTTTTACGGACCGATTGGCTTTGATGTAGGACAATTTATCGCCAACTTATTTTTGAACGCACTCAGCCGTGACAGAGCTGACAGAGAGCCGTTATATGAACATGTCAACCAGGTCTGGGAAACGTTTAAAGAGACGTTTAGTGCAGCCTGGAAGAAGGACAGTCTGGATGTTTACGCCGACATCGACGGTTATCTCACTGATACGCTCAGCCATATTTTTGAAGAAGCAATCGGATTTGCGGGCTGTGAACTGATACGCCGCACGATCGGCCTTGCCCATGTGGCTGACCTGGATACAATCGTGCCGTTTGATAAACGAATCGGCAGAAAACGGCTGGCACTCGAAACCGGCACAGCCTTTATCGAAAAACGTTCAGAATTCAAAACAATCACGGATGTGATTGAATTATTTAAGTTACTTGTAAAGGAATGATCCATTCATGACCCATTCATTTGCTGTTCCGCGTTCTGTTGAATGGAAAGAAACAGCTATTACCATTTTAAATCAGCAAAAGCTTCCTGATGAGACGGAATATTTGGAGCTGACGACGAAAGAGGATGTATTCGATGCGATTGTCACGCTCAAGGTAAGGGGTGCTCCGGCGATCGGCATTACGGCTGCCTTCGGTCTGGCGCTTGCTGCCAAAGACATTGAAACAGAGAATGTCACAGAATTCCGGCACAGGCTGAAAGACATCAAACAATATTTAAACAGCTCACGACCTACAGCCATTAACTTGTCATGGGCGCTTGAAAGACTGAGTCATTCGGTCGAAAACGCGATTTCCGTAAATGAAGCAAAAACAAACCTTGTCCATGAAGCAATTCAGATTCAGGTCGAGGATGAGGAAACGTGCCGGTTGATCGGCCAAAACGCACTGCAGCTTTTCAAAAAAGGCGACAGGATCATGACGATCTGCAATGCCGGCTCAATCGCAACAAGCCGCTATGGAACGGCGCTAGCTCCGTTTTACTTAGCCAAACAAAAAGATTTGGGATTGCACATTTATGCCTGCGAAACAAGGCCTGTCCTGCAAGGTTCACGCCTTACTGCTTGGGAGCTGATGCAGGGAGGCATTGATGTCACGCTGATCACAGACAGCATGGCCGCCCATACGATGAAGGAAAAACAAATTTCCGCTGTTATCGTGGGAGCTGACCGAATTGCAAAGAACGGTGATACGGCAAATAAAATCGGCACATATGGCCTTGCTATTTTAGCAAACGCCTTTGATATTCCGTTTTTTGTCGCCGCACCTTTATCTACATTTGATACGAAGGTCAAATGCGGCGCTGATATCCCGATAGAGGAGCGGGATCCCGACGAAGTCAGACAGATTTCCGGAGTACGGACCGCTCCATCAGATGTGCCTGTCTTTAATCCCGCTTTTGACATTACACCTCATGATCTCATTTCAGGAATCATCACAGAAAAAGGGATTATGACCGGTAATTATGCAGAAGAGATTGAACAGTTGTTTAAAGGCGAAAAAGTGCATTAAAAAACCGCTGGACTTTGCTCATTTGGAGCTGAGTCAGCGGTTTTTTTGTTTCTTTTTGTTAACATTGATGATTTCATCTTTTTGAGCGCTTGATAAGATATGCAGTTTCACAAACAGTTTGGCAAAAACGGCAATTTTCTCAGAGCGGCTCGGCTTCAATTGCTTTGTCCTCCTTTTTCATCAGACCAACTTTTTTAACTTAATAAAATGATATGTCGGCAGTGAAAAAAGGGAACGTGCCATATGTTTTATTTTTCATTATAGGAGATTTGCTCGATGTTCAGCAAAAATGCTTTGATATCAGTTTTGCTTCCGGCGTAGCCTGTTAACGCACTGTTTTTGCCAATCACTCTGTGACACGGAACAAAAATCGGCAGGTCGTTACGTTTATTAGCCTGTCCGACAGCGCGCACCGCCTTCGGACTCCCGACCGCAGCGGCAATATCAGCATAGCTTCGGGATTCACCATATGGGATCCTCTCCAGCGCCTCCCACACTTTTTTCTGAAAAGGTGTGCCCTTTTGGCTGAGCGGCAGGGAGAATGTTTTTCTTTCTCCGGCGAAATATTCATGAAGCTGTTTTTTCGCTTCTGCAAGAAGAGGTGTTTCCTTGTGTTCTGTCTTCTGAACGGTTTCTTTCCAATCCATCCAATCTTCCTGACTGAGAAATAGACGGGTGATCCGGCCCTCCTCTTCGGCAATGATAAATTCACCGAGCGGCGTTTCGGCTATCGTATAGTAATTCATTCATCATTCCTTCTTTCTTCAGCATTCTGTCTGACGGGAAGCGTAATATGAAAAACGGTGCCTTTCCCTTCTTCACTTTCGACCATAATCTCGCCTTGATGTTCTTCAATAATTTTATAGCTTACCATAAGCCCAAGTCCAGTTCCCCGTTCCTTTGTCGTATAAAATGGTTCACCAAGGCGCTTTAATTTATCTTCTGTCATTCCGATTCCCTCGTCTTTTAAGGAGATGAGAACATGATCTTGATCCAGTACCCTTATCGTCACAAAAATGTTTCCGCCGTCAGGCATCACTTCGATGGCGTTTTTTAATATGTTGATAAAAACCTGTTTCAGCTGATTCGGTTCACAGTAGATCGGGGGAATGTCGTCCATTAAATCAAGCTGCATTTGTACATTGCTGAGATTGGCTTGCGCGTTTAGAAGGTCTATCGTGTCTCTCATAATTTGGGTAACATGTTTTTCCTCATACATAATGGCCTGGGGCTTGGCTAAAATCAAGAATTCGGTGATGATGGATTCGATGCGCTTTAGTTCTGAGGTGATCACATTGAAGTAAAGGGCGTAGTCTCCCTCGACACTTCCTTTCAGGAGCTGAATGAAGCCTTTAAGAGCAGTCATCGGATTTCTGATTTCATGAGCAATGCCGGCTGCGAGTTCGCCGACAACATGAAGGGTATCTGATTTGCGCAGGCGTTCCTCCAATTCTTTTCGCTCTGTAACGTCTTTAAAGATAGCCAAGTTCATATTTTGAATAATATTCCGTTTAAATGAGAATTCGAGTTTTCGATTGTCACTGCTGCTTAGCAAAAATGGAATTTCGTTGTCCATTTCATCAAAATTAATCTGCCTTGCCGGTGATGCCAGATTTTCTATTTCATAAGCAGAAATAATATCTAGCAGGCTGTGCTGTTTGATCTCTTCATGTGACAGGCCCAAAATATGGCTTGCTAACGGGTTGGCGTCGATGATCCTGTATTGATTGTCGAACAATACATTGCCGTCCATTGAGCCGTTGAACACTTTTCTGAATTTCAGCTCACTTTCCCGAAGCTCCTTTTCCATCCGCTTTCTGTCGCTGACATTTCTTAAGATCGTCAAATGCTGGTTTTCAAGTATTGTCCGCTTTGAAGTGAATTCGAGCTCTTTGAACTGTCCATTCCCCATTTGAAACAGCAGCTCTTCTCTGATCTCTCCGTATTTTGCATATTTCCTTTTCGTTATGCTGTATTTCTGCTGCGAGTCGACGAGAAAATCACACAGCTTTCTTTTCAAAAGCAAATTCATCGGCAGCTCAAAGATTTTGCAGGCTGATTGATTCGCCTTAACGATTCTTCCGTCATTCGACCAAATGATTATGGCGTCCATCGCATTTTCAAAGATTTCTCTGAATCGCTCCTCACTTTTAAAGAGCTGAAGCTCCATAGACCGCTTCTCTGTGATATCCCTCATAATGGACATATAAAAACCGCTGATGATGTTTGATGTAATCGTGAATTCAAATAGCTTTTGGACTCCTGAACGAAGCTTTACAGGCAGCTCCCCCTTCGCTTTTCCCTTGCGGTTGAGCGCCTTCCAGATATTGTCGAAATCTTTTCTTGAGCCGCTGTCTATAAACTCATACAACGATAAATGAGACAGCTCATTATGATTGATTTCAAAGCTTTTACAAAAGGACAAATTGGCATCAATAAAACCGCCATCTTTATCAAACAGGACGATTCCGTCAACTGCTCTGTCAAACAAGTCCTTAAAAAGCTGTTCATTCATAGAGAATTCCCGCTCAAGAATCTTCTTAGAAGATATGTCCCTCATGACAACAAAAAAGAAATCCTCGCCAATGCCTCTTTTGGCCAGAAACTCTATGTATTTTGTCGCCCCGCAATCAAGCCTGATCGGGACCTCCTTCCACAGAAAGCCTTTTTTAAAAAACTTCTTTACGGCAAGATTCAGTTCATCCTTTGGGATTGAAAACAAAAAATCCAACACAGAACGCTTTTTTAAATCTTCCGAATCAACCTGAAGCATCCTTTCTGTTGCTTCATTCGCTTGAACGATTCGCATTTCGTTATCACAAATAAAAATAGCATCGAGCGTATTGTTGACAATCACTTGATGCTGATTCAATTCCTTTTTCAGTCGCGCGTTTTCTTCTTTGAGGCGATTCAATTCCTCTCGCAGCTCCGAGTTTGTCTGGACATCAAGAGTTTCCATGCATGTACACTCCTTCTTCAAAACCTATCCCTCAATATTTCTACAAAATGCGGGAACTTCCTTCATTTGCCCTATAAATTTCAGAAAATTTCAGCGCCATTACATTCCGAAGACATTTTCTACGATCCTTACCGCCACTTTACATCGTCCTAACAATCAGCATTTTTTTAGATTCCTTTTTCATCTTTTATTTTAAAATATGTACCAGCAGGGAATAATCTCTTAGTGACTTGATGAAAGAGAAGGTGATGCTATGAGTAAATCGCGGGACAGTTATTTCGATAACGCAAAATTTTTATTGATATTCCTCGTTGTATTCGGTCATATTCTTCGTTCCTTTATTAATGATAATCACTTTATGCTCTACCTCTACAAGTTCATTTACACATTCCATATGCCTGCATTTATTCTTGTATCCGGTTATTTCGCGAAAGGCTTTAAACGGGCGGGATATGTAAAAAAGCTGGCGGCCAAGCTGATTATTCCGTATTTGATTTTCCAAATCATTTATTCCGTCTTTTATTACATTATGCAAGATGAAAGCATGGCAAATGTGAACCCGATAGATCCGCAATGGTCGTTATGGTTTCTTGTAAGCTTATTCTTTTGGAACCTGCTTCTATATCCTTTTTCAAAGCTTTCAAAGCTGGGGGCGCTGTTTGTCAGTTGCGGAATCGCCGTGCTGATCGGTTATCTGGACTTTGTCAGCAGCACGCTGAGTTTGTCACGGACATTCGTATTCTTACCGATGTTCCTTGTCGGTTTTTATTTAAATAAACATCATTTTGATTTATTGAGATCAAAACGAGGCAAACAAATTGCGCTCGGAGTGCTTGCCGCCGTATTCGTCATCTGCTGGGGCATCGATTTTGACTATTCATTTCTGTTTGGTTCAAAACCGTATTCTTCATTTGGAGACGTTACCCTGGTAAGCGGACTATCCCGAATCGGCTGGTATGTACTCGCCTTTGCGGCAACCTTTAGCTTTTTAGCGCTTGTTCCGCAAAAACGGTATTTCTTTACCAAATGGGGAACCCGGACATTTTACGTGTATTTGCTTCACGGGTTTATTATTAAAACGCTGCGGCAGGTCGGTCTTGAGGATTGGCTTACTGACTATCAAAGCTTAGTGATCCTCTTGCTTTTAACAGGAGCACTGACATCAGTACTCTCCAGCAACTTTGTTAAGACAGTCGCTCAGCCTTTCATTGAGCTTAGGATGACCAGCTTATTGCAATTTGTCAGAGGAACGGGTAAAAATGCTTATTTAAAATAGAAAAGCACCTCTTAAGCGGGACACCGCCTAAGAGGTCTTTTTTATTTCTGTTTTTTATTATTGTTTTTTTCATTTTTCTTTTCAGGCTTTGTGACTTCCAGCGTTTCGATGATCTTTCCGGCATTGTAATCCCCAAATTCACTTGAGAATTCTTCCTCCAGCACCTTCTTATTCATAGGCTTTTTATGATTTTGCATATCTCTGCTATGACGGTGTTTCTTCACAATCACATGCCTCCCTGCTGACCCTGTTTGGAATTGCGGTTTGCCCCTCTAAAATTGGGGTCGTCATGATATTGTGTCTTATATGAATTTGGGTCCATGCTCTCGGTAGGTGTATTGTTATTTTTAATGGCTTCATTTACTTCGGCTTTACGCTTCATTCGAATCCCCCTCGCCAGTTTTCACACATTTCGGCTAAAGATGCAGGAGCATTAAACTGCACCTGTCGAAGTTAGGTTGTCCAACTGAACAGGAGGCACACATCTTTTTTTTGGCAATCAAAAAACACCGCTAAATTGGCGGTGTTTTGTCTATCCGATAATCACTCTTTCCTTCGGATAGTGATAATTCGCTTCAATTTCCTTTCTGCCGATCAGATACAGGAAGGTCAGGATGCCGATTCGCCCGATAAACATGACAATCATAATGACGCATTTTCCAACACTGCTCAAATCAGCCGTAATTCCAAGTGACAGACCGGTTGTACCGAATGCCGAGCACACTTCAAACAAAAGCTCCAGCAGGGAATGCTTTTCTGTAATGGTCAGAATGAGTGTCGCGCCAAAAACAAGCAGGATCGCCATCATCGTGACAACAAGCGACTTCATCAGGTCAGCAGGGTGCAGCTCCCGTTTGAATACCTTTACGGACTTATTACCGCGGGCAAAATGAAACAGCGCAAGAAGGTTCAAAGCAAAAGTCGTTGTCCGTATGCCTCCCCCGACTGAACTTGGCGACGCTCCGATAAACATCAGCGCACAAATAAAAAAGAGTGTGGAATCTGATAATTGGCTGATATCGATTGTTGCAAGTCCCCCGCTTCGGGTTGCCGTTGATTGAAACAGGGACAGAAACAAAATATCATGCCATGATTTTCCTGCGAACGCATGATTTGCTTCCAGGGCATAGATGCCTATGGCTCCAAACAAGACAAGTGAGCCGAACGTAATCGTTGTGATCTTCGTAAAAAGCGTAAACGGATAACGGCGATGCTTTGAAAACAGGAAATCCTTTACTTCAACCAGTACAGGAAATCCAATCGCTCCAAATATAATTAAAAGCATTGTAATGAACTGCACAAAGTAATCATGACGAAATGGAACCATCGAATTACCGGTAATATCAAATCCGCCATTTGTCGTTGCGCTGATACTGGCAAAAAACCCATGTAAATAAGCTTCCTGAAAGGAATCATAGTAGGTTAAGAAATAAGTGCCGAGTATAAGCCCGCCAAAAAATTCAATCCACAAGATCAAAAAAAGAACCTGCTTCATCAGATTGACAATCCCGGAAAACTGGGATTGGTTTTGGTCAACCATAATCAATTTCCGTTCTTTCAGCCCGATTCGTTTTCCCATGATCAGCCAAATGAACGTTCCGAGCGTCATAATTCCGATTCCGCCAAATTGCAGAACAAATGCCAATATAAAAATACCTGTTGTACTGAATGTATCAGCTGTATCAACGACCGTCAGCCCTGTTACGCTGACTGAGCTGACGGCCGTAAACAGCGCATCAATGAACGTCCAGTCCGCCCCCGGTTTATGGCCCGCCGGCAAACTCAGCAATATTACGGCCACAGTAACTGCAAGAAAATAATATAATGCGATCAGCTGGGCCGGTGACAGGGCCTGTATCAATTTTCCAAACTTTAATTTCATGTAAAATCCTTCTGCCTCTCTTTTTAAGTACGGTAATTATTCTAAAGATATTAGGTGCATTTTTAAAGGCTTTTACGTAACATTTTCTTAACTTGCTTATTTTTTTATGATTTTAATCAATGGATAAAATAAAAAAACCTCTGAGAATTTCCCCAGAGGAACAATGTGTTTGTATTACTTAGCTTCCAGCCGTCTGATACGCTCATCTAAATCAGGGTGAGTAGAGAAAAGTGAAGAGCGTTTCTTGCCATTGATCTTTAACGTTTGGACAGCTGTCTGATCGTCTTCCATGATTCTGGAAGAGTAGCCTTTAAGCGTCCGAAGCGCATGAATCATCTTATCCTTGCCGGCAAGATCCGCTCCTCCCCTGTCAGCATGGAATTCACGATGGCGTGAATACGCAAACACAACCAGGCTGCCAAGTATCGAAAAGACAATCTGAAAAACAATCATTGCAATAAAATGAACGATCGGCGCTAGATCTTCTTTGACAAAACGGCTTGCAATCCAAGCTGCGATGCGCGATAGAAAGACGACAAAGGTATTGACGATACCTTGTAAAAGCGTCATTGTTACCATATCACCATTAGCGATATGCGCGACTTCGTGGGCTAGCACTCCTTCCACCGCCGCATCATCCATTTGCTCCAGCAGCCCAGACGATACTGCGACAAGAGAACGGCGTTTAGACGGTCCAGTCGCAAACGCATTTACTTCAGGTGAACGGTAAATCCCGACTTCCGGCATTTTCGTTAACCCTGCAGAACGGCTTAATCTATGGACACGATCAACCAATTGCTGTTCCTCGTAGCTGAGCGAGTGTTTTTTCGGATTCAGCACTCTGACGCCCATCATCGTCTTTGCCATCCATCTGGACATCGCAAGAGACGTAAAGGAACCGACAAAGCCAACGACTAAACTGAACACAAGAAGCGCCATTGGATCGATTCCGCCATCAGCTGTAAAGTATGTCCCCACTCCAGTAACAGAGCTCAAAATAGACAAAACAATCCCGATTGTTGTAAGCACCAAAATATTCGTTAAAATAAACAGAAAAATTCTTTTCGCCATAACAACCTCCGTTATTTTAAGTTCAAAAGAACCTGTATATTTAAATTATAAAACATCCATTTGAAAATGCAAGGAATTCGACGTATGATGTTAATGTAATTTGCTGACGCTTCAATTTTGAACTTATACATAAACCGATATCCGCGTCAAATTGTTTAAAGAGGTGAACAATGAACATTTTTAAACTTTCTCGAACCGATATGGTGCGGCTGCTCTATTCCCTAAAAGGACAAGGAGAACATAGCCCGCTCGACATTCTCGTCCAATCAGCGAACATGTCAGCAGAAAAAACAGCCAATCATCTTGAAATTCCTGAATTTCTTACAAGATACGAACGAAAAAAACAGAAAAAAGAATACGGCCTCTCTACAAATGAAATCGTAGAGCTTGGCAACTTATGCGAACTGACTTCATTAAAGTCAACCGCGATTCAAAACTGGGTAAAGCGGGATATCAAGGATCTGATCGGACACCCTGAGCTGGGCAAAAAATACTCAGTTGAACAGGCAGTTATTCTTTTAATTGTACGTGATTTAAAATCCATTTATGACTTTGAACACATACGGGCTATTTTAAAAGTGGCCTTTAACACAATCTCAGACAGATCTGATGATGTCATTAGCCCGATTGCTTATTATGAAAGCTGTGCATACGTGCTTGATGCCGTTCATCACCAAGATACTCCTTCTATGAAAGAATCAAATCTGCAGGTGATCGTCGAACAGGAGACAGAACGTCTCCGCTACCGTTTTGAAGAACTGAATGACGGCCAATGGCTTAAAATCCGACAGATTATCGCCATTACAGTCCTCTCCATTTTGACGTTCCATATTCAGGCAACCGCACATAAAATGACAGCAGACATTTTATAGTCTGCGCACCCCCGGCTCAAAGGCCGGGGGTTTATTTTTTCTCCACAACAATTGCCAGCATAAATAATCCTCGTATATTTCAAACTAAATACGCGTTAAGAATTTCTTTATAGAAAAAGGAGATGAAAAAGATGGCGAGCAGAAATAAACTCGTTGTTCCAGGGGTGGAGCAGGCACTAGACCAATTTAAACTCGAAGTGGCTCAAGAATTCGGTGTGAACCTTGGTTCTGATACAGTTGCACGCGCTAACGGCTCTGTAGGCGGAGAAATGACAAAGCGGCTGGTACAGCAAGCACAATCTCAGTTAAACGGCACAACTAAATAAATTCAGGTCTTTATTCGCCGGGGGCACTCGGCGAATCTTCATTTTGAGCTGAATTATTATTACTGCTGTAGCCGTTTGGATTACGGCGGTCTGAAGCGTTATCCCTTTTGGACGAAGAACGATTCTTGCCATGTTCACCATTGTTCCAATCCCTGTGGTATTGGCTTTGACCTTTGTCAGCGCTGTTATTTTCATTTCCTTTATCTTGAGGATCTTGTATTGGGGTTTGCTCATCGTCCCCATCTTTTTCGGTATTTGTGTTTTCATCTGATTCCTTTACATTTTTATCTTTATCAATTTCATCAGTCTGGTCAGCTGCTTTATCTTCTTTCTGGTCTCCGGAATCCGCATCATTCAGCTGTTCATTATCTCCTTGCTTGCTGTCCTGGGAGTCGGTTTGATCGGTGTTTTCACCCTCATTTTCTTCACTCTTTTGATCCTCTTCCCCGGATGGTTTGCTGGAGTCATCTTTTAAATCTTTATTGTTATTCTTTTCATTTGATTTGATGTAGCTGCCTGTTGAAACGCCTTCTTTCTTCGCTTTTTCCCTCGTTTGCATATCTGACTCGAGAGACTCCATGCGGTATGTCGTTTTATATTTTTCAGTCACATCGTTCAGCTGTTTTTTCACAGCTTTTTTATATGTATTGTCTTCTGTATTTTCATAAACAGTGGAAATCAATATTTCTTTCGATTTCTTTACATACCCGTGCTCACTGCAGTCGGTTATAATATCGTCAATCACCTTTTTAAAATCAGTCTTCTCCCAATCATCTATATCATTCACGACCTTCTTTCCCTCATCGTTTAGAGGCGTCAGTTCAATCACTTCATAATCGCTGTTTAACGCCATTTCGACGCTTGGATTGATATCGATTGTCATATACGCATAGGCTTTATTGTTGGAAAAAACGGGGAGAATTATAAAAATAAAAAGCATAATAGCAGTCATCGTAAAAATCCCCATTTTGAAAGGGCGCAGTTTAAAAAAATCAAAAAAGCTGGCCCTTCTGCCCATGCGTGTTTCACTCGGAAGCATGATTTCCTCTCCGATTTCATAGCTGTGGCGATCATTTTTGGCTTTTAAAAATTGTCCGTCAGGGGTCAGCAACGTGACGAATTTTTTATTTTTCTCTACTATAATCCCTCTTCTCATGAGTGCAGCACCCCTTTAAGATAATCTTTTAAATAAATATAATCACCCGTAATGATAATACACATCGCAATAATATATTTTCTGTTTCTCTCAATCGTTTTTCGGCTTACAGAGACAAGCTGCTCCAGCTGTTTCACTGGAAGCTGCTTCTTTGTATACAGAATAGCGGCCAATTCTTCGTGTTCAACAAGCGTCATTGCCACCTTTATGGCGTTTTGCCTTGCATCCGTGTGCTTTGGAGAATTTTCAAGCAGTTCTTTAAACGACAAACCATAATCCTTGAGCTGCTTTTGAAAATAGAGGATTTCCTCCCGCCTCTGCTCCTGTTCAATCTGACGGCGGTATTCATCGATGGAAAGCTCGGCTTCAATCAGGCTTTGTGATGACTCCTGATCGTCTCCCTCCTGTAAATCGATATTTATATTTTGTGCGCTTCTGGCTTCTTTTCTAATGAAATCAATGACTTTTCTTTTTATAATAAGCTCAGCAAATGCGAGCAGAGAATTTCCTTTTTCAGGTGAATATTTTTCAATAGCTTCATTAAACGCGATCAGTCCAATACTGAACTCATCGTCTTTTTCATCTATATATCGTTTACAAACGGATGAAACCGTCTTTGCGATAAATGGCTTATATTGCTGTATTAATTCATTTTGCAGATCTTTATTGCCTTTTTGTATACTCTCAACAGCTTTTTCAAGCGTTTGCTTCTTTTTTCCCAATTTAAACAAAAGGCTAAGCACTGGTTTCACCTCAGTTCCTCCCTATAACTACTCATTAATGATAGCTAATTTGATAGGGATTCGCAAAGGAGAAAAAGAAATATTGATTTCCAATGTCTCAATTATGACAAACCATTCTGACGTCCTATACATGATTTCGTGCCTTTCTAAAGAATTAAGGGGGTTTTATGCGTGTTTTTTGTAACAAAGCTGTTATAAAAATGTTATTTTATTTCGCCCATGAAAACGCTTCAAACACGAAAAGACTCTGCCTTTAATCAGAGTCTTTCAGATTACGCCCGTTCCCGGGTGCTGTTTTTTTGTTCGTTTTGTGTGCCCTCCGGCTGTTTTTTCCCACCTGACATAAACCAGCCGCTAACTGCAATTGCCGCTAAGACACCCCAGAATATCAGCTTCCATGTTCCAGAATGGATAAAGTGTTCAGAAACAACCGCTATGTCATGATGGGCAAGCGTATATAAAGCAAGCTTCACTCCCACCCAGCCGACAATCACAAAGGCTGCTGTTTCTAGGCTTGGACGTTCCTTTAATAACTTTACAAACATTGAAGCCGCAAATCGCATGATCACCAGTCCGATGATACCACCGGCCAAAATGACGATAAATTGCCCTCCGTCAAGTCCGCCGATCTTCGGTAGTGATGTCCCAGGGAGCGTAACCGCCAGTGCTACTGCTGCTAAGATAGAATCAACAGCAAACGCGATATCTGCCAGTTCTACTTTTAAAACAGTCGGCCAAAAACCGCTTTTCTTCGTCTCTTTATGCGTGTCTTCTTTCTTAAATACATATCTTTTCAATAAGTGGCTTGCTGAGATATACAGCAAATAGATCGCGCCAATCGCTTGAACCTGCCATACGTTGACCAAGAAAGAAATTGCAAATAAAGAGCCAAATCGCAGTACAAAAGCCCCTGCCAACCCGTAAAACAACGCTTTTTTTCTTTTTTCCTCCGGCAAATGTTTTACCATTACCGCCATAACCAGTGCGTTATCGGCGGCTAAAATCCCTTCCAGCCCGATCAAGACGAGAAGAACCCAACCATACTCTAATATTAATGCTGCATCCATAAATGATACCCTCCCAAAAAAGTTGTTTTCTTTCTCTTCATCCGATCTTATGCCGGCCGGACCATGCAAAAAAGACCTTTGCCGACATAAGGCAAAGGTCTTGCTAGACATGAATTCAAGCATGCCAACAAAGCCGATGGATACAATCCATGAAATGACGACTTTGTTTCCGGAACATATTCCGGACGCTACTCCCCTTTGGGATTTCAAGAAATATCATTTTATATGTCAATGATATGCGCAGCGCGGTGATTTGTCAACGTTTATTTTTTAAAAATACTGATAAATGTTCGGAGTGCATGCGTTTCTTCCTCTTTTTCATCAATAAGTAGAGCAGGAACAGCGCCAAAATCGCTATCCCGATCGGAAGCATATATTGATCAAGAATAGAGCCGACTTCCTTCCAATTTTCACCGAGCTTCAAACCGAGATAAACATATACAAATGTAATCGGAAGCATAGCGATGAATGTATAAAGCGAAAACACCCAAACATTCATTTTTGCAATGCCGCACGGTATGGAGATCAATGTCCTGATGCCAGGCAAGAAACGGCCGCTGAAGGCGACAAAGCCCCCATGTTTTTTAAAAAATTCATCCGACTTATCAAGCGCTTCAGGCTTAATAAAGAGGTACTTCCCAAAACGTTCAAGAAACGGCCTTCCTCCGTACCTGCCTATCCAATACAGCGTAAGCGGACCGGCCACTCCTCCAAGCGCCCCTGCCAAAACAGCGCCGGCAAGCGTCATATCGCCTTTCGATACCCAGTAGCCCGCAAGAGGCAGGACGATTTCGGCGGGGATAAACTCAATACTGAGCGCTAGAAATATTCCAAAATAAGATAAGCTTTTAAATGCTTCTATCCATGACATAACCAGCTCTTCGATAGCCTTCAACTCCCCTTTTCGCTATTTATGTATTTTACATTTTGTTTTTTCGGAAAACGTCAACATGATTTTAACACATTTTTCACGGTCAGCTGAACTAAAAATAGCTCTCACTCGAATTTCTATCATCTTGAAGGCTGAAAGTCTGGGGTTAAACAGCCGATAATAAAGAGAGTCAACAAGACTGGAACATCAGACACGGGAGGAATCTCCATTTGGAAATACACGTTACGTATAATACGACACTCATATATTTATCTATTCTTATTGCCTGTGCCGCCTCGTACATTTCCCTTGAACTGTCAAGGAAAGTCACCATCAATACGGGTTTAAAAAGTAAAGTTTGGCTGATTGGCGGCTCACTTATTATGGGATTCGGGATTTGGTCAATGCATTTTGTAGGGATGATGGCCGTCCATTTGGAGATGGAGATGGAATATGAATTCATGCCTTTAATGGCATCCATTGGTGCATCTGTTTCCGGATCATTTGTGTCATTATATTTTGTCAGCCGGAACATTCTTACATATTACAGACTGCTTACCGGATCAGTTGTGCTTGGCGCATCTATTGCTTCTATGCACTATATCGGAATGTCTGCCATTTCCCGGGTAATGATTATATATGAACCGATTCTTTTTACAGTTTCAATTATCATTGCGATTGCAGCATCTTTCGTCTCGTTAAAAATATTCTTTGACTTGGCCGTAAAAAAACATTCTGATCATCTTATGTACTATAAAGTCATCAGTTCAATTGTAATGGGTTTAGGGATTTCTGGCATGCATTATACAGGGATGCTTGCCGCAACTTTCCATGAGGACATGGCTCCTCCCGGAAGCCATATGGAAGTACATACGTTTCATTGGTCAATTTTTGTTACTTTAATTATTTTTTGTATACAAACGTTATTATTATTCAGCTCCCATGCAGACCGAAAGTTTATGAAACAAAGCGAACGCATAAAGGATAACGAACAGAGATTTCAATCTTTAATCAACCACAATATTGACGCCATCTTTATTTTGTCATTAGAAGGCGACATAATATCATCAAATCACGCTGGTGAGGAAATGATCAGCAAATTTGGATTCAGCATGCATGACTGGAGAAATTATACATCACAGAAGATTAAGCGCCTTTTTGAGCAAGTTAAAAAAAATAAACAAGCGATGAACAGTGATAGCGATCTGATTACTGAAAAAGGCCAGTTTCACTTAAATATTACGCTCATACCTGTTGAGGTCAATCAAGAGCTTGACAGCATTTATGTTATTTGCAAAGACATGACGAAGCAGTACAGGGCAGAGAAAGAAATCCATAGAATGGCTCATTATGATTCGCTTACAGACTTACCTAACAGAAGGCATGCTATCTCTCACCTAACTGAGACGCTGAATCGCGAGCATACCTTACACTATAACACCGTTGTATTCTTTCTGGACTTAAACCGTTTTAAAGTGATTAACGATGCATTAGGGCATAATGTCGGTGATCAATTGCTTCAGCTTGCAGCTAAGCGCCTGTCATCTGTAGTTCCTGATAACGGATTTATCGCCCGTCTTGGCGGCGATGAATTTATTTTTATATTGACAGACGCCAATACAGGAACAGGCGAAGCAGATGTTTTAGCAAGAAAAATTATCCAAAAATTCGAAAAACCTTTTAAAATCCAAGAGCACACTTTAGTCACATCAGTCAGTATCGGGATTGCGATATCTCCAAAAGACGGGACGGATGGCCTTGAATTGATGAAAAAGGCTGATATGGCGATGTATGCCGCTAAAGATCCAAACAAAAGCAAATACAGGTACTTTTCTTTTTCAATCGGCAACAAAGAAGCCGTCAAGCTGAATCAAGAGATCGTACTTAGAGAAGCAATTGAAAACAATAGATTTGTCTTATATTATCAGCCGCAATTCAGTGCAAAAAATCAAAAAATGACAGGTGCAGAAGCATTAATACGCCTTGTCACACCCGACGGGCAGCTGTGTCCGCCCGGAGAATTCATCGGTGTCGCAGAAGAAACGGGCCTTATTATTGATATCGGAAAGTGGATAATAGATGAAGCATGCAAACAGGCAAGGGTTTGGCATGACAAAGGCTATGATCTTTCTGTAGCCATCAATATTTCCGCCAAACAGTTTCAATCCGAAGATCTGATTCCCCTCATCAAGGATACGCTGAATAAATACCAGCTTCCTCCGCACCTTCTTGAAGTGGAAGTGACAGAAAGCATGACAATGGACAATCTTGATCACTCCAAAAAGGTTTTGTCATCGCTAACGGAATTAGGAATCAGAATCAGTATTGACGACTTCGGTACTGGCCACAGCTCGCTTAGCTATTTGAAAGACTTTCCGATTCACAGGCTGAAAATTGACAAATCATTTATTGACGATATTCAAACCCATCGTAAATCAGAACAAATTACCGGGGCTATTATTGCCATGGGCCATCAGCTTTCTTTGCAGGTGATTGCCGAAGGTGTTGAAAATTCAGCACAAAAGCAGCTCCTTTATGAAAAAGGCTGCGACCATTTGCAGGGATTCTTTTTCAGCAGGCCAATTCCGCCGGAACAACTCGAACAATTCATTATTGAACAGCCGCCGCAATAACAGCACCGGCTGTTTTTTCACCCATAAGTTACTACACATGAATCGCCCCCCTCCTCTTCACACTAAAGAAAAAAAGGGGTTTATCGATATGCATACAATGTGGAAGGGATCGATCAGTTTCGGATTAGTAAACATCCCCATCAAGCTATATGCGGCCACAGAAGATAAAGATATTAAGCTGCGCAGCCTCCATAAAGAGGATCACGCACCAATTAAATACGAGAAAATTTGCACGAATTGCGAAAAAACACTTAGCCCTGATGAAATTGTCAAAGGATATGAATATGTAAAAGGAAAATATGTAGTGCTGACGGACGAAGATTTAAAAAGCTTAAAGCAGGAGCATGAGGAGAAAGCGGTTGAGATTGTTGACTTTGTTCAGCTTCAGGAAATTGATCCGATTTATTTTAACCGCTCCTACTTCGTCGGCCCCGGAGATAACGGGACGAAAGCCTATACCCTGCTGCGTGAGGCGCTGCGTTCAACCGGAAAGATCGGTATCGCCAATATGACAATCAGGTCAAAGCAGCAGCTGGCGATTCTCCGCGTTTATGAAAATTGTATCGTCATGGAGTCTATCCATTATCCGGATGAGGTCAGAAGCGCCGCTCATGTCCCAGGTGTACCTGATCAATCGAATGTAAACGAAAAGGAACTGCAAACCGCTATCACATTAATAAATGAACTGACTGCTGAGTTTGAACCTGAAAAATATGAGGACACGTACCGGCAGGCGCTGCTGCAAAGAGTCAACGACAAGCTTGAAAATAAAGAGACAGCCGTCACTCCTGATAAAGCGCCACCTCGAGAAGATGTCATTGACCTGGTAAGCGCACTGCAAGCAAGCATCGACCGAACCAGAAGACCGAACCCGGAGACACCGGCTGCCGCACCTGCACAAGCCGCTGAACCGAAAGGAGCCGGAGATAAAAAACGGAAAACGACTAGAAAAAAAGCCTCCGGCACGTCATAGTCCATGGCGTTAACCATGCAGCCGGTCCTTACTTCGTCACCGCCAATCGGAGAAGAATGGCGTTACGAAGTAAAATATGACGGGTACCGATGTATTCTTCGCATCCATTCTTCAGGTGTGACCTTAACCAGCAGAAATGGTGTGGAGCTCAACACCTTCCCTGAAATCACACAATTCGCCAAAACCGTCTTTCAGCATATGGAAAAAGAACTTCCGCTGACACTTGATGGAGAAATCGTATGTTTGGTGAATCCTTGTCGTGCAGATTTTGAACATCTTCAAGTACGGGGACGTTTAAAAAGGCCAGACAAGATTCAGGAATCGGCAAACGCGAGGCCGTGCTGCTTTCTCGCCTTTGATTTATTAGAGAGAAGCGGAGAAGATCTAACGCTTCTTTCGTATCTGGACCGCAAAAAATCGCTGTATGACCTCTTGTCCGCAGCAAAGCTTCCTGCGTCTCCAGATCCTTACGCAAAGGAAACCATCCAATATATCCCCTGTTACGATCATTTTGATCGCCTTTGGGAAATGGTAATGAAATATGACGGAGAAGGAATTGTAGCGAAGAAAACAAATAGCAAATGGCTTGAAAAGAAGCGGTCATCCGATTGGCTCAAATATAAAAACTTTAAACAAGCTTATGTTTGCATAACAGGCTTCAACCCTAACAATGGGTTTCTGACGGTGTCCGTATTAAAAAACGGAATCATGACACCGATTGCCTCTGTCTCGCACGGAATGCGTGATGAGGAAAAAAGCGCGATAAGAGAGATTATGGAACAGCACGGGCATCAAACACCTTCTGGCGAATTTACGCTTGAACCTTCTATATGTGCAGCTGTTCAATACTTAACGATTCTCCAAGGCACACTAAGAGAGGTATCGTTTGTTGGCTTCGAATTCCAAATGGACTGGACCGAATGCACGTATGCGCAAGTCATACGCCACTCCAAACCGGTTCACCCAGAGCTTCAGTTCACAAGCCTGGATAAAATCATATTTGAAAAGAATAAAAAAACAAAAGAAGATTTTATTCAGTATATGATTGAAGTCAGTGACTACCTGTTTCCATTTCTGAAAAACCGTGCTGTCACCGTCATTCGCTATCCGCATGGATCTAGGAGCGAATCATTTTTCCAAAAAAACAAGCCGGACTATGCGCCGGATTTTGTTCAATCCTTCTATGACGGAAGCCATGAGCATATTGTCTGTGAGGATATGTCTACGTTGTTATGGCTTTGCAACCAGCTTGCTTTGGAGTTTCACGTTCCTTTTCAAACCATTAAAAGCAGGCGTCCGGCTGAGATTGTCGTTGATTTAGACCCGCCTTCGCGAGATGACTTTATTATGGCCGTTCAGGCTGCAAATGAACTGAAGCGGCTGTTTGACTCCTTTGGCATTACTTCGTACCCGAAGCTATCCGGCAACAAAGGCATCCAGCTTTATATTCCCTTGTCTCCTGAGGCTTTCACGTATGAAGAAACACGCCAATTTACACAGCTGATTGCCGAGTACTGCACCAATGCATTTCCCGAGCTATTTACCACTGAACGCCTGATTAAAAACAGGCACGGCAAATTGTATCTTGATTATTTGCAGCATGCAGAAGGAAAAACGATTATCTGTCCCTATTCGACGAGAGGAAATGAGCTTGGGACTGTCGCGGCACCGCTTTACTGGAATGAAGTGAAATCATCTTTAACACCCGCTTTGTTTACAATTGATACCGTCATTGATCGGATTAAGAAGAAGGGCTGCCCATTTTTTGATTTTTACCGCAACCCGCAAGACGAACCTCTTAGCGCTATTTTACATCAGTTGAAAAAAAAGAGCTGACTAATGAAGTCAGCTCTTTTTTTTCAACTGTACTTTTTCTCTAATCGCTCTTTTTCCTGGCGCTGAAGCGGGCTCAGCGGCTCATTATACAAATCGATATCAATCGCGTATTTCGGGCGTCTTTTCACTTCGGAAAAAATCGTCCCGATATACTCTCCGATGATCCCAATTCCCATCAATTGCAGCCCGCCCAAAAACCAAATTGAAATGATGAGAGACGCCCAGCCTGCATTCGTATGGCCGAGCAGCTTTTGAATAAACGCGCCAATCCCTGCCACAGCGCTGAGAAAAAATAAAACAAACCCTAAAAGCGTAAAGAATCGAATTGGTGCGACACTGAATGAAGTAATCCCGTTAAAAGCGAAGGATAGCATCTTTTTCAGCGGATATTTCGTTTTGCCGGCAAAGCGTTCCTTGCGGTCATACAAAACTTCGGCCGATTTAAAGCCGATCATAGGGACAATACCTCTTAAAAACAGATTCGCTTCCGGATAACGCTCAAGCTCTTCAAGGGACCTTTTATTCATTAAACGAAAATCAGCATGATTATAAATTAATTTAATCCCAAGCTTATTCATGAGACGATAAAATCCTAACGCGGTCGTGCGTTTGAAAAAGGTATCGGTTTTTCTGCTCCGGCGGACACCGTAAACGATCTCGCAGCCCTCATGATATTTCAGTATAAAATCCCGGATCACAGAGATGTCGTCCTGAAGATCAGCATCAATCGAAATGACACAGTCTGACCTATTCTTCGCTTTATGGAGTCCGGCTAAAAGCGCTTTTTGGTGGCCGACATTGCAGGCTAATTTTAGACCGGTAACCTTCTTGTTTCTTATGCTCTCCATGGCAATCAAAGCCCAAGTGCGGTCTTTGCTGCCATCATCGACGAATAGAATTTTACTGTCTTCAGCAATTAATTTCTCTTCAATTAAATCGTCTACAACCTCTGTCAGCTGACGGCTTGTTTCTTGAAACACTTCCTCTTCATTGAAACACGGGACGACGATGGTTAATACTGGCTGTGGCTGTTTCAATCGATATCCTCCTTATCTTGTTTCATATAAATAAATGCGCCAAGCGGAATCCTTATGGTCAAACGTCTTGACAAGCGCGAGATGATTTTGTTCAGCATTCATGATCGGAACTGAAGATAAAATGTACCGTCCGCCCATTTTTTTAAATACCTCTGTATTTAATTGAAGATTGTTGATCGTTTTCTTCGAGTTCTTTTTGAAATCGTATCGTTTACCGAGTTCATCGACAAAAAGGTAGCAGCGGCTGCCCCACTCATCAAAATATTGTTTCAGCCGAGCGTTTTTTTCCAGCTCTTTTTCAATGATTTTCCTAAATTCATATTTATAAGAGAGCGGATACAGATTGTTATACGTATCTAACGTATAAAACCCGTTATATTGGGCGATAGACGGATGCAGGCCGATGCTCGCCACCCTGTACGAATCTTGCGGGCGTCCGATAAATTCTTTAATCTCTTTGAATTGCTCGGATGCATAAAACTCCCTGAATGTCGGCGCGTTGTAATGAACACCATACGTATACTCTTCATTAAAAGGCGCCAGCACCATCAGCTGTGCAGCGACCGCGGCGTACACAAGCCATTTCCATCCTTTCCCCATCCGCCAAATAAGATATAAAGCAAGCGCAAAGCTCACGTATATAACAAGCGGTCGCAGAAAATGAAAACGGGCAAAATTAAATTCTGCTAAAAAGGCAAATTTCTGCTTAGGCACTGCCCAAATTTTGTTGAACCAAAACGCATACCATAATGACAATCCGTAATTAAGTACACATAAAAACAGATAAACATTTTCTGGCTTTGTCCGATTTCGTTTGAACAGCAGAGCAGCAAATACGAGCAGCAGAATCGGGAGGATGACAACGGTATGAACGGTCATCACATGATTATGGCCATAGACAAAGTTTTTTACGGATAGCCGAAGAGAATGCCAAACGTCATGCCTGGATGAGATAAATTCGATACGATGCATCGGTGCATGCTCAAACAGCATCGAATAGACAAGCCGATATTCAACGAAAAGATAGATACTCGTCATAAATGCAATACTGCCTAAGAAAATCAGATTCCATCTTCTTTTTGTAATGGCATCATACAGCCAAAAACACGCCATTCCTGCCAGGAAAAAGAAGAAGCCTAAAACAAAGCTTGAATATAAAGGAAGCAGTCCGAGCGTCAGCCATTCTCTCCATGAGATATCCCCTTTTCGGATATTTAAAAAAGCCCACAGTGCCAAAGGATACCCAAGCGTACTCAGCATCCCCGAAGGCCAGAAAGGTGTTAAGGCAAATGCAAGCGATACGCCAATTCGGATGAAAGCCGCTTTTGGTTCAGGGATCACATGTTTCTTCAGCAGCACATACATTCCAAAAAAAGCGACAACTCTTGTAACCGTCTGGCTTATTGCATAGGCGGTCATGGAAGAAAAGAAAGCATGGAGCCAAACAATTCCGCTCCACTCGGTGCCAAAGGCATCCCGGGGCAGCCCGTTAATGATTTGCGGAATGGCAGCGTCAACCTTGCCGACGATTTCTCCGCTATCGGCCAGAACCTTGTACCAAGCGATGTTGGAATCTAAATTATCGTGGACCCGGATATGGGCATCTTCCTTTAAAATAAAAAGCGGGGATACATACAATAAAAGAAGAAATAATGCGATCCAGAGATAATATGTTTCTTTTTTTTGTTGTCTCATCAACCGTAACATTGCTTACACATCCATTTGTTATTCTGACTCCGTCGGCATGTTCTGCCTCATGTGTCAAAATTTATTATCCCTTTTCCCTTCCAAATCATTCATCATATGACAATCCGTTTTTCAGCCTGTCTCTACCCATTAATTCCCGCTATCCATAGGGCTTGCTCACTTACTATACTGATATGAGGGAGGGGATATATTTTGTTTACAATCTTACTTTCATTGGCCATACTCGTATTTGTGCCATTTCTATATAAAGCGAACCGCAATACAAAAGATGTGAAGGTTAACACCATTTCAATCGACCAAAAAGACGGCCTTCCAGCCAGAAAAAAATTAAATATCCTTCATTTATCAGATCTTCACTTGGAAAACATTTCAGTCTCACCTGAGGAGCTGTATCATTTAACAAAAGATCAGCCTGTGGACATCATTGCTCTTACCGGGGATTTTCTTGATCGGAAACGTAATATTCCGAAGCTGGCAGCTTATTTGAATGCCTTGCAAAAGCTGAAGCCTGCATATGGAATGTACGCGGTGTTCGGTAACCACGATTATGTATTGAAAGAAGAGGACTTTCAGAGGCTGAAGCGTGTTTTAGAGGAAAACGACTGTATCACGCTTCAAAATGAACATGTTCGAATCGATACGGCTGCAGGGCCAATCAATATAATTGGCATTGATGATTACAGTACGAATCGCAGTAATATTACCGGCTCTTATCAAAGTCTGGAAAACGGCTATCATCTTGTACTAACACATGATCCAAATATTATTCTGGATATGAAAGATGTTCATTATGATTACCTGCTGTCAGGCCATTTTCACGGCGGGCAAATCCACTGGCCAAAACCGTATCATTTGGTGAAAATGGGCAAACTCGTGCGCATGAACATGATTAAAGGTCTTCATTATCATCACGATAAGCCATTTTATATCAGTGAAGGCTTGGGACAAACTGGCGTAAATATCCGTGTCGGAAGCCGCCCTGAAGTGACATTTCATCAGATTTAAGCAAAAAAGACTGTGCTGACCGTGGCATCAGTCTTTTTTTTGATAGGTTTTCTGCAGCTTTTCTTTTGAGATAAACAAATAGGATGAATTCGGTAAATGCCGCAAGCTCACAGGCTTTGAAGTCAAATATAAAATCGGCACATGGGACATTTTTTTAAAGCATCTGTAAAAAGGGTTCACCGGGGTAATCACATCAAAGCCGAGCCTTTTCACACCTCTGTCAAGCATCGTAATCCCAATGATCCCTTTGATTTTCTCGCTTTTTTTATGATTGTTGATATAGTCAAGAAGAAGCGGCATTGATTGATATACTTTCTGATAAATAATGATTCCTTTTCTGACCGTACTCTCAATGCTTTGCAGTTCTCTTATCAGTTTAATATTGTGCAGATGGATTTTAACGAGCACATCATTTTTTCTAATATGCGTTCCGTCGCTCAGCACGACATGATGTCCTTTATACTTCGTCAGCCTGACTCGAAAAACGCTTTTTTGCTCTTTGTCAATCAAGCTTAGCCTTGAAAAAAAGAAATAAATTGGGTCAACCATTCTCCAAATGGAAAGGAAACAGGTTTTCATCTCTTCACCTTCCTTATGATCAAAAACACCCTTATATTTTGTGAGCGTTCTCCCCAAAATATAGTTGCCATATTTTTTTGGGAGGACTGTCATGAAAAACATTCTTATTTTTCCTTTTTTAAGCATTTCCACCGGCCATCATCATGTCGCTGATGCATTGCAGGCTGAATTGGAGTCTCAGGGGCTTGCAGCTGAGAACATTGATATCTTTTCACATGCGTATAGGCGGTTAGAAAAACTGTCCTCCGTGGCTTATTTAAAATGGATTCAATATTTTCCGAAAACGTACAGCGGCATTTACAGGCTACTCGCCTGCGGAGAATATCAGCATGACAAACGATATTCCATGTACGAATGGCTGTTCACACAACAAATGAGGCACATCCTCCAAGAAAAACAGCCTGATATCGCCTTCTGCACACATGCGCTGCCTTCTTATCTGCTGGACCGGCTAAAGCCTGAATATCCAGATCTGACGGTTGTGAATGTATACACTGATTTTTTCGTGAATCAATTATGGGGACGGAAGAATATTGATTACCATTTTGTTCCGAGCATGGAAGTAAAGAATCAGCTCATATCAGAGGGGATCGATCAGAACAACATATACTTGACCGGCATTCCAGTTCACCGAATGTTTGAAATGGAATCAGCAGATACCTTGCAGCACCATCCGCCATATACCATCATCATCACAGGGGGCAGTATGGGGGTTGGGGGAATGTTAAAATGGGTGCAGAAACTGTCGCCAGGCGGAAAGATCTTATACAAAATATTATGCGGCAGAAACGAAAAGCTCTACTGCTATGTCAAAAGTTTACACCACCCTTTAATTGAGGCGATTCCTTACCTTCACAGCAAAGCAGAGATGAACCGTTTGTACGAACAGGCGACAGGCATCATGACAAAACCCGGAGGCGTGACCATCAGTGAATGCTTACAGAAGCAGCTCCCCGTATTTATTTATCATGCACTGCCGGGCCAGGAGGAAATGAATTTGAACCTTTTAAATGAAAGGAAGCTTGTCATAGATATAAGAAACTGGGATGTACAAAAAGCAGAAGAGCGTTTTGCGGTATTTTTTCAATCAAATGAACAGATGAAGAAATATAAAACAAACGTCAATGGATATCTTGGTGAAATGTCTGACAGGAAGATTGAAGATGTTTTAAAAAGAATCCTATAAAACAAAAAAACACTCTCCAGAAAGAGAGTGTAGAGTCGTTAACGAAACAGCAAATGCTGACTGTGTATGCCTGCTTTCTTGAGCAGGACGATCAGCTGGTCCTGTTCATCAGGCGAAAGGCCTGAAAACGCTCTCGCAATACGCAGTGCATGAATCGGATAAATTTTATCCAAATACTCATTTCCCTTGTCAGTTAAATGTGCGTAAACGGAGCGTTTATCTTTCGGGTCCTGCTCCCTTACTAAAAACCCGTTTCTTTCTAGTTTGTCAATAACATATGTGACGTTTCCGCTTACAAGCAGAAGTCTCGACCCAATTTGCTGTAATTTTTGCGGGCCTCTTGTGTACAGGAGCTCCAGTACAGCAAATTCAGTGGGATTAAAACCGTGCTCTTTGCTATCACGGATACTATGTTCGGACACACTTTTGAAAGCCCTTGCAAAAACTCTGTACAAATTCATCGCACGCTCAACTTCTTCTTCGTTAAACGATAATCTCATCATATCTACCTCGTATATAGGATTTTTATAAAAAAATAATGAAAACCCTTACATATAATAAGAGTTCAGTCCCTTACTATACGTATTCGCTATAATTCGAGAAATTCCTTCTAAAAGTAAAAAAATCCTTATACATTATCTTGTATAAGGATAATTTCTGTGATTTGTAATGCTTCGAAAGAAATAAGCATATTCTTTCCGAAGCTCAGAAATCGTCATTTTGTTCATGACCTCTTTATTATAAACTCCAATTTGATAGAGTTTTTCAGAATAATGGCTTCGTTCTTTTTCTAAAGCGGATTTCAATAAATTACTCATAGCGTCCTCCTTCATTTTGAGGTATCCTATACAAAAGATACTCTATTTAAATGAACGTGGTATGAATCTAATGTAAAGAATTTATGTTTACGAAGATTTACGGTACCGTCCGTTTTGAACGGATCTTAATAATTGAAAAGCCTGTTCTCCGGCAAGCTGCATAAACGTCTCCAGCATTTCATCACGCTTGATATCCAACTCGATAATTTCTTTTGCCAGTGAGACCGCTTTTTCTTCCTCCATGATTATCCTTCCTCCTCGTTTGTTCGTTACATAAAGGATAAAACGCGCTTGTGTGTTACGCATTATTCTTGTTAATTTTTCTTCCGCATTTTTTCAAAAATCTTCTATTTGATGTTAGAAAATATGACAAGCGTCAGGTTTTTTCTCTTTGTTTTTTATATACTATTATCAAAAGACATCCAGGGGTGGAAAAATGACCACAGAAGATCATTCTTATAAAGACAAAAAAGTGATTTCAATCGGAATTGTGAGTGAATTGACAGGATTGTCCGTAAGACAGATCAGGTATTATGAGGAACGAAAGCTCATTTACCCGCAGCGTTCTTCAAGGGGGACAAGAAAATACTCCTTTGCCGATGTGGAGCGGCTGATGGATATCGCCAATAAGCGTGAAGACGGTGTACAGACGGCAGAGATTTTAAAGGATATGCGCAAAAAAGAACAGATGTTAAAAAACGATCCGCAAGTGCGGAAAAAAATGCTGGAGGGGCAGCTTAATGCTCACTTTCGGTACAAAAACCGTTAAATGATAAAAGTCCGGCTCGCAGTTGAGACGGACTTTTTATGTTTATAATGAGTGTATGAATGCAGTGGCAATGCCAAAGTAGATTAATAAAGATAAAATATCGTTTAACGTTGTAATCAGCGGTCCAGAAGCAATCGCCGGGTCTACTTTCAGTTTGTGCAAAATAATAGGGATAATCGTTCCTGACATCGTGCCGATGATTAAGGTTAAGAACAGTGAAGAGGCGACTACAAATCCCAAAAGCGCATTCCCCTGCCATATGATGGAGACAATCGCGATTAGCACAGAACAAACCGCTCCGATAAAAATACTTGTTCTGAACTCCCGGAAGATCAGTCGCACAATCGTTTTTTTGTTCATTTCTTCTTTAGACAAGCCTCTGATGACAACCGCGAGAGATTGTGTTCCCGTATTTCCTGTCATCCCTGACACCATCGGCATGAAAAACGCAAGCGCGACAACCTGCTTCAGCGCATCCTCAAAATAGCTGATAATGCTTCCTGAAATCAGCCCGATAAACAAGAGTAAAATCAGCCATGGCAGGCGCCGGTATGCCGCCACGTAAGCTTTTGTGTCAAAGGTGATATCTTTACCGGAAGCGGCAAATTTTTCGTAATCCTCATCAGCTTCCCGAATAACGACGTCGATAATATCATCGACCGTTACGATGCCGACAAGCACGTTGTTTTCTTCTACCACCGGTATTGCCAAGAAATCGTAACGTTCAATCAGGCGGGCAACTTCTTCCTGATCCTGAAGAGCATCTGCTGATATGACGCGGGTAAACATTAAATCCTGCACCTTTTCTTCAGGTTCGCCCAGGATCAAATCGCGGTAGGAAAGAACCCCAACCAGCTGTTTGCTTTCATTAATAACATATAAGTAGTTGATTGATTCAGCGATTTCAGCGAAGCTTTTCAGTTTGACGACCGCGTCTTTTACCGTGTAATGCTGAGGAATCCACACATACCGGTTTGTCATCATGCGTCCCGCTGAATCAGCCGGATAATTCATCAAGAGCTGTACAGCTTTTGACTCTGCCGCTTCCATGCTGGACAAAAGCTGCTCCTTCAGTTCTTCGTCCATTTCTTCAAGCAATTGAGCGAGGTCATCGTTGTCCATTTTGTTCATCGCCAGTGTTGCTTTTGTTTTTCCGACTTTATTTAAGACGACAAGCTGAAATTCGCGTTCCAGCTCCCCGATCATATCAGTGATATCGTCTACAGTTAAATAAGATAAATAGCGGGCGCGGTGTTTTTCCGGCATTTCTTTAAAAATAAATGCCATGTCATAGGGCTGAAGCTCATCAATAACACTTCTGAAATCCCTGATTTTCCCGTCTCGCAATAAAATAATGATGCGTAAAATGAGTTCGTCATAAGTCATGTTTTGAACCATCGGACTCGTACCTCCTCTACGGAGACGTGCCGGCCTCGCCAGAAGGTGCGGCAGTTCGTCTCCTCATCGTGTAATCAATTGCCTTGTTGTCATAGTATATGGGTACTTCTTCAGATTGACTCGAATGGGGAGAATCCATACTCCGCACCTCCTTTGATTGGTTTCGTTTTAAAGGCATAAAAAAAGCCTTCAGGATTGAAGGTGAAAGAAGCACGTCAAAAAAAGCGTGCGGGCGCCTTCAATCGTAGAGCTTTAGCACTGTATGGCATAGGACAATCATCCAGCTGCATTAAAAATCACCTTATGTCGATGATTTCTGTTGACCCATTGGCGTCTTTGGACATTTTTGGGCAGCAGCGTATCTCCATACAGGAGCCTCACCTAACGAAGTTCCTAATTGAATTGACACACTGAGATTACAGAAAAAAACAAGCTGTGTCAACTCAAAAAAGTAATAAATGCGCTTACATCACAATTACGGAACAAAACAAGGGCCTAAGCCCTTATTCTGTTGTTTGTGTCTCGTCATCTTCAGAAAGCAAATGATACGTTTCATGAAGAAATAAGGCATACTCTCCTTCCTTCGTCGGATGAGGGACATATTCAGCCTGATTGATGTATTGCTCCTCTTTCTTTTCCATGCGTTTCGCCTCCTTTTCTACTTAGATTGTCCAAAAAAGGGTTTCTTATCATGAAAACCCCCCCTGCAGCGGGGGTTTGAATAGTCATCTATCTCAGTTTTGATCATGCGGCCATCTTTTGCGGAAATTTCAAATTCTGTCTCAGTTCCTTGTTTCGTTTGGATTTCAATTTCATAGATGTAAGCACCGTCATCTTCGTCAAGCTTACTTTCTGTTACGGTTCCATAATATGTGTCCTTTGTCCAAATGTGATCATCCTCTCCTGTCCCTATATGAAAAAAATGATTTCGTTGTTTACAAAATGATTCTTATCATCTATTATGATGTCAAAATAAAAAATTGTATACGGTAAGCACTAGGGGTGCTGTTTTGGCTGAGATAAAACGCGTGAGAAACGCGTTTTGATCCCTTATGACCCGATCTGGATAATACTAGCGTGGGGAAGTGCAGGTTGACCGAATGGTGTATTTTTTTGTGCGCTTAATCGATCTATGACTGCATATTCCCTTAGGATATGCAGTTTTTTATTTTATCCAAAAAACAGGAGGCTTTTAGAAATGGAGCATATTTGCGGTACAAGCAGAATCGCCGGTTTTCGCTTCTCTTTATATCCGATGACGGATGATTTTATCAGTGTGATCAAGTCTGCGCTGAAAAAAACAGATACATCCAATGTTTGGACGAAAACCGACCATATCAGCACGGTGTTACGCGGATCGATTGATCATGTATTCGATGCTGCAAAAGCCATTTACCTTTATGCAGCAAACAGCGAAAAACACATCGTCATGAGCGGCACGTTTTCCATTGGGTGCCCGGGCGACACCCAGGGAGATACATATCTTTTCACAGACGATAAGCGTGCCAATGAAGATGCTGTCCGAGGCTTGAACGCGGAAGCGCCGTGCCAATTTGCGCTTTATCCAATGAATGAGCCGGATTATATGGGATTGATTATGAAGGCTGTCGACATCGCAAAAGCCCAAGGCACTTTTGTACAGGGTGTCCATTACGCGAGCGAGCTTGACGGGGATGCGCATGACGTATTCAGCACATTGGAAGCCGTTTTCCGCATGGCTGAGCAGCAAACAAACCACATCACCATGACTGTGAATCTTTCGGCTAACAGTCCATCAAGAAAAAACAGAAAGCAGGGATAACATGAAAAGCTGGAAAGTAAAAGAAATTGTCATCATGTCCGTTATCAGTATCGTATTTGCCGTTGTTTATTTATTATTTACACACTTCGGAAACGTGCTTGCAGGTATGTTTGGGCCAATCGCCTATGAACCGATTTACGGCATTTGGTTTATCGTTTCGGTCATCGCCGCATACATGATTCGAAAACCGGGTGCGGCGCTCGTTTCTGAAATCATTGCCGCTCTCGTTGAGTGCCTGCTGGGAAATCCGTCTGGCCCGATGGTCATCGTCATCGGCATTGTTCAAGGACTCGGGGCTGAGGCTGTATTCCTTGCAACACGCTGGAAAGCATACTCTCTCCCTGTCCTTATGCTGGCCGGTATGGGGTCTTCAGTAGCCAGCTTTATCTATGATCTCTTTGTTTCTGGCTATGCAGCCTATTCACCGGGTTATCTGCTCATTATGCTTGTGATCCGCCTCATTTCCGGCGCGCTTTTGGCGGGGCTTCTCGGAAAAGCTGTCAGCGACTCTCTCGCTTATACAGGTGTGTTAAACGGAATGGCACTCGGAAAGGAACTGAAAAAGAAACGGAAGCGGGCGTCAGAACATGCAAGCCTTTGATGAGCTTCTGACAGTTGACCAGCTCAGCTTCTCTTATGAAGAAGACGAGAAACCGGTTTTTCAAAACATTTCGTTTGAGCTTGAAAAAGGAGAATGTGTTTTATTGCTAGGACCGAGCGGGTGCGGTAAAAGCTCGCTCACCCTTTGTTTAAACGGTCTATATCCGGAGGCTTGCGACGGCATTCAGTCCGGACATGTATTTCTATTTCAAAAGCCGGTCACAAACGCTGAAACCTCCGAAACGTTTGCTCAGCATGCCGGGGTCGTTTTTCAGGATCCTGATCAGCAGTTCTGCATGCTGACGGTGGAGGACGAAATCGCTTTCGGGCTCGAAAATCAGCAGATTCCAAAAGAAGAAATGACAGAGAGAATCAATGCCGTATTAGAAAAATTACGTATTCCCCATTTAAAAGAAAAAACGATATCCACCCTTTCAGGAGGACAGAAGCAGAAAGTGGCTCTCGCCTGTATTTTGGCGATGGAGCCTGAGCTTATTATTTTAGATGAGCCGACTTCTCTTTTAGACCCTTTCTCAGCGCGGGAATTCGTTCAATTGATGAAAGACCTTCAGCGGGAAAAAGGTTTCAGCCTCCTCGTCATTGAGCATCAGCTTGATGAATGGGCGCCTTGGATTGAGAGAACGATCGTGCTCGATAAATCAGGGCAAAAAGCGCTGGATGGTCTGACGAAAGATCTATTTCAGCACGAAGCGGAGACAATAAAGAAATTGGGCGTCGCAATTCCAAAGGTCTGTCATCTGCAGGAAAAGATGAGTATGCCGTTTACTTTATCAAAAGAAATGCTGTTCAAAGAGCCCTTTCCTGCCGGGCGTGCTGAAAAGAAGGAAACTCCTTCTGGAAAGAGTGTGCTCGAAGTCCGCAGCCTTTCGTTCGCGAGAGGACAACAAACGATTTTCGAAGACATCAGCTTTTCATTGCGCGAAGGCTCTTTGACGGCGCTTGTCGGCCCGAACGGCACTGGAAAATCGACGCTCTTATCTGTTCTGGCCCGTCTTATGAAACCGCAAAGCGGCAAAATTCTTCTATTTGATCAGCCGCTGCAGAAATATAAAGAAAAAGAATTGCGAAAACGAATGGGTTTTGTTTTTCAAAACCCTGAACATCAATTCGTCACCGATACGGTGTATGATGAGCTGCTGTTCGGCCAGAAGGTAAATGCTGAAACTGAGAAAAAAGCGCAACACCTGCTGTATCGTTTCGATCTTGCGCATTTGGCTGATCATCATCCGTTTGCGATCAGCCAAGGGCAAAAACGGCGACTGAGCGTTGCTACCATGCTCATGCATGACGTAAAGATTTTATTATTAGACGAACCAACCTTTGGCCAGGACGCCCGCACCGCGGCTGAATGTATGGAAATGATTCAGCGCATTAAGGCAGAGGGAACCGCCGTCCTCATGATTACACACGATATGGAGCTAGTCTCTTCGTATGCTGACAGTGTGCTTGTGCTTCATGATACGGGCTTGGCCTTTGACGGATCTCCAGCGCAGTTGTTTTCTCTAGAAACAGGGCTTGTCCAAAAAGCAAAGCTCACCCTTCCCCTTCTATATGAATGGATGGCATATCAAGGGGAGGTGCGCGATGAAGCAGCCGTTACAACTCATTAATCCAACGGTAAAAGCGGCGGCGGTTTTTTGTTGTGTCGTCATGCTGTCGTTTATTTACAATCCTTACACTCCGGCATGTTTTTATATCATCATCGTCGCGGGCGTTTTACTGGCGGCCGGAATCCCATTGAAAAAATGGTTGTTGTTTACGATTCCGTTTTTGATTTTAGCATTCGGATGCGTGTGGACAGCCGCAGTTTTTGGAAAGGTGCCGACAACACCGGATAATTTTTTGTTTCAAGCAGGCCCTATCTCCATTAACAGCGATAATGTGTCTGTCGGCATCTCTCTCGGGTTTCGTATTTTGTGCTTTTCCGCCTTATCGATGATGTTTGTTTTTACGACCGATCCGATTTTATTTATGCTGAGCCTTGTCCAGCAGTGCAGGCTCTCACCAAAGCTCGCGTACGGTGTCATTGCAGGCTTTCGCTTTCTTCCGCTGTTAAAGGATGAAGTCCAGCTGATTCAGCAGGCTCATAAAATCAGAGGAGGAGCGGCGGAGAGCGGCTTCATTAATAAAATCAGCGCGTTAAAACGCTATACCATACCGCTATTGGCAAGCGCCATCAGAAAAGCGGAACGGACAGCGCTTGCGATGGAATCGAAAGGTTTTACAGGAAGCAGAAACAGGACATATTACAGGACATTAAGCGTGAACCGGCGCGACTGGGTGTTCTTTTGCCTCGTCCTCTTATTATTCGCGGGATCTTTTCTCGTATCTTTATGTTTCGCATCATAAAAAAATCCGCTATCACAGATAGCGGATTTTTTTATTGATGATAGTTTAATGCTTGAGCAAGATTGGTTTTAATGGTAATATTCGAAAAATCAATTCCCAGCTGTACAGCGGTTTGCGCAATTTCAGGCCTGATTCCTGACAGGGTTGACCGGACACCGATCAGATTGAGCGCCTCAATCAATTTAAAAATCTGGTGCGCCACCATCGTATCCACTACCACAACACCCGACAGATCGATTAACAGATGCTCCACGCGTCTTTTTGCACAAGCTTGAAGCGTGTTTTCCAGAATAAACTTGGCCCGTTCGGTATCAATGTCACCGACAAGCGGCAGCAGAGCTGTTGATTTGCTCAGGGTAATGACAGGTGAGCTTAATTCCAATATCATTTCTCTCTGGGCGTTTAATTGCTGCTTAGCATTCATTTCAGCGTGATCAACGAATGTATAAATGGTGAAATCAAATACTTTTACAATCAAATCAGCCCATTTTTGCTTCTCACCCGGTTCAAACGCTGACTCATTTTCTTCTGCGAACTTCTCAAAATACTTCGTATATAATCTCCGGTTTCTCATAAACTCCCGAATGACATACTGAACCGGTGTGTCGAGATGTTTTTGATCGTTCGTCAGCTCAATGACCCATTCTTGAAATTCTTCAAGAAATTGTTTTTCCGGTAAAACATACATGTAATTCAGATGCCGGTAAAATTCTCTGTCCTGCTCTTTTAATTCTTCTGTTACTGTTGCATTATGTAGGGCGTAAAGCGAATTCGGATCACTTTCCTCCATCGTTTCAATCCATTCCTCGGCCATTTGTTCCACATGCTCTGAAAAAAATGCATATAATTTTTCATTCAGTTTCATGACACTGCTCCTTTCCCCAACACTATTATAACTTGACTTACAGTTGAATCCCAGTCATACATGCCGAAGCCATCCAATATTTTGAAGATTACTAATTCTTTGGTGTGTATCCTATTTTTTCAAAATGCTTCAAATGGCTCTGTCCGATCGGTTGTTTTTTTCATATAATATGAGGCAACACCCTTGAATCCACTTGAAAGCATAAAAAAGGAGGGCTTTTTTATGAATGGTGAAATCCGCTTGATCCCGTACGTGACAAATGAGCAGATCATGGATGTAAACGAGCTTCCTGAGGGCATTAAAGTGATTAAGGCGCCAGAAATGTGGGCAAAAGGGGTAAAAGGCAAAAATATTAAAGTTGCTGTATTGGACACGGGCTGCGACACAAGCCACCCTGATTTAAAAAATCAAATCATCGGCGGAAAGAACTTTACGGATGACGATGGCGGCAAGGAAGATGCGATTTCTGACTACAACGGACACGGCACACACGTCGCCGGAACGATTGCAGCTAATGATTCAAACGGAGGCATTGCCGGAGTCGCGCCTGAGGCAAGCCTATTGATTGTGAAGGTTCTTGGCGGCGAGAACGGCAGCGGACAATACGAATGGATCATCAACGGCATTAACTACGCGGTGGAACAGAAAGTCGATATCATCTCAATGTCCCTTGGCGGACCAAGTGATGTGCCTGAGCTGGAAGAAGCCGTGAAAAACGCGGTCAAAAACGGAGTGCTTGTCGTGTGTGCAGCAGGAAATGAGGGGGACGGCGACGAACGCACTGAAGAGCTTTCCTACCCTGCGGCTTATAATGAAGTGATTGCAGTTGGATCTGTTTCTGTAGCACGAGAATTATCAGAATTTTCTAACGCGAATAAAGAGATTGACCTTGTGGCACCAGGTGAAAACATCTTATCCACCCTTCCCAACAAGAAGTACGGTAAGCTTACCGGCACTTCAATGGCTGCCCCTCATGTCAGCGGTGCGCTTGCTTTAATCAAAAGCTATGAAGAAGAATCATTTCAAAGAAAGCTTTCAGAATCTGAGGTTTTCGCACAGCTAATCCGCAGGACACTTCCTCTTGATATTGCAAAAACGCTGGCAGGCAATGGATTCCTGTATTTAACAGCTCCTGATGAGCTCGCAGAAAAAGCAGAGCAATCACATTTGTTGACCCTATAAAATTATTTTTCTTAAATAATATGCACCACATCATGTAAATAAAAATTTCAAATTCTATGTTGACAATGAATTTGAATTACTGTTAAGATTACCAACAAATGATTCAACTTTTCAAAAAATTAATAACATTTTCTCTTATCGAGAGTTGGGCGAGGGATTGGCCTTTTGACCCCAACAGCAACCGACCGTAATACCATTGTGAAATGGGGCGCACTGCTTTTCGCGCCGAGACTGATGTCTCATAAGGCACGGTGCTAATTCCATCAGATTGTATCTGAGAGATGAGAGAGGCAGTGTTTTACGTAGAAAAGCCTCTTTCTCTCATGGGAAAGAGGCTTTTTGTTGTGAGAAAACCTCTTAGCAGCCTGTATCCGCGGGTTAAAGAGAGTGTTTTACATATAAAGGAGGAGAAACAATGACAACCATCAAAACATCGAATTTAGGATTTCCGAGAATCGGACTGAACCGGGAATGGAAAAAAGCACTTGAAGCGTATTGGAAAGGCAGTACTGATAAAGATACGTTTTTGAAGCAAATTGACGAACTATTTTTATCCGCAGTAAAAACACAAATTGACCAGCAGATTGATGTTGTGCCTGTTTCTGATTTCACACAGTATGACCATGTACTCGACACAGCCGTCAGCTTCAACTGGATCCCGAAACGATTCAGACATTTGACTGACGCTACCGATACATACTTTGCTATCGCCCGCGGAATCAAAGACGCTGTATCTAGTGAAATGACAAAATGGTTTAATACAAATTACCATTACATCGTTCCGGAATATGACGAGAGCATTGAGTTCCGTCTGACAAGAAATAAACAGCTCGAAGATTATCGCCGTATCAAAGAGGTATACGGTGTTGAAACAAAGCCTGTGATTGTCGGTCCTTATACATTTGTTACACTTGCTAAAGGCTATGAACCGTCTGAAGCAAAAGCGATCCAAAAACGCCTTGTGCCATTATATGTACAGCTTTTGAAAGAGCTTGAAGAAGAAGGCGTAAAATGGGTTCAAATCGATGAGCCAGCGCTCGTTACCGCCTCTAGTGAAGATGTCCGCGGTGCAAAAGAATTATTTGAAAGCATTACAAGTGAACTTTCATCCTTGAATGTGCTTTTGCAGACGTATTTTGATTCAGTTGATGCTTATGAAGAGCTGATCACCTACCCTGTTCAGGGAATTGGCCTTGATTTCGTTCACGATAAAGGGAGAAACCTGGAACAGCTCAAAACACATGGCTTTCCGACAGACAAAGTGCTGGCAGCCGGCGTTATCGACGGACGCAATATTTGGAAAGCAGATCTTGAAGAGCGTCTCGATGCCGTTCTTGATATTCTCAGCGTTGCAAAAGTTGATGAACTGTGGATTCAGCCTTCCAGCAGCCTGCTGCATGTTCCAGTAGCGAAACACCCCGATGAGCACTTGGAAACAGATCTATTGAACGGATTATCCTACGCAAAAGAAAAGCTGGCCGAGCTGACAGCATTGAAAGAAGGATTAGTATCAGGAAAAGCGGCGATCAGCGAAGAGATTCAGCAGACTAAGGCTGATATCCAGGCGCTTAAACAGTTTGCAACAGGCGCCAATTCTGAACAAAAGAAAGAGCTTGAGCAATTAACCGATAAAGACTTCAAGCGCCCGCTTCCGTTTGAAGAACGTTTAGCCCTGCAAAATGAATCTCTCGGCCTGCCGCTTTTACCGACGACAACGATCGGCAGCTTCCCTCAGTCTGCTGAAGTGCGAAGCGCGCGCCAAAAATGGCGGAAAGCTGAGTGGTCCGATGAACAGTATCAAAACTTTATCAATGCCGAAACAAAAAGATGGATTGATATTCAAGAAGAATTGGAGCTTGATGTCCTTGTTCACGGCGAATTTGAACGGACAGACATGGTCGAATACTTCGGTGAAAAGCTGGCCGGTTTCGCCTTCACTAAATATGCCTGGGTTCAATCATACGGTTCACGCTGTGTCCGCCCGCCAGTCATTTACGGAGATGTTGAATTTATTGAACCGATGACAGTGAAAGACACAGTTTATGCACAGTCATTGACTTCCAAGCATGTGAAAGGAATGCTGACGGGACCTGTTACAATCTTAAACTGGTCTTTCCCTCGAAACGACATTTCGAGAAAAGAAATCGCCTTCCAAATCGGGCTTGCCCTTCGCAAAGAAGTTAAAGCGCTTGAAGACGCAGGCATCCAAATCATTCAGGTTGATGAACCAGCGCTGCGTGAAGGCCTTCCATTGAAAACCCGCGATTGGGATGAGTATTTGATTTGGGCGGCAGAAGCATTCAGATTAACCACTTCTTCCGTGAAAAACGAGACACAGATTCATACACATATGTGCTACAGCAACTTCGAAGATATCGTTGATACGATCAATGATCTTGATGCCGATGTGATTACAATCGAACATAGCAGAAGCCACGGAGGATTTTTAGATTACTTAAAAGACCACCCGTATTTGAAAGGGCTTGGCCTTGGTGTATATGACATTCACAGCCCTCGTGTGCCGTCAACTGAAGAAATGTACAATATTATCGTTGATGCGCTTGCCGTCTGTCCGACTGACCGCTTCTGGGTAAATCCGGACTGCGGATTGAAAACAAGACAGCAGGAAGAAACGGTTGCCGCATTGAAAAACATGGTTGAGGCTGCAAAACAGGCAAGAGCACAGCAGACACAGCTAGTATAATTTGAAAAAACCATCTGCCAAATGCAGATGGTTTTTTTCTATAATACAGCCACAATCGGTTTCTTATTTTAGCAAATCCCCCAAATACTTTGTTTATTTTGCACTTTTTTAAGAATGTTCTTTGCATTCTTTTCGGCTATACTAATAACACTCTATTGACAGGAGGGATTGGGATGAATCATGAAACGTTCTTAAAACGGGCTGTCACTCTCGCATGTGAAGGAGTGAATGCAGGAATCGGCGGGCCTTTTGGAGCCGTTATCGTGAAAGACGGAGCCATTATTGCAGAGGGCCAGAACAACGTCACAACAAGCAATGATCCGACTGCCCACGCGGAAGTTACAGCTATTCGGAACGCCTGCAAGGTCTTAGGAGCATACCAGCTTGATGACTGCATTTTGTATACGAGCTGTGAACCATGCCCAATGTGCTTGGGCGCCATCTACTGGGCCCGGCCGAAAGCCGTTTTCTATGCAGCGGAGCATACAGACGCTGCCGAAGCCGGGTTTGATGATTCATTCATTTATGAAGAAATTGATAAACCCGCTGAAGAAAGAACAATTCCCTTTTATCAAGTGACTCTGACAGAGCATTTATCCCCGTTTCAAGTATGGCGGAATTTAGCCAATAAGAAAGAATATTAAAAGGATCAGGCATGTACGGCCTGATTCTTTGTTATTTCTCCTAGTAGCCGCTATGCCCTGTGCAAATCCAAAACAGCAGTCATATACGCGCAATTCAGCACGGCTGACATCGCACCAGCCGCCCGCTTCACCTGTAACTTTTCAGGCTTCAAACGCTGTGATCGCTTCTCTGACATTTTATCAATAATCTGTGCCCACCCCTATCCCGTTCCGCGTCAATTCATCATGCATAAGTCTGAATCCATTTATAAGACATGTTTCAGACCTCGAAAAAATCACACCCACTCCACACAAAAAAACATCCTGAGAGTCTCAGGATGCCGGTTATTATTTTAATTCTAGTTTCACATCAACATTTCCTCTAGTTGCCTTGGAATAAGGGCAGAATTCATGAGCGGCGTTGACAAGCTCTTGTGCCTTTTCCCGGTCTAAATCTTTCGTGTTCACAACAAGTGTGACACCGATTTTAAAGCCGCCGTCGCTCTCATCCTTCATGAGGCTGACCTGCCCTTCAATCTCCGAATCAATTTCAATATTTTGCTCTTTGGCCACATGTTCGAGCGCGCCGCCGAAGCATGCAGCGTACCCTGCCGCAAAGAGCTGTTCCGGATTGGTGCCAGTTTGTCCTTCTTTTTTCGCGTTTGGCATCACAATATCAAAATCAAGAACACCGTCATCTGATGTAATATGTCCTGCCCGTCCGCCTCGCGCGGTTACTTTTGCTGTAAATAATGCCATTTGTATTCAGCCTCCTTATTTATATCTAGTTGTTATATTTCCCTTTCTGATCTTTTTAAACATGCTATGTTTGCCGAGAATAGGAAAAGTGAAGTTTTTCAGATACAATAGAATCGAATGACAAAAAGAGTTGGTGAACAAAATGGAAAATAAATTTGATCATATGAAATTGGAGAATCAGCTTTGTTTTTTGCTATATGCGAGTTCGCGGGAAATGACAAAGCAATACAAGCCGCTGCTTGATAAGCTGAATATAACATACCCTCAATATTTGGCTTTGCTTTTGTTATGGGAACACGAAACGCTTACTGTCAAAAAAATGGGCGAACAGCTGTATTTAGATTCAGGAACGCTCACTCCGATGCTTAAACGAATGGAACAACAGGGTTTGATTACGAGAAAAAGATCTGAAGAGGATGAGCGGTCCGTGTTGATCAGCCTGACAGAGGATGGAGCGTTATTAAAGGATAAAGCGGTTGACATTCCAGAGACGATTCTAGGGCTCTCAAAACTATCTGGAGAAGATCTCAATCAGTTAAAGTCCGCTCTATACACATTGCTGGAAACACTTCATCAAAAAAATTGAGGATGCCTTGTACAAGGCATCCTCTTTTTATTTATTCAGCAACTTCAAGCGTCACATCAATATTTCCGGAGGTTGCTTTTGAATACGGGCAGACGCCGTGCGCTTTTTTCACAAGCGTCTCCAATTCTGACGCACTGACTCCTTCTCCTTTTACCTGCAGCGTCACACCCAGCTTGTAGCCCTGGTCCGCTTCATCCTTTAACAGGCTAACATTCGCTGTAACCTCTGTCTCTACTTTTACCCGTTCAGTTCTTGCGACAAGCTGCAGGGCGCTGTCAAAGCAAGCTGCATAACCTGCTGCAAACAGCTGCTCTGGATTTGTCGCTTTTTCTAATTTCTTGGCTCTCGGTGTCCCCGGCATTGCGACATCAAGTTCAAGAACGCGGTCTGATGAAATGACCTTTCCTTCTCTTCCTCCTACCGCTGAAACAGTTGCTGTAAATAATGGCTGACTCATTTTTCATCCCCCAATGTATTTTATACAATTGAATTGTACACAATTAAATTTGGCGTGTCAACTTTTCACATTTAAAAAAGCTTATCTCGTAATGAGATAAGCTTTTTCATTGAACATTGCCCCGCTATTCACGGATTTGCCCAGTACCTTTAATGATGTATTTAGTAGAAGTCAGTGCAGGAAGCCCCATTGGCCCTCTTGCATGAAGCTTTTGCGTGCTGATGCCGATTTCGGCTCCGTAGCCGAATTCAAAGCCATCAGTAAAACGGGTTGACGCGTTATGGTAGACAGCGGCAGCATCGACAGCCGTTTGAAAATAAGCCGCATTTTTGTCATTTTCAGTTAATATCGCTTCAGAATGATTGGTGCCGTATTGTTGGATATGCTTCACAGCTTCTTGGACGTTCTCAACCGTCTTTACGCTGAGGACAGGCGCTAAAAATTCGGTTTCCCAATCTTCTTTTGATGCTTGTTTGCTTGAAGGGTGAAGTTCACATACAAGTTCATCACCGCGAATTTCAACTCCCGCGTTTTCCAGCTGAGTCAGCAATTCTTTCCCGTGCTGTCTTGCCCATGCCTTGTGAATCAGCAATGATTCAATCGCGTTGCATACGGAAGGACGCTGCGTTTTGGCATTTACGACGACCTTTTCTGCCATTTGCGGTTTAGCCGTTTCGTCAATGAATATGTGGCAGTTTCCCGCTCCCGTTTCTAATACAGGAACTGTTGATTCTCTTACAACGAGATCAATCAGTTTCTTGCCACCGCGCGGAATCAATACGTCTAAGCCATCATTTAACGTAAAAAGCTCTTTTGCTGTCTCTCTGCTCGTATCCTCAATCAGCTGCACAGCGTGAATCGGAAGCGCTGATTGCTCAAGTGCTCTGTGAATGACACTGACGAGCGCTTTGTTGCTGTGGATGGCTGAGGAGCTCCCCCGCAGAACAACCGCGTTCCCTGTCTTCAGGCAAAGGGTAGCCGCATCAACTGTGACATTTGGCCTCGCCTCATAAATCATTCCTACGACACCGAGCGGCACACGGATTTTTTCAATAAACAGGCCGTTTTCTTTTTCAATCGTTTCAAGAGAGTCGCCGACCGGGTCCGCTAAGCCGATTAAGAGCTCCACCGCGTCCGCGATATCGCGTATACGTTTCTCATCCAGCGTGAGACGGTCAATGATGTCCGGTGTTAAACCATTCTCTTTTCCGTTCTCAATGTCTTTTGCATTCTCCGCCAAGAGAAAATCCAGTTCTTTACGGAGTCCGTTTGCAATGAGACTGAGCGCCTCATCCTTCTCAACTGTTGTTTTCATGATCATTTCGGCTGCTGCTTCTTTCGCCTGCTTCGCTTTTACAGAAACTTCACTCATTTTTCCGCCTCCTAGTCTTTTACATTGACCCAGTCATTCCTATGAATAACCTCAAACGTTTTCTCAAAATCAAGTTCGTCACTTCGTTTGCCTTTGGCCTCCATAATCTCCTCGGAGGAGTAATGAGTTTGGCCTTTGCCGATCACGCCGCCCGGTCCCCTGACTTCCACAACCGCCCCTTTCGGAAAGCTTCCGTTCACGCCCACAACGCCAGCGGGCAGCAGACTGCTTCCGTTATGGATCATCGCCTCTTCGGCACCCGCATCAATGATAATTTCTCCAGATATCGGAGAGTGGAACTGAATCCACTGCCTCGTGTTGTTGACCGAAGATAGTTCTTTGTCTCCGATATAAGTGCCATCTCCCCTCCCGTCCAAAATGTCCGCAAGTTTTTGCGCCCCGCTGCCTGTTCCAATGAACACTTTCACTCCCAGAGACAGAGCGGTTTGTGCAGCTAACAGCTTTGATTTCATTCCGCCGGTGCCGACCTTTGATCCGGCTGAACCTGCATATCCAAGCAATTCAGGCGTGATCTCCGGCAAATAATCAAATCGTTTCGCCTCAGGATTTTCATTCGGATTGGCATCATACAGTCCGTTGATGTCAGTGAGAATCATAAGCTGGTCTGCGTGAATCAATCCGCTGACTAACGCAGAAAGCATATCATTATCTCCGAAAGTCAATTCTTCAACAGATGTAGAATCGTTCTCGTTGATAATCGGAATGACGCCCCGTTCTAATAATTCCATTATCGTAGCATACGCGTTTCGATATCGTTCTCTTTTCGAAAAATCATTTCTCGTTAAAAGGATTTGTCCCGGAGTCAATGAGTATTGTTTAAATTGATTCATATATTGCTGCATTAACAGTGTTTGTCCGACCGCGGCCGCCGCCTGTTTACCTTTGATGGTAACGGGGCGGGACGGATAACCGAGGCTTGAAAACCCCGCCGCTACGGCTCCCGAGGTAATCAGAATCATTTCATGTCCCGCTTTTTTTAACACGGAAATGGCCTGAACATGCTCTCTGATTTTTGCTTCATCAATGCTCCCTTTGCTATTCGTGAGCGAACTGCTTCCTATTTTCACTACTATTCTTTGCTTTTTCATTTATTCTCCTCCGCGGCTCTTCTACAATAAAAAAACCCATTTCATCCTGATTCATAAGGACGAAATGGGTTTCCGTGGTACCACCTTGATTGAACGCGCTTGTGCACGCTCCGCTCTCCTGTAACGCCAGGTTATGCGCCTAGGTTTTCCCCCTAAGACTCCAAGGCAGGTTCGGCAGGTTTCATGCGGCAAAATGTTTCAGCGAGTCATTTTGCTCTCTGTCACAGAAAGGTCTGCTTACTAATCCTCATCAACGCTCAATGATTTTTTTATATTATGCAAAGAAAAGAGACACTTGTCAAGGTTTTTTGTGATCAAAAATAGCCCGCATTGCGCGGGCATCTTTCGGTCTAGTTAAAGACGATTGTTTTATTTTCATGAACGATGACGCGGTCTTCCAAATGCCATTTCACAGCACGGGCAAGCACGCTGCGCTCAATTGTTCTTCCGATGTTTTTCAACGCTTCCGTATTATCGCGGTGGTCCACGCGCTCAATATCCTGTTCAATGATCGGCCCTTCATCAAGATCGTTTGTCACATAGTGAGATGTCGCACCGATCAGTTTCACGCCGCGCTCGTAGGCCCGTTTGTACGGATTCGCACCGATAAAAGCAGGCAGGAATGAATGGTGGATATTGATGATGCGATTCGGATGAGCCGAAACAAAATCAGGAGTTAGAATCTGCATATAGCGTGCGAGCACGATCACATCAATATCGTACTGCTCCAGCAGTTCAAGCTGCTTCTTTTCGACTTCCGCTCTGATGTCTTTGTTCGCTTTCATATAGTGGAATGGAATGTTCAAGCGCTCAACCAGCTCTCTCGCTTCCTCATGGTTACTGATGACAACAGCGATCTCCGCCATAAGGTTGCCGGTTTGCCATTCCCAAATCAGCTCATGCAGGCAGTGAAGCTCCTTTGAGACAAAAATGGCGACGCGCTTCAGCTCGCTTGCCAATGTTAAGCTCCATGTCATGTCGAATTTTTCCGCAACAGAGGCAAACGCCGCTTGAAGGGATTCTTTTTTCTCACGAATGCCCGCACAGTCGAATTCGATTCTCAGGAAGAACCGCCCGCCTTCAGGGTCTGTCGTATATTGATTTGATTCTATAATATTGGCTCCGTGTTCAAATAAAAACGCGGAAACCGCGGAGACGATACCCGGCTGATCGGGGCAGCTGACCAAGAGACGCCCTTTATCCTCATTTCCGTCACGGTAATCGTCCAACCGCTGAGTCATATATGATTTCATGAATAATCCCTCTTATCTTTGTAAGTCTAAACTATTTATCCATTATACTGAAGATTTGATAAAAATCAATTTATGACAAAATTTTTAAACCTACTGCTGAGCATAAAATCAACGCGATAAAGAAGATCCGTTTGGCGTCTTTCTGCTCCTTGTAAAAGAGGATGCCGACAAGCGCCCCGCCGGCGGTGCCAATCCCTGTCCAGACCGCGTAAGCCGTCCCCATCGGAATGGTTTCCATTGCGTACGACAGCAAGGAAAATGAAGCAGCAAAACCAACAATGATTAACAGCACCCATTTCACGCTTTTTTCTTTCGCATATTGATTCATAAGGGCCACACCGGCCATTTCTAAACAGCCCGCGCACAGTAAACTGATCCAGTGCAGCATTATGCCCCGCCTCCTTTTTCCTCTGTCTCATCCTGTGTCACAAGCTTCAATCCGATGACACCGATTAAGAGCACGCCAATTAACAATAGCTTCGGCCATCCAACCGGTTCATGAAACAGAACGATTTCACTAAGTACCGTTCCCGCTGTGCCGAGCCCGGTAAAGACGGCATACACGGTACCAACAGGCAGACTGTGAGTTGCTTTTATTAGAAGATAAAAGCTGAATATGATGCCGATGGCAGTGCCGCTCCATGTTAAGGCTGAGTCAGCGTGCTTTAAGCCTATCACCCAAACAACCTCGAAAACAGCGGCAAGCACGACCAATCCCCATTTCATTTTGATTCATTCCTTTCTATCTATTAAGATTCTCCGAAAACAAAAAAACCCCGGACAGTCGTCTCACATGAGATTGACTCTCCCGGGCTTTTTTCCCTCCGTGTGCATACGCGCTTCTATTTACGCGTATGTGTTTTCTCTCGGACCAGTCCATGTCAATTGACATGCGGAACCCTAGAAAACTTTACATGATATCATGATACTAAACTCAGCTTTATCTTTCAATTGTAAGATTTTCTTTCATAAACAGCGATCGGTTTATTCCATTTTCTGATCGTTTTGCTGTAATGCATGCCGATTTTCTCCGCTACCCGTATGGACGCTTTGTTACCCGGATCAATCAAAGCCGCGATTTTGCCGAACTGCCGCTCGTTAAAGCCATAGTCCAGACAGGCCCGAGCCGCTTCTTGCGCATAGCCGTTCCCCCAGTGGCGGCGGGCAAACATATAGCCAATTTCCATTACTGTTTGATTTTCGATCTGCTGGGGTACGATGCCGCATTGTCCCAAAAAATCCCCCGTCCGCTTATCTTCGGCGACCCACAGACTAACGCCGTACCCTTTTTCATTTCGTTTGTTCCAATTGATCCACTCGCGGGTTTGCCTCTTATCTTTTAAACCGGAATAATATTTCATGACGTCAGGATCATTAAAAAGCAGCCGAAACAAAGTGGTTTGATCCCGATCTTCCATACAGCGCAAACGAATTCGATCGGTCACAAGCTTCGTTTTAGCGTTCATATTTCGCCACATCCTGCTTCCATTCTTTTTTGAGAGCTTCAATATGTGCTTGATGATAGCGGCTATGATCTGCCATATGCCAAATCCCCCACCGTACGGTCGCGGTGTCACCTTCGAAAGAAAGCGGCTGATGTAAATCATCTTCAGTTAAAGTGAAGCATACCGATTTCAGCTCGTTAACCACATGCTGATGTCTTTTCAGAAGTTCATCTAATCCGGGTTGATTCTTCGATTCAGGCAGCTGTCCGTTTTGATCTGTCATCGGGCCGTATGCCTGTTCAATATGATCCGGTATTCGATCTCCCTTGATCCGCCAGACCCATCTGATATCAACATTTCCGATATGGTGCAAAAGCTGAGCCGTGCTGTTTTTTGTTTGGCAGCGCCCCTTATAGTAAAGTTCACTGTGTGTCATGTGTCCGATAGAAGCCAGACGGAGACTGTTTTCTTCCACTGCGGAATACAGCAGACTGACCGTTGGTGCCATATCGTTTCTTATGGATAAGTCCTTCATGTTCAGTTCCCCTCCTAACTAGGTACATTTGACACCAAACAAAAATTCCCTTTAAAAAAGAAAAAAGCTCTCATTACAATAGAGAGCCATCTTAATTGTTATTTCCCGGTTTATATAAATAAGGATCATGCCGCGGTTCATTGGAGGTATTTAAATCAAGGGATATATCGCCGCGCGCATTCATCGTGCCGAGGGTAATCGAAGACAGCAGTTTCGGGTTGTACCCTTTTTCCTCGAGCTTCTCAAACAGCCAGGATCGGTTTTTTTGGAGATATTTCAAATTATGATCAAGGATTTCGCCGTCCAGTATGAGCGGAATCGGGATAAAATTCCGCTCAGCTTCCATATTCAAATCCCGCACCTGCACCGCTCTCGCTTCCTCTTTTGGGATGACGCTTACTTCCCCCGTTTCTTCAATGATAGCAAGATCAATGTCAGCCGGATCGGCATAGCCCTTTTCCCTCAGCTTTCCGAGCAGTTCATTAACAGTCAGCCTTTCTTTACGAAGGCCACGTTCATCAATATCCCCGTTTCGGATTAAGACAGTTGGACTCACGACCAGGAGCCATCGCCATTTATTAGATAAAGAGAGCTTGCTCATTATGAGATAAAGCACCAAAAAAGCGCCCGCATAATAAATTGACATCGGCAACTTGGATGTAAGGATCGGCTCACTGATGATGGTTCCGATTGCGAAGGTCAAAAGCAGATCAAAATTGTTCATTTGTGACACAGCTTTTTTACCGGCAAGCCGAAACAAAATATATGCAATCGAAAATACGATAACTGGCTTCAGTAAAAATACCCATACCATCCATAACACCGGTCTTTACCTCCATCTGCTGGTCATATTGAGCCTATTGTGCCCCGAGGCAGACCCTCTATGCATAAACCCTTTTGTCCTGTGTCTAAATAGGCGAACGTGCACATCACCTGCACATAACATAATAGAAAGTGACACCGATTGGAGGCGCAATATGAAAAATCAGAAGACGAATTCCCATTGGCCCTACGATCTGCTATCGGCTCCCCAGCCCGCGGGCTATCAGCAGCAGCAAACACTTGACAGGCTGGTCGGTTTAGAGCTAAGGATGGAGCAACTAATCAGAGCGATTGAGGTAAACAATGAATTGCTGAGAACAATGCAAGAACAGCAAAACCGTGTATGCACAAACGGCGGCGGCGGGTCAGTGATTGTCCGGATGTAGAAACCGGTGCTGTTCCGCCTTCTTCTCTCTCAGTAAAAAACTCTTCTCTGAAAGGAGAAGAGTTTCATGTTTGTGTTTAAACGGACTGTGCCAAACTTAATTGCGGGCCGAATAGCTCGTAATGGATAGACTCCGGCGCTGATCCGAGCTCTGATACAAGCTTATGCATTGCCGTAATAAACGACGATGAACCGCAAATATAGTAATCCGCATCTGTGTTGGCAATCAGTTCTTTGAGGAATTGCTGATCAATCTGTCCTTCATGAAATTGAAGATCACCTGCACGGTCTTCCTCTGTCGGCTCGCGATACACAAATGCTGTTTTAACAGCAGAATGTTTTGCGGCTTCTTCTACCTCATGGCGCAATGCGTGATATTCACTGTTTTTCGCCGCATGAATGAACAGAATTTGCCGTTCAGGTTGTTTAGAAACAGATGTTTTCAACATGCTGATCATTGGTGTAATGCCAACTCCGGCACTGATCAAAACGAGATCTTTTTGTGATGCAGGATCTAAAACAAAGTCCCCTGCCGGCGCGCTGATCTCTATTGAATCTCCCTCCTGAAGCCCATCATGTAGATAGGAAGACACGACACCATCTTTTTTTACTGAAATTCGATAATAGTCTTTTCCCGGCATATCAGACAGGCTGTACTGGCGGATATGCGTATATTCGGAATCAGGAATCCGAACTTTTAGGCTGATGTACTGCCCCGCTTGGAATTCAGGTAACGGCTTGCCGTCTTCTGCTTTCAAATAGAAGGACGTAATTTCTTTGCTTTCCCGCTCTTTTTTCGCGATGACGAAGGGCTTATACTCTTTCCAGCCGCCTGCTTGCTCTTCCGCCTGTTCATACATTTCTTTTTCAATTCCGATGAACGCGTCAGCAATTACTCCGTACGCTTTCTCCCATGCCTGCATAATGTCAGGGGTTGCAGCATCTCCCAATACATCTTTAATGGCAATCAGCAAATATTTACCGACGATCGGGTAGTGTTCAGGCTTAATTCCAATACTGCGGTGCTTGTGGCCGATTTGTTTGACAACCGGAATAATATTTCCTAACTGATCAATATTTGCCGCTGCTGCAATAACGGCATTTGCCAATGCAGTTCGCTGTGTTTTTTTCTTTTGGTTTGTCTGGTTAAAAATGTTCAAAAGCTCTGGATGGTCTTGAAACATCCGATCGTAAAAACGGCCAGTGATTGTTTCTCCATGCTGTTGCAGTACGGGTACAGTGCTTTTAATAATTTCGATTGTTTTGTTATCTAACATTGTATAAACAATCCTTTCGAAAAGATGTATTTATAATATATCTTTAAAATACATGATCTTACGAATAAAAGATATATTTAAAATGAATCTTTAATAAAGTTGTCACAAAATTATCAATTTAACGTGACATTTGTTGCTTTTTTATAGAATCCCCTAGCAAAAATAGACTAGCCATTGTAATAATCACCATTGAAAAGTACAAAAAAACCCAAAACAACTTATGTTTTGGGTTTAACGTTCACCAAGGCTTATCAGTTCCGAGCGCATTTGCAAGCGCCTGGCTGTGTTTCTTGCGGTTCTTTCGTTCATTAGCGCGCTGTACAGCTGTATTATGCAGCATGATTTCTTCTTCTGTTTCCGGTACAACTCTCGGTACAGGCACCGGCTTGCCATTCGAATCTAATGCCACAAATGTCAAAAAGGACGTGGCAGCGAGTTCCCGTTCGCCAGTCATCAAATGCTCCTTAATAACTTTCACAAATACTTCCATGGAAGATGTGCCGACCCATGTCACATATGACTCTAGGCAGACAGAATCCTTTTGCCCGATCGGTTTTAAAAAATCTACAGAATCCATTGAAGCTGTTACGGTTTCACGTCTGCAATGGCGCGCTGCCGAAATAGAGGCAATATCGTCGATGTAGCTCATTAATTTTCCGCCAAACAGCGTATTATGGTTGTTCGTATCAAGCGGGAACACCCTGCTGGTTTTTACAACCTTTGACTCTTTACAAAATCTTGTTTCCGGTGTTTCCATACCTTTCTCCCCTTTGATGTCTGATCTTTTAGCTAAATGCACTTATATTCTCCTATTAAACAATATTCTCTTCCATTTGTCTAAAATTTAAAATGGTTTAATGATTTTCATGATGAGGGAATAATAAATGTATTCTTCACACTTTAGGAGGAAAAACAAATGGACGTATCCATCCCGAAATCTCAGCACAAAACGGTATGCCGAACGGAATACGGCACACTTCAGAAAGTGATTTTATGCAGACCTGAGCACATGACCATAAAAGATGTCATAAACGAAACACAAAAACATTTTGAAGATGACAATATTCATGTGAAAACCGCCAACGATCAGCACAGCCGCTTAGTGGAGGCACTTAGGTCACACAACGTTGAGGTCATCCTTTTGCCCGTTCGCGACGGACTCCCTGAACAGGTTTTTACTAGGGATATAGGGTTTGTTATCGGAGAAAAAGCCTTTCTGTCGAGTATGACTGAACCGATTCGCCAAGGAGAAGAAGCCGTTATAAAAGATTTTTTTCACAGCCAAGGCATCTCTTACACCCGTATGCTTGATACAAGCATTGAAGGCGGAGATGTCATTATCGATGATGATATCGTATATGTCGGAATCAGCCAGCGCACCGACATTTCAGCCATCGGCCAGCTGGAAGAGGCACTTCCTGAGTATACAATCGTTCCAGTGAAGCTGCATGAAAAATTTTTGCATTTGGACTGTGTTTTTAACATTGTATCTGAAAGCGAAGCGTTAATTTATCCTCAAGCCCTTGAGCCAGAGGCAGCTGATATGCTGGCAAAACGTTATGATCTTATTGAGGTGCCTGAGGACGAACAATTTACGCTTGGCACCAACGTCCTTTCAATCGGGAGAAAAACGATCATCAGCCTCCCTGGCAACCGCCATGTCAATCAAGAGCTATCGAAAAGAGGCTATCACATTATCGAAATCGACCTGTCAGAAATTATCAAATCAGGCGGCTCCTTCAGGTGCTGTACAATGCCGCTGATTCGCGGTGAATGAAGAATCTTCCCCTTTTTCATGTTTTGAACAGCTTATTTTATCAAGATACGTTAATATAGAGGTGACATCATTTTTAAGGGGGAAATCGCATGGCAAAATACATAGGATATGTCGGAACATATACAAAAGGCGGAAGCGAAGGAATTTATTCATTTGAGCTTGATACTGAGAAAAAAGCACTCAGCGAGCCAAAACTTGCCGCTAAGCTTGGCAACCCGACATATGTGACGCCGAATAAAAACAACACCATCCTTTATTCCATCGAAAAAGCAGACAGCCAAGGCGGAGTTGCTGCCTATCAAATCAATAAAAACAGCGGCGAATTGACATTTCTGAATCATCAGTTAATTGATGGCCCTTCTCCATGCCACGTAAGCGTTGATGATCAAAATCAATTCGTACTGACTGCCAATTATCACAGCGGGAAGGTACACGCTTTTCCGGTTCAGGAAGACGGCAGCTTGCAATCACCTGCTTCTGAAGTCGCTCACACAGGAAAAGGTCCGCACGAAAGACAAGAAAAACCGCATACACACTACGCAGGGTTCACACCTGAACACAATTATGTCGTAGCGGTTGATTTAGGTACAGATAAGCTGTACACCTATAAGCTGAAAGACGGCGTATTGGCTGAATCCGGAAGCCATTCCTTCGCTCCCGGTACAGGACCACGCCATATCGCTTTTCATCCGAAAGAAAAATACGCTTATGTCATGACAGAATTAAGCAATGAAGTGATTGCGCTTGAATACAATCCGACAGCCGGTGAATTTAGAGAAATCCAGGTCGTTTCTGCCATCCCTGATGATTTTACGGATAACAACAGCCAGGGAAGTGCAATTCATGTCACACAGGACGGACGCTTTGTTTACGTCGCAAACCGCGGCCACGACAGTATCGCCGTATTTGAAGTGAATCAATATTCAGGAGAGCTGGCTTTCATAGAAAGAGTTTCGACAGAAGGAAACTGGCCTCGTGACTTTGTACTTGATCCAACGGAAGGGTTCCTCGTTGCCTCAAATGAAGAAACAGGCAACCTTGTCCTGTTTGAAAGAGACAAAGAAACAGGCCGATTGACACTGCTCCCGTCAACTGTTTCTGTCCCTTACCCGGTTTGCGTAAAGTTTTTACATCAAGTATAAACAAATGGAGTGGCTCTAGTAAAAAGAAGCCACTCTTTTTGTTTATCTCACTTTTTCTTTCGTTTCAGCATTTCGATATAAATGGCAAGCGACAAAGCGGCCGGGTTCGATTTCTTGAAGCTGAGGACGGGATTCCCCGCATTCAGGCATCGCCTCCGGACAACGGGTCCGAAACACGCAGCCGCTCGGCGGATTGACTGGGCTCGGCAGCTCCCCTTTCAAGAGAATACGCTCACGCTTGTCCTCCAATTCGGGATCCGGGATCGGAATTGAGGATAAAAGCGCCTTTGTATAAGGATGAAGCGGTTCACGATACAAAGTGCCGCTCTCTGTAATTTCCATCATGTGCCCTAAGTACATGACACCGATCCTGTCACTGATATGCTTCACCATCGAAAGATCGTGGGCAATAAATAAAAATGTAAGCCCTTTTTCTTTTTGAAGCCGCTTCAGCAGATTGACCACCTGCGCTTGAACCGAGACATCAAGAGCAGAAATCGGTTCGTCCGCCACGATAAATTCAGGATTCAGCGACAGTGCTCTTGCAATCCCGATTCTCTGCCTTTGCCCGCCGCTGAATTCATGCGGATAACGGCTGCCAAAATCGGGGTGAAGCCCAACTGCCTCAAGAAGCTCGTCCACGACGAGAAGCCGCGCTTTATGGGTATTGTAGAGATTGTGAATCTCCATCGGCTCCAAAATAATTTCTCGAACGGTCATGCGCGGGTTCAATGAAGCATAAGGATCCTGAAAAATCATCTGCAGTTTGCGGTTGAAGGCAAACTGCTCTTTTTCACTTAGGGCATGAAGATTTGTGCTGCGGTATATCACACTTCCTTCTGTTGGCTGATAGAGGCGCATCAGCACTCTCCCCAAGGTTGATTTCCCGCACCCAGATTCCCCGACTAGCCCGAACGTTTCTCCTTCACGAATCTGAAAGGTAACCCCGTCGACTGCTTTGACTGTCCGTTTTTTCCCTGCGTCAAAATGCATTTTTAGCTTGCTGACCTCTAACAAAGGCAGTGGCGTCATTTGTCTCCCTCCTTATTCTGAAAAACAGCGGCGCACCGCACAAAGTTCTTTTTCATAGATTGTCTCTTTTAATGTAAGGATTTCGATTGATTTTCCCGTCTTTGGAGAATGAAGCATTTTCCCTCCGCCAATAGAGAGACCGACGTGATGAATCCCTCCTTTTCCTTCCTCATAAGCAAAAAACAGCAGGTCACCAGCTTTCATATCATCAAGCGGGACATCTTCCCCCGCCTTAGCCTGATCTCCCGCATCACGGGGGATGCTATATCCATTCGCTTTAAATATACTGTACATAAATCCGGAGCAATCAAACCCAAATCCACTGATCCCTCCCCACAGGTAGGGAAGTCCAAGAAAAAACGCACCCGTTTCAATGATGTCTTCAGCAGTCCCTTTCTGTTCACTGACAGGCACTGCATCACTTTGCTTCACAAACCTTTCCCCAAAAACGGTCGAAACCTTAAAATATCCGTTTTCTTCTGCAATGAGGGGGAGAACTGTCAAAAAGCTCAATTCGATCTCCTTTTCTCCATTGCTTTTGTACAAAAAGGCAGCAGGTTTGCTGATCATCACATCGTGTTGTGAATGGAAGGGCGTAGATTTTTCCAGCTGGTTCTTTTTCATCCAGCCCGGGTATCCGCGCGGATCCTTTCGGGATGGCTGGCTAGGCACGATCACAGAAACCCATTCCCCCTGTTCCGCTGTCACAAGTACCTTTTCGCCAAAGAGAACCTGAGTTTGGATTACATTGTCTGTACATAATCCAAGCCGTTCATCATACGTCATGCGCTCCAGCCAGTCTCTGATCCTTACAGTCGGTTGAAGCATGAATTGATCAGACAGACGCGGTGAATCAGGCGCTGTCCAGATGTTGGCCACTGCTGATATGACGGTGTGCATCATTGCTCTTTTTCCCCTTTCAAAAGCGCAGCCCCGGTGATTCCGAGACCCGGTCTGCCAGACATCGAAATCGTGCTGCCGCTGTATGTTATACCGCCTTTGATGACATCTGTTTTCAGCATCAGCGGCGCGTCAAAATCAAAGCGTGTGATGTTTCTTTTGCTTGCCGCAAAATGCGCCGCGGCCGTAATGCCCAACTTTGTTTCAATCATGCTGCCGACCATGCACTCCACCCCGCAGGCCTCCGCTATGGCATTGATTTTCTCTGCTCCGCTGATGCCGCCCGCTTTCATCAATTTAATATTGATCAAGTCTGCGCTTCGGGTTTGCAGAACTTCGAATGCCTGCCGCGGTGTAAAAACACTTTCATCAGCCATAATTGGCGTATCTGTCTCATCTGTCACCTTTTTAAGCCCTGTGAGATCATCTTTATGAACAGGCTGCTCGACAAGCTCAATGCCTAAACCCGCATCCTCCATTTTTCGAATCGCAGTTACAGCCTCCTTCGGCGTCCATCCCTGATTAGCGTCTAAACGCAGTTTCACGGCTGATCCGACACGTTTTCTGATTTCCTGGATACGTGCGATATCTGTTGCGATATCATCTTTTCCGACCTTTATTTTCAGCGTTTGAAAGCCTTGTTTGAGATAATTCTCAGCATCCGCTGCCATCTCTTCAGGTGAGTTGACACTGACAGTATAATCTGTTTCCAGCACATCTCGGTATCCGCCAAGCAATTGATAAAGCGGCAGTCCGCACATCTGCGCCCAGCCGTCGTATAACGCCATTTCCACAGCAGCCTTCGCGCTCATATTTCCTGTAAGAAGATGCTGGATGTCGTGCAGAATAGCCTCACAGCCCGACAGGCTTTTTCCAAGCAATGCTGGCTTCAACACATGGTGAATGGCACTTTCAATGCTGTCCATGCTGTCACCTGTAATCACGACCGTCGGCGGCGCTTCTCCCCATCCGATTGCGCCGCTGTCATAAGTGATCCTGACAATGACTGATTCAGCCGTATACACAGTGCGAAGCGCGGTTTTAAACGGCTTTGTCAGCGGGACGGCGATTCGGCTTGTTTCGATTCGAATGATTTTCATGTCTTCAGCGCCCCTTCTGAAACACCCGCCTCTATTACAACTGTTTTTTCTGCTGTATTCATAGCAGCTTTCGCACCGACCGGAACGGCAATACTTGGGGAGCAGTGGCCGATTTTAAATCCTCTCAGAGCAGGTTTGCCGGATGTTATAATATAGTCTTCCAGCACCTGCTCAAGCGAGAGAGACTTCTCTCTCTTCACCGGGACACAATTGTGAAAATCACAAACTAGAATTCCTGCCGCGTCCGTCAGCTTCCCCGCCATTTTAAGCTGATTTAGCATCCGGTCGATTTGGTAAGGCTCCTCGTCAATATCTTCAATAAACAGAAGCTTTCCTCTCGTATCAATTTCAAATGGCGTGCCCAGTGTAGACGTCAGCAAAGACAGATTTCCCCCGACAAGCTCACCTTCCGCTTTACCGGGAACAAGCACGGTCAGAGGAGAAAGCTCTTCAGTATAGGTACATTCCGTCTCCTGGAAGAGCTGCTTATACGACGCTTTTGTCAGCGGGTGAACGTCGTCAAGGCCAATATCCGAGCTAAGCATCGGGCCGTGGAAAGTGACAAGACCTGTGTTTTGATGAATGGCAGTATGTAAAAACGTAATATCGCTGTATCCCCAAAAGATTTTAGGGTGTTTGCTGATCAAGCTGAAATCAATGCCCGCGGCGATACGTCCTGTCCCAAACCCCCCGCATGCGCAAAGCACTGCTTTTACCTCCTCGTCTCTGAACATCTCATGGAGATCCGCCAGCCGCTCATCATCCTGTCCCGCTAAATAACCGTGCTGGTTTTTCAGTGCCTTGCCCAACTTCACCTGAAGACCGAGCTCTTCTAAAAATAAAAGCGCGGTGTCAAGCTTTTTTGGATCCGGCGGACTTGCGGGCGCGATCACTCCGACTGTATCACCCTTTTTCAGCGCTTTCGGCTTGTGATTCAACGAAAACACTCCTTTCATTTGCTCTGCACCCTACGTATACGTGCAAGAAAGAGAAAAAATACCGCTCCTTCGCATAAAGAAGCAGTATTTCCACAATCACCGCCATCAGTTTTTATCGGCCCATTTTAAATCGATATAGCCGACAGGGTGACGGACAATTCCCTTTACTTGTTCGTTTTGCAGGTGAACCTGATTATAAAAATAAACCGGAATGATCGGCGCTTCATTGATGAGAAGCTTTTCAGCTTGATGCATAAGAGAGAAACGTGTTTTTTCATCGGCTTCATTTTTCGCTTTTTGGATCAGTTGATCGTATTCTTTATTGGCCCATCCTGTGCGGTTCATCGAATTTCCTGCTTGGAAGGCTTCCAGAAAACTGATAGGGTCCGCATAATCAGGCAAAAATGAGCTTTGAGAGAATTGGAATTTCAATGCTTTTTGATCCTCTAAAAATACGTTCCATTCCATATTGGCCAGCTTCACATCGACTCCAAGGGTATTTTTCAATTTTTGCTGGATTGCCTCGGCAATCTTTTTATGCTCCGGCTTTGTGCTGTAAGTAAGCGTTATCGCAGGAAGCGTATTATAGTTTTCTTCCTTCATGCCTTTTTCGAGCAGCTGCTTCGCTTTGCTTTCGTTAGGCGTGATCAGGTCTCCGCCCGCCCCCCGGAAATCTTTTCCGTCAGGCTGGGTAAATCCAGGCGACACAAAGGCGCGCGCCGGTTTTTCATTATTTTTCGTGACGTACTTTACAATTTCATCTTGATCCACAGCCATCGCAAAGGCTTTTCTGATGTTTTCATTTTGGAATGGCTCCATGTTCACATTAAACCGATAGAAATAGAGACCCGCCTGGTCAACAATATTGACGTTATCCTGATCCATCAGCTGGTCGCTTAACTCTGCAGGGACATAAGCGGTATCAAGTTCCCCTGATTGAAACATCTGATAATCTGTATTTCTGTCACTGACCATCGCCCATTTCACCTTATCAAGCTTCACGGTATCCTTATCCCAATACGTGTCGCTTTTCTCCATAGTGATGCTGTCATCATGCTTCCATTCCGCCAGCTTAAACGGACCGTTCCCAACAAAAGTATCCGCCTCAGCGAACCACTTGGGATTGTCTTTATCGACCTTTTCGTTTACTGGAAAATACGCTGGATTGGAGACGACGCTGAGAAAATATTTTTGCGGTGCTTCCAGCGTAACTTCAAGGGTTCGATCATCCTTTGCCGTCACCTTCACATCATCTTTTTTTCCTTTCCCGCTGTTATACGCTTCGCCGCCTTCAATAAAATAGCCTAGAAATGCCGATGAAGCGCCTTTTTTCGGATCAAGCATCCGCTTCCACGCATATTCGAAGTCTCTGGCTGTTACCGGATCTCCGTTTGTCCATTTCGCATTTTCTCGAATCGTAAATGTATAGGTTTTTTTATCTTTTGATACAGACCACTTCTCCGCCATTGCCGGCTCGGGCTCATGATCTTTGCCAAGACGCGTCAGCCCCTCCATGATGTTATTTAACGGCTGCCATGACACATTGTTGAAACCGATCGGCGGATCAAAAGAAGTCGGTTCATTCTCGTTATTTAAATAAAGAACCTTTTCTCCGCTGGTTTTTGCCTTATCATGACTGCCTTCTTTTCCGGCCTGTTCATTTGCTGTGCATCCCATCAGCGCAAACGAAAGTCCTAATGCAAGGCTCATACCCCATAGCTTTTTCACTCGTTTCATCCTCTTCCCCCTTTTCATGTTCAACCCTTCGCATCTCCTGACAGCACCGCATGCTCTGCTCGTTGATCCTGCAGCCAGCAGTTGACAGTATGCGAGTCAGATCTGATCGTCTGGCCCGGGTATACCCTGTCACACACAACCATCCTGTTCGGACAGCGGGCGGCAAACGGGCAGCCCGGCGGAGGCGAAAATAAATCCGGCGGCGTTCCGTCAATCGGGATCAGCTCAGCTCCATCTAAATCCAGCCGCGGGACAGAGCCCAGCAGGCCTTTTGTATATGGATGCTGCGGCTGATAAAAAATATCTTTTCTTGTGCCGATTTCCGCCATTTTCCCGGCATACATGACTGCGACTCTGTCAGCTACCTGGGCAACGACCCCTAAATCGTGCGTAATCAGAATGACAGACACATTCGTTTTTCTCTGAATCTCTTTAAACAGCTCTAAAATCTGGGCCTGAATGGTTACATCCAGGGCGGTGGTCGGTTCATCCGCAATTAAGATGTCAGGCTCGCAAATCAGCGCCATCGCAATGACAATCCGCTGTCTCATGCCGCCGCTGAATTGATGGGGATATTGCTTTAGGCGCTCTTCGGGATCTGGAATACCGACCAATGACAGCATGGAAAGCACCTCTTTTCGCGCCGATTTTTTGCCCATTTTTTTGTGGCGTAATAGCGCTTCCCCCAGCTGGTCGCCGACAGTCAGCGTCGGGTTTAACGCCGTCATCGGGTCTTGAAAAATCATAGAAATGTCGGCTCCCCTTATGCTTCTCATTTCTTTGTCAGAGAGATGGCAAAGGTCTTTGTTTTTAAATAGAATGCTGCCGTCTGTCACCTTCGCCGAATAAGGCGGAAGCAGGCCCATGATGCTTTGGGAGGTAACGCTTTTGCCGCAGCCGGATTCGCCGACGATCGCAAAGGTTTCTCCTTTGTACAAATCAAAGCTCACCCCTCGAACCGCCTGAACCGTCCCGCCGTAAGTCGTAAAAGACACGTGCAGATTTTTGACTGACAGAACTTTTTCCATACAGCTACCTCCTCAGCTTAGGGTCGAGCGCATCCTGCAATCCGTCCCCCAGCACATTAAACGCATACATCGTCAGGGATATGAAGAAGGCCGGAAAAAACAGGCGCCACCAATGGCCAGACAAAATTGTAGGCAGGCCGTCATTCGCCATCACACCCCAGCTTGCAAACGGGGCCTGTATGCCGAGGCCGAGAAAGCTTAAAAACGATTCTGCGAATATAGCGGCAGGTACGGTTAATGTCATTTGTACGATGATCGCTCCCATTGTATTCGGCAGCAAATTCTTCCGTATGATGCGAAATGTTTTCGCGCCAAAGGTTTTCGAGGCGAGCACATATTCATAATTTTTAATCTGAAGCACCTGACCTCTTACAATTCTCGCCATGCCGACCCATCCGGTCACAGTCAGCGCCACTATAATAGTGCCCAGTCCCGGCCCCATGAGCACCATTAGCAAAATGACAACAAGCAGGTACGGCAGCCCGTACAGCACTTCGATAATCCGCATCATAATGCTGTCAATCCTGCCGCCTTTATAGCCGGCAACGCCTCCGTAAATGACACCGATCACAAAATCAATCAGCGCTGCCATCACGCCGACAAATAACGAAATTCTCGCTCCATACCATGTTCGGGTAAACACATCCCGGCCGAGTTCATCGGTGCCGAACCAATGATCGGCTGAGGGCGGAAGGTTTTGTTCGGTCAGCGATTGGCGTACGACACTATGAGGCGATATAAAGGGCCCGATAACTGCCATGACAAAAAGAAATAAAAGAATAAAGAGTCCAGCCATCGCTAATTTATTTTTCTTCAGCCTCCTCCAGGCATCCTGCGTATATGACAAACTCGGCCGTTTGACCGATTCGGCTTCTCGATTTTTTTCCTGATTCGAGACAAACCATTCATCTGGCACCTGAATGTGCTGCTCTGGCTGGCGCTCATCCGTTTGTACAGGGAGATTCACACGCTTCACCCTTTCTTATGCAGTTTAATGCGCGGGTCTAAGAGACCGTAGGCCAAATCGACCAAAAACAGCATGATGATCAGAATAACGCTGTAAAAAACGGTCGTTCCCATAATCACGGGATAGTCCCGCTGATTAATGCTTTCCACAAAATATTTTCCCATTCCCGGAATGGCAAAGATTTTTTCAATGACAAAGCTTCCTGTTAAGATGCTGGCAACGAGTGTGCCCAGAACGGTAATGACGGGCATGAGAGCATTTCTGAGTGCGTGTTTTACGATAATTTTGAGCGGAGAAAGCCCTTTTGCTTTTGCTGTGCGGATGTAATCCTGCGTCAGGACTTCGACCATGCTTGACCGTGTCAGCCTGGCAATAATCGCCATTGGCCCTACAGCAAGCGCTGCGGTCGGAAGCACCATATGGATCGGGCTCGTCCATGTGGCAGCGGGAAATAGTTTGAGATTGACTGCAAATTGCTGGATAAGCAATGTTGCCAGAATAAAATTCGGGATGGAGATGCCAAGTACCGCAAGACTCATCGCAGCGTAGTCCAAAAAGCCATTACGGCGGAGCGCAGCGATTACGCCCAGCACCAGCCCAGAAATCACAGCAATGACAATCGCCGTCATTCCAAGCTCAAAGGAAACGGGAAATCCACGTTCCAGCATGTCATTTACGCTGTCGGATGGTTTTTTTATTGAAGGTCCAAAATCGAACGTAATAATGGATTTTAGGTAGATGATGTATTGGAAAATGAGAGGATCGTCTAAGTGATAGTAGGCTTCGAGATTTTTTTGAACGGCTTCATTTGTGCCTCTCTCCTCGTTAAAAGGAGATCCGGGAATGACCTTCATGAGAACAAAAGTCAGGGTGGTAATCACCAAAATCGTAGCTGCCATTGCCCAAAAACGCTTTATCATGTATCGCGCCAAAGCCTAAAACACCCCTTTAGCAGAATGATGTCCGCATCGCAAGCTCAGTCATGACAAGCATCGCCTGATAGGCTTCAAGCATGTCCTTCGCCTGAAATTGAACGGTTGTGGTTCCCGTCTTGATTTCCGTTCCCGGCATCAGATTCGCCCATTCTGCCTGGCCGTAATTGGCGAATTCAATGCTCAGAACCGGCCTGTCAGGCGGTGTAAGCGGTTTGACTTTGTCCTTGTTTTGCAGGGCAAATGCGGTTTTTTCTGTCAACAGCCGTCCGGCTTTCGCAGGGGACAAGCACTTCACTGCGGATCTTGAAATGGTTTGTTTGACTGCGGCTGTCGTCACGTTCGGGATAAGCTCTTCAGCTTCCTTCGCCGCCCGGTCATCCCCGGCTACCATTAATACAGGGACATCATAATAACCGGCAACGTATGCATTTAACCCAAGCTCACCGACAGGCCGATCGTTTATGTAAAAATGACGGACCCCGAAAATCATGCTGTGTGACATGACACCGGGAGTCGAGGCTCTCGCATGATAACCGAGGAACAAAGCGCCTGTAAACGTATCATCCAATCCCTCAACCATTGAAAATGGTTTGACGTCACCGGAAATCAAATCTGCTTCAGGGTGAAGCTTTTCAACCATCAGATTATTCATCTTCGAATGACTGTCATTGACCAGCACCTCGGTACACCCGCTGTTAAACGCTTCGGCAATACAGTAGTTTGCTTCTTCAGTCATAATGAGCCGCCCGCGTTCATAATTACGCTTGCCGGAATCCACAAAGGTATCGTCCGGAAGACCCGAAATACCTTCCATATCTACTGATAGGTACAATTTCATAACGCTCCTCCTTTTTTACTAAATTATGAATATTCCAACAAATTATATTAAAAAAAGAGGAAAAATGCAATATAACTGGGGAAAATCACGACCATTCAGTGATAAAAAAAGAATCCTCTTGCAAGGATTCATGTCTGTTTCTCTGTCTGTTCTGTAAGCAGTTCATATTTTTTCAGCGTTCTTTCAAACACTCGATCAAAAACGTCCGGCACAGAGGCGCGTATCACCTCAGCTCCCTCTCCCGTTATTCCGCCTTTCGTTGCAACACGTTCCAGCGTCTCCTCGAAAGACATATTTTTTTCGATCAGCAGCTTGCCAGTTCCGTATAGTGAATGAATCAGAAAATCAAAGGCTTCTTCTTTGGACAGGCTGCTGTTTCTGACGGCAGACAGTGCCAGTTCTTCAAAGATTGCAGCTATGAATCCCGGTGCCGAGCTCGTTAAATTGCTGGCCGCATCAACATTCGATTCTTTGATTTCTCGTACACGGCTGAAAACCGATAACAATTCATTCAGATGCTCTTTCTTCTCCGCAGCCAGTGCTTCACTGTGAACGACAAGTGAAATGCCGGCTTCTGCTTCGGACGTAATGGCAGGAATAACACGTGAGATACCCGCTTCTGTTTCTGCCTCCAAAAGACGCAGCGGCACACCGGCAGCTATGGATACGATGTGAGTATTTCTGTTCACATACGGGTGCAGACGGCGCATTGTTTCGATGACATGGAGCGGCGGGACGCATATCAAAATCAATTGGCATGTATTTGCCCAATTCTCCAGCGAATCAGCCGATACGTTTGGATAATCTGACATGAGTGCCTGCAGCCGCTCCCCCTTCGTTCTTGTTTCAATAAATAGCTCATTCTCTTTTATTTGTCTATGCTTCAACAGCTGTCTGGCGATCATATCCGCCATGCTGCCATATCCAATCAATCCAATCAATCCAATCTGTTCCATCGACTCAGCCCTTTCGTATACAATATGAAGTGTACCTTTTTCCGCACTTTTTCACAATTTCCCATAATCTTTTCATTTTTATCCCACAGTTTTTGTTTATGATAAACTCAAGTCATAAACCTATCATAAATAAAGAGAAATGTGAAAATAGAGAAACGGAGTGAACATGATGGATAACTATCGTGATGAAAACAGAACGGAAGGTAATGAGAATGAGGTCTTTTTAACAAAAGAGAACGATCAGAGCACCTCCTACTCAGCCCGCAATGTCATTCATGATCAGGAGAAGAAAAAACGAGGGTTCGGATGGTTCAGGCCGTTGCTTGGCGGAGTGATCGGCGGCAGTCTCGCCCTTGGCATTTACACGTTTACACCGCTTGGCGACCATGATTCTCAGGACACTGCAAAACAATCATCCAGCCAGCAGCAAACGCAATCTGTTACTGCTAAAAGCACGTCCTCTGAAACTAAAAAAAGCTCATCAAGCTCAAGCAGCTCATCTGCATTTAAGAGCGAGGACTCTTCTAAAATCTCAGATATGGTAGAAGACCTTTCACCAGCAATAGTCGGTATTACAAATCTTCAGGCACAATCAAACAGCTCTTTGTTCGGCTCTAGTTCTTCTGATTCCAGCGAAGATACGGAAAGCGGTTCAGGGTCTGGTGTCATTTTCAAAAAAGAGAATGGCAAGGCTTATATCATTACAAATAACCACGTCGTAGAAGGAGCATCTTCACTGAAGGTTTCTTTATATGACGGCACTGAAGTGACAGCAAAGCTGGTAGGCAGTGACTCGTTAACTGATTTAGCTGTCCTCCAAATCAGTGATGATCATGTCACAAAAGTGGCAAACTTCGGTAATTCATCTGATCTCAGAACAGGCGAGACCGTTATTGCGATTGGGGATCCGCTCGGAAAAGACCTGTCCCGCACCGTAACACAAGGGATTGTAAGCGGCGTGGACAGAACGGTGTCAATGTCTACTTCAGCCGGCGAAACGAGCATTAACGTCATTCAGACAGACGCAGCAATTAACCCAGGTAACAGCGGCGGTCCTTTGTTAAATACAGACGGCAAAATTGTCGGCATTAACAGTATGAAAATCAGTGAGGATGATGTTGAGGGTATCGGATTTGCCATTCCAAGCAATGACGTAAAACCGATTGCTGAAGAATTGCTGTCGAAAGGGCAAATTGAACGTCCATATATCGGTGTCAGCATGCTTGATCTAGAACAAGTACCGCAAAACTACCAAGAAGGCACACTCGGCCTGTTCGGCAGCCAGCTGAATAAAGGTGTTTACATCCGTGAGGTCGCTTCAGGCTCTCCTGCTGAAAAGGCTGGATTAAAAGCGGAGGATATTATCATCGGCCTAAAAGGTAAAGAAACCGATACAGGCAGTGAATTGCGCAATATCTTATATAAAGACACAAAGGTCGGTGATACCGTTGAAGTGAAAATTCTCAGAAACGGCAAAGAAATGACGAAAAAAATTAAACTCGATCAAAAAGAAGAGAAAACTTCGTAAGAGATAAAGCCTCAGGCTGCAAAATTCGGCCTGAGGCTTTTTAAGAGACAAAAGACCTAACTGCTCTATGAAACTTTCTGGCGAGATATCCGTATATCATACAGATTGACATCATTCGCATCAAGATGCTAGAAACATCGTTTGCTAGGAGGAATGAACATGAAAACCGCGGGATTGAGTATGATATGCGCAGGATTAGCTTTTCTTTTGCTGAGCTTTCTTCTCTCTGAATCGACGTTGGCATGGGGAGTTGTACTGGGTGCCAGTATTCTATTAAACGTCACTGGTACGGCAGTGATCCTGCGTTTCTTAAAAGCCCCCCAATATAATAGCTGACATGCGGCAAAGCCTAAGACGAAAACTGTTAGGCTTTGCCGTTTTTCTTTCAGCGTGAGTGAACCGCAGTGCAAGCCCGCAATCTCTACTGCCTTCTTTTATTCCATATATCTATTCGCATTTTTCACTTTGATCGACAGAACGTAAAAACCCCTGTCCGTTAAGACAGAGGTTTTGAGGTTATGACATGTGCTGGTCTCTATAGAGTCTTTTATTTTCAATTCCGTACGATTTCTGTACGATGTAAAGCGGCCTGTCTTTGGCTTCATCATAGATTCTGCCGATGTATTCACCAATCATGCCCAGTATCAGAAGCACAATGCCGCTGAACAGGAGCTGGATGACGATAAGAGATGACCAGCCGGTAATCGTGCTGTCGGTGAACAGCTTCAAATACAGTACGATAAACATATACAGAAATCCTGCGCCTGACATTAAGACCCCGACATAGCTTGCCAGCTTCAGCGGTTTATGTGAAAATGTCGTGATGCCGTCCATTGACAGCTTCAGCATTTTCTTGAGCGGGTACTTTGTTTCTCCGGCGAGCCTTTCATCACGTACATACTCGACCGCTGTCTGTTTAAAGCCCAACCAGCTGACAAGCCCTCTTACAAATGGATTTTTTTCTTTTAATCTCTTCATTTCATCACAGACTTTTCTGTCCATCAGGCGAAAATCCCCCGTATCAAGCGGAATTTCAATATCTGTCATACTGCTGAGAAGCCGGTAAAACATAGCTGCAGTCTGTTTTTTGAAAAAGGTTTCCCCTTTTCGTTTTGTCCGCACGGCGTATACAACCTCATAGCCTTCCTTCCACTTTTCAATCATGTCTAAAATCAGTTCAGGAGGGTCCTGCAAATCGGCGTCAATGACGGCGATGGCATTCCCCTGTGCATAATCCATACCCGCTGTAATGGCGATCTGGTGCCCAAAATTCCTTGAAAAGTCTATAATCTTCACTCTCGGATCGATCAGGCTGTACTCTCTTAAAATCTCAATACTGCGATCTTTGCTGCCATCATTGACGAAAAGCAGCTCGTAGTTTTCCTTCGTTTGATCCATGACCTCTTTTAAGCGCTGGTAGGTTTCATGAATGACAAGCTCTTCGTTATACACAGGTACAACAATTGAATATTGAATATGTCTGCTCATGTTTTTTCCTCCTATTCATCAGCATGCAGTTCGTATAATGTTGCTGACTGATTCATTCCGCCAGGTCCGCCGCCCATTTTGCCGTTTTCGCCTGAAGCCTTGCTGTTGCTTGATGTATCAGCTGAATCAGTATCTTCTGTTTGTTGATCAGAACTTGATTGCCATTGATCTGATGATACTTCTTTTCCATTTTTCTCAACCCATTCAACAATGTCATTGTTTCCGCCTCTTCCTCTTCCAGATGCCAAGAAGTATTTCACTTTTCCTTCTTTTACAAGCTTTTTGAATTGAGTCAGCGTGATAGCCGGGTCAGAACCGCTGAATCCGCCAATAGCCATGACAGCTTTTTTCGTTTTAATCATATATGGCGCCGCTGTGTTCGAATCGGTTGTGGCGAATAGGTATTCAGCTCCGGAGTTATTCTCCTCTAAATATTTGATCAGTTTTTCATTTACAGCCGCATCAGACATTCCCATGCCTTTTCCGCTCATTGTTGCGAGCTGAGGGCCTGTCTCAGGCTGTGAACTGTTGCCACCGTACAATAGCGGTGTGCTTGCCCAATACATCGGCATCACCAGCAATGCGAGAAGAGCTGCAAGCGAAATATAATAACTGATCGGTTTTTGGCGCTGTTTGAACAGCAGCAAAGCAGCTGACAACACGCCGATAACACCTACACCGATGCTCCAGCCTGCACCGATTTGATCGTTGTAGTTTCTGAGAATAAACAATTCAAATCCAGTTGTCGCAATAATTGCTCCCGGCAGAAGCCATGATTTCCAGCCTGTCTGATTGCGATACAGATGAACAAGGGCAACCCACCCTGCACCGACAAATGCCGCAATCGGCGGTGCCAGCATGATGAGATAATAATGATGGAAAAATTCTGCGACACTGAAGAATCCGGCAATCGGTACAAGCCACGCAACCCAGAACACCGTTTCCTTCTGCTCTGCAGATAATCTTCTTTCTCTCGCGCCAGCGATCAGTAAGCCTGCGATTCCAAATATCACAAATGGCAGAAGCCAGCTGATTTGATCAGATAACTCTTGTTGGAAAAGCCTGAGTGGACCAGGTGTTCCCGTTCCAAACATTCCTGAACCTGATTGCATTTTTGAGCCGGTTCCTGTACCGCCTTTCCCTCCGTCTCCGCCAGGTCCCCCTTGGCCGCCATCTCCGCCGCTTGGCATTTGGCCATTGGATGGAGGTGCCGTCATATTGCCATTTGAGGATTTATCATCACTTGATGACTGATTAGGCGGTGCTTGAGTGTTACCAGAAGAAGACATTTCTTTTGAAGCGTCTTTGTTTGGCGCACCCTGGCCGTTGCCGGAATTTTGGCCTGTCAGCCGCTGGATTCCGTTATAGCCAAAAGCTAATTCCAACACAGAGTTGGTTTGGCTGCTTCCGATATAAGGCCGCTTGCTTGCAGGGATATTGTCGACAATGAGCGGCCACGATAATGAAACGGCTGCTAACACGGCTAACGCACTTACCAGCGAAATGATTTTTTTCTTCATCGTGGCGTTTGCCGCAATCAAATAGAACAATAGGAAGGCCGGTAAAATCATGTAGGCCTGCAGCATTTTTGTATTGAAACCTACTCCAACAACGAAAAACGCCGCTAACAGCCAGATCAGCTTTCCTTTTCTGATCGCTTTAAAGAGAAGCCATGTAGCCATCAATAAGAAAAATACCAGTAATGCATCAACATTGTTTGTACGCGCTACAGCTACAGCAATCGGTGTACACGCCATAACAAATGAGGCAATGCGCGCCGCCGTTTTTCCGAATGTCGGCTTTATCAGCAAGTACATAAGAAAGACTGAACCTACGCCTGCCAATGCCTGAGGCAGGATGACGCTCCACCCGTGCATACCGAATATTAGTGCGCTGATTGTTTGGATTTGGTATGTAACAGGCGGTTTATCCACTGTTATAAAGCCGGCAGCATCGAACGAAGCATAAAAGAAATTATGAAAGCTTTGCATCATACTTGTAACTGCCGCGGTGTAATATGGATTCACCGTGTCGTCCTTCCAAATGTTATAGATATTTAAGAATGCAGATACGAGCAAAATGAGGATGAGGACGATATCCAGCTCGCGTTTTTTCTTTTCCACTTATTTTTCACTCCTTTTTGTCTAACTTCGAAATAGTGTAGCAAGCAAATATGAATAAACTATTAATAAACAAAGACAATATTTTTGCCGAGGCCATTTCACGCCAATCATCCTATATACAGCTGGTTTCAAGCCATTTCTCCCAACCGTAATCTGCTATTTCCTTCCCAATGGGCGGCGATGCTGTTTTACCAAAATAAAAAAGCCCTCCGGCGGCGCCGGAAGGCAAATGAATCACAATTTATTTGATTGGTTTCAATTTCGCTTCAATTTCAGCTCTTCGATGCTCAAGATACGGCGGAAGAGCAATCGTTTGGCCAAGCTCATCAAGATTTTCATCTACCATAAAGCCCGGTCCGTCTGTTGATAACTCGAACAAAATGCCGTTCGGTTCTCTGAAATACAGCGCCTTGAAATAGTAGCGCTCAACAATGCCAGAATTGCTAAAGCCTTCCCGGCTGATGATCTGATGCCACCCGGCAAGTTCTTCTTCATCTCTTACCCGAAATGCGACGTGGTGAACACTTCCTTTGCCTTGGCGCTCGCGCGGAAGATCGTTTCTTTCTATTAAATGGATTTCCGTTGCCGCACCGCCTTCTCCTGATTCCAAAATAACAGCGGTTCCTTGTCCTTCAACTGGTTCACGGCTGATTTCTGTAAATCCAAGAATATTCGTCAGTACGTGTAAGGTTGGTTCAGCATATGGCACAGTCAGTTCAACCGGCCCTAACCCGCGAAACGAAAATTCTTCCGGAAGGCCGCTCTGTTTAACAGGCAGGCCATATCCTTTTCCTTTCTCATCAGCAGTCAGCACAAGTCGCTGCCCTTCATGATCTTGGAATGCCAATATGTCACGTCCGGCTCTTTTTGAGATGCCGCTGTGCGCCACTTCGTGCTCTTCAAAACGTTCTTTCCAGTAATACAGGGCTTCTGTACTTGGGACGCGCAATCCAATAGAAGAAATACTGTTTGTTCCCGCATGAAATGGGGCAATGCGGGGAATCTCGAAAAACGTCAGCTCAGTTCCCGGATTTGCCACTTCATCTCCGTAGAACAGATGGTACATTGTCGGTTCATCCTGGTTGACGGATTTTTTGACGAGCTTTAATCCTAATACTTTCTTATAGAAATCCAAGTTTTTTTGTGCGTCGGCCGTTAATGCCGATACATGGTGAATGCCGTTGACTTTCATTTGCTGTCCCTCCAGGTCATTTTATCTCGATTTCGAGATATTATATCATAGTTATCTATTTATTGTTCTAATAACAAGGTATTTTATTCGCAAGGGAAAGTCAACATATCAGCTTCACCGAAGGTTCGTTCATATTCTGAATTCTCCCTCTCCTTCGATCCGCCTAAAATTCTTCTGCATAAAACACGAACTTTATAAAAAGAAATAATGTGATTCATTCGTTTATAGATTATTAAAAGAGACGTTCCCACAGTTTTTTAGCTGTACAAAAAGCAAATATCGAAAATCAGAAAATTTATTTTATTTCGTTTTTCTAAAATAGGGTTTACAATATGAAAAAATAGATTCTTCATCATGAAGCTTCAACATCATAGGAGGTTAAGGACATGCATACTGAAGACAACGGTTTGAAAAAAGAGATAGGCCTCTTGTTTGCCCTTACTCTTGTCATCGGAACCATTATCGGTTCTGGTGTTTTTATGAAGCCCGGCGCTGTGCTTGCTTATTCAGGTGATTCAAAAACCGCGCTTTTCGCATGGCTGTTAGGCGGGATTTTAACGTTGGCGGGCGGTTTGACAATCGCAGAAATCGGAACGCAGATTCCAAAAACCGGCGGGCTTTATACGTACCTTGAAGAAGTGTATGGCGAATTTTGGGGATTTTTGTGCGGCTGGGTGCAGATTATCATTTACGGTCCGGCGATTATTGGCGCGCTGGGTTTATATTTTGGCTCTTTAATGGCGAATCTTTTCGGCTGGGGATCTGGATTGTCAAAAGTAATCGGAATTATAGCAGTTCTCTTTTTATGCGTCATTAATATAATCGGTACAAAATACGGCGGCTTTGTCCAAACGCTGACAACGATCGGTAAACTGATTCCGATTGCATGCATCATCATCTTTGGCCTTTGGAAAGGTGATCAGCACATCTTCACAGCAGTAAACGAAAGTATTTCCGATATGAACTTCGGAGCGGCCATTTTGGCTACACTATTTGCGTACGACGGATGGATTCTTCTGGCCGCTCTCGGCGGAGAAATGAAAAATCCCGAAAAGCTGCTGCCACGCGCAATGACGGGCGGATTATTAATCGTAACAGCCATCTATATTTTTATTAACTTTGCATTGCTTCACATCCTGTCTGCGAACGAAATTGTCACACTTGGTGAAAATGCGACAAGCACTGCTGCCACCATGCTGTTCGGTTCAATTGGCGGAAAGCTGATCAGTGTCGGAATTATCGTCAGCATCTTTGGGTGTTTAAATGGAAAAGTACTTTCTTTCCCGCGTGTTTCATTTGCAATGGCGGAACGCAAACAGCTTCCATTTGCTGATAAGCTTTCACATGTACACCCGACATTCCGCACACCATGGATCGCGATTTCCTTCCAGATTGCTGTGGCTTTGATTATGATGCTGATCAGCAACCCTGATAAGCTCTCTGAAATCTCGATTTTCATGATCTATATTTTTTATGTGATGGCCTTTTTTGCGGTGTTTATTCTCCGTAAGCGAACAAAGGGAGAAAAGCGCGCCTACAGTGTTCCGCTTTATCCATTCATGCCGATTTTGGCCATCGCAGGCTCCTTCTTTGTGTTAGGCAGCACACTCATTACAGATACAATGAGCTGCGGATTATCCATCCTCATCGGCCTTGCCGGACTGCCTGTTTATTACTGGATGAAAAAACGAAAAGCAAGCTGATAAAACGGTTCCCTTGTTTAGGGAACCGTTTTTTGGTGAAACAGAAGATAAAAGTTGACAGGAAAAACACAACTTTTGATATACTTTTTACGTTAAGCAGAAAGATTTTGCAAACTTGGGTCGTTTTTTTGAATCGAAGTAGGTCAAAATAAGGGGACATGATTTGCAGAAAAAGTCAAGCCGTGTTTTTTTCGACTTTACCTGTTTTTTTTCGACAAAAGGCTATATAATAATTTGATGTGTGCATTGTCTCATTCAAACTATGGAGGGTTTTTAATGATAAGAAGAAAAAAAGATAAGTTCTCACTCCTTTTAACAGAAATTGCAAAGAACATAGACGAAACTGCCGAATATTTTGTGAACTTTAAGGTCACAAACCAAACGACGCTTAAAGAATTCGCAGATACGTTAAAGGAATATGAAACAAAAGGTGACAATCATGTTCATGTCATGATTAAAGAGCTTAACAAAGCGTTCATCACTCCTATTGAACGCGAAGATATCCTTCAGCTGACAAACAGCCTGGATGATGTGCTTGACGGAATCGAACATTTCTCTGCCATGATGGAGATTTTCTCAATTACCTCATCTGACGAGCATATCGATAAATTCAGCGGATACATCAGAGAATGTGCGAAAGAAATTTTAATTACAATTGAACTGCTGGCAGAAAACCGATTAAAGGATATTCAGCCTCACGCTATCAAAATTAAAGAGTATGAGCACAGCTGTGACAACCTGCACAGAAAATCATTAAAGAATCTTTTCGGAAATGAAACAGATCCGATTAAAGTTATTCAATATCGTGAAATTTATGAAACGCTTGAAGAAATTGCCGACTCTTGCCAAAGTGTTGCCAATAATCTTGAAACCATCATTATGAAAAACGCGTAACGAGGGGTAAAAATGGATATTCTATTCATATTAACAATACTAATAGTCATTTGTGCTCTGGCGTTTGATTTCATCAATGGGTTTCATGATACGGCGAACGCTATTGCGACTTCGGTATCAACAAAAGCGCTGAAACCGCGCCATGCCATTATCATGGCGGCTGTGATGAATTTTATCGGAGCAATGACATTTACAGGTGTTGCCAAAACCATTACGAAAGACATTGTAGATCCTTATACACTGGAAAATGGCTCTGTCGTGATTCTGGCCGCGCTAGTGGCTGCGATTGCCTGGAACCTTATCACTTGGTACTACGGCATCCCAAGCAGCTCATCCCATGCCATCATCGGAGCTATTGCCGGTGCAGCCGTTGCGGCAGCCGGATTTACTGCGTTAAATTATAAAGGCTTTATTAAAATCATTGAAGCATTGATCTTTTCACCGATTATCGCTTTTGTCCTTGGTTTTATTTTATACAGTATCGTCAAGCTGATTTTCAAAGACAGCAATTTGGCGAAAACAAACAAGCAGTTCCGCAGAGTGCAGATTGTAACAGCTGCCCTGCAATCGTATACGCACGGAACAAACGATGCGCAAAAAGCAATGGGAATTATCACAATGGCTCTCATCACAGCGAATTTACATACTTCTTCTAACGATATTCCTACCTGGGTGCAATTCGCCTGCGCGACAGCCATGGGTCTTGGAACATCAATCGGCGGCTGGAAAATCATCAAAACCGTTGGCGGAAAGATTATGAAAATTCGCCCGGTAAACGGGGTTTCCGCTGACTTAACCGGGGCAGCCATTATTTTCGGCGCTACATTTATTCATTTGCCGGTCAGTACAACCCACGTCATTTCTTCATCAATTCTTGGCGTCGGTGCGTCACACCGGGTAAAAGGCGTAAACTGGGGTACGGCCAAGCGAATGCTCATTACATGGGTCATTACGCTTCCGATTTCAGCGACACTTGGTGCCATCGCCTACTTTATTTTAAATATGATTTTTTAATGTCACACCGCTTCTGTCAAAGGAGCGGTTTTTTTGATGGAAGAGGAAAACCATCCGGATCTCTCGAATACAATAAGCAGAACCTATTTCAGATGTGAGGGATTCGAGTATGGTTTTATTCTTTCAGATCATGGTCTGGTGCATTGTGGCTGGACTGGGGTTATACGTGTATGCCACGTGGCGTTTCGAAGCGAAGGTCAAAGAAAAAATGTCCGCCATCCGGAAAACATGGTATTTGCTGTTTGTTTTGGGCGCTATGGTATACTGGACATATGAGCCCACCTCCCTATTTACCCACTGGGAACGGTATCTCATTGTCGCAGTCAGCTTTGCTTTGATTGATGCTTTCATTTTCTTAAGTGCATACGTCAAAAAACTGGCTGGCAGCGAGCTTGAAACAGACACAAGAGAAATTCTTGAAGAAAACAACGAAATGCTCCACATGTATCTCAATCGGCTGAAAACATACCAATACCTATTGAAAAACGAACCGATCCATGTTTATTATGGAAGTATAGATGCTTATGCTGAAGGCATTGATAAGCTGCTGAAAACCTATGCTGATAAAATGAACTTAACGGCTTCTCTTTGCCAATATTCGAAACAGGCTGATAAAGACCGGTTAACCGAGCATATGGATGATCCGGCAGATGTACAAACACGGCTCGATCGAAAGGATGTTTATTACGACCAATACGGAAAAATGGTTCTCATCCCTTTTACCATCGAGACAAAGAACTATGTCATCAAGCTGACGTCTGACAGCATTGTCACGGAATTTGATTATTTGCTATTTACGTCATTAACGAGCATATATGATTTGGTGCTGCCAATTGAGGAGGAAGGTGAAGGATAATGGAACGTGCGTTTCAAAACGGATGCGAGCCCAGAGCGGCCAAACCGTTTAAAATCCTGAAAAAACGTTCAACCACCAGTGTCGCAAGCTATCAAGTCAGTCCGCACACAGCAAGAATCTTCAAAGAAAATGAACGGCTGATTGACGAGTATAAACGAAAAAAAGCATGATCACACTAAAAGGACAAGGGAAAACAGCTCTTGTCCTTATTCCTTTTCTTAAAGGGTTACATATAATAAATACAAACAGAGGATAATGTCAGGTGATACAGTGAAAAAATTGGTGAGGCGTGTGAAGTTTGTTGATTACGGTAAGTTTGGGCTTTCCGGGTACTCGCTTCGGGTGAGGGAGCGCAGTGCGGGTATTTTAAAAAAGTTGAAGAAGAAAAAATAAATCCCGGAACAGCTCCGGGATTTTTATGGTCTGTAATCAGCTTAATTGCGCTGCGATCTTGGCTTTCGTCGCAGGCCCGTAAATACCGTCAGCAGTCAGACCGTTAACCGACTGAAAACGCGCGACTGCGTCAGCTGTTTTCGGGCCGTAAATGCCGTCAATTCCGTTGTTAACAGCGCCTTTATCAGGGTAAAAATACAGAGCCGCAAGTGCTCGTTGCACCTGAAAGACGTGTTCTCCTGAGGTATAAGGTGTTGTCAATTGAATGATACCATCAGGGAGCGGATAGAGCTCTGGTTCTTCAGCTGACGATGGAGCACTTACAATTAATACTTGACCAACCTTAATAAGATTCGGGTCTTCGATATTATTCCACTCTTGCAGCTGAGCAACCGTAACACCGAATGCTCTCGCTATCGATGTGAGTGTGTCACCTTGTTTCACGACGTAAGTTTGGCTGCCGCCTCCCCCAATTCCTGCTTTGAACGAATCCCACGTACCTAACAATTTTCGCGGACATTCCTTCCCTGACCAATACTTATGAGGGACGACATTGGCAAGACTGATATTATGTTCAGCCATTAATGTTTTGATGAGCCATTGGGCATTTGCTGTTGCTTTTGCAAAATCTCCATCAGCATTTTCGCAAATTTCAATTCCGATAGAGGCCCGGTTGCCGCTGCCATTTCCGTCTCCCGCATGCCAGCCGTTTTCATTCAAAGGCAGATGCTGATAAATTTCTGTATCATCAACTGTAAAATGCCAGCTTGTCGTCGTATCAGGATTTTTCAAATAGCGGGCATGAGCGGCAGCATCCGCTCCTACTGCAGTATTCGCTGTATTGTGCACCGTAATGTAAAGCGGCGTCATTGCGTAGCCTGGACGGTTATTTGCACCGACCGGAATAAAGTCTTGGATAATGTTAACCATTTTCATCTCTCCTTATTTCGTTAGATTATTGTCTCTTAACAAGTCGCGCTGCTTTTTCCCTTTTTCTGTTACATAGTTGTTTTTGAACCAAGCGGCAAGTGTCGTTCCAATTGTAAAGGCAATGGAACCGGCTGAATAAAGAGCGTCAGCGAGCTGATTGACCTGCTCCTCCTGAATGTCCAATGGTGATTTGCCGAGCATCAACATGGTCTGGTTGATTAAAGCAATTAAAAGAAGCACCGTCCTGATGACCGTGCCTTTGTCAAACGTCTTCATGAAAATCCCCCTTTAATGCTGCAGCAGGCTGTACATAATGGCGATGGCTCCGCCAATGATGCCTGTAGACACTGCTGTAATGATGGCACCTGTGATGGTGCGTTTAATCCACGTTGTGTTTTCTTCAATTTTGTTTAATTTTTCGTTCAGCGTCATGATTTGCTGGTCTTGACGGTCAGACACGCGTTCTAATGCGGAAACCCTCTGCTCAAGTGCTTTGTGCTCGCCTTTCATGTCTGCTAAATCCTGCTGAAACACATTCACATCTGCCTCTTGCTGCATTACTCACTCCTCCTTCACATGCAGATCACCTCCCTTCCGAGAGCCAAAACTGTTATGAAACAGCGGTTCCTTTTACCGAAAGAGTACCGCCGGTGATACTGACGATCTCCATGATGATCTCCTTAAACCCTTTAATATCAAAGGCCCACGCCTCAGCTTTTCCTAATGTATTGGAGGCAGTGGTAGCATCATCAGTTTTCACGCCTCTGATCGGCAGTTTCTGTCCTGACACCGATTTGCCCCAAAATTTGACTTCGCTCATTTCTGCTGTGCCATAGACTTCAACCAGTAAATGCGCGGTACCGTCCACAGGTAAAGCAGCCCCCTCACCGGCGGACTCTGCATTTTCATGAAAGACAAAGTCAAATGTTTTGCGAGCCTCGACTTTCAGCCGTCCATCGTGTGTTTGATTCTCCGCAAAGTCAATATGCAAAGGCGTTTTTCCACTGACACGCACATCCATCTCACCCGCACCGACTGATTGGTATAATACAAACTCAGATTGCTGAAGATTCCCGTTCACATAGCGGAAACGGTAATAGCGTTTAGAAAGATATACCCAGTCCGTCGCTGTCAGGACACCTGCTGCGACATCAACTGCTACTGTCGTTGTCCAAACATTGTTATTGTCACTTTCTTCTATAAAGAGCGTACCTTCACGATCTGCATACGCCCAGCCTTTCACTTTCGAAATCAGAACTGCACCAAGCCTGTCCTGCCCGAGCTGACTGTATGCCTCAGTCGCCTTTAAGGAAGCATTTGTTAAAATCTCCGCTACACCCGACAAATTCGAAACAGGTGTCACAAAATCATTTTTTCCTCCTCGATAGGGCTTTACAGCTCCGGCTTTTCCAGTCTTGTCGAGAGGAAACTCATATTGATACTTCACCATCTTCATCCTCCTTTGATCTAAAACAGGCAAAATAAAAAAGCCTTTACATGGCTTTACCGATAATTTCTTTATACTGGTCAGCTGTGATCAACTTTTTGTTCACACCCTCTGCGAGATCCTCAATTGAACAGTCTTCATATGCTAAGGCCTGTTTCACCATATCCGTTGTCGCCCACTCATAATAGAGGGCAAGCACCCAATAATTCATTCAGAGTTATCTCCTTTCAAAGAAAGTAGTGAAAGCTTTATACCTGCCAGCTCGCTTCCCAACGTTTTGTTCAGCTCTTCAAGCTGCTTACGTGCCAGCTTTTCCTGCGACAACTCCTGAGCGAGAAGCTCTACCTGATCAGGCGGCTCATACGGCGGATTTTTTTGCAGCTCTTCCCACCAGGATTCGAGTTCTTTTTGGGTTGGGATGGGGGCACGCAGGTTCCACTCAGCTATATAAGATCCATTCCCGTCATTTTGAACGATAAAATCTTTTGTTGGATCTGCACTGGGATATTTATACATGATTGTTTCTGCGATCATCGTTTTTCCTCCCTTATATTATAGGATAGTTAAGTCCTCCTAGTTCTTGAATGTCTAAAAAATTGTATGCCTCGTTATAATCGGATACACCTCTTCTATCATCACCGCTATAATTGCAATAACAATAGATCTCTATATAGTCACCTTTGTTCATTGGAACGGTTACATTACCATTTAATCCAAGGTACATTTCATTTTGCTTATCAACAAAGTCCCCTCTCTTATGGTCAATTGGTTTATACAGTGATCCATTTAGATAGAGTTTCAGATGAAAATTGATGTAAGCCGGTGTATTTATCATATACAGTCCAACTCCTACCAAAAACATTCCATCATTAGGAGCAACGAATCTACTATTTTTTATGTCAAAAGCATTGTGACTATCTATTCTTTTGCGGTTAAATTGAATTTTTGTGTGGGCTGCTTTATCCAAATACTGTATGCCTGTGGTTCCTATATTTGCGTGAGCAAATCCAGAAATTTTCTGCCATGCCGTCCAGCCTGAATCTGCCCACCAATGGCGGATCCAAGAACCTGTGTTAGTAAAATAGGAGCTAGATTCATTTCCAGTTCCATAAAAGTATTGAGAAAATCTATAATTACTGTGTTTTTCATTTTTTACAATTCCATAGGTAAGCGGGTATCCTGTAGTGTTGTTAGCTCCTATGTCCATGAAAGTGATCCCAGCTGGATAATCATTTCCGCTTGTTCTCGCATCTTGGATTACATTAGATCCTGTTAAAACAGTTAATTTTTGATTTGTATAATTTGTATCAACATAGTTTTTAGCATCAGATAAGACTTTATCTGCTTTAGCCTGAGCGCTGGTTTCAGTTTCAACCTTGTTCCATCCTTGCCATGCAACAGTACTTCCATCATAATAATTCGTAAAAACGTTGTTTCTGTAATCGGTAGCTAAGACCCAACCAAACATACCTTTCCCCTCAGTTGATTGGCTAGTCAAATGAAATACTCCTCTTATTGAAAATGGGGATGGAGCGTTTACAGCTTTTCCATGTGCATAAAATGTGCCCATACCTCTACCTTGATCAATTATTTTTTGAAGAATGTCCTCTCCTTCGTTTGCTGCAATGGACACCCCTCCTATATCACTTGTTATTTTAGTAAGCTGAGCTCCATTCCATTTACTTCTCTCAACAGATGTAATGTGTATTGCTGAGTCCTTAGCATGATTAGATACCTTTGCCTCTGCTCCAGCTGTTGTCTCTAATTCAACCCAATCTGACCAGATTCCTCCTGAGATCGTCTTTCGATACGTTTTATTTGTATTGTCAAAAGCGATAATTTGCCCGTAATTTCCAGTCGCATTAATTGTCCATAAGCCCCTGACTGAAGTGCCGGGACCGTTTAGTGTATTTGGTGCAGAAGCAAAATGAACCAATCCAGTGTTCTGTGGAACAATTTTATGAAAATCATCTGTTTCGCTTAAGTATAGTTTTCCTTGACCGTTGTCTGCAGTAATTTTAAAAAGCTGGCTGTTATTCCACTTGTCTTTTTCTGCTTGTGTGACATGTATGTCTGAAATGTCTGCATGAGCGTTCACTTTTGTTTGAGCGCCCTCTGTCGTCTCCAATTCAACCCAATTTGACCAGATACCGTTTAAGAGAGTTTTACGAAAAGTTTTATTATCATTTGTCACCACAATTACATGACCATATAACTTATTGTCACAGCAAGTCCAAAATCCTCTCCCTGAGCCGCCTGGTGAATTTCGAGGCGAACCAGTATAAGAAAAATAAGTCAATGTAGGATAGTTCATCAGTTCCGTATGGAAATCACTCGCGATATTGAACATAGGTTGGCCATCATCTTTCGTAATCTTTGATAATTGCCCCCCATTCCATTTCTCTCGCTCTTCCTCTGTAACATGCCGCACCTGATCTTGCTCATGCTTCTCAAAATCCTTCTTAGCCGCCTGCTGCACATTGTCCACGTTCCCCAGCCCGATTTGCGCCTTTGTTGTGTTGTGGGGGTTGTTCATGTCGTTTTTGTGAGCGGCCAGGTCGGTGTGGGCGTCTTTTATTCCTTTTTCCCAGCGGTTGACGTCATCTTCGTTGATCGGGTCGTCCGGAAGCCAGTCTGTTTTTTCTTCGTATGCCATGTTTACACCACCTCAAAAGTAAATCTGAAATCAAGTGTTCTGTTTTCGCTGACGTCCAGGTCAGTCTTTCTCTCTGTAATGACGTTGCCCAGCTCGTCAAAAATTTGTACCGTTTCAATATGCTTGATGTCTTCCTCACGTTTTGTCAGAACGGTGACTGTCGCACCGTCAATGGCGAGCTCTACTATTTCTGTTTTTTGGCCGTTGAGCAGCACGTGATCGATTCTGCTTTTTAGATCAGCCGCTGTGCGTTCTCTGTATATGGTTGAAATCAAGTTAAAACCACCTCATTGTTGTTAAGAGTGACAGAATAACCGACCTTGAGCTCACTGGCTGTTCGGTATCTGCGGTGATTCAGGATGACTGTATCTTTGATTTGCAGCGTCTCGTTCAATCCGCCTCTGAGCGTATACGCCAAATGAGCGGGCTTCATGTTTTCTATCGCTTCGATCAGCTCATTCATGTGCTGAAGGTCATCAACATTGATATCGACGTTAAAGCGGTATTCACCGGGAAGCAGACGGACCTGTGCAGACGGGTTTTTTAAGAAACGGTTCACCGCCTGCTCAATGGCCCTGTATGTGATTGGCGGGATGTTTGACATTTTGGAAATTAGCCGCAATCGTCTGATCTCATCGGTGTCACCTGATTCCCGGGGCACATTTAAAATCTTTTCCCAGCGGCTGAGCCCCCAAGTCGCCGTCGGCACGAATAGCTGATCCGTCAGATCAAATATGCTGCTATTCTGTTTATCAAACTCAGGCGCTTCCGCTTTCAGCAGCTCAGCCATTTCTTTAAGACTGGTGAGAAACGGCGGCAGATAAGCTCTCATGTCATCTTGTTTGCTCAATAATCTTCACCTGCCTAAGCTTAGGAATTTCCACGTCGCTCAGCACCAGATTTTCAGACGTGCCGTTAATTTGAATATTGGAGTAGTCACTGACTGACGGTGAATTATAGACGATATTGTTAATTTGAGAAAGACGGATGACGTTGTCTTCAAACGCCATTTTCTTAAAGAGATTTAAAACGCCTTCCTCAATTTCCGACTTCACTTCATCAATTGAGTGATTGATCTCAGGCAGCACTTCAGCAGAAATCTCAACTTCCTTCCAGACCGCGCTTTCCACTGTGACAACGGCTCCGATTGGCGCCTGTCCCTCCCCCTGTCCTGGTTCAGGATCAATATAATCTTTCACTTTTTGAATTAAAATAGGAGAAGCAGGCTCAAGATTCGCATTCGTGACGACAATTTTGACCGTGCCGTCACCGTTCCAAAGCGGGAAGATCTTTGCCTTTCCCACACCGTCCACTTCTTCAGCCCACTCCTTATAATGCATTTTATTGGCACTGACGGCCTCACGCCGAACCCTTGTAAAATACCGTTCCCGCAAGCTGTCATCTCCTTCTTCCTCGCGTCCCGGAATCAGGATTTCTTTGACAATGGCCGTTTCTAAACCGGGAATGGTATCCAATGATAATAAATTGCGTCCGGTCAGATTAGCATTTCCCGCTTCACCAGGTGTTTCACAGATGAGCGTCCCGTCTGCCGTATATTGAAAATAAAGATTATCCACGTAAAAGCGGGAGCCGACAGGAATGGTAACTCCAGATGTAAACTCTCCCGCTCTGACCGCCTTTGTCGCGGCTGTCCGTTCAATTCCCGCTTCCGCTGCACGCCTGTCTAAAAATTCGCCTTGAGCGGTATCAGAGAAGACTAGCTCAAGCACAGTATCCAGCCATATATAAGACTTCGCAAGCTCGGCCGCCGCCGGGGCTAACGCATTATAAATGACGCTGCCTTCTCTTGTGTCAATATCTGCGGAAATGCTGTTCAGCATACGCTCCATAATATTTTCAAAGGTCTGATCTTCAAACATCTTCGCCAATCACCTCCTCAACTTCAAGCGTCCCTTCATCCGTCTCCACCACAAAGGACACATGAAACGCGTCGCCTTGTTTTTCAATCTCAAAATCTGTTACAGCCGATATCCGGTCATCATAAACCAGCGCCTCTTCTATCAGTCTCGGGATCTCCATCTTTTTATAGGCATCAGTCGTCTCATGATCTGTCAGTACGTCCTGAAGCTCGTTTCCGACATTATGGCTGTATATGGAATACGCATAGCGTTCTGTCTGTAAGGCGATATACACGAACTGCCTGATCGCTTCAAGCCCGGTAATCAGCTCATTCGTAATTCTTCCGTTTTCAAAATCTATTTTGTACGTTTGCGAGGTTTCAATGACTTCACTCTCATCTTCAAAATCCTCAAACTCCACTTCTGGTGTCAGGGCCATGATGCCCACTCCTTTTTACAAGCTAAATAAAAACCCCTTCGATCGAAGCGGTTTGTCTATACTTTGTCTAAAATAAAAAACGATTGACCGCCAGTCAGAGCCGCGGTCATGACGCGATCCCCCAGCTCGAGTGCATCGTCTCCTCCGGACTGCATTCGTTTTGGGATAATGATGGCGTCTTCCGGTATGATCAGTTTGCTGTTTTCTTTTAATTTGATTTCCACAGGAGAAACCGAAACAACTTCAGCCGGGAGCAGTTCCACCGGAGACTCAGCATCAACTGCGCCAACAGCCAAATGTTTTATAGCCTCACTTAATCTCATCAGGATACTCCTTCTGGCATCGTATTCTTTTCGACAACATCGATCGTCATCGTATGTTTCGTTCCTTTAAATTCATGCCGGTCCGTATCTACCCAATAGGTTTTCTTGATGCCGGCCTCCGGAATAGAAATATAGACGGGCAAGCCGCTCTGCACTTCCGGGATGCCCACTGCCTGAATATTTTTCAGTTCTTTTTTCACGCCCTTTTTTTCAGCTAGGCGTACATCTGCCCGCTGCTGAAGCTGTGCCTGGTTGATGTCATCTGTAACCGTTTCTGTATATTGAAGCACACCGTATTTATTTAAGCCTGAACTGTCCTTGGCAGAGGCTTTATATGTCTTATTGTCCTTCTGCCGGCGAAGCACCACCCGAGTAGCAGTGTCGTTTATAGAAGTGCTGTATTGGTAGCCCGTAATATTGACGCCCGTTTCAAGCACCCATACCTCTGACGGATCTGGCCACGCGCGCAGGCCGAGCTTTCCTTTTTCCGAATACAGCTGGTAATGTCTCCCTGTCTGGCTTTTCGTCTGTTTCAGCGCTTTTAATATGATGTCATACAATGTTGTATCATTTTTAATGACAAGACTTTTGATCGTATGGCCTGTGTTCGCGATCGAGGCTGTCGGTATCTGAAAATCATTGGCAATCCTTCTGATGATCTGGTCGGCCCGCTGATTGGAAAACACGTACATATCCTGGTTTTTGACCAGGTACTGAAGCATGTCATATGCGCTGAAGGCAAGCGTATGCTCGTCCGGGGTTCTTGCAAAAACAATGCCCCGAAAAAGCTCTTTTCCCTTCCATTTAAACAAGACCGTATCTCCTTCTGAGACACTGTAATACGTCTGGTCGCCCTGCTTGGTGACGATGGTCGCCTCAATAGAGCGCGGCGCCTGATAACGATGGCCTTCAAGCGATACGCTTTCTGCAACCAGCTCAAGCCACTCTGTGTCTTTAATCACGAACAGTTCTATCATCATACATCACCTGTTTCATTGCGGTATCTTTAACTTTTGGCCGGGAAATATCCAGTGGCCCGGCTGCCTGATGTTCCGTTTGCTTCGTTTGATCATTGCTGTTTTATTGGCGTTCCAAATTTTGCGCCATTGGGTGCTGTTCCCGTAAAACCTGCCTGCTATGTCCCATAGCGTGTCTCCCTTTTTCACTGTGTACGTCTTCGGCGCAGCCTTCGACGGACGTTTTGCCTTTGTTTTTTTCTTCTGCTTGATTTTCCGCGGGGAAGCGGTTTTGTATTCTTTTAGTACAATATCAAAATCGCGATCTCCTATTTCATTGTCTCCTTCACTGTATTTAAGGCTTTCAATACTGCATGTCATATTGATTTTTGTACCCGTAATTAAAAATTGGACAGACTTTTTCGCCTTCATCCATTTTTCAATTTTCGCAATGGCATTTTCCGGAGACGGGAGATTTTGATATTCAGCTATTGGCGTATATTTTTTTGGAAAAAAAGAAGAAAATGAAATTTCTTTTGCTCCGGGTTCGTCAATAAACGTTAGTTCACCCAATCCTGTTATCTTTACTGAGTCATTTTGTACACTATTCGCAATGTCAATCGCTTCAGGAAGAACAGGGAATCGCAGCTTTTCCTTCCCCTGGGATATCCAAAATTCATAGACAGACTTAGTCAAAAGCCACGACCCCCTTTGTTCCGATGTGAATGTCTCTTTGTAATTCATCAAGCAATGCCTGCTTGATTTTCGCTACCAGGCCGTCAGCATCTTGCCCATTATGGAAATGCTGATCGCCGTTAAACTCAATTTTTATTTCTTTCGTTCCGGCTGTTTGTATCGATTGCCGTGTACCGGATGTAACAGCTGAAACCTGTCCTGAAGAAAGCTCAGATTGCTGAGATTGAGACGGATCTGTCACTTCCATTCCCAGAGCTTGCGCAGCTCTCTGAAGGAGGTAGCGGCCGCGAATGCCTCGCTCCTCCGGAATGATCCATTCCCGCTTGTTTCCTTCTCCGACACGTGCAATTTGTTCTTTCGTAATCAGCCCGCCGTTTGCGTACCTGACATACGGTCCGCCATGATTCAAGCTTTTAATACCCGGCACATTGTTGATTGATCCATATCTGCTTTTAATGTAGCCGATCGCAGCAGCTGCGTTATGAATCGGGTTTTTAATGTTACCCATACCCGGTGCTTTATGGTCATTAAAGGTGCTTGGGATTGTCTGCATCAGCCCTTGTGACGGATGCCCAGCTTTTGCGTTGCTGTCCCACAGGTTGATTGCATTCGGATTGCCTCCGGATTCATGCTGCGCAATCGTCAATAGTCCCGGAAGCCAGCTCATCGGTGTCTTGGTGGCCATGAGAGCAGCCATAATCCATTGTTTTACGTTCCCGCCCATGGCTCCCATTCCGGAATAGGCAGCCGCCAGTGATCCGGCTTGTTTTTCAGCATATTTCTTTACATCTACTGAGCCAAGGCCTTTGACAACACCAATTGAAGCAAAACGCCCCAAGCTCATCATGACACGGGAAGGTGAATGGATATCTAGCTCCTCACGGAAAGCCTGCTCCACTCTCTTCGCCATATCCTTTGCAGCTTGCTTCACTTCATTGGATTTAGCATTCATGCCTGTCACAAAATTTCCGATCAAACCGGAGCCCCAGCTGTTCGATGTGTCTTTTGACCGCAGGAACGGTTTGTCAACATGTGTACTCACATACTGTGCTGTCCCTGTTTGGGTTGAGTTTTGTCCTTGTGCAAAGCCTTTGACCGTTCCTGTGCCCCATGAAGACGCTTTGTTCACAGTGGCTTGGTACGGCGTTTTAACTTTTGATTGCAAAAAGCCGTCTGTGCCGGTTGCTGTACCGTTTTGGCCCTTGGCATACCCGCTTACCATTTGCTTACCGTAATTTGGTGAAGCAGAAATCATTTGTGTAAATGGCGTATTGATGTTTTTCTTTTTCCAGTCTTCCATTTTGACAGGTTGGTTGCTGATGCCTTTACCAAAGCCTTCTGAAAATTGCTGTCCGAGTGTGGACGCTTGGCCTGTAAGATTTGCAGTGTCCATTGCTGGAGAAGCAGATCCTGATAACGGACTGGCAGCTGCTCCTCCTGAAGCAGATACCGGACTTCCACCGGAAGACGAAGCGGCGCCCATGTCGTCTACAACTTGCATACCCAGCTTAGACGCTGCTTGTGAAAGAAGCATCTTCCCCCGGCCTCGGTTGTTATCAACTGGGATAACGAATTCCTTGCCGGCTTCACCGATCCAAGAGATGGTTGGTTTGGTGATGTAGCCGCCTGTGGCATTTTTATCCGGATCCTTACCTTTATTCGGATCTCCGCCGCCGGTTACAAAATTAATCACTTTACTAGCTACGCCGCCAGCTTTATCCCAGATTTTCTTCACCCAGCCGAACGCTTTAGAAAAAGCATCTGAAATCGCTTCTCCAACCTTTGTAAGAGGTTCTTGAATATTCTTTTTAAACCAGCCGCTCAGACCTTTCCAAATGTTCTTAACGGTGTCTATCGCTTTTTTGAAAGCATCAGAAATTCCCTTGCCTACATCTAAGACTGTATTTTTAACCGGGTTCCAAACTGTATCCATAAACCATCCCGATACCGTACTGAAAACACTCTTAATCTTATTCCAAGCACCGGTCATTTTATCCCAGATTGTAGTTGCCGCTCCTATTACAGCAGATTTGACTGGCCCCCACACATTACTCATAAACCATGAAGCAACTGTACTGAACACATTTTTAATTGTCGTCCATGCATTTACGATTTTAGACCATATTGCTGTTGCTACACCCACAACTGCTGATGAAACCGGCGTCCAGACATTGTCCATAAACCATGTTGATACAGTACTGAAAATCGTTTGGATCGTTGTCCAAGCATTCACGATGTTGGACCATATGCTTGTTGCTACACCCACAACTGCAGTTGACACTGGCGTCCAGACATTATCCATAAACCATGTGGATACAGTTCCCCAAGTATCCTGAATGGCTGACCAGGCATTTTGCGCACCCTCTGTAATGCTGTTCCATGTATCTTCTAGAGCGCCGGCATCAATTGCCTTACCTAAACTTTCACCGCCGAAAGTACCGGCAATGCCTCCTACAACACCGCCAATAGCTGTCCCGACTCCTGGCACAACGCTTCCTATAGCCGCTCCGGCAGCTGCACCGGCTAAACCTCCGCCAGCTGAGCCTACCTTTTCACCAGCATTATCCTTATTGATACCGGCTAAGTCAGTAAGGGACAGCATTTCGCCTAATCCCGGTATTCCTTTTGCGGCTCCTTTTAAGCCCTTCAGTCCGCCTTTTAAGCCTTTTGATTCACCCAATGTTTTCAGAAGGCCTGAAAAACCTTTGCCTGATGCTCCTTTAGCAGATTTAGGTGTATTCACAGGATTTGTTTTATCCCCTTTTGTTGATGAACCGTTTCTATTTTTGACTTTTTTGCTTTTGCCTGTACTGATTCCAGCACAGCAGCAGCCGCAAGCCCCGCCCCATTTGCCGCCTGACTTTTTCGATTTAGAACCTGAAGATTTTTGGTTCATAGAAGGTTTTTTAGTGCGGTTTGAATTGTTAGACGTTGAGTTCTTTGTATTGGTTTTTGAAACTTTTTGTTTGCCTTTGCTTCCGCTGGATTTGCCGCCAAGCAGTCCTCCAAAATCCAGATTCCCCAGTTTTTCAGCAATGCCTTTTATAATCTTTTCAAAAAACTCTCCCACTTTTTCAATGATTTTGTCAGGGCTGAATTTCTCGAATTTCTTGGCGATTTTTGAAACAATGTTATCAACAAATTTTTCTGCTTTATTAGCGATTTTATCCGGGTTCAGGAAATTAAATTTCTCTGAAATTTTGTCAACAATATTTGTTACAAAGTCTTCTGCTTTAGTGATAATGGCGTCTGGACTGAATTTACTTACGACATCATCTACTTTTTTCATAAAGGAATCTGTAAACTTATCAAGCTCGTTAAAAATGGTTTCCGGGCTGAATTTACTTACGACATCGTCCACTTTTTTCATAAAGGAATCTGTAAACTTGTCAAGCTCGTTAAAAATGGTTTCCGGGCTGAATTTGCTTACGATATCATCTACTTTTTTCATGAAGGAATCTGTAAACTTATCAAGCTGCTTAAAAATAGCTTCAGGACTGAATTTGCTTACGATATCATCCACTTTTTTCATAAAGGAATCTGCAAACTTGTCAAGCTGCTTAAAAATAGCTTCAGGACTGAATTTACTTGCGATATCATTCACTTTTTTCATAAAGGAATCTGTAAACTTGTCAAGCTGCTTAAAAATAGCTTCAGGACTGAATTTACTTGCGATATCATCCACTTTTTTCATAAAGGAATCTGTAAACTTGTCAAGCTGCTTAAAAATAGCTTCAGGACTGAATTTACTTGCAATTGCATCCACTTTACTCATAAACGATGTTGTGAATTTATCCAGCTGTGCCAGAATCGTTTCTGGACTGAACTTTGTTGCAATTGCATCCACTTTACTCATAAATGATGTTGTGAACTTGTCAAGCTGTGCCAGAATTGTTTCTGGACTGAACTTTGTCGCAATTGCATCCACCTTACTCATAAATGATGTTGTGAATTTATCCAGCTGTGCCAGAATCGTTTCTGGACTGAACTTTGTTGCAATTGCATCTACCTTGCTCATAAATGATGTTGTGAACTTGTCAAGCTGTGCCAGAATTGTTTTTGGACTGAACTTTGTCGCAATTGCATCCACCTTACTCATAAATGATGTTGTGAACTTGTCAAGCTGTGCCAGAATTGTTTCTGGACTGAACTTTGTCGCAATTGCATCCACCTTACTCATGAACGATGTTGTGAACTTATCCAGCTGTGCCAGAATTGTTTCCGGGCTGAATTTTGTGGCGACCTCATCCACCTTATTCATGAACGATGTTGTAAATTTATCCAGTTCTGTTAAGATTGTTTCCGGGCTGAATTTTGTGGCGATTTCATCCACTTTTTCCATGAATGATGCAGCAAATTTGTCCAGTGCTGTCAAAATCGTTTCTGGATCAAACATGCTCGCAATATCTCCTGTATTTCCTCCTGCTGAAGGCGCTCCTTTTTCGGAGAGACCTGAGCTTCCCATGCTGTCAATTCTTTTCTGCAATGAATCCAGCTTATTTGACACCTTGTCATTAATAGCGAGCTCCAGTCTGTTGTCTTTTCCTGTTAAGGCATCAATACCAGCAGAAATACGACCGACTGTTTTCATGACGTGATCAATCACGCGTATCGTAACAGAGTAACCATTTTTAAGTGCAGTTTCCATATAGCGCTGTATTTTTTGCACAGCCGGCAACACTTGATCTTCTGCACTCAGCATAATCGTAAAGCCTTTAAAACCTGCAACGAGCTCTCTTAATCGTTCAAACTTTTCGGTTGCTTGGTCACTAGCATCTATTTTAATAGATACAGAGGACGGCAATCCCTGCAATTGAACATTAACCTGTTGAATGACACTGCTGGCTTTATCCTCAGCTGAAATGGAGATCATTTGGGCGCCAAGCTTTTTCTTTAATGATTTTTGTATGTGATCAATTGTCCTTAATACAGTTTTGCTTTCTTTTCGTATATCAATAGCGCTTTTTCGGTGCACCATTTTTCTATATTTTTCAAGCGCTCTAAACCCATTCTGTATCTTTCTTAGCTTTTTGCTTACCCGGTCTTCCATGTCAAATCTTGCTGTCAGCTTTGCCAATTACGATGCCCCTCCTTTCTTTGCTTGTTTTTCAAGGAGATCGAGCTTATAGCCGATCAGTCCATACAACAGCGCTTTGTAGTTTCTGGGCGCTTCGTAGAGCGCTAATAAATCTGATGGGGAATAGTGAAGCTCGTGCATCGCATAGTAGAGATACACGGCTTCTTTATGCCCATCCTTGATTAGTTTTTTACTTCTTCTTCTAGATCCTCTAATTCATCTTCAAACCCATTAATCTCAATCGCTTTGTTTAACCAGTTCGCATACTCGCCTCCAACTGATAGGACGCGTTTTGCAACTTCTACCGGGTCGGCCGTTTTGTAAGCTTCTCGAAGCTCTTTTGAACGGAAGTCCGGATAAACGGTTGATTCAACTGCGATTCGGGCATAAAAACGCTGGCTGTCTAAATCTTTAACACGGCCTCTGCCTTTGACATTTTTATACGTTGTTGTTTCTTTCTCCAATTCATCAATACGCTCCGTTGTGATCGCTTTAAAAATAAATGGCACGATGTTCCCTTTTTTATCAACAAAACGCTTTGAGATCGGCACTTTGATTTCCTCAGCTTCAATTGTTTTTCCCGGCATAAAAAAGGAAAGATCATATACGTTTTCGTTCTTCTCGCTCATGTAAAAAACTCCCTTGTCTATTGTTTGGTTTCATCTTGTAAAAAAACAGACCTTTCTGAGAAAGGTCTGCGTTTGGGCTGATTCAGCTTTTATTAAAACGTTTCAGATAGCTTTTCAGGGACGTCGAAGTCTTCGAATGTAAATGGAACTTCTTCCTCTAACGCTTCTGAATCGACATCAAGGCTTGCGATTTTGGCAGAGTCAAAGTTGACGTCGTACAGCGTGACTCGCTCTGTGCCCCGGCCGGAGGATTGATCATCCAGCACGGCTTGGAGTGTGAAATAAGGGTCGCTGCCTTTTTTGACATAGTCCATCATCAATAGCACGAATTTTGATGTGACTTTGTAGAACGTCGCGGTCCCTGTTCCATTTGCCCCTGTTGTTTTATGGCCTGTCATGCGGCGGCCCATAATGTTGACTTCAGACTTGTTTTTCTCAACGTTTGCTTCAAATGTTTTGATGTGCGCCATTTCCTCACCATCGAGAAATAAGCGGCCTTCTTTTCCTGAGATTGTGTTTTGTGCTTTTAATGCCATATTAGTTTACCTCCACATTAAAGTAGAATTTTTCTGCTGCGTCGACAGGCTGAACAGCCAGGTCAATCAAGAAGCCGTCACGATCTTCATTCATTGAAATTGTGATATCTTCATCGGAATCAAAGCCAGTGATGCCGCCCGCATCCTGAAGCGTTGTCATGTATTGCGTGATCATCGTTTTTACATACTGCAGTCCGTCTTCAGATGCCGGGATATCGCTTCCGCTGCCTTTTCTTGATTTAATTAAGGCTTTCAGCTCGCGTGTTAAATCATTATTCACAGCATCCAGGACACGAACGATTTTGTTTTTCGCAAATTTCTTGTTTTTCTCAGCTGTGAACGTCACGAGTGAGTTAATATCCTTTTCTACACTGACGGATTTATCGCGGGCGTCGAATGTGAATAAAAATTCACCTTTGCCCAGACGTTCAACAATCGTATCGTGGTCAAGGCGGTGTAACACATCAACGGCGCCTTCGTACTCTACAAATGTGAGTGATTGGTTAAAGGTTGCTCCTGCACTCGCCCCAGCTACCCAAGCTGTTGCTTTGTCCGGTGTAACTTCCGTGCCATCTTCAAGCAGCACACCCTCTGTTACGTTGATGATGCCTTCATAATCACCGGCATAATTGGCTGTGACGCCTTGCACTTTTTGTCCTTGGCCGTCGCGCAGGCGTTTAATGAAAGCAGCAAACGTCGCCTTCAACTGGTCACCTTCTGCAACAGGCAGCGCAATCACATCAAAGCTCTCCGTTTCAGCCGCGGCTAAGAAATCTGTATAGTCGGAGTTGACAGGGGCTTTATCCGTACCGCCGGATAAACGGATGCCCGCGGATGCATTCAGCGTCTCAGCTGCAGTGTCTCCTTCTGATCCAGTGAGAGGAATCGTTGAAGAAAGATCGCCTGTTCCGGTAAAAGTGACATAGCCGTTAGCTGTTAATTCTTCAGCCTTTTTGACAGTCTGTTTATCAACCTCTGATTCGTCCATATATGTTGTCACATCGAAAGAATCAGCATCCAGCACATTTTGATTGATGCGGATGATAATGTCATTTCCTTTTGTTCCGCCATATACCGCAGTCGCTTTAACGCCTTCAGCAATATCAGCAGACGCTCGGACGCCTTCGGTTAGACGGTACATCAATACCGTTTTCGCATTTTTCTTCGCTTCACGCAGCAGCAATAAAGACGGGTCATCAATGCTGAGGCCCACTTTTTTGTTTAGGTCTTCCACGCTGGAAATGGAGACGAACGTTTTCGCTTCGCCCCAGCTTGATGCAACCGGAAGTGCGACTGTTCCCCGTTCACTGAGTGATACCCGCTCCTGTGCCGTCGTTTTAAAGTTAAAATAAATGCCTGCACGTTCTTTTTCTTTGCCTGTTGTAAATGTTCCGCCATTCATGATGACATGACCTCCTTGGTTAGAAATGTTTGAATCAATTGGTTGGCTTCTGATTTCGTCATACGTGGTTGATCCACGCCAAATAAAGCCCCCTGAAGAATATCCGGCTTAACGCCGAACAGTTCCTTCGCGTGCTTAATCAAATCCGCTGTATCAAATAGAGCTTCCCGGCTCTTTGTATGTACAGCCTTCTTCTGTTGTTTGTCCTTTGACACCGTTTATTTCACCCCGCTGTTCATGTCGATATCCTGTAAGGCAGGCTGTTCTGTTTTGTGATAATAATATCGGCTGCTCCACCTGATCACCATGACCGCCTCGCCCCTGTCTCCTACCCTTGTCTCGATTCGGGAGATGCGAACCATATCCCCCGTTTTCTCGCCGGATTCACTCAGCAGCGGAACCATATTTCTCGCTTCTCTGATGGCATCAGCGAGCCTGTCCGCTTCATCCAGCGCCTGAACGGAGTCATGATGAAACAGCTTCACATTGAGACTGTAGGTTTTTTTAAATGTGGAGACCGTATCTGTTTCCTCGAAAACAGATGGCGATGGGACGTATAACGACGGCACCTGAAAGTGATCAGGAAGCTCGCGTTCATAAATGGGAACAGACCACTGGCTGTACAAAAATGCCATGATCGATCCTGTTTCACTGTTCATCCGGCTCCTCCTTTACAGCTTCTTCAGCCACTGGCGCAGTTTGCTTTCCAGCGATTTTTCAAACAGCTGTTCATATAAAAGCAGCGCATGATCCCAGTAGCCCGTGCCCGAGATCCATTTTCTCTTGAGCGCCATTCCCGTTGAAGCCGCGGGATCATAAATAAACCGTGAGCCTTGAAAATGCCCCGGCACCCATCTCACATCTTGTTTTGACGTCCAATGGCCGTCATTCAGAAATGAAGCGTAATCAAGCTGTGTCCCCACCTCAAGCGAAAGACCGCCGCTTTGCACAATCCAGAGATTGTCCTTTGCGCCTTTCTCAAAGGAACTGAGCAGTTTTTCTGTATCAATCGTTTGTGTGCTGATGAGTTCAGATTGGACGATCTCCAGAAAATCTTGCCCGCACTCCTCAAGCCACCGGGACGCCTGTCTGGAAAAACCGCCTGAAGCCGCTTCTTTTAATGCCGTGTTCAGCTGTTTCAATCCCGCTATTTTCATAGGCTTTCATCCCTGACTGCGACGACCTCCCAATGATGATGTCTGATCCTTTTCGGCAGCTTTAGTATATATTTATGATTCTCCCAAATGATTTTATCGTTCACGCGGATGTCCGCTGACAACGGAAAATGGACGAGAAAGCTATGATATACAGTTTGATCCGGCTCCTCCTGAATCAGCTGCTGCGTTTTTTCGGTAAAATAACAAGGGACATCTTGTTCATCGGGTGTGTCCGGATATGAAATCACCGGCTGCAGCCTGTCTGCCGGAATCCCAAATCGGCCTGCAGACGGCGCTTGGGCTGCTTCATGATAAATGTCGCAACGGTGAATGAGCATCTGCTTGTAGCTCATAAAGATCTCACCTTCAGTCTGGAGGATTCAGGGACGTAGCCCGGTATGATAAACTCCTCGAGCAAATGATATACCTCTGGCCGCTGAATACCGCCTTCTCCGGAAACCGTGTAGGAATAATCCCCCATTTTCTCAGACTGATAGCTTGATGAAGCAGATTCATCGCTATTGACAAGCGCAAAATACTGGGCAAGCTTTACTAAAGCCAACTTCGCCTTACCGGGCAACGGATCATACAAGCTGTCTTCAAAGCGGTGCCCCGTGATGAAAGCCGCTTCTGCCTCCGCCTCGATGATATCCTGCGCCAGCAGTTCCTCCGGCCTGTTTTTCACACGATCATAGACCGAATAGGAGGCTACGTCAGTCGGTTCAATGAGCATGAGCTGACCACCTCGTTTCTATTATTCTTTTACGTTAATTAATTTCGCACAGGCATCCTCTTCCTCGAACTTGCTGTCGAGCTTAGCCGTTAAGACAATAATGAATTTACGGGAGCGGATGTCTTTGTCGACTTCAATTCGGATATTGCGGGAGAAGCCGAGAATGATATTTTTCGGATGTGTGAGAATGATATCAGAAGCGTCATATTGAGCGTCTCCTTCACCGACTGTGTACGGCTGAATATTGGATACCCCTTTGACCGGCACGCCGAATGCTGTTGACAAGCCGCCCTGAACAGCCTGGTCCCCAAGGTTTGTCTGGCGGTCTGCCACGCGGTCCTTCCATTCAACTTCTAAGCCGTGAGACGTATAGAATCTGAATTCCTGAGGGATGCGCAAATATTTTGGCGGAACTGCCTTTAAGCCTTTCTTGAATGTCGCTCTGGACAGTTCTTCACCGTTCATGTCAACGATATGGGAAACCGCCTGTTTGCGGATGCCGTCCAGCTGTGCCAGATACGGATCAGCTGATGCTGTATCGCCGTTAACGATCAGCTCTTCAATATCAACGGCTGCGCGCTCTGCTAAAATTTGCATGATTGTCTGCTGCAGGCCGTCTTTTTCAATATTGTTTTCAAGTGTGTCATACGTAATGTTGATTTCCGCAATGACTTCCTTTGTGTTCAGCTGGACCGTGCTTGTCGTAGGAACTGTCAGCTCGTCGTTTGACAATGCTTTTCCTTCTTGCGCAGCCCGCAGAATACGCTGGCCGAAGCCGATTTTCTCAAATTTTTGCGAGTCGTTTTCCATTTGAATCACACGGGATTCACTAAAGATGGTCGGCGTGTTTTGCACCATGCGGATAAAAGCCGATGCTTGCGCAGGGTTCATAAGCCCGCCGCTTTTTAAAGCAGAAAGCGACATTTCCGCTTTCCGAATGATCTCTTGATTTCTCAATTGATTTCCTCCTCCTTGACTGGTTTTACAGCAGTCCGCTCCAGATTGATTTTTTGACTTGCTCTGTATTGCCGCCCGTATCGTCCGCTGTCTGCTTAGACGCGCCTCGCGCTTTTTCCAAAGCCTCGATGCGCTCGATCAGCGGGGCAAGCATGTCTTCAACGAGCTTTTTCAGACGCTCGTCATCACCCGTCTGCTCCGGCTTTTCCTCCGTGTCTGTGTTTTTTTCAATCCGCTCAAGCCGTTTGAGCAGAGGGTAAAGCGCATGCTCGAATGATTCTTTCATGTCTTCTTTTCTCATTTCTTCAGTCTCCTTCCCTGTTTTGTCAGCAAGCATTTGCTTGAATACACTGAAGAATCCCGCTTTTTCAACCGGTTCTTCCTCATACACATCTGCAGTGCCCGCCATGCTGTAGCCGGTGATGATTCCAGCCTTGATCTGTTCCCACACCTCGTCTGACGCTCTTGTCACGAGCACCCATGAGCCCTTTGTAATCCGCTTTGACCCGATCATAAAATCATCGGGCGCCACATAGGACTCGACCACGACGCCGGTTCCGCCCTCAAAGCTGTGATTGATATCAATCTCCCGTGCTTCCGCGAGAAAACCGTGCGCCGCTTTTTCAATTTCCTCGGCGGTCATAAAATCACCGTGGGCATCAGGAACATCAGGCTCATACACGATTCCGTACACGAGCTTTTGTTCATCCTGCTCACTTTTTGTAAACAGCCGAACCTTTTTTTCAAATGACGGAGGCCCGGCTGACTTCGTAAAGAAAAATTCAGTCTGGTTAGCCGCCTTGTCCACATAACTGACAAAGCTGATCTTGGCATTCCTTAATTCGCGCGCCACCTGCTTGATTCACCTCCCTTCAGGACGTTTTGATAGCTTCAATGCTTTCTTTCAGCTCCTGCATAAGCGCAGACAGGTTTGTCTTTTCCGCATCCTGTCCTGCAGGCCGTTTATAAATGTCCTCCGGCCACTCCTCAAGTGTTTTGCCAAGCACCCGTCCGGCAAGGTCGCGTAAATCATTCGGCGAGACCGCTCCTGCTGTAATAAAAGGACCGAGCACCTTCGCAATCTCAAGCGGATCACGAAAGTCCGGTCCTTTTAATGTCAGCCTGACGTCATGGATATTCAGCTCCGGCAAAAGCAGCGTATTCAGTTTATTCACGAGCGTTTTTCGCTCCGGCTGAAAGACCTGCTCCTCCGTAATTTTTCTCGCCGTATCAGCTGTCGCCCGGTTGTATTCCTGGGCCTCGCCTGTATACAGCGGCGGGAGGCGGAACGCCGAACGCAGCTTATTTCTGCTTTTTTCATCGTATTCAAGAAACAGGGCGTCGTTTTGGAGAATTTCCGCCAAGGATTTGATTTCCACGGAAACCGGCGTAATATCCTCGCCACCGTGAAGATCCTTCTCTTTTGCGATACCTTCCGCTTCAATCAAGAGAAATTTATGGGCGTTTTCAACGCCTTCAAGATCGTTCATGTATTCCTGCAGCTCCCGGTAAGAAGCTTCAGACAGCATCCCGTTTTCCACTGTGATGGCAGCAGGGACGTGACGCCCCTGCTTAAAATACATAAAATTGAGTTCTTCTGCTTTTCGGGCTCCGTATAAATTAACAATATTGCCGATCCAGCGGGGCACACCGTATACGCCGCTTCCGATTTTGAGGTGAATGGCTTCATTTGCTTGATACTTCTCTGCCAATGTGTTTACATATTCACCAGTGCGCATATCCATTTTTCGCGGATCGCCGTATTCTTTAAAAAATACTTTCTTTCCATTGATCATCTGCACGTATTTTCGGAAGCATTTTTGCCTTTTGATCCTTTTCATTTTCCCGTTTTCTTCATATACAAATGAGACCTCAACAGGCTCGCCGGCTCCACATACACGCATATATTTCACATCTAAATATTCGATGCCGGCCGGTTTTCCCGCCCCGTCGCGAAGCACTTCCATAAAGCCGTTGCCTGTTTTTTCTCTGTCTTCGATGGCATATCCTAAAATCATTTCGGCTGATTCATCAAAGTGAAGACATTTATAAAAGGCTTCGAGTCTGGCCCAGTCTTTTTCCGCTCTTTTCTTTTTTGCCTGATCGACATCACTCGCGTTGACATCAAATGTGTACTCAACATCAAATCCAAAACCCGTAATATTCACTCTGTACGCATCAATGCATTGCTGAAGAATGGTCGAGTATTCGGCAATGGTTTTGAGCTCGAGGATATTATAGGGCGGAGCGATAATGTCCTCTCCGTACAGCTCAGAAAAGTCATCTTCGTAGATTTGCTTTGTCTGAGGAGCGGCGGCATTGGCTTTGAATACAGTTGCTCTGACTGTTTGATTGTGCATGATTTATGACCTCCTCCTTTCCCGGTTCGGCCGGATTCGTTTGTGTGCTGTCTCTTTCATATCAGCAACCTCATAATCATCAAGCGCATACCAAATGGCAGAAAGTGTATGCGGGTCAATCGTGAATTCATCCTCTATCAGAGCCCCGTTTTTATCTTTAGCATACGTCAGCGTTTTGAGCTCATAGATGACATTTTCACAGCGGTCCGAACAGAAGATTTTTTTGAACCGTTTTACCTTTTTGGTATATTGAAGCCTGGAGCCGGGAAATTTTCTGGCTCCAACCATCCGAAAGCCCTGCTGGCGGAAATATTGGATGCTTTTCGGCTCAGCCGAATCGGCTTTGATCAATTCCTGTGTATCGATAAACTCACGGAGCTCCTCAGCCGTCCTGTCATCTGTCATTTTGTTTTGATAATACTCCCAATAAATGTAGAGGTATTTTTTTTCAGGATCGACAGCAAGCCGGACGACGGCATTATAGGATTCCTCGAATCCAAAATCCATGCCTGTACGAAAAATTGGCTTGCTGATGGCTGCGATACATTTTTTTACTTGATCATGCGGGAGTACCTCGAACTGCGGCAGCACCCTGATCCCGTTGACGCCGAATCGTCCTTTGCGGGCAATCCGGTACAGGTCGGGATCATACTCTTTGAGTCCGTCAAGCTGTTTCACATAGCTTTCCGGGAGAAAAAGATTGTCGTTAGCGGTGGAATGATGGTAATACGTATCTCCCTTCACAATCGTCCGCTTTTCGTAAAGCTCGCTGTCATCAAGCACAAACCGTTTATTGCGTTCATCCCGAAAAAAATGCCGGTACGTCCAATTGGAGGTGCCGACGGGATTGGTGGTACAGATCATATGAAGCTTTAGCTCAGGATGGCGAAGACGTCCGATTAATTCCTTGAACCCCTCATACTTCACCTCTGAGCACTCTTCAATCCATATTAATGAAATGTTATGAACCGATTTTAATTTTGCCGGATTGTCCATTCCTTTGAACATGATCCGGCTGCCATTGTGAAATCGCAGCTGCAGCGGGGAAGAAAGAGATGCCACAGCCTTTCTGAGACCGAGCTCTTCGATCACCTCTTGAAACAAGGCGAAGGTCGAATCCCGGTGGGTATCGAACACCTCCCGGATCACAAGGGCGGTCCGTTTTTCCTTCAGCAGCTTTAGCACGATTTTCAATGCGGTATGATAGCTTTTGGATGAGCCGTAGCCGCCGACAAGAAATTGGTACGTCTGCTCCCAATTGAACACGTAATCTTCGAAATGAGGATTGATTTCTTTTACAATCATGACTTGCCCTCTTTTCGTTTGATCATAATTTCAATCGGCTCTTGGCTGTCATCTGTTTTCTCCGCTTTTTGTTTGGCAAGCTTCAATTTCTCTTTTTCAATTTTTTGTTTAAATTGATCCGGAAACAAATCAAAATATAGGGACAGCTTCTCAAGCGCCTTCATTTTATCTGCAAGCTTGATGGCAATGCCTTCTTTGCCAAGCTTTGCTTCCGTCACAATGGTGCCGTCAACGAGCCCGGAGTCTTTGACATCGACAAAGCTGATTTCCTTCATAATCGGGTTATCATCTTCATCAAACAGCGGACCCGATTTCCCGACAGCCTGGATCTCTTTTTTTCCAAAGGTCACATAGTCCGTAATATCCGCAAACGCGATCTTGATATAAACCTGCAGCACATCCATCGCTTCAATAAACATCTCATTGACCATTTCTTTTTTTATGCGTCTGATTTCAGCAGCGACCTTTTCGTTTTTTAAGAGCCGGCTGCCCGTCACATGAGCGCTGTCCGGAGAATAGCCCGCTTTGATTGCTGACTGTGTGGCATTGAAGCTTTTGACGTAATACAGGCAAAACAGCCGCTGGCGTTCATTTAATTCATCGTTGTCTATAGGAAGCTGTATTTGTTCGTTACTGGACTCAGAAAACAGGGCCTCTTTCCATTTGTCTTGTTTTTTCCAAATGCCGATTGTTTTCGCGGAAACACCAATTGTATCCGCGATCGCCCGATTAGTGATGTTTCCTTGATGTTGTTGATAGATTGCTAATGCTTGTTCGCGAAGTTTTGTTTTCATGCTACGGCATCACCGCCACCTCCAGCATGGATGTTTATTCATAAAAGCGGCTGATTATCCCAGCCGCTTATGTGTCATGCTCTATTCACTTATAGGTGGCAAACGTATGACAAGCTTTCAGGCAAGTGATCGATTCAATTCTTCCTGCTGTCTTTGCATCTTTAAAATCGCCCGTTTGATCGTCGTTTGCACTGTCGATTTTTTCACGCCGAGAAGATCAGCGATCCGTTCATAAGAAAAACATTCTACCTTATGCAGCAAAAACATTTCCTTTTCTCTGTCCGTTAACAGGGCTAATGCTGCCCGAATTCTCTCTCTGTCTTCTTCTGATACCTGTCCGTCCGGCTCAAACATCATAGCGCTGGAAAATGATTCGATGATTCTCGGATCTTTGATCATCAGCCGCTGGTACGCATCACGCCGGTCAATTGCCCGTCTGATGCCGGGCTGCCTTCCTTTTTCAAGCCATTCTGTTACATATTCAAGATCAGTAATCATATTTCTGATGATTTTTTTATCCTTCAGCTCTTCAGCTGAGAGTACGGATTCATCTGCTTCAGCGAGCGGTTTATATTGTGTTCTTGTTTGTTTGAGCGTGCGTTTATATTCAAATAGCAAGTCTTGCATTCTATGATCCTCCTCATTTTTGGCAATAAAAAACGGACACCAATCAACGCACAAATGCTGTGCAGTTGATCAGTGTCCGCAGGCTTTCCGTCTTGGACGTATTCTGTTTTCGCTTTAATTTAATTTGTAGCCGATTTCAAATTCCACACGGGCAAGGTCGCCCTTTCTTGTTTCAACGAGCGTTTTCCCATGCTCCGGCGCTTCTGTAATCCATGCTTCTTGCTTGATCCCGTCCACAATAATGACACGGATTTTTCCGCCTTCCAGCTGGCTCTCCAGCGTGATGGAATCAATATGCAGCAATTTTTTAGGATGCATCATGTTTCTTTTCCTCCCTTTTTCGGTGCAGCGCTTGCTTCGGCTTTTTCTAACAGCTGAACGATGCGCTCCTTTGAATGAACAGAATTTCCCTTCAGAAAATCAAGTGCTGCTTTAGACGCTTCCAGCAATTCAGGCGCAGCGGCCATCAAAGCGGCATTGCTTATTTGCGAATAAGAGCTGAGGTCAAATACAGCGGCAATCAGCCGCCCGTTTGAATACGGAAATCTTTCTTTTTCTTCTTCACTGTAAGCTGAATAAATATAGATCGGTTTTGTATCCCCGCACGGGACAGCACGCCACGGCGCAGGGCTTTTCTCTGTCTGTTTTGTTTTTTCCAACACTTTCACTTCCCGTCGTCCTTATACCATTGTTCAATGTTTTTTTCTGTTCGCTTTGCCCGAAACAGCAAAGCGATCAGGGCCGTCAGCTGTTTAATCACGGACATTCAGCCTCTCTTTTCCCGCTGTCAGCATTCGCTCCAGCTTTTGAATGACAGGCGTTAAATCAGTACCGGACCGGCAGTTCGGACATGGATGAAAAACGACTCCAATCCCTGTATGCTCCACAATGACTTTCTTTGTTTGACAAAGCTTGCACATTATCTGACGCCCTCCAATCTATGGTTCAGCTCGTAGGCTGCCCCTTTGATAATCACTAAATAGTCACTGCACATTTCGTAGATTCTCGTGCCGAGCGCTTCATCGATCCGTACAAGTGCTTCAATTGTCAGCTCGCTCGAAAGCAAAATCGGTTTATGATTTAAGTAGCGGTAGTTGAGTACCGAATACATTTGCTCTAATTGCCAATCTGTAGCGCGGGGTTTGCCGTTAACCGGTTTAAACAGATCATCTATGAACAGCACATCCGCTTGCTTCATCCGGTTCAGCTTTGCTTCTAATAGGTCAAAGTCATTTTTCAGATCGATAAAGCCCTCCACAAACGGAAAATAAATGACAGGCACATAGCAAGTTCTCATTAATTCATTGGCAGCGGCGGTCAAAAGGTGCGTTTTTCCTGATCCGGGCTGTCCTAGAAGGGCAATGCTATTTTTCCGGCAATCCTTGATTTGTTCATAATCGGCAACATACTCTTTTGTACACTCAAATGCATCTTTTATGGCCTGCGGCTTTCCCTCCGTGCGGAATTCCTTGAAACCCAGCTGTCTGAAAGCGTGGGTAATCTCACTTGCCCCCAGCAGCCGCTTCACTTTTCGTTCTGCCATGCAGCTGCACATCGTCCAGACTTCCAGGCCATTCTGCCTGACGAGATAACCTCCCTGATCCTTGCAGCGCAGGCAATCATACCTGCTTGCGTCTGATTCGGCCGGTTTGTCCGCCAGTAATGGACGTCTCCCTCTTCTCAGCTCGTCCAAAATCTGTTCGATTGTTCGTTTTGTCATGTTTTTTCATCCTCTCATGCTGAATTGCGGCATTTTTTTTGGCTTGCTGCGCGTTAAATCGGTCTTCAATGAATTTCGAGCAGTAGCGAAAAGCCTTGATTGTTTCTGAAGCGGAAGTCCGCCGGTTTTCAAAAGCTTGAAAGCATTCCTCAAGCCATTTGATTGTTTGTGTGACAGGAACGCCGATGGCAACAATGCGGGCGATGGCTTGATAATCTCTTGAGGAAGGATACACGGTGCGTCCTTCTTGAGCCGACCGTAATTGTGCAAACCGCTTCGCAATGTGATCCACTGCCTCATCAGCAGCAGTATATGTGTTTGTTTTATCTTTATCTGTACGGTCGCTTGTGTCCGGTGTCTGCGGCGAAAATGGCCGTTCTTTTATACTCCGGTGTACAGTTTTGTCCGATCTGAAGGTGAATTTTTTGGAATGCTTGACCGAAATCATCAGTCCGTATGGCGCACGGACGGCCTTTATGTACTTATGGGTTTCGAGAAGCTCCAGCCACCTTCTGACAGTTTTTTCACTTACACCGAAGACTGCCGCCATTTCTCTCGCTTTTAACGGCTTATGGCCGAGTACGATGCCCCAGCTTACGCCGTCTTTTTCGATTTCTTTTGTTGTTGAGCTGATAAACCAGAGAAACAGCCATAGCGCTGGTCCAATTTTGTCATAATGTTCTGAATTCAATAACCCTGAATACGTAGGAAAAGGATAGCTTTTATCGTTTTTCATTGCACGCTGCGTCTCCTTTTAACATCATGTAGGCTTGAAACTGCTCTTGCGTTTCAAACTGGAACACCGGAAGGCCGCAAGCCGTAAACGAAATGGTGCCGCCGGATTGTCCGAGATGGCGCTGATCTATGGGATTTTCACTAAAAACAATTTGGATTGGATACATGTGATCACTCTCCTGATTTGTTTTCGATACATTTCGTATCAACTGTTACCAAGTATAAACGATACAATCTGTATCATCAAGTTATTTTTGATACTTTTTTTATCATAACTTTATTTTGATACATATTGTATCTATAATCATAAGTAACTTAGGGAGTTTAAAAAAGAGAGGTCATAGTATGATAGGCGGCAGATTGAAGAGTCTCAGAGGGAAAAGGACACAGGAAGAAATCGCATCTCACATCGGTGTGTCACGGGCACGATATTCCCACTATGAAAACGGGCGAAGCGAACCTGATTACGATACACTCCAAAAGCTGGCTGATTACTTTCAAGTAACGACTGATTACTTATTAACGGGTAAAGACAAAAAATCCGACGACGATATGTTCTCAGATCCGGACCTGCAGCTTGCGTACCGCGATATGCAGGATTTTTCCCCAGAAAGCAAACAGCAGGCCATCGAATTTATCAACTATTTAAAAGAAAAAGAGAAAAACCGCAAACCGAAAAATAAATAAATCGTTCTCTGTTCTCTAAAACATATAAAAAATAGACCGATATAAAGAAAAAAGTGTTTATTTTTTAAAGAAAAGGGAAAGATTTCTACACTACTTTCCAGTCCTATACGGGCTTTTCTTTCTCGCTAAAAACAGAACACACGTTCGAAAGGGAGTATTCAATTGGGCGATTACTTATCACATCTGGAGGAATACGTTAAAAATTTGTACAGCCGTCTGGGCATCACATCCCCTCATCACATTGACATGCTGAAAATCGCAAAGGACCTGGATATTTGGGTGCATTTTGAGGATATGGGGAGCATGATGGTAAAATACGACGGCATGTACAGTATCGTATTGAACCAAAAAAAGTCACGGGAAGAGCAATGGGAGGATTTTGGCCATGAGCTATGCCACGTGTTAAAGCATGCAGGCAATCACTTTCAGATGAACAAGCTCTTCAGAGAACTACAGGAATTTCAGGCGAATCAATTTATGTACCACTTCTGTGTGCCAACCTTTATGCTGTTGCAGATGGAACTGCCGCAATGGAGAAGCCAGGCACTCGCCACAATTGCGGCGGTATTCCGGGTAACAAAGGAATTTGCTGAAAAAAGGCTTGACATGTTTGAACGGCGTAAAGCAGGTATTCAATTTCAGAAGCGGCTCGCTTATTTATTATCTCACAAGCGGCCAAATGCGTACGAGGAAAGCGATCAGCAGCACTTGCAAGTCGCAGAGGAAAAAGCATTCTATCATGTCGGCAAAAACATCTGATCCAAAAGGGCTGGGGACATTTATCCTCAGCCCGGCAGAGATATTAATATTTTGACATCGGTGGGATTGTATTCTGCAGCCACATTGGCGCCGGTTTAAGATGAGGCGCAGATGCGAACGCAATCGGAGCCGGGATATACCTGAATTCACCCCGGCCGTCGAAGGCTTCCCCATGTGCCCATCTTCCTTGTGAGCTTTCATCCCCCCTGGAAAAGTTAAACAGGTCATAGGAGACTTCCTGCTTTTCGAGCTCACGCGGAAACGTCGTCGGGACGACAATATCCCGTTCTCTTTCCTCCAGCTCTTTAATGGCCGCATACCACATATTTTGATGATAAGTATCCCTTGCAATCAAAAATGACAGCATATCTCTTACCCCTGGATCATCTGTCATGGCATAAAGCCGCGTCACCTGAAGGCGTCCTTGGGCCTCCGCATTTAAGTTAGCGCGAAAATCGGCCAGCAGATTTCCGCTTGAGATAATGTATTTTGCATTCCACGGATAGCCCTCACTATCGGATGCCATCGCACCCAATCCGGACACAATCGCGTGCTGAGGATTCATCCCTGACATTACTGCTGCAATAGCGGGATTGCTTTTATAAGCATCCTCCTGTACATCTGCGGGTGCATTGTCCAGAAGTCTGGAAATCATCGTTGCAAGCATTTCTACGTGCCCAATCTCTTCGGTCCCCACATCATATAACAAATCTTTATACTTAGCGTCCGCCCTGCAGTTAAACCCTTGAAACAAATACTGCATCATGACGCTAATTTCACCGAATTGGCCGCCGAGTACCTCTTGAAGTTTTTTCGCATAAACCGGATCGGGATGAGCTGGCTTTGCTTGATATTGAAGCTCTTTTATATGATAAAACATGAATCATTCCTCCCTACACTTTCGCACAACCCCAGCGTATGAAGGAATAGGCCGACCGTGCAGGTCCCGTCTAGTTTTATTTATAAAAGCCAAGCTTGACGGCTTCCACATATCGATCAAACAAATCGTTTTGTATGTAGCTTTTATCACGGCACCCAAAATTGCAGAACAGCGCGTTTCTTTGTGCAGTGCTCACCTCCAATTGCAGCCCCATTTCTCTTTTCGTCCGATTGACAATATTGTTTGGATGTACACCTGCCAGCCGGTCTTTCTCACTAGTGAGTTCGGCGCTGAAACCCGCTTCATTCAGACGTTCACAAATGAGCTTGGCTTTTTTGCGATCCGCCCCGCCGACCAATGTATGCGGAATGTTTGGATCATCATACCCGTGAAACGCTAATGCGTAATCATGGGCATTCACTTTTTCTAAAGCCAACGGCTCATCAAAACGAATGCTAGTGAGATGCAAGGAACGATTGTTTCGCTGTTTTACACCCTCAAACAAATAAATGGAACATCGATCGGAAAATGCCCGCACCAGTTCACTGACGCCAGGCTCAATTCTGCCGCCGTGGGGACCGAGGACGATAAGTTCACTTCCGTTTTTTTCCTCATAAATAATCCGGTACTCCGATTCAGAAGCAGAAAGGGCCGCAAAGCTGTCATACCTATCTTTCATTTTGAACGCCCTCCTTTTCCAGTCAGCATCAGTTTACTCTACTCATCTATGAATGAAAACCTTTTTATAGTATGATTTGATAGAATACGGACAGGAGGTATATGATGGGATTTATTGATGGATTACTCGGCAATGCGTCAACACTGTCAACGGCTGCTGTGAAAGAAGAGCTTGCACATATTTTACTTGAGGGTGAGAAGGTTGAAGCCGCGTTTAAGCTAGTTCGCGATTTGATTGTCTTTACTGACAAGCGGCTTATTCTTGTAGATAAGCAGGGAATCACAGGCAAGAAAACGGAGTTTCAATCAATTCCGTACAAAAGCATTTCCAGATTCAGCGTGGAAACTGCCGGCCGCTTTGATCTCGATTCAGAGCTGAAAATTTGGATCTCTGGCGCGGAACTTCCCGCCGTCTCAAAGCAGTTTAAAAAAGATGAAAGCATTTATGATATTCAAAAGGTGCTTGCCGCAGTTTGTATGTAAGATGAAAGACGGAAGCTTCACAGCTTCCGTCTTTCATTACAGCTTTTCCTCCAGCTTCACTTTCGTCTTCGGACCGTAAATCCCATCAGCCGTTAATCCGCTGACAGACTGAAAACGTTTGACTGCATTTGCTGTTTTCGGGCCATATACGCCGTCAATGCCGTGATTTTTCGCTCCTTTATCAGGATAAAAATAAAGGGCGGCTAAAGCGTCTTGCACCTGCTTCACTTTTGTCCCTTTCGTCAGCGGGCTTGTCACTTTAATAACCCCGGATGGGAGTGGATATGAGGATGCGGCATGACTTATAGAAGCAGATGCCGTCTGAGGCAGTTTGATCACTTGTCCGACTTTAATGTAATTCGGGTCAGTGATATGATTTATGCTTTGCAGCGTTTTCACACTGACTCCGTGTGATGCGGCAATCCCTGACAGTGTATCGCCTTTTTTCACATGATATTCAGACGCCGAAGAAGTGACTGCTGCCTTTTTCGCTGATACGCTCCCGTTTAATTCCTTTTCAATCGCCGCCTTCACTTGATCCCAGCGCCCCTCTGATAAAATGCGGTGCGGGCAGTACTTTCCGTTCCAGTCCTGATGCTTTCTCACCCGATCGATTCCCCAGCCGCGCTCCTTTAAAAGCTGTGCGACAAATGAAATCGCTAAGGCTTCAGCTGCCTCATACTTTGGACCTCCCGATTTGCTGTAACAAATCTCAACGCCAATTGATTTGCGGTTCCCCGGACCGTTTGTGCCGTCACCTGTGTGCCAGGCGTTTCGATCAAGCGGCAGACCTTGAATGACCTCTTTATCATCGACCGCAAAGTGAAAGCTTGTCGAGCTTGTGTTCCCGATCATATAGCTGATTTCATTGGCCGCTGACGCATCGTTTGCCGTGTTGTGGATGGTAATGTATTCAGCCGACATTGCGTTCGGACACTTCAATGCGTATTTCGCCTCAGAAACCAAATTTTTCTTTACTGGAATGCTCACCTATCATCTCTCCTTTTCTTTTTTCATAAATAGGTGGCATTCGTAGGACGAAAAGCTCATATCATCTATCACCGCTATATGGTTAAATGTGTTAAACTGAAGTTCAATGGAGGGTCTGAATATGCATACATACTTAATGCTCACAATGAGAACGGAGAAATTTAATCAGGAGCATGTGGCTGGGCACTATGAGTTTCTGGACCGCTTACAGGCAGAAAAGCGCTTAAAAATGTTTGGGCCATTTAGCGACGCCACAGGCGGAGCGTATGTCATCGAAGCAGGTTCGCTGGAAGAGGCAGCGGAAATCGGGCATGCAGATCCGCTGGTGGCAAGCGGATCTTCTGAGCTGACGATAAAAGAATGGAAGCTGAAATAAAAAAGACCCCCTAAGGGTCTTTTTTATGCATCATGTTTGATTGCGTGCTGCAATATGAAATGTTTTCTCCTCTGTGTTTGCTGTGTCACCTGCATGAACCATCACCTGAGTAAAACTGAACCCGACCGCAACGAGCAACAAACCTGACATCCATTTAGATTTCATATAAACAATCTCCTCTCTGGATTTGTTTTTGTGCGTGCACCATTTTCTCGTAAAATGACAGTGCTTTTTCCGGCTGTCCGTTTTCTATATAGAATTGGGCAGCATCATGCGCCAGCTCTTCAATATAAGGATACAGCATATGTTCTTCAAGAAATTGAAAGGTATGTGAGACTGATTCTGTGTCAATGTTTTTTCCGTATAACGCATGTAAAAATTGAAAAAGCTCCACAAATAATTCATCACTGTATTGACGGGCGATTTCCAATCCTTCATGATATTTTTTATGCGCTTCGGCATCATTTTTTTGTTTATACAGAACTTGTGTTAAAGAGTAGATAGAATGCGGAAGATTATCGAACTTTTCCGACTTGCAAATAGAAACAGATTTCTCAAAGTATTCGGCTGCCTTTTGCAGTTCACCCATTTTCTCATAGCAGTTTCCGAGATTATATAGGGCAGAACTGATCAGGCGGGGATTGCCTTCTTTCTTTGCAAGATCTAAAGCCAGTTCTAAGTGGGGCAATGCTCTTTCTGGATACTGCATATCATCATAATTACCTGCAATAACGAATTCACATTGGATTCTGCGGACGGTGTACGTTTCATACATTTGGTATGTTTCTAATGCCTGAACAGCGTAGCTCATCGAAACATAGGTTTGTTTTAAATTGTAAAAAATCTCAGCCATTTTAAAAGCAAACTCGGCTTTCTCAATATCATCCGAGACGAGGGCAAGATTCTTTTCTGCCCGTTTATAATACATCATGGCACTGACAAACATCTTCTGCTTAAATTCATACATTCCTCGAAAAAAATTAAAGTAATATTCGAGAAGCCCTGTCAGCTTGTACTGATTCCCTTCGATGTCTTCTAATAATTCTGAAAACTCCAGCTGCGACGTGTCCTCTCCAAAAGGCTTAATGTAATCCAGCATGACACGATGCCTGAACTCCATTAAAGAATAATACAGCAGCAAATCTTGGTCTTCTTCCATATCCTCAATTTCTCTTTCTACTTCGAGCTTGACCCGTTCGGCTTCAGCGACGTGGAACTGCCGGATATGAGTATACCATTCATTAATTTTAAGCCCGACATAAGAGGACGGAATCGTCTGCTTCATCCTCAATTAATCCCCCCTTTTGAGTTACCCGAGATATGTCATATTTTATCATATTTACAAGAAAAAGAAGAACGCAAAATAACCGCAATTGTCGAATTTCGGCTAACCGCAACAAAAAGAATAAATGGAGAACTTCCACACACAGTAATTTGTTTCATCCCACAGCATATTACTTGTGAATTCGTAACCGTTGATATAGGATTTCATTGCACCATTTATTTTTACATATGGAGGAGATCATAATGAGCCAATCCAATCAAATTGTCAGCCATTTTTTATCCCATCGAAACGTGACCAATGAGCTTGCTGAAAAAATCAGCCAAGACCATTACAGCTACAAACCGGCAGAAACATCAATGTCAGCGGAAGAATTGGTCAAACACATTCTTACGTCTTTCCACTTGTTCGCAAATGTCATTAAAGAAGGCAATGCTTCACCTTTTCAAAACAAGCAGGAAGAAACAGAAACCGATCTCAATGTTCTGGCAAAAACATATACGGACAAAACGGTCGCTATCCTTGAACAGCTGACTGAAGAACAGCTGGACAGAGAAATTGATCTGACATCCGCTTTCGGCAGAAAAGTCACAGGCCGCGCGCTGCTTCAGCTTGCAATGGAACATGAAATTCACCATAAAGGCAACCTGTTCGTTTATGTGCGGGAAATGGGCCATACAGAGCTTCCTTTCTATCAGCAGCGCATGTAGCGTACACGAAAAAAAGATACCTGTTAAAAGGTATCTTTTTTTGTGCTTCCGCCTCACTTCCCGGTTTCGACCAGACACTCATTATAGGGCAAATGAATAAAGATATGGAGCATACCAAAATTTCAAGAAGCTAACGTACAAAAATTCAAAAAATTTAATTGATTAACGTGATCTAATCATATATAATCTGATAAAAATAGTCGGGTTTTCAGGAGGCCTTTATCATGAGTGTAAGCATCATATTAATGGGTTTGTTTGTCGGAGCCTTAGTCGGATTGACGGGTGTGGGCGGAGCCGCCTTATTGACTCCCCTTTTAATTGTGCTTGGAATTAACCCTTCCATCGCGGTCGGTACGGATCTTGTATATAACTCGATCACAAAGCTGTTTGGCGTTGCCTCCCATTGGCGGCAGAAAACGATTAACTTTCAATTGGTAAAATACTTAGCCATCGGCAGTATTCCGAGTGCTTCGCTAGCCATTGGCATCTTGCATTTGTTCCCCGCCTTCCACCAGCATCAGGAAGAAATTATTAAGCACGCTCTAGGATATGTGTTAACGCTGGTTGCCATTTCAATCATCGTTCGTTTGTTTTTGGATAGAAAGCTTCGTCCCAACCGCTGGCAGCTGATGCCGCTTGAAAATAAGCGGGCGCTGACGATTCTTATTGGTGTTGTGTTTGGGTTTATCGTCGGCTTAACATCAATCGGTTCCGGCTCATTATTTGCAATCGCCATGATTTACTTATTTAACATGAAAGCGTCTCAGATTGTCGGAACTGATATCGCGCATGCTTTTCTTCTCGTAACTGCAGCAGGCATTTTGAACGCAAGCTTTGGGAGTGTGGATTACATGCTGGCAGCTAATTTGCTCCTTGGGTCAATTCCCGGCGTGCTGATCGGAAGCCATCTTTCGCCTCGATTCTCCCCGCGTCCGCTGCAATTTATTATGGCGTCCATCATTTTAATCAGCGGTTTAAAATTGATTTAATGAAGAAGGCTATCCTCTTAAAGGATAGCCTTCTCTTATTATAGCGTCACACCCGATTTGAAAATGGCGAGTTCTCTGAAATCATTTTTTTCATGGTTCACAAGCTGACCGCTTGCCACCTCAATCATATAGTGGATAAACTCCCGCAGCACACACTCCTCATGAACATTATCCTCCGCTAAAAGGCCTGCGTTAAAATCAATCCAATGCGGCTTCGTCTCATACAGCTCGGTGTTTGTCGCTACCTTTACGGTCGGGACAAAGGTGCCAAACGGCGTGCCTCTCCCCGTTGTAAAGAGGACAATTTGGCAGCCGGCCGCCGCCAATGCGGAGGAAGCGATCAAATCATTGCCCGGCGCGCTCAAAAGCGTCAGCCCTTTTGTCTTGAGCACTTCCCCGTATTTCAAGACATCCGTGACAGGAGAAATCCCCGCTTTTTGCGTACAGCCCAGCGACTTATCCTCAAGTGTAGAAATGCCGCCCGCTTTGTTGCCCGGTGAAGGATTTTCATACACCGGCTGATCATGTTTGATAAAATATTGCTTAAAGTCGTTGATTAATTGAACTACCTTATGAAACACTTCTTCATTGGCAGCCCGCTGCATCAGGATGGTTTCCGCACCGAACATTTCCGGAACTTCCGTCAGCACCGTGCTCCCTCCCTGTGCAATGAGATAATCTGAAAAACGGCCAAGCAGCGGGTTTGCGGTTATGCCGGAAAAACCATCCGAACCTCCGCATTTCAGTCCTATCTTTAGTTCGGACAGCGGAATGTCTTCTCTCGTATCCCCTTTGGCCGCTTCATGTATTTCCTTCAACAAAGCAACGCCTGCCTCCATTTCATCGGTCACCGACTGGGATTCGAGGAACTTCACCCGATTCAGGTTTACATCTAGGAGTGCTTCCTTCATTTTTGCCAGTTCATTGTTCTCACACCCTAGCCCTAGCACCAAGACGCCGCCGGCATTTGGATGGCGAATGGCGTTCAGCAGGATTTGCTTCGTATTTTCGTGATCATCGCCAAGCTGCGAGCATCCGTATTGATGTTTCAACACGAGTACGTTATCAAATGGAGCGATATCCCCCGTTTCTCTGACAAAACGCTGCAGCATTTTTTCTGCTATCCCATTGACGCAGCCGACAGTTGGCACAATCCACAATTCATTGCGTACACCCGCATCACCGTTTTCTCTTCTAAAACCTTTAAACGTCCGGTTCTCATTAGAATACGGATTTTCATCAAATCTCGGTGTATAGCTGTATGATTGGATATCAGACAGGTTTGTTTTTGTATTATGGACATGAATATGCTCTCCGATGGATATATCTTGTGATGCATGCCCGATTGGAAACCCGTATTTGATGATGCTGTCGTTTTCTTTGATAGACTGCAATGCAATCTTGTGGCCTCTTTTTATATCATCCTTCACTTCAATCGACACGCCGTCCGTATGCAGCCGCTCTCCCTTTTGGATATCCCGCAGAGCAAGAAGGACATTATCTTGCTTATGAATCTTTATAAACGGCTTCAACGTACCTCTCCCCTTTGTATGCAGTATTGTTCAAGAGCCCGCTGAATGCCCAGCTCATGAATATGATTCAAGTAATCAGCGACTCTCTCAGTCAGCTTCGGTATCTCGTTGAGATCTGTCCCCCACAGCTGCTGTTCGCCTAACACTCTTGATGCAATCCGAAGCATATCTCCATTCTCCTGGCTCCAAACCTCTTTGAAAAATTGAAGAACAGCCGGATCATCCTGCAATCTCTCGTATCCCTGATAAAAATACAGAAGAGCGCTGAAAGAAAACACCAAGCGTTCAGGGAGCTGTCTCTTTTGTTCAGCATATTCCTGAAGAGTAGGCAGGTTTCTCGTTTTGAATTTGGAAACGGAGTTCAATGCAATGCTTTCCAGGTAATGCTTAATATACGGGTTTTTAAAACGGTTCAGCACATCGTCAGCATACTGAGAAAGACCTTCCATTTTTAAAACAGGAAGAATTTCGTCATCGATCAGCTCTCTTATAAACCGCCCCACTTCCGGATGCTCAACAGCATCCCGAACAGTTTTTAAGCCGTATAACAAAGCCACTGGCGTCATTGCTGTATGAGCGCCATTTAAAATTCTTACTTTTTTTGTCCGATATGGGGTGAGGTCGCTGACGATTTTTGTATTGAGCCCTGCAGCCGCAAAGGGAATTTCTTTTCCAATCCAATCCGGCCCCTCAATAACCCATAAATAATACTGTTCTCCCACAACTATCAGTTCATCTTGATAGCCCAGTTCTGTTGTGATCTCATCAATGCTGTCGACCGGAAAACCCGGGACAATCCGGTCTACTAAACTATTACAAAACGTATTGGCCTCATGAATCCACTGTGTAAATCCTTCCTCCAGCTTCCACAGATCTGCATAATGAAGAACCGTTTCCTGCAGCTTTTCACCGTTATTCTCGATCAGTTCACATGGGATCAAGACACACCCTTTTGTCTGATCTCCTTTAAAAGCCTGATAGCGGAAGTAGAGAAATGCAGTTAATTTCCCAGGGAATGTTTTTGGCGGCCTATCCTCTAAACGATCTTTTTCATCACATACGATCCCGGCCTCCGTCGTGTTGGAGATGATAAACCGCAGCCTTTCGCTTGATGCCAATTCCTTGTATGCCTCATAATCAGAAAACAGGTCAATTCCCCGGCTGATTGAGTTGATAATCATATGCTCGTTTACCGCTTCTCCGTCTTTCATTCCCTGTAAAAAAAGCGTATATAGCCCATCTTGCTGATTTAATCTTTTGATTTTTTCTGAGCCTCTTGGCTGGACAACTGCCACGCTCCCATTAAAATCAGTGTGTTGATTCAATTGATCAATCTGCCAATCGACAAATCCCCGAAGAAAGTTTCCTTCTCCGAATTGGAGAATTTTTTCTGGATACTGAGTATAGTGATCGTACACATGTTTATTCAGCTTCTGCACCCTTATTGCCTCCCTCTCCTTTTATGCACACGTTAACATTTTTCTGTGTTAAAGAATGCCCGCTGAAAAACGGGGCATCACGTCGTCAATCGTCTGACTGAATCACGCACTATGAATTCTGTGTTTTCCAAGATTTTTTCCGCCTTTGTTTCTGGCTCGCTGATCAGCGATAATAGTTTTTGCGCGCCGAGCACGCTGATTTTCTCCACTGGGCGCTTTACTGTTGAAAGCCTTGGCGTGATGTATTGTGAAAACCCAATATCATCAAACCCGATCACCGAAATATCATCAGGGACGCGCAGGCCCTTTGCGAATATCGCATTCATCGCTCCGATTGCCATGTCATCATTCGAACAAAAGACACCGGTTGGAGGATTCGCCAGCGCCAGCAGCCGCTCCATCGCTTGAAAGCCGCTCTCCATATCGTACTGTCCTTTGACACTGTATTCATGCTTGATCGGAATATGATGTTGAATCAGTGCGGATAAGTAGCCTTCCTTTCGCTGCTGGGCAGATTTAAAACCTTCCTTTCCCTCGATGATGGCGATGTTTTGATGTCCGTTCTTAATAAAGTATTCTACAGCTTCCTGGGAGCCCTCCTTGTCATTGGATAAAATATTCGTGATGGTGCGGTCATCAATGTCACGATTCAGCACGACAAGCGGAATGTTTTTTTCTCGTATATGGTAAATGAAAGAATTATCAATATCACTTTGGCTCATTAAAATGATGCCGTCATACCTCATAGGTGTAACGGAGTCATAGTTTTTCAGATCATCAATGCCGCGCACATAGAGATTGTAATCCTCACTTATGGCTTGATTGACGCCTTTGATTGTGTCTGCAAAGAAGCTGTGTGAGGTACCGTTTGTGATGCTTGTAAAGAAAAGCCCGATCGTATGTGACTTTTGCATCGCCAGGCTTTTCGCATTTACATTTGGTGTATAGTTGAGCTTCTCTGCGAGCTCTAATATTTTTTTCTTCGTATGGTCTTTGATGTAAGGGCTGTTGTTGAGTGCTCTGGAAACGGTTGTGTGGGATACGTTTGCGAGTTTTGCGATATCTTTTATGGTTACCATCTAATTCCCTTCCTTATCATACCGGCTGCGATTATTTACTGTATATTGTATCATCAAACATACCGCCTCTCCCACTATATTTCCAGATTAATAAGACACCGGATTCTCAGCTTCTGTTCCTGTTGGTTTGCCGATGATCGGACGGACAAAACGAATCACAGCGAGTGACGCGAAGACAGCTAATCCTCCGGCAAGCAAAAACGCTCCAGAAAACGTGCCCGTTTGGTCAACAATAAAACCGGTTAAAGCCGGGCCGATAATTCCTGCCGTGTTGGCGAGGAAATGCATGAAGCCGCCAACAGAACCGACATTGTTTTGATCAACCACATCTTGAATCACAGCCCAATAGATAGCACCTGTTAAATATAGAAAAAATACTGACAAAGCGACCAGTGTGACAGCGCCCGCAGTCGTTCCCACTACCCCCGCAAAACCAATCAGGACAGCCGATGAAAACAAACACGTGACAAGCACAACCTTGCGCGAGAACAGCACGCCTTTTCGAGACGTTTTTTTGTACACATAGTCAGAAACAAATCCTCCTGCCGCAAGCCCGATAAAGCCTAAAACCCACGGTATGACTGTGATAACACTCATCGATTCAACACTTAAGCCCCGCTCTTCGACAAGATAGCTTGGAAACCACGTCAAAAAGAAGAAGAGGATGTAGTTGTAAGCGAAAAAAGCGAACGCCGTGAACAGGACCGTTTTTTGCTTCAGGTAAAAGGTGAGCGGCATTTTTTCTCCAGAAGACGTTTCTGCTTTGATTGCCGGTGCTTCCTTCACCGTCTCTGACGGCTTTTCTTTGACAAACTTGAACCAAAGCACTGCCCATATCAAACCAATGATCATAATGAGAACGAAGGATAGCTTCCAGCTGAACACCACTGCAATCATGCCGACAATCGGACCGGAAATGGCTCCTCCGAGCGGCGTGCCGCTGTTGGTTACACCGATAACGGACGCCCGCTGGGTCGGCGGGAACCAGTTATTCACCATCTTGTTGATGGTCGCAGACAGCGGGCCTTCTCCCATTCCAAAGAGGATACGGATAATCAGCAGGCTGACAAAACCAAAAGCGAGGGCGACTGCTCCGCTAAACAGCGACCAAACGACCATCGCGACAAATAGGGTCAGTTTTGCCCCGTAGCGGTCGGATGCCACGCCCCCAAGAAAGTTAAAAATGGCATAACCAACCGAAAAACTGCTGAAAATCAAGCCCATTTGCGTAGCTGACAATGTGAGATCATCCTGAATAAAAGGAGCTGCAATGGAAAGCGCCGAGCGATCCAGGTAATTAATCACCCCTGCCAGGAACAAAAAAAGGATAATAGGAAGCTTATCTTTTGAAAACATCTCAACCTCACCCCTATGTTGGTTCAGTTTCTGTTGCGCCGCTTTCGCTACACACCTGAATAAGCCATAAATCCTCCATCGACAGGAACGGTGATTCCGGTGACAAAACCCGAATAGGATTCATCCGCCAGCCAAAGAAGCGTGCCGAGCAGGTCCTCCGGTTTCCCGAAGCGCTTCATCGGTGTTCCCGCGATAATTTTGTGAGATCGGCTGGTGAACGTTCCGTCTCGATTGATCAGCAGATCATGATTTTGTTTTGTCAGAAAAAAGCCTGGGGCAATTGCATTGACCCGCAGCCCAGTTTCGGCAAAATGAACGGCCATCCACATCGTAAAGTTATTGATGGACGCCTTGGCAGCACTGTATGCCGGAACCTTCGTCATAGGTGAATAAGCACTCATGGAAGAAAGATTGATAATCGCCGGTGAATCCGCCTTCAGCAACTCTTTTCCAAATACTTGCGAGGCCAGAAACGCGCCGGTGAAGTTGGTGGAGAATACAGTTAGAAAGCCCCTCTCATCCATATCAAAAAAGGATTGGCCTTCTCCCGCTTCTTCGTATGTCTCCACATCAGTTATCGCGTCAGGATGATTGCCGCCAGCCCCGTTAATTAACAGATCAACAGCGCCGAATCGGCCGAGGATGTCTTTCTTTGCCCGCTCCAGTGACTCCCTGTCCAGCACATCCGCTGCAACAGCGCACGCTGTGCCGCCCGCCGCCGTTATTTCCTTCACGACCGCCTGGCCCTTTTCAGCCGTCCGATTCAATATCGCCACCTTCATGCCATGACGGGCTAGCTCCCTGGCCATCGCAGAGCAAAGCACACCGCTGCCGCCAGTGATGACAACTGTTTTACCAGCAAGGTTCTCATGCAGCGGGATCATATGTCCACCTCTTTTTTTGCCATTGCTTCATAGGCGTCCCACAGCCCGTTCAAATACATGATGCCGAGTGCCCGATCGTATAAGCCATATCCCGGGCGGCATTGCTCGCCCCAAAGATGGCGACCATGATCCGGTCTGACATATCCCTCATAATCCTGCTTATGCAGTTCTTCCATCACGCCTTGAATGTTGATCGAACCATCCTTTGTTAAATGAGATGTTTCAATAAAATCGCCATTCTCATAAATTTTCACATTGCGAATATGTGAAAACGGAGCGATGCCGGCATACGTCTTAGCGATCTCCACCATGTCGTTAGCAGGATTGGCTCCCATTGAACCTGTACAAAGGGTGATGCAATTAGACGGTGAATCTGATATCGCCCGCAGTTTCTTATAGCTTGCCTCTCCTGTGATAATGCGCGGCAGTCCAAAAATCGGCCACGGCGGGTCATCCGGATGAATGGCCATTTGAACACCATGGGCCTCAGCAACAGGAAGAATTTCCTGCAAAAAGAATGATAAATTGTCCCATAGCTTTTCTTCATCGACCGTTCTGTAGGCAGCAAAAAGCTCTTTGATCCGAGCCAATTTTTCGGGCTCCCACCCCGGCAGTGTCATGTCAGATGCTTGCTCCACCGTCCGAATCAGCTCTTGGGGCTCAAGGCTTTCCACCTTGGCCTTTTCAAAAAACAGAGCGGTTGATCCATCTTCCAGCGGCCGGAACATGTCCGTGCGTGTCCAATCAAAAACCGGCATAAAATTATAGCAGATCACTTTCACGCCAAATCCGGCAAGGTTCCGGATCGTTTGTTTGTAGTTTTCAATATACCGGCCGCGTTCTTCGTTCCCGAGTTTTATCGCTTCGTGAACATTCACGCTCTCTACAACTTCAGCATGAAAACCATAGGATTGAATATATTCGGTCTCGGCTCTGATTTCTTCAATTTCCCACACGTCGCCGACAGGCTTTTGATGAAGAGCCCAAACGATGCCTTTGACACCGGGAATTTGTTTCACGTGTTCAAGTGTGACTGTATCGTTGCCTCGGCCATACCATCGGAATGTCATATTCATGCTTGCACCTCCGGATTCAGTCATTTAATCAAACGTGATGACGGCTTTCCGCACCTGATCTGGATGCTCCTTAATAAACTGAAATGCGTGATGGGCGTCATCCACTGAAAATGTATGGGTCACAAGCCCGTTATGCGCTAACCGTCCTTTATTCAAAAGCTCTACCACCTTGGGAAACTGATTGGTCTGCAATCTCGATCCAGTTATCGTAACTTCTTTTTTTGTAATCGGCAGCTGAGAAATTTGTGCCGCTCTTTCATCAAATCCAAGCACAACCACATGTCCCGCCGGTGAAACGGCCTCAATTGAAAGCGCAAAAGTCTCCGGCAGGCAAACAGCATCAATGACCACATTTGCTCCCTCATGCCCAGTCCATTCAAGGACCCGCTCGGCAACATTTTCTGCTTGGACATTGACAACAGCATCGGCGCCGTTTTCTTTCGCAAACGCCAGCCGCTCGTTGTTCAAGTCAGTCATCATGACAGCAGCGCCCGCAAGCTTTGCCATTTTTAACACACAGATCCCAATGGGCCCCGCTCCTTGGATCAGGACAGTATCACCTTTTTCCACCTGGCCTCTCCACACTGCCTGGGCCCCTATCGTATAAGGCTCGGCCATGACCGCTTCCTCCCAAGGCAAGTCCTTTGCGACCGCGTGAAGCTGCCTTTCTGGAAGCACAATATATTCCCGCATGCCTCCGTCCTCATGTACGCCAAACACAGAGAGCTTGGCACAAACATTCGGCCGCCCTTTGCGGCAGGCATAGCAAGTTCCGCAATAAGAAATCGGCTCAATTACCACATGGTCACCAGTTTTTAAGCTCTGTACATTCGCACCAACTGCCTCCACTTGTCCCGTTACCTCGTGTCCGATGACTCTCGGGAGGGTAGCGAGCGGATTCGTTCCATGATAAATGTGCATGTCTGAACCGCAAATGCCGACTCGCTTGACTTTCACGAGCACTTCATCATCCTTTGAAAGAACTGGCTTCTTCACCTCCGCTGTCACCAGATCATACGCTTTTCGCACTTGAACCGCTTTCATTTTACTCACCTGCTTTTTAAGAATTCATATACGCTCCGAGCGATAGAAATTCCGTTTTTCTTATTTCTTTCTTCATGCAGCTGCTCGATCTCGCCGGGCACATACACTCTTTCGAATCCAACAGCCGGAGGGGACTGCTGCAGTTCATGAAGCATGGCATCCATCTCCTCTAAAAACGTATCCCGGTCGGTAAAAAAGGAAGGATTGATCGCGCAAACGTAATGCCCCAGCTTTCTTTTTTGATCAAGGCCGCTGTACATTTTCGCAATATGAGGGCCAAAAGCCGCGCCAGCAAGCAATCCGGAAAACACATCCACCACAATCGATAGTCCATAGCCTTTCGGGCCGCCGAATGTTGAAAGTGAGACGACCTTGTCAGGATCAGTTACTGCTTCTCCGTTTTCATCGACTCCCCATCCTTCAGGAATTTCCTTGTCCTCTTCACGTGCCTGCAGAATCTTCCCGAAAGCCACTTTGGATGTCGCCATATCGAGGATAAACGGTTTTTTATGCTTAGCCGGAACACCGTAAGCAATCGGATTTGTCCCTAAAAAAGGAGTCCTCCCCCCAAACGGGACAACGATACTGTCTGTATGCGTCATTGCCATTCCGATCAGCTTTTCGTCAGCCGCTTTTTGCACAAAATAGCTTAGCGCTCCGCAATGGCTGCTGTTTACGGCCGTGACCATGCCGATTCCGTTTTTCTTCGCCATGTCAATTGCGTGGTCCATCGCCATGTCGCAATTCACATGACCGAAACCATCGTCCCCGTCAAGCACCCCGGTCACAGGCCCCGTCTCTTTAAAAACAGGCTGTGCCTCAGGATTGATCCCTCCCGCTAAAAGCCTGTTCACATAGTGTTCTGTGCGCAGCACGCCATGCGAATGTACATTGCGCAAATCAGCGTGCACGAGGACATCTGCTACTTTTTCAGCATCTCGTTCATTCAAATGGGCGCCGGCCAACTTTTGCTGAACGAGTCCCTTTGCTTCTTCAGCTGCAATTGTTATCGTTTTCAAACAAGTGCCTCCTTCCTTTTCAGTTTTTTGGGCACTCCCCTAGCGAAACCCCTACAAACATATTTTATTTACAAATTATTTTAAATATTCTTTATATTATATTGTCAGCTCTTTTGATGAAGATCCTGAACGATCTGAGCATGCTGCTGGTCTGTTAGTTTATAAAGAAAGCCGATAATGATCATCGCTAATACCAAAGCAATGGCCGGATACAGAAGAAGCAGCGCTTTGATGCCAATCAGCGCCTGTGCTGTCTGGACTGCATTCGGCACATAGCCGATAATCCCTAAACCGATCCCCGAGAGAAAGCCAGACAAAGACTGAGCAAGCTTTCTGGAGAAATTGAAAAGTGAATATGTCGTTGCTTCCTTCCGTTCACCGGATTTCCATTCGCCATAGTCGATAATATCGGAGACAAGAGCCCACGTGATGCCATTTGGGATACTGATTCCGATAAAGGCGATACTGGCGAGAATTGTAAACACATAAACGTTAGATGGGAGCATAAAGTTGATCAGATCCGCGGCCACACTGATGCCGAAGCCGATCATTGCCGTTCGCTTCTTTCCAAACATCTTGACGAGCTTTGGAAGGAATACGACGCCCAAAAAGGAAGAACCGATAATTATGAAGTTCATATAAGCCATTAATTCAACATTGCCTAGGTTATATTGTGCGAAATAGACTAGCATGGCGGATTTTATGTTGTATGCGGAAATTGAAAAAATCGTCATCAGGACAAGGGTTAACAGCGGTTTATTTGTAATAAATGTTTTGACGACAGATGAAAATGTTAATTTTTCTTTGGGGGCTTCCGATATGACAACGCGCTCTTTGCAATTGCGGTAGCAAATATAAAACCAAAGCACACCGAGTAATGCGAACAAGCCCATGACCACAGGGTAGCCGACCTTCGGATTATCAAACTTTACGAGCAGCGGCATTACGGCCACACTTGTGATAAACAAGGCGCCAAGTGATCCGATTTGGCGGAACGTCGAAATGGAGGTCCGGTCCTCAGAATTTTGAGTCATTGCTGCTCCTAATGAGCCATACGGAATATTCACAAACGAATAGCCGATGCCCCAAATCATATAGGATGCATATGCATAAATCAGTTTCCCGGTCGTTGATACATTTGGAGACAGAAAAATAAGAACAGTAAGCACCGCGAGCACGATGCTGCCGATTAATAAATAAGGCCTGAATTTCCCCCGTTTGCCGATGTTTTTCCGATAATCGATTGATGAGCCGACAATTGGATCTGTTATCGCCGCAAACAGCTTGCTGACTAAAAAAATGCCGCCGGCCATCGCAGCTGGAATTCCCGCTACATCAGTGAAATACTTCAATAAATAAATCTGGCCGAGATCAAACATAAAACCGTTGCCAAAATCACCAAAACCATAGGAAATTTTCTCTTTCAATGAAAGCCTTTTTTCCGTTTCGACCGACACAACCTTATTTGCCAGTTCAGTTCGCATGTTCCACCTCTGTGTCTTAAGAATTTTCGGGCAGTGGTCCGCTCAGCGATGCTGAGCGGACACTTTGTTACACGTTTGCTTTCTCTTCTTGAAATTGAAAATAGTGTTTCGCATTGTCATAGCAAATACCCTGAACGATGTTTCCCAGAAGCTCCATATCGCACGGCACTTCTCCGTTTTCCACCCATTCCCCAATCAAATTGCAGACGATTCGCCTGAAATATTCGTGGCGCGTATACGAAAGAAAGCTTCTGGAATCGGTGAGCATGCCGATAAAACGGCTGAAAAGGCCAATATTTGATAACGCTTTCATTTGGTCTAGCATCCCGTCTTTTGTATCGTTAAACCACCAGGCTGTGCCAAATTGTATTTTTCCCGGGGTAATACCATCCTGAAAACTGTTGATCATGCTGGCGATGACATAGTTATCATTGGGATTCAGTGAATATAAAATCGTTTTCGGCAGCTGGTTCTTCATCTCAACTGAGTTCAGCAGCTTGTATAAAGGCTTCGCAATTTCTTCATCGTTCATAGAATCATAGCCTGTATCGGGACCGAGCCTTTTCATCATTTTTGTATTCGTGTTTCTTAAAGCGTTGATATGAAACTGCATCGCCCAATCGAGCTCCGCATACAAACCGCAAAGAAACTGAAGCGTATATGTCTTAAATTTCTTCTCATCTTCATTAGAAACCTCTGTTCCTTGTAATCTGTCAGAAAAAATCCGTCCAGCTTCTTCTTTTGTCGTTTCGGCAAATACCATTGAATCTATCGCGTGATCAGACACTCTGCCCCCGGCTGAATGGAAGAATCGCACTCGTTTTTCCAAAGCTTTTAAAAACTCATCATAGGTTGTAATGGATATGGCGGCGGCATCTTCGAGTGCCTGCACCCAATCGGGAAAGCCTTCACGATTGATCTCAAGTCCTTTATCCGGCCGAAATCCAGGCAGCACGCTGACAGGAAAATCTTTGTCTTCTCTTAATAGTAGATGGTATTCAAGAGAATCGACAGGGTCATCCGTTGTGCACACAACCTTTACATTTGATTTCACGATTAAATCCCTTGCCCCGAAGCCTTCCCCTTGGAGCAGTTCATTTGTCCGTTTCCATATAGCCGGCCCGGACTTCTCGTTTAAAATCTCATAAATGCCAAAAAAACGCTGCAATTCTAAGTGGGTCCAGTTGTAGAGCGGATTTCCGATCGCCATCGGCACGGTTTTCGCCCAAGCCATAAATTTCTCCTCATCAGACGCATCTCCAGTGATGTATGTCTCCTCAATTCCATTGGCTCTCATGATGCGCCATTTATAATGGTCACCATACAGCCAGGCTTCCGTGATGTTTTGAAATGTTTTATTTTCATAGATTTCTTTTGGGCTTAAGTGGCAGTGGTAATCAATAATCGGCATGTCTTTCGCATACTTGTGATAGAGGCTGACAGCGGTTTCATTTTTCAATAAAAAGTTTTCGCCCATGAAGGGTTCCATGTCCTCACCGTCTTTCATTCTATTTCAAAATGTTAACGTTAACATTTTGATTTGTTTTTATTTTACCTTTATATTCCTCTGGGATCAATCTCTTTTTTGAAAATGAAATGTTAACGCTGTCATAAACATAAAAAAAGACATTGCCAGAAAGCACTCGGAAAGGAACGCTTTTGGCAATGTCAGATTCATTAAAAGGATTAGTAAGCCAGGCTGAAAAGTCCTTTAATGTGTGTTAAGTAGCGTACGTTACTTGCTTCTTTCATCAAGGAAGCAGGAAGACCTTTAAGCGGTGTAGAATTAGCACCAATGATGGCAACCGCGTCTTTGCGTCCAAGGCTTGCAAGTGTACCAGAGTTTACTGGCTTGAATGTTTCAAGAGTTTTGCCTTCCAGGTAAGCGAATAGGTTGTAACCAATCAGCTCACCCATTTGCCATGCGATTTGTGCAGTTGGCGGGTATGGACGGCCGTCTGGTCCGAAATAAACGGCGCTGTCTCCAGCAACGAATACATCTTCATGAGATGTAGATTGCAGGAAGTCATTTACAGTCGCGCGTCCGCGATTCACTTCTAGTCCTGATTCACCGACTAATGGGTTACCTTGTACGCCGCCAGTCCAAACAAATGTGTTGGCAACAACTTTAGATCCGTCTTTCAGATCAATTACGTTTCCTTCTACATTTGTAACAGGGAGACCTGTTAAGAACTCAACGCCACGTTTTTCAAGGCTTGCAGTCGCACGTTCGATAAGATCATCCGGAAGAACAGGAAGGATTTTCGGACCAGCTTCAACAAGTTTCAATTTGATTTCTTTATGGTCTACGCCGTATTTTTTCGCAAGGTTCGGCATGATGTCAGCAAGCTCACCAACAAGCTCAACACCTGTTAAGCCGCCTCCGCCGATAAGGATTGTTGCGTCTGCTTCGTTTTTCGTTTTAGAGTACTCGCGCACACGATCTTCAACATGCTGGAAGACTTTGTTCGCATCAGCAGCAGATTTCAATACCATGCTGTTTTCTTCAAGACCTGGGATGCCGAAGTAAGCTGTTACAGAACCAAGACCTACTACAAGCGCATCGTAAGTTAATGTAGAACCGTCAGCAAGCGCAACTTCTTTTTTATCAACAGAGAAAGAGCTTACTTCCGCGATTTTAAGATCAATGTCTTTGCCTTTGAAAAGTTTTTCTAATGGCATTGCAACCGCTTTTTCAGACACGTTGCCTGCAGCAAGGCGGTGTAATTCCGTAATGATTTGGTGAGTAGGGTATTTGTTTACCACTGTCACGCGTGCTTGTTCTTTTGTGTAATGTTTGCGAACTGTTAGAGCAGAAAGAACTCCGCCATAACCAGCGCCTAAAATGACAATATGTTTTGACATCGTATATCCTCCGTCCTTTATATCAATTTGAATCTGAGATTATTTTTGGTTTTCGCGTTCGTTCATGACTTCAAGGTAGCTGTTAGCAAAACGGAACAGCTTTTGAGCTTGAGGATCTTTCAGCATGCGAAGAAGGCCGAAAAGTCCAATTGTTTCGTTGCTTGCTTCCGCGCGGTCTTTTGCTTCAATCGCAGTCGCAGCTACTTCTTTCGCTGTTTCTTTTACAGGCTCGAGAATTTCAGTGATCGCACCGACTGTGTCGTTTTTTAACACTTCGTCAGTCGCTACAGACTGAGCGAAATCATAAGACTTCGTTAAAATATTCACTAACTCAGTCAGCTTCGGAAGCTGGTCAACTAAAACAGTCAATGATTCTTGAACTTCTGGCTTTAATAGCTGATCAATAAGATCTTGCTGGCTTTGGCTGACAGACGCATTTGTTTGATCGATTGTTTCTGGCATATCCAATTCTCCTTTACTATAAGCAGTTTGCTGATTTGTTTGGAAAGGGTAGTGCCTCTCCCTGTCTCACGCTTTTAAGGCATAAGAATAAGGATTGTGAATTCGTGCACAATCATTTACAAAAATAAATGTTTACTACCCAGTTTTTCATCTTGCCATATTCAGTATTATTTTTATCAAAAAATAAACAATTGAATAAGTCAAAATCCTTTACTCTCTCTGAAAATAGCAAACACAAAAAACTCCAATTCGATTACCTTCTATATGATAACACTTTTTGAACAAAATTTGAACGTGAATTGCTTCGATTATGAAATTAATTTATATGGAGCTCATGTCATAACGTTTCTGTGACACTAGTTATTGACAATCCAGCAATTTCTCCCCTTCACTTTACCCATATTTCCAATAGAGGCTCTCTTTTTCCTGTGATCGGATCATTCACCGACAACGCTGCCTGCTTTATCTGTTTGACCGCTTCCTCCCGCTCATCCGGCTTTCCCGTCTTCATATCATACTGAATGCCTCCTGGATAGGCGCCAAGGACAGTAAAATCGGGACTTGAGCTTAGCTTTTTATGGCCGACTCCGGCTGGAATCACGACTGCATCGCCCTTTTTGAAAGGAATGGCAGCCCCTTTTTCTCCCCCGAACTGAATGACAGCCTCCCCCCTAACTGCAATCAGGACTTCATGCGTATTGCTGTGATAATGATGGTATGGAAAAACACTTCCTAACCAGCTGTTTGACCAGCCATGCAGGGTGACGATCCGCTCTGCCTGGCTGGTATCCTTAAGCGCGTTTTGATATACGACAAGCGGATAATCAGGGTGATTCGGAATCCTGCCGTCATCCGGAAAGAAATATGTCTGTGTCTTCGCTTCCATCAATTTCACCTCCCTTTTTTTCTTCCACACATAGCGATTCGCAAAACATGATGTTTTTCTCACGATTCCATTGATCTGCATGATACCGAATAGTATAGTATAAAAAAATAATGCCAGAATGAGGGATACCATGAAAGCTATTGTTATCGGAATATTGGCTTCACTCTTTTTCGCCGTTACCTTTATATTAAACAGAGCGATGGAGTTATCTGGGGGCAGCTGGCTCTGGAGCTCTTCGCTGCGCTTTATTTTTATGGTGCCGTTTTTATGTGTGATTGTCATCATGAGAGGGACATTCACGCCTCTCCTACAAGAGATGCGGAAAAAGCCGTTCTTTTGGCTCAAATGGAGCTTTGTCGGCTTCGTGCTTTTTTACGCTCCGATCACATTTGCGGCTGCATACGGTCCGGGATGGCTTATAGCCGGCACCTGGCAAATAACAATTGTAGCCGGTGTGCTCTTGTCTCCTTTGTTCTATGTCAAACAAGATATGCCGGGCGGTCCGCAGCTCGTTCGGCAAAAGATTCCCCTGGTTTCACTTGGCACTTCCGTGATTATCCTGATTGGAGCGGCTCTGATTCAGCTTCAGCATGCGGAATCGCTTTCAGGGAAGATGCTGCTTTTCAGTGTGCTGCCGGTTGTCATTGCGGCTTTTGCCTATCCGTTAGGAAACAGGAGAATGCTCGAAGAATACGGAGGCCGGCTTGATACATTTCAGCGCGTGCTTGGAATGACATTGGCAAGCCTTCCGTTCTGGCTTCTATTAGCAGCTTACGGCTGGTGGTCAGACGGCCTGCCGACAGCGGGTCAAACCGTTCAATCCTTTATCGTTGCCGTCTGCTCAGGCATCATTGCGACGGTTTTATTTTTCTGGGCCACTGATATGGTAAGAGACAATCCGCAAAAACTCGCAGCCGTTGAAGCCACTCAATCCGGTGAAGTGATTTTCGCGCTGCTTGGTGAAATTGTTCTTCTGTCAGGCGTTTTCCCATCTCTATTATCATTTGCCGGTTTGTTCATTATTATAGCTGGGATGGTGTTACACACCTTCGCTTCACAGCCGAGAAAACCGAAAAAGAAAGCACAGTCAAACCTGACCGCGTAGCATTTGCAGGAGAATGGGTGAAAACCTGTTCTCCTTTATCTTTGCTACCAAAAGGCATCTATTTCACGGTATAGTTAAATATAATATCTGCCTACTTATTAGTTGAAAGGTGATTATTGTAATGGAAGTAAACGATCAAACACAAAACATACCAGCCATCTCCTTCAGATCAGTCAGAAAAAGCTATAAACAAGATGGACAAACCTATGATGTACTGCAGGATGTCACCGGAGACATTCAACAGGGGGCAATCGTAGCCGTTTTAGGCCCTTCCGGCTCAGGCAAAAGCACCCTCCTTTCCTTGTGTAATTTAATGAGAACGCCTGACAGCGGCGAAGTCAACATATATGGAAAGGAAGTCAGAGAATGGAATGTCAATGAGCTGAGGCGAACGGCAGCCCTCGCGTTTCAATCGGCTCCTGTGCTCGACGGGACAGTGCGTGACAATCTAAGTCTGGTCCAAAGGCTGCATCAATCCCAGCTGTACTCTCCAGAAAAGCTGGCTTCTCTCGCAGGGCTGCCGCCAGAACTGTTAGACAGAAGTGCCAGGGACTTATCGGGCGGACAGCGGCAAAGACTGTCACTGGCCAGAACGCTCTCAAATCCTTCCTCCATTCTATTGTTGGACGAAATCACGTCGGCCTTGGACCCGGTTTCTGCTCTTGAGATTGAAGAACTGATCAAACATCAACATCGAGAGAAAAGGTGGACAGTCATGTGGGTCACTCATAATATGGAGCAGGCAAAACGAGTAGCCGATACCATTTGGTTTATGGCGGATGGCCGGCTGCTTGAAATCGCTGAAACTGAAACATTTTTCTCCTCTCCGCAGCATGAAACAGCGAAAGAATTTTTGAAGGGAGGGACCCGGTAATGGATTACCTTTCTCTCTCTTTAACGATGATCTTTGTATTGATCGCCTTATTTTTATCAAAATCCTTTAAAGCCGGGGTAGAAAAAGACATGATCATTGCCACCATCCGGGCCGCGGTGCAGCTGCTTATCATCGGTTATGTTCTGTCGCTGATTTTTCGCGGAGACCACCCTGTTTTTATCCTGCTGATGGTGCTGTTAATGCTCGCGGTGGCGGCGCAAAATGTCATCAAACGAAAGAAAAATACAATCGGTTCGTTTTGGAGGGTGTTTGCCGCATTAGCAATCGTAGAAATTGTGACGCAGGGAATTCTGTTGTCTCTTCATATCATTCCGCTTACGGCACGATATGTCATTCCGATCAGCGGGATGGTCATCGGAAATTCGATGGTGCTCTCGAGTTTGTTTCTAAACCGGCTTAACTCAGAAGTCGGCGTTCGCAAAGAAGAAATTCAATTAATATTGTCACTTGGCGGCACACCGAAGCAATCCATACAGCGCATTCTTACTTCAGCGATGAAAATGAGTATGATCCCGACGCTCGAAAGCCAGAAAACACTGGGGCTTGTCCAGCTTCCCGGGATGATGACAGGCCAGATTCTAGCCGGAGCGGACCCGATTCAGGCAGTCCGCTTTCAGCTCTTAATCGTGTTTACAACGATGGCCTCAGCCGCGCTGACTTGTGTAATCTTAAGCGTGCTGACATACCCGTCATTATTCACCGTTCATCAGCAGCTAAAGGAGAATGAATGACAGACAAAAGCCGCTTTTCCCTTGGAAAGCGGCTTTTTGTACTTGTTATTCCTTTTCTTCATAATATTTGGCCAGCTCAATAATCATCGCGCCCATCCGCTCAATTTCAGGCGTAAGCAGTCTAGTGATGCCTTCTTCCCGCAGCGCCTCAGCAGTCACTTTTCCGACAGCAGCTGCGATGGTGCGCTCTTCGAATACCTTCTTCACTTCATTGATATAACCTCGCCCCTTAGCAAAATCAAACAGGGAACGAACCTGAATGGCCGTTGTAAAACAAACAGCGTCGACCTCATTTTTCATCAGCTCCCCGCATAACTGCTCCACCGTTTCCTCCTCTGGCGGAATGTGCTGATAAGGAAGAATCGGCAGGACAGACGCGCCCTTTTCTTCAAGAAATGCGATGAGGGCCGGCGCTTTTTCTCCATGAAGCTGCACCATGACTTTTTTCCCTGAAAAGTCGTGAGGCTCCAAGGAACGGATTAAGCCTCTTGTTGTCCCATCTTCATCCGAAGCTTCCGGTGTGATCCCAAGCTTTTTCAGCGCAGACAGGGTTTTGTATCCCCGGCATGCCGCTTTTGCCTGGCGAATCACCTGCAGAAACTCTTCTTTCAGACCGATTTTCTCTGCCATATCGACAAGAGTCTCAGTGCCAATGCCTGTCGTGAAAATGACCCAGTCAGCTTTTTCCTCCACAAACGTCCGCAAATCCGGCTCTACCTGCTTCTCTGCTAAGTAAACCGTGCCTTGGAGAGGCCTGATGACAGGTATTCCGCCCTGTTTTTCAATGATTGTACTGATTTCTTCCGTTTTTCGGGAGCCCCCGATTGCCACGCGCTTTCCATGTAACCCTTTTCCCATACCCGTTTCCTCTCCTCTTTGTATAGGCTTTTTATGTATACAAGCTTAATAAAGTTATTTTGGCGCAAACCAAGGGAGAAATCAAGATAAACCCAAACCTCTAAAATCCATTGAATACGCCGGAAGCTTGCTGTAAGATAAACAACAGACACGTTTTGTAACGGAGGATCGACATGGAAACAAAAAAAGAAGAATATGAAACAAAAGGCTATGATACATCGATCGTTTACGAGTTCAATGAATACCCGGATGTCCGCAGCGGACGCTGTGACAATTGTGATTACACACTGTTCAAAAGCTCTGTAAAAGGCGGAAAATTTCTTAGAGAATGCCGGAGATGCGGGATGAAAAAAAATATCTAAACAAAAAACCGAAATCGGATTGATGATTTCGGTTTTTGTCATTTACTGTGGGACAGCGGAGTTTTTCATAAATGCTTCAATCGCAGCAGCCGCACGCTCCGCCCCGCCTGCTTCTTTGACATCCTGTTGCATATTCTTAACGCGGCTGAGCAGCTCTTGATCACCGGATACAGCCTGAACCGCTTCCTGCAGGCTGGAAACCGTCACTTCCTCTTTCGGCAAATAAACGCCGAGGCCTAAATCATCGACACGCTTTGCGGTGAGCTCCTGCTCATACATTTGCGGAATGACGACTAGCGGCACACCAGCATCCATTGCTTCCATCGTACTGTTCATTCCCCCATGCGAGATGAACAAATCAGCTTTCTCTAATACCTCAAGCTGGGGCACGCTTTGTCGAATGGTAAAGTTAGCAGGAATATCTTCCAAGCTTTCTGGATCAATCGTTTTCCCAACAGACATGATCACTTGCCATGAAGAATTCCGAAATGCCTCAATGCACATCTTGTAAAATTCCGGCCAGGCGTTAAAGGCCGTTCCCAATGAAATCAGCATAAGCGGGCGATCGCCCTTTTTAATTTCCAAATTTTCTTGTTCCGTCCGTTTTCCAAGAGATGGTCCGACAAAACAGAAACGGTCATCGAACGTCTCATGCTGTATTTGAAAAGATTTCGGCATAAAGACAATATTCAAGGTCTCCGGCACAGCTAATTGTTCAAAAGAAACAGCCGGCAACTGCTCTTTTTCCAAGTAGGCTTTGAATTCAGCCTCTGCTTCTTTTATTTTTTTCAGCATGTCTTCATTTCCTAACTGAAAGGATTCATTTTGGGCATATGACGAACAGAGCTTAATGGCCGGAACATTAAACTTGTCAGCAAACAATTTTCCAGCCAGCGCGACAAAATCATAAATGACCAGATCAGGCTGATCATCCTTATATAACTCCTCAAGCTGCGGCAGAATGCTGAGTGATTCTTTCAGAAGACTGAGGGGCGCGTCATTCTTTTCCATCATCTCCCTGATTTGCTTAGGATCAATATTCAAGGATGTATGATAGATCAATGCTTCTCCACCCGCTTGCTCAACAGCGGGCGCAAACTCCTCAGTCGTCGCGTATGTGACACGATGCCCTTTCTCACAAAGCTTTTCTACTAAAGCAAGCGTAGGGTTGACATGACCGTACGCCGGGATATTGATCATCGAGATATGGTACTTTTTCATGAATCTCCAGTCTCCTTATCTATTACATTTTCACACGGAAGCTCTTTAATCCGTATATCACGCTGTTTTCAATAGGAGTGATACTGACGCACTCCATATGAGGAAAAGCAGAAATCAAAGACGTTAACGCGATATTTGCTTCAAGACGGGCAAGCGGGGCCCCAAGGCAAAAATGGATGCCATGACCAAACGCAATATGCGGATTGGGATGGCGGCGGATATCAAACATGTGCGGTCTGTCAAACTTTGCTTCATCACGATTTGCCGATGCCACAAACGCCAAAACCATATCACCTTCTTTCATCAGGTGCCCCCCGATCTCCGTATCCCGCTTGGCAATGCGCCTCAAAACCGGGGCGGGCGCTCTGAAACGCAGGGCTTCCTCCACTGCCTGAGGCATCAGTTCAGGATGGCGGCGCAGTTCCTCGTAAACGCCTGGCGTTTCTAATATGCTGTACATCGCATTTGAAATCAGGTTTGTAGTGGTTTCATTTCCGGCCACCAGCAGCAGCGTGCAAAACGGAATCAGCTCTTCACCGGACAGCTTCTCGCCTGTTTCCTCCGCTTCCACTAAAATAGAAATAATATCCTGTGCCGGTTTGTTTCGCTTTTCTTCTATGATGCCGGCAAAAAACGCGGCCAGTTCTTCCTCACACTTATCTCGTTCTTCCAAAAAGGCTTTTTCCGCTTCTTCACTTTTATCCTTCGGTGTGCTGACCAGAAGATCAGACCATGCTTTAAACTGATCCATATGCTCTGAAGGCACTCCCAGCAGCTCAGATATCACAATAACCGGAAGCGGGTATGAAAAATCGTGAACAAGGTCAAACTCACTACGCTCCTGTAAATTTTGAATCAGTTCATCTGTGATTTCCTGAATTCTCGGTTCCCATTGCTTCATCACGCGCGGGGTGAAGGCTTTATTCACGACTGAACGGATTTTTGTATGCCTCGGCGGGTCCATGTTAATGATGGAATTTCCAATAGAGCTTGTCTGCTGCGGCATGTAACTGGAAAACAGCTCTTTATCTCCAATAACTTTTTTGACATCATCATAAAGAAAAACGCTCCACACTTGGTTTTCTTCATCAAAGGAAACAGGCGCATCTTTTCTCATCGATTCGTACCATGGAAACGGATGATAAGCATCCTGTTTGTTTTTCCCATTGAGCAGCGCTCGCTGTAAGGCTTGCCGGCGGTTTAACACATTCATGTATAGTCACTCCCCTTGAAAGAATTTAGCAATTGATATGCCACTTCACCTCCCGCTTTCGTAAAAGAGAGGGACTACCACATATAATCAAATTAATAACAGCAGGCAGGCGATCACGATGTTCGATGCAGGCATCATATATTCCCCCTCGAATTTCGTTCATCTTACCATAATCTTTCAATTTTTTTCTATTCTGCGCTGCTGTTTTGGCTCACAACGTGACCTTAGGCATAAGCACGCAAATCCAATATGCATTCAATTGCACCGCTCCGCTCAAAAAACATCTCTGTTATCAACCAAATGCACTAACTCCAAAAATGACTTTCCCATTATGTAAAATAAACTGGTTCTATGATTAAATAGAAGGTAAAAGGTGAAGGAGAGAACAACGTGGCAGCACAGACTGATTTCAAAAAACAAGTTGTCGGCATCCTACTTTCACTTGCATTCGTACTGTTTGTGTTCTCTTTTTCTGAGAGACATGAAAAACCGCTTGTTGAGGGAAAAAAACAGGAAAACTGGCATACTGTCGTCGACAAAGCCTCTGTCAAAATTTATGGCAGCCGATTAGTTGAAGAAAACAAATTAAAGCAAAAACTCGGCCATAAACAAGCCGATTCTATTTTGACCCTTCTGAAACTCGCCAACGAAAAACACATTACATTATAAAAAAGAAAGAGCCCGGAGGCTCTTTCTTTTTTAGTCAAATATTGTTTTCTTGTCCGGATGGCGCAAAAAGTCAAACAGCATGCTAAGCTGTGAGGGTGTGTTTCGTTTTGGAGAAAGCGGCGGGAGTCTGTCTTCCGGAAAAAAAGCGGCATGATTCGTCTCAATCCCTGTTTTCCCCTGCCCGCCCGTCATGCTGCATGCGATGAAGATTTTATAATAGTGATAAGGCTGAGGAGGATGAGAGTGTTTTTGGCTGTCCAGCACGGCCAGCAATCGAGACGGCTCAGTATCGTACCCCGACTCTTCTTTGATTTCCTTGACCACGTTTTCAGCTGGCGATAAACCAATCTCGCAAAATCCACCCGGCAGCGACCACAGCTCATCGTGCTTCTCCCGGACAAGCAAAATCTGATTCTCTCGGAATACTGCGCCGCGCACATCCGCTTTCGGTGTCGGATAGCCGCTCTCCCCATTCCATAAATCAGTGATAACTTCAATGTCCGTCTGTGAGTAATCCGCCATCATTTCTGCGCTGAGCTTCATTAGCTCTTCGTACCTCTCCCTGTCGTACACATCCTTGGAAAAAGCAAGCCCCGCCTGTGCGATCGCCCGAATCCGCTGTGCCCGTTCCAGCCATTTGGTTTGCACTTTTATCACTCATCCTTTCAAGTCAAGTTTCGCTATAAAAATGCACGTTTTCCACAGATGAAAAACGTGCAACTGTAAATTAGCTTCTAATCTAACTTCACCAAGTAATCAATATCGTCCTTTACTCTCTCTTCTGTATTACTGCTATTTGTATCAGCTAAAAACGGATTATATACCAGTGTGTAATGTTTCTGTTCTCCTTTAGGGATGACATAACTGAGTACACCTGTAACCTTTTTCCCCGATACTAGTGTTCCTCCCATAAGGATTCTGCCCTTCTCTTCTATAGAAAAAACAGGCCGCACTGATTGATCATTCTTGTCTCTTAAATCAAACCCGGTAAAATTGTAGCTTATTGAATCTTTTCCTGTGTTTTCCATCGTAACTTCTATAATAAGCCGTTCCTCATCATCTTTTATTGTTTTTGTCTCCTCATTTACAGCTCCGCCAACATTCATATATTCACCTTTTTGCACTCTATCAACTTTATTCACTGTAAAATTCGTATGTCCTGCTTTAAATGTTTCTCCTATTTTATGTATTTTATCATCCTTTTTAGCCTGCGGTACATTACCTTCTTTCAATTCCTTATCAAGTTCCTTTTCAAGCTCTTCTTGTGATTTTTTCTCTTTCGGTTTTTCCTTCTCTGATGCATCGCTCGATTGGCTGCACGCAGAAAGCGCTAACCCGATCGTCAAGACAAATAATAGTAATAAGACTTTTTTCATGATTGTTCCCCCATCTAAAGTAATCGATTTCTATTATAATCAGATTTTTCCTTTTCTTAATAGGTAAGAAAGTAACAATTATTCCTATCTCATTCATCACAATCTTACTTCTTCCTAGTTTTTGAATATTTTTTACTAGTCCATTAGACCTTTTCATCAAAAAAACCCGAGCTGGCTGAAGCCGGCTCGGGCGGGAGGTCAATCTCGCTTATTCATTCCTCTTTTCTCTCGGGGTTCCTGATGATGTTTTTGGTGCTCGGGAGGCTGTGTCGTTCGTTCCAGCTCCTTTGTATCTTGTCCCATTCCTTTTAAAAAGGAAAAGAGCAGTGTAATTGATTTGTTGATTTCCGGGTCTTTGAGCGAGCGGATGATATCAAAATAACCTGTCTTTTCTTCGCTGTTTTTCTGCTCTACTGCGCTTGCCAAACCCGCATTCACTTTCAAAATGAGAGGCTCCAGCTGCTTCACGTCCAGCATGCCGAGCGTCCCAAACAGAAGCAATAGATTTTTCAGCGTGTTGGCCGTTTCCTCTGTATCTGCTTTTTTCACCAGGATATCAAGAACTTTATCCCCTTGGCCAAAAAGGCCGCGGAGCAACGGCAGGACACCGCGCTCGTTCATATGGCCCAGCATATGCAAGGTTTCGAGAATCGCTTCTTTGTGATCAACTAGAGCATCTTCAATTTCCCGCAAATCACGCTTTCGCTGCTCCTCTTCGGTTACCTCGATTTTTTGGATTCGTTTAATCGCTTTAGCCATTATACCCAATCCCCCTTTTCACTGCGTCGCCAGGGAAAATATAATCCTTCCGCTCCCATTTCTTTTGAACCTGCACACCGATTTGCGGCTGCGGATTGCCGTTGCGGTGATTGATCTTAGGCAGCGGGTTGATTCCATCGTGCTTCAAAATTTCCATCTTTGCTGAGGTTTCTTTGTAAGCTGGCGTATCCGTATCTTTATCGGCATGGCTGCCTGTTAACAGGTTGATCGCCGCTTCCCCTGAATCGTTCATTGGCAGATACACTTCCTTCCCTTTGACACGATCAGTAATCACACACTTCACTTTAACATTGCCAAAAGGCGATGTGAGTCTGACGAGGGTTCCGTCCTGAATCCCTCGTTCTGCCGCAAGCTCAGGCGAAATTTCTAAGAACACTTCCGGTGTTTTCTCCGAAATCCCTTTCGATTTGTAGGTCAGGTTTCCTTCATGAAAATGCTCCAAGAGCCGTCCATTGTTGACGTGGATGTTATACTCCTCACCGAACTCCTCAGGCTCTGTCCACTGAACGGGGTAAAGAATGGCTTTTCCATCCGGGAAAGGGAAGCGATCCGTAAAGAGTAAAGGCGAATCCTTTCCATCTGCGCTTACAGGCCATTGAAGGGACTTATAGCCTTCAAGACGTTCATAAGTGACACCGGCATAAATCGGCGACAGCTTGGCTGCTTCTTCCATAATGTCTGCAGGGTGCTCATAGTGCCAGCCGGCGCCAAGCTTATTGGCTACTTCCATAATAATCTGCCAGTCAGGCTTTGATTCGCCCAGCGGTTCAAACACCTGATACAGCCGCTGAATCCGGCGTTCTGTGTTTGTAAAGGTTCCTTCTTTTTCAAGGCTCGGGCTCGCAGGAAGAACCACATCAGCAAACTCGGCTGTACGTGAAAGGAAAATGTCCTGCACCACAAAGAAATCAAGCTTTTCATATGCGGCGTGCACATGATTGATGTTGGAGTCGACAAGACCCATTTCTTCTCCTTTTACATACATCGCTTTCAGCTGGCCGGAATGGATTTTTTCGATCATTTCGTGGTTGGTCATGCCCGGCTCCTTCGGCAGCGGCACCCCCCACACCCGTTCGTATTTCTGGCGGACTTGTTCGTCCGTCACTTTTTCATAGCCCGGCAGTCTGTCAGGCATGCTTCCGAAGTCACTTGCTCCCTGCACATTGTTATGGCCGCGCAATGGGTAAGAACCTGCTCCCGGTTTTCCGTAGTTTCCTGTCACAAGCAGCAGATTAGAGATCGCCGTGCTCGTGTCGCTTCCCCCAATATGCTGTGTCACGCCCATCGCCCACAATGCGCACACACTGTCAGCTTGCCCAATCATCTCGGCCATCTGGATAAGGGTCTCTTGATTGATCCCGGTTTTCTCCTCGGCATATTCAAGTGTGTATGGCGCCAGGCTTTTTACATATTCATCCCGTCCGTTCACTCTTTCCTGCAAAAAGCGCTCATCAGCTTTGCCGTTTTCAATTAAATATTTGGCGATCGCATTCAGCCAGACAATATCTGAACCGGCACGCGGCTGGACAAATAAATCAGAACGCTCTGCCATTTCGTGTTTTCTGATATCGGCTACGATCACTTTCTGCCCTCTCAGCTTATGGGCACGTTTAATGCGAGTGGATAAGACTGGATGCGACTCAGACGTGTTCGAACCGATAATCAAAACAAGGTCAGCTTGCGCGATATCTGTAATTGATCCTGAATCACCACCATAGCCGACTGTCCGGAACAGGCCGGCAGTCGCAGGGGATTGGCAATAGCGCGAGCAGTTGTCCACATTGTTTGTGCCAATGACTCCTCTGGCCAGCTTTTGCATGAGATAGGATTCCTCGTTCGTACATTTAGACGATGTAATAAAAGCAAGTGAATCCGGTCCAAACGCTTCTTTCAATTCCGTGAACTTGCTGGCGATCAGCGATAACGCCTCCTCCCACTCTGCTTCACGAAAATGGTCGCCTTCCCGGATCAGCGGCTTTGTCAGGCGTTCCTCGCTGTTGACGAAATCCCAGCCGAACTTTCCTTTCACACAAGTAGAAATGCCGTTGGCCGGCGCTTCCTCTTGCGGCTCGACTTTCAGAATGTCTCTGTCCTTTGTCCAGACATCAAAGCTGCAGCCGACGCCGCAATAGGTGCAGACGGTTTTCGTTTTTTTGATTCGTTCATCACGCATAGCGGATTCCATATCAGAAATAGCGAGAATTGAGCCGTAGCCTGTTTCTACGCCTTTCGTGATCTCGATCATCGGACGAAGTGTTTCATTATCGATGCCTGTTAAATATCCGGCTTCCCCCTCCATTCCTTTTTCCATCATCGCATTGCATGGGCAGACGGTTGAACAATGGCCGCATGACACACATGACGACTCATTGATCGGCACATCGTTATCCCAAATGACGCGCGGGCGTTTCCGCTCCCAGTCAATGGTCAGTGTTTCAGTGACCTGAACATCCTGGCACGCTTCAACACAGCGTCCGCACAAAATACATTGATCTGGATCATATCGATAAAACGGATGGGATTCATCCTTATGGTAAGGCTTGTGATCAAACGGAATGCTTTGGTGATTGATTTTCATTTCCTTCACCGTATTATGTATTTCGCATCCCCCATTGTTGTAATCGCAAACTGTGCAATAAAGTTCATGATTATATAAAATCTTGTCCATTCCGATTACCTGCGCTTTTTTTACGTCAGGTGAGAGCGTATCAATGACATCCCCATCCTTTAATTCAGCGGAGCACGACCTCTTCAGCTCACCATTGATGCTGACGATGCACGTATCACATGTTTCAATCGGCCCTAAGCTTGGATGATAGCAAACTTGCGGCACTTCAATCGAGCTGTTATTCAAAAGCTGCAGCACCGTCTGTTCCTCAGACGCTTCCATTTCAACGCCGTTTATTGTGATTTTTTTCTTGCCAGCCATCTCCATTCCCCTTTCTTGCTTTATATACCGAATTACCTATTTCAGTTCCCTTATAACAACGCAATAAAACATACAAAGCGCACTCACATGTTTTGTTGCATAAACACGGGGAAACGGAATGGTAGATGAATAAGGAGGGATTAGCATGAAAAAGACAATGTCTGCTATTACCGCGGCGGCAGCAGTAACAAGCTGTTTTACCGGCTTTGGAGCTGCATCCTTTTCAGCGCCGGCAAAGGCCGCAGCTCAAACAAATACACTCTATGAAAATACAAACCAATCAGCCGCTGAGCTTGTCAAAAACCTTTACAACACCGCCTACAAAGGAGAAATGCCTCAGCAGGCGCAAGGCCTTACCATTAACAAAAGCACAAAAGGCGATGTCCATGCTGCGTTTGGGGAACCGGAAAGACCAGTCGGGGGAGACAATCGATTTGATTTATATCACTGGAATATGGGGCAGCCGGGCTACGGATTTTCCTATCATAAAGACATGACAATTTCAGAAATCCGCTATTTTGGAACCGGTGTGGAACGGCATCTGAATTTAGGCGGTGTTACGCCGGAAGTGCTGCAGAAGCAATTAGGCCCAGCGAATCGAGTGTTGACCGTCCCGTTTACCGATGAAATCGACTATGTATATGATACAGGCCGCTATGAACTTCATTTTGTAATAGGCACGGATCAGACAGCCGACCATGTAAACCTAAAAGCAAAATAAACACCCTACGCGGCTAATTCAGCCGCTTTTTTAGTGGACAAATAAAAGATCTATTTCTTACAATACAGGGAGATGAAGAAGAGACGGGGTATCAATTCGCAATGAAGCGAAATCGATGGATATATGCAGCTTTCACCATACTAATCATTGGGCTCGGGCTTGGATCCAGAGCATTCGCCTGTGTTCTTCCTGATACCATCAATACTTATCTGGGAGACTCGCTGTGGGCTGCCATGATCTATACGGGATGCGGGTTTCTATTTCTGAAACTGAAGACAATGATAACAAGCATTATCAGTCTTTCTTTCTGTTTTGTCATTGAATGCAGCCAGCTCTATCATGCCGGATGGATCGACCAGATTAGGGATACTTCTCTTGGCGGACTTGTACTGGGTTACGGGTTTTTATGGAGCGATATCGAAGCATATACGATCGGAATTGCCGCCTGTGCCGCCATAGAACTGCTGGTTTTGGGAATCAAAAAGCGCCGCTGTATGTGACGCTTTTTTTTTCATGTAGAAAACAGCCCGCATTGAGAAAGAATGGTCTTCGCATCCAAGCCCGTGGCCTCGCTTATCGTCATGTGATGTTGATTCATAAATGACTGAACGGCATGATAGCCAACTGCATAACCCGCAAAAGCCGATAAACCTACAGGTTCAAAGCCTTTGTCTTTAGCAATTGGATCACCAAACATATAACGGCTGACTTCCGAAAATCCTTTCACATCCAGCACCTCATTAATCACATCAATGGAATATTGCAAATCCTCATGATCAAAACAAGTTACCCAAGGGCCCAATCGTTCTGTGCCAAATAGCTCGCGGGCGAATGATTCAGCCAATCCTTCAATCACAAGATAATCCCCGACACTCACAGAGCCATGATCAAAATCAATATACGAAAACCGCAAATTATGATGAAACTCATGAGCAATAATTGAAGGAATCCTTGGCAGGTTATAACTGTTCGGATTAATCCATACATGAATAAAGCCCGGTATCCCGCCAAATCCGCAGTAGCCTTTTTGCAGCTGAAGCTTATTTGGATGAGCGATATAAAGGCCGAATTTGATCTCCTCTGCATTCACCCGCAGCTGTTCGCGCTCAGTAAAAAGGATGCATTGCCGAAGTGCAGATTCCGCTGTCTCTGGAGCATGTGATTCCTTCAGTATTCGCAGTGCTTTCTGCCCGATTTCAACATCACAGACATCCAAATAGCCAAGCATTTTCGCAGCCATAATCACATCATAGCCGTTTGGCTCCTTCGCTTTCAGCGGAACATGGATGGCGACCCACATCTTTTCAAACGGCCTCATCATCGTATACCGAAATTCATCCTTTCTTTTTTGTTCTTCCATTGAAAACAGCTTTTCGTATTGCTCAAAGGTCTTTTCCATGACAAGATTCATCCTGATCCCTCCTTGTCAAAAACATACGGTATGCCGCAGCGTAAGGGTCAACAGGAGAAATTAAGCCATTTTTCACTGTAAAATCATACAACCCCGCCGATAGGTAAGGCATAGGAGGTGGAACCATTGGATATTCCTGCTTTATCGATTGCGATGCATCAAGCATCCCTTGCCCAGAATGTAAATATCGCTTTAACGAAAAAAATGCTGGATACCGCCCAGCAAAATGCCGATCAAACCTTAAAGATGATTCAGCATCCGACTCTCGGACAAACCATTGATGTAAAAGTTTAACCTCACACCAAAGGCGGCCAAGAACTCCATCCTCCCGGCCGCCTTTATTGTTCACAAAAAAGCATGCATATTTTGATTGTTCCTCCGTATGATTTATTGTTTGCCATATTAAGGAGGTCATAAAGGATATGAAAAGACTGTTTACGAAGGCTTCATTGGTGTTATTCGCAGTAGTATTTGTTTTTGCCGTCAAAGGTGCACCCGCAAAGGCGGAAACCCATGCCTACGATGGAAAAAGCCCTTATTATAATGATTGTGCGTCCAGCGGCTCTACAAAAAAATCCTCAAACTTAGTGAATGCCAGCAATCAAGTCATTGGAGTAGTCGAGCTTAAATTCAGCAGTACATGTAAAACGGCTTGGGCAAAAATCACGATGAATAATACATTGACGTCAGGCTTTGAAGCAAATGCGGAGATTACCCGGAACACGGACGGAAAGAGATATAACTGTGATTCTGCAGGCGGCAACGGAAAAGCGGTCGCCGGCCAAAAATCTTGTTATACACCGATGGTATATGATTTAGATCCAAGGACTTCTTACGCTTTCGGCAAGTATTCAGGGCCGAACTTGAATGTTTGGGCCACCACAGGCTCTTATTAAATAGAAAAAAGGCTGTCCGTACGGGCAGCCTTTTCCTACTAATTTGCTTCTCTTTGTTTTTTAACCTCTTCAAGCTGAGAAACTGTCACCAATTGATAACCTTGATCGGTGAGCTTTTTCATAATTTCATCGGCCGCATCAGCAGAGGTGCGGTAAATATCGTGAATCAAGATGGTTCTTCCATCTCCCGCCTGATTCATGACACGGTCAACGATTGTTTTTTTGTTACGGTCTTTCCAATCTTCCGGGTCAACGTCCCATAACGCGACATCCATTTTCATTTGACTCCGCAGTTCATCATTAATGCCGCCGTATGGGGGTCTTACAAGCGTCGGGCGGTACCCGCTTATTTTTTCAATGATGTCTTGCGTGTCATTGATCTGCTTTAGCGCTTCTTTCACTGGAAGCCTTGTGAGAAGCGGGTGGCTCCATGAATGGTTCCCCACCTCATTTCCTTCTTTCAGCATTCTGATTAGCGTTTCCGGATAATATTGAACCCTGCTCCCCAAAACAAAAAACGTGGCATGACCCTTATATTTCTTCAAGGAATCCAGAATCTGATTTGTTGTCGCAGGATTCGGCCCGTCATCGAAAGTAAGTGCAATGACTTTTTGATTTGGATCAACCGTTTCCTCTTTGGGTAAAGAAATCACTTCATGCTTTGGCTTTTGTTCTTTGATTTTATTTTTATTTTTTGCTTTATCAATATATTGTTCTTTCAGAATGTCTTTCAAAAGACTTTTCTTAATGGCAATCGATTGCTCTCCAAGATAGCCTGCTGCAACCTGATATGTATCAAAGTAAAGTTCGATATAATCTTCCTTGATGGCAAACCGGCTGAAGTTTTCTTTTTTCGGAGCCGTCCCTTCCTTTAACAGCGCATCGTCCGCTGCAATGTCCTTATTCTTTTTCAGCTCGTGATAAGCGATTAACGAAAGCTTATGTAAGTAGTCAGCGTCCTCTTTGAAAATATCATCAATGGAAAGAAACGCTTGTTTACTAAAATCATAGTTAAACGTTTTTTTCACGGTTTGACCGTGTGCGCCCCCGATATATTTATATTCATTAAATACAATCGCCACTGTCTGTTTGGCATAATGGACAATTTTATAATCAACATTTAATTCGTTGCGTTTTGTCGTATGCTCTTGGTCAACATTTTTTGTTTCCTTTTGAAATTGTTGAACCTCTTTTTCTGCGAATCTTTTTAATACCGAATCCATTTTTTTATTTTTGAAAACGGGATAGTTTACCGCGTAATTAAACGTTTTCCCGTCATTGACAAGCGTTGCGATCTCAACATTCCCATACTGAGAATCAGTTCTTACTTTATTCATGACCGTTTCTTTTTTCAACGAATGATTATGGAAAAAGCCGATAAGGCCCACCACAATTACAACTGCTATTAATACATGAAACCATTTGATTCTTTTTACCAACAACAAAAACTCCTTCTTTCGTAGCCATTTCGATTTATTCTTCATCAGTTAGAACTGTATCTATTTAGAAATACTATTGTAATATTTCAGTAACATTTATTTCACATTTGTAATACTATGAGATTTAGAAGTTCATGTCAATCCTTTTTAAGGAATTTCCTCATAAAATAAACCGGGTTTCATGAATGTACATACACCCAACTTAAGCATCAAGAATATGGTAAAAGGAATAAAAAAAGCTAGGGAGGTTTTCCTCTTGGATTATCCTTTGAATGAACAGCTATTTGAACAAATGACACCTTATGATGAGAGACAGCCTTATTTTTATCCGCGTCCGAGACCGCCATTTTATCCGCCTTATTATTACCCAAGACCGTACTATCCGTTTTATCCGCGTCCGCCTTACTATTACCCGCGCCCACGTCCTTACTACCCTTGGTACGGTTACGGTGGGGGCTATGGCGGAGGATTCGGCGGCGGTTACGGATATTAAGCGTTCTTTGCCAAAATGGGGGCAGTCCAGCTCCCCATTTTTTTATTAAAAATGACAATATCATGACAAATATAGGAAACAATTGTGATTCCATAGCCCTCTTGTTACGATAACTAAAGCATGCAGTTTTGGGGGAGGCGTCTATTTTTTGGGGAATACAAGAGATTCGGCAGCCATATCTGAAACGAAATACATAAAAGCTTCGAACCGGGTAACCATTTACGATTTTATCAAACTTGCAAAACCCGGCATTATCATATCAAACTCGATAGCAGCCTTTGGCGGATTTTGGATCGCGTTTGCAAGCGCAGGAAAACAATTAACCGGAATGGCTTTTTTGATGACAATGGTGACAGCAATGTTGGGAACCGCGTTTGTGATGGCCTCCGGCACTGTCTATAACAACTATTTTGATCGGCATATGGATGCAAAAATGGCACGCACTCGCAGCAGGGCCTCGGTCACCGGGAAAATGCCGCCAGCCATGATCCTAACATATGGCACTGTGTTAGGAATCGCAGGTCTAGCCATGCTTTATTACCTCAATCCATTAACAGCCCTTCTTGGACTGGCTGCCTTTATTTTTTATGCGATCATCTATACAGTATGGGTGAAGCGAACGTCTGTGTGGAGCACTTTTGTCGGGAGCTTTCCTGGAGCTGCGCCGCCATTGATGGGGTATTGTGCCGTAACCGGAGATTTCAGTTTGACAGCAGTTCTGTTGTACACGATTATGTTTTTGTGGCAGCCCCCGCATTTCTGGGCGATTGGGATAAGACGCAAAGAGGAATATCGTGCGGCTGGCGTTCCGCTTTTGCCAGTAGTCAAAGGCAATCATGTAACAAAAATAAAAATGATGCAATATATTGCCGTTCTGGTGCCGATCACGCTATTATTTCCTTTTTCTCTCGGCACCGGCCATATGAGCCCATTTTATTTCTTAGCCGCCTTGGTTCTTGGAGGCATATGGATCAAAAAAAGCATCAAGGGATTCAAAACAGACGATGACGTGAAGTGGGCGAAGGATATGTTTGTCTACTCGCTCATTTATTTTTGTTTGCTGTTCGTAATTATGATGATCGATTCATTTGTGATGTTTCTGATCAGATGATACAAAAAGAGCCACACATTAATGTGACTCTTTTTTGTTTGGAAAAACAGCCTCTAATAGAAATGTCACAGCAAAAAACACTGCCATGCAAATCAAAAATCGTATAATCTCACTCAAAATCCAGCTATCAGCTATGCGCATACCATCGGTTTCTCGGAGGGTTGCGCATACTGAAAAAATCATGAGTATGTTTTTTAGAGTTTCTTTGTTCATGAAATACCATCGCTTTCTTGATAGGATGACTTAAAAGCAAATAAATCATAGGTAAGTCAGCCGAATATAAAACATGTCGCATCGTTGCATGTTGATGTTTTTGCAACCAATTGCAAAGTTCAGCAAAACAGATGAAAACCGTTCAGTGATTAAACAGATCTTTTGCGACAGACGAAGCGGCGGAAAGGCCGAACCGTCTGCTTCAGTACTTTCTCCTAATAAAAAAACGAACATGTGAAAATTCAGTAACAATAAACCCACAAGCGAAAAGACTGCCGTCCCCCTTGCCTACTATCGGGTGTCGCTAAAGTTCATAAATAAAATCGCTAAGAAACACATATGATTCTCCAATCCATAAACCCGAACGCTTTTTCCATCATCAGGTATTATAATCCAAACACAAATAAAAAAATAGACTTACGTTTGAGTTGCGTGAAAGAGAAATTGCGAGAATAACCCATACGGTGGTAATATATTGTTTGATTTTCCCATATTTAGATTTGGAGGTCACACAAAAGTGAAGGGAATATTTTTAGTTGTTCAGCTTGGATTTTCTATTATGGTATTTCTGTTTTTAGCTGCTGTTAATTGGTATCAAGGAAGCGAGCTTGTTTCAGATCGATTTGATTGGAACTATACTGCTAAACTCTCAAAGCTGTTAAATGGAATTGATGCCGTCAGCAGCCAGAAACAAATTTCACAGCTTGATTTTTTCATCTACTCCGCAAAACACTATCCTGTAATGAGTACGTTAATGATCATCACTTTCTTATATGTTCTGGCCGCTCTGTTTTTACTTATATACTCAGTCAAACGCAACAAGCAAGAGATTCATTTGGACTGCTGAGCCAATGAGATTCATGTTAATAATCCCTTAGGTTTTCGGAACTTCTTGCTCAATCTTACGTATATTCTAATAGGAGGGATCAAATGATGAAAGAATATGAATTCGTAAGAGTTGAGCTGAGTACGATGAGAAGAAGGCCTAAAGAAGACTACCAGCAAATCATCCATGATTATGCAAAAAGAGGCTGGAGATTCGTTCAGATTTTCGCTCCAAGTATAGATGGGTATGGGGCAGCTGCTTATTTTGAAATCATATTTGAAAGAGATGCGGAAAAAGCTTAATCGATATGACTAAGCTTTTTTGTTTCCCCTATATCTGCAGTCTATACAATTTCTGCAAATGCGGCATTACATGATTTGGCTAAATCTTGTGGCGCCAACTTTAGCTGCATACCGATTTTCCCTGCACTGACAATGATAAAATCAAGCGTTTCTGCAGATGCATCAATATAGGTCGGGAACAATTTTTTCATGCCAATTGGCGAGCAGCCGCCGCGAAGATAGCCAGTTACCGCTAATAGCTCCTTCATTGCAATCATCTCTATTTTCTTTTCCCCTGTCACTTTTGCTGCCTTTTTTACATCTAACTCTTCTGCTACAGGTACAACAAAGACATAATATTGATTAGTTCCTGCTGCTGCCACCAATGTTTTATATACATACTCCAAAGGATAACCGATTTTCTCCGAAACAGAGATGCCATCTGCCGGCTGGCCGTCTGTTTTATACCCTAATAACTCATAAGAGATGTTCTGCTGTTCTATCAGACGAACCGCATTTGTTTTTGCCAATTTTTTCGCCATCGTTTTCACCCACTATCAAAATAAATATAATCTTCTTTCTTGCAGTTAATATGTAAATTCTATCATCCTAACCTGCATTTTCAAGGTTACTAGCATTGAATCAATGAAGGGACAAATTGATTATCTTGGACGCCTATAGCTCATTATTAATCAACATGAAACAAAACAGGAATGAACGAATGACACCCACATACAATTTGTATGAATGTTAAAATAAGGAGTGGTTGCTTTGTATCATTACTTGTATGGTCCTGCGTTAATTCCTTACTTTTCACATACTCATACTCCTCAAAGAAGTCCAGACTTTTCAGAAAGACAGCGAAGAAGAGAAATCACATTGACTGTAGACGGCATTATCCCCCCATCTTCCTCCGAGGATCTCGGCGACGGCTTTTATTCTTACGCATGGACGAACCAGCAGGTCATCAATCCAGGTGAATACCTAGTTTGTCATCTAGAAGGCAGGGATATCAACGTGCTAAATGGCGGGTTCACTCCGCGGGATACTGCTCCATTGTATGCGGTAGCAAGCTTTCCAAGACGAAGAAACCAATGGGTCATTATCATTCATAATCCTGTTCAAACCCAAAGAGCACTATCGCTTTATTTGATTGCGAAAAGGTAGCACAACATGTTTTCAGAAATCCTGCATTCAGCACAGAAAAACGGGTAGGAATACTTTGACATCGGCGTTTTCCTACCCATTTTGGTCTGAGCAAACTCTTAGTTTTCAATAAAAACAATTCTTTCAATCCCCCTCAAGTTCTTCTATCTCTACTGCCAACGTACCAGAGAAAATTGTTATATGTTATCATTATTCCCAGTAAAAAGAAAAGAGGGTTTGTTATATGGTTCTCCTTGAAACGAATCGATTACGATTACAAGCGATTGATATTCCCCTTCTTGACGCCGCGTCCAAACAAGATCATCAGGCGATCAAAGACTTAGGTTATGAAACAAATGGTGAATGGCCAAATTCTGATTTTTTTGAAGCGATACCTTATTTTCGTGAGATTTTAGTGAAAAACAATGGAACAAAAGGATTTGATTCATGGATTATTGTAAAGAAGGACAGTCATGAAATTGTTGGAGGAACTGGATTTTTAGGTGACCCAGACGAGAAAGGCATGATTGAAATGGGTTTTGCGACAAATAAAAGTCATCGCCGCAAAGGTTATTGTGTGGAAGCTGCCCAAGAACTAATAAACTGGGCATTAAGCCAAGAAGCAGTGAACCTGATTACCGCAAGATGTGAACATGATAATCTAGGATCACAAAAAACTTTGGAGAAGCTAGGGTTCACATTGGATCATAAATCAGCGGATTATATGCATTGGATATATGTTACAAAGTAGAGTCCTAATACAAAAGCAGGCTTTGGGCCTGCTTTTGTTGGATTATTTACCTCTGTGCTTCTTTTTCGCTTTTTGCTTTTTGAGCATATACCTCTGCTCTTTTACATGTTCTCGTTGTTCTTTCGTTATTTGTTTTTTCTTTTGCTTTCTTGCATCAAGCTCTAGTTTTATTGCCTCTTGCGCTTTTGAAGTTACTCCGGCATTTTTCACTTCTTTGGAAACCTGACGCTGTAATCTTTTTGGATTGATCTTTTTTTGACGTCTGCCTTGTAAACGAACTCCTTCCTGCTCTGTTTGGGCCATCATATTCAGGAGTTGGTTATGAACAAACGCTAGTACTTCAGAATCCTTCGGCTCTTTGCCAAAAAGATGACGAAAGGCTCTTAGCTTTCCATTGTTCACAGTTTCAACAACGCCTACCCAAAACTGACCATCATAGTAAACCGTTAATTTCATAACGATTCCCTCCTCATAAAAAATACGAAAGAATGATGGACATCCCGAGGAGGGGAAGGTTACTGACATGATCAATCATGCATCCGGACTACCAACCGAATCGTGTTTTTTCATTCTTTACCATATACAGAAAATAGTGTAACACTTCTTCTCCGACTATTAAACTCTTACTTGATTTAAATCATCGCTGGAGAATAGGAGTCTTCACTCGCAAATTTATTTCTCAAGCCCTGCCATGTTACAGATGGGAGACGATACATTCGGCATACCCTTCGAGTTTAAATTCTCCAAAACCATGAGGCAGCAACATATGATCTCCTTTTTTGAAAGGATAGACATACTCACCGGAGATCATACGGCCCTCCCCTTCAATCACACTGATAAGAAGGAATGGTTTTTGCTGCTTTAAGCTTGCGGATCCTGATAAGTTCCATTTCCCCACCGAAAAGTAAGCGCATTCAACGAATGTCGTTGTAAGCAAATCTTCAATTTGTTCATGGTGAACTGTTTGCCGTTCTGGAATAGACGGGACCCCTATCACTTCGATGCTCTTTTCCAGATGAAGCTCGCGCAGCTTGCCTTCTGCATCTTTTCGGTCATAATCATATAATCTGTAGGTTGTGTCTGAGTTCTGCTGCGTCTCTAAAGCCAGAATACCTTTTCCAATCGCATGAACAGTACCGCTTGGCACATAGAAAAAATCCCCCGGCTTTACCTTTACTCGGCGCAAGAGCTCATCCCATTCTCCACGCTCTATCATGGTAATTAGTTCTTCCTTTGTTTTTGCATTGTGGCCGTAAATAATCTCTGCATCTTTTTCGCAATCAATAATGTACCAGCATTCAGTTTTTCCAAGCTCACCGTTTTCATGTATTTTGGCATATTCATCATTCGGATGCACCTGAACAGATAAGTCCTGATCAGCATCTAATATTTTTGTTAGAAGAGGGAAACGGTCCCCTTCAAGCTGTCCGAATAAATGTCTGTGATGTTCCCATAATTCGCTGAGCGTGAACCCCTTATACATTCCGTTTTGAACAACGCTTTGACCATTTTGATGCGCGGCAAAAGCCCAGCACTCCCCTGTTCGTTGTGACGGAATGGTATAGCCAAAATCAGCTAAAGCGGTCCCGCCCCAAATTCTTTCTTTGAAAACAGGCTTGAAAAATAACGGTTCAGTCGTCATGAAAATCCCCCGCTTTATTCGATTTCTTCTAGCAGCTTGTATGCTTCTTCTGTTGTTTGCACGGAGAGCAGCCGCTCCCTATAATTGTCATCCATTAGCTTTCGAGATAGCATCTGCAGTATTTTGAGATGCTGGTTCCCCCCGCTCTCTTTCGGTACAGCAATCATAAAGATTAATTTAGCTTCTGATCCATCCAGGCTATTCCAATCAACGCCTGATCGTTTGATCCCAAAGGCAACACTCGGCTCCCTGACCGCCTCAGACTTTCCGTGCGGAATCGCGATATTCATGCCAATCGCCGTTGTTCCCTGTTGTTCACGCTTCAAAATGGCTTGTTTAAACCCGCTCTCTGAAAGCAGCGCACCTCTGCGGGACAATTTCTGAATCAATTCATCTATGATGTCATCCCTCGTTTCCCCCAATAAATTTGGTTCAATTAATTCTGGCCTGATAATATCAGTCAGTTTTTTGATTTCCGCTATCTCAGCTTTTTGGCTTTGAATTGGCTGCTTTATTTCATTTGCTGCCGCAGCTTCACTTGGCGCGGAGGGCGGTGCAATTTCACTGAGCACAGGAGACGCCGTAATATCCTTTTTTAGTACATTAACGAACAGAGCAGTGACAAGAGATCCTGCAATCACAGCAATAAAAAACATCAAAACATGATCAACTGCGCCAAGCACTGCAACGATAGGTCCGCCGTGCGCCACTCTGTCTCCCACATTGCCAATCATGGCTATCACAGAACCTGTCATAGAACCTGCCATAATACTTGGAATGACGCGCAGAGGGTCCTGCGCCGCAAATGGAATCGCTCCTTCAGTAATGCCAAAGAGCCCCATCGTAAATGCCGCTTTCCCCATTTCTCTTTGGGATGTCTCAAATTTTCTTTTTCCTAAAAACGTCGCAATGCCAAGGCCAATCGGCGGGATACAAATGGCGACAGCAATTGGTCCCATAATTTCATAATTTCCTTCTCCAATCATTGCCGATCCGAACAGAAATGCGACCTTATTTACGGGACCGCCCATATCAAATGAGATCATCGCACCTAAAATCAACGCCAGAAGGATCGAGCTCGACCCTTTCATTCCCGCCAGCCAAACCGTTAATGAGGCGAAAATTTGAGCTACAGGCGCACCGATCAAAAATACAAACGCTAAACCTACAATCAGAGATGCAAATACCGGAATAATAATAATCGGCATAATCGGTTGGATGGCTTTTGGTACTTTTACTTTTTTTATCCATAGTGCAGCATATCCGGCCAAAAATCCGGCAATGATTCCCCCAAGGAATCCGGCGCCGCTTGCGCTGTCATAAAAACTGCCAGTCGCCGCAATATAACCGCCGATCATCCCTGGCACAAGACCCGGTTTATCAGCGATGCTATAGGCGATATAGCCGGCTAAAATCGGAATCATAAATGAAAATGAAGCACTGCCGATCTGTTCAATCGTTTTCCAGAAGGAGTCATCCGGAATAACTAAGCCTTTAGGTGTTTTCTCCCCTCCAAGCGTTAATGCAACCGCTATCAATAATCCGCCGACGACAATGAAAGGAACCATAAATGAAACGCCGTTCATTAAATGACGGTAAATAGGATTTTGCTTCTTCTCCTGATGATTGCCGGATTCCGATTTTGCAGCGGAACGATAGACCGGTATATCCCCGTTAAGAGCTTTTTGAATCAATTCTTCCGGTTTGCGGATGCCGTCCTGTACCCCGACAGACAGCAGTTTTTTGCCTATAAACCGGTCTTTGTTCACCGAGCGGTCTGCAGCAATAATGATTGCGTCCGCTTCGCGAATTTCCTCTTCGGTTAGCTTATTTTCGACACCAATTCCCCCCTGGGTCTCAACTTTGATGCTAACGCCCATTCTGTCAGCAGCTTTTTGCAGATTTTCCGCTGCCATATACGTATGGGCGATTCCGTTCGGACAAGATGTAATCGCTAACAGTTTCATAGGAATCCTCCTTTAAAGTGTGAATGATAAGATCTTGTCTCAACTGTATACCGAAATCAGCACGTAAAAATCGCTTTTTTTACCATAGGTTCCGGAAATAAAGGCATTTTTCCCTATAACAAAAAAAGCAAGGAATAATCCCTGCTTTTTAATAATCCAAATGAGATAAAAATGACATGACATTGGTTTCTTTCGTCAGCTTCTGGACAAAGGCCGGCTGCTCGCTAAGATATGAAAGCTCGCTAAACAGCTGCTTTGTCATGGTTTGATCCTCGTGTTTGACAGCCAGCATAAAGACAAGCGAAACTTTATCATTTCCCCATTCAAGCGGCTCTTTTAATGTGGCAATCGCAATTGCTGATTGTTTAATATATTTAGCGTTCGCATGAGGAATGGCAATGCCTGACCCAATGTTTGTCGCCGACATTTTTTCCCTCATCACCGCATGAACCGCATAGTCCTTTTCAACATAGCCTTTCTCAAACAAAGCTGTCGCCAGCTGTTCAATTAACTTGTAGCGATGCTCCGCCTCCTGCTGCAAAAAAACCAAAAAAGGAGTCGTATTATTCAGCATCTGAAACGTTTTTTGTTTTTGGCGGTGTGATTCGCCCAGCTGACGTATAAATGCACTTAATTTCTTCTCTTCGCCAGGCTCTAAAAGCGGAGACACAACAATATGGGGAACCGTTATATTCTCCAGCGCAATGGTGGATATGACAAGATCGATATCCTCATGCTTTTTGATATAATCCTTTAAATCGGCCTTTGCAATACAGGCCATTACGGCGATTTGATGATATTTCCGTTCAATTTTCGTCCGCAGCAATTGTGACATCCCAATTCCCATGTGGCAGACGATGATCGCCTTTTTATGTGTTTCGCTGCTGCACTGCATCCGTTCGATCGCTGCCTGGAAATGCAGTGTCAAATATGCTGCCTCTTCCTCAGGAATATGAAGATCAAATGTTTGATTGATGTCTTCCAAAACATCAATGATAAGATGAAACAAATAAGGGTACATCTTTTTGATGTCATTCAGCATAGGATTTGATACTGAAAGATCGTAGCTCAGCCGCTGTAATACTGTATTGAGATGAATGTTCAAACCATTGATCAAATCCATGTCTTTGTGAAAATCCATCATTTTCAGCTCTGAAACACGATTGATTAAATGCCCTACAACCTTAGGAAGCACAGCATTTTCAAAGTTTTCTTCTTTCTGTAATGGATAACGAACCTTACCGCCCAATATATGTAATGTTAAATACACGGCTTCTTCTTCTGGAAAACGGATTGCAAAAACCGGTTCGAGCCGTTGTAAACAAGCAAATGTCCATTGATATTCTTTCTTCTTTTTTACTGCCGCCATTTCTTTTGGGGACAATGAAATCGGCTGCTTCATTTTGATCCGGCGGACCATTAATAATGTATGCAGCAGCAAACTCTCAAACGTTTCATCTGTGAAATAGAGAGAATGCTTTTTTTGTAATGATTTGATTTCTTTCGCCACAAAGTCTACTTCATAATGTAAAAACTTACTTTTAATAAATTGGCTCGTAAACTCTGTATTGTGAATCAAATCAGATATTCTTGCCAATGCTTTTCTTTTATTTCTTTCGTTCCCTTCAACCTTTAATCCAAGCCGCTGCCTAGAAACCAGCGTGAGATCAAAACGCTTCAGCCACTCTTCTACTGCGTATAAATCCTTTTTAACGGAAGATCGATTGACAAAATGCCGAGCGGCAATTTCTTTTGCGGAAACAGGCTTCGGATTCATTAATAAGTCATAAGCAATTTGCAGCATTCTTTCTTCATCGCTTCGCTGCCTGGAAGAAAAATGATCAGTATGTAATTGTTGGCTTAGCCGGGTCCTTTCCTGTTCTTCTATATGTAAATAAACGCCCAACCCTGGTTTTCGAATAAGCTGTGCATGAGAATGCTCATTGAGATAATCCTCGATCACTTTCAAATCATTCCGGATTGTTTTTTCAGAACACTGTACCCTATCTGCGAAATCTTGCACAACTAAATAGTCATCAGGTTCAGATAACAACAGATACAAAATCTCTTTTTGTCTTGTATTTATGTATTCCATCTGTTTTTCTATCCTTCCTGTCAGTATCCGCTTGAGCAAATTGATAGTATAAGTATACTATATAAGAAACCGTTTACATTATAAAATAAAATCATAGAGACAAAAGTTTCGTTTTTTACCGAAGCTTCCGGAAAAAAGCGAATTTTATATTCTTTGAGTTTGTTATGTAATGTATTTTTTATCGTTATTCAGCAGAAATTCATAAAAATACTCCAATTCTTCACCTATTTAGAACGAAGATTTTCTAATGTATGAGTACGAAAGTAGAACATGATGAAGAAAAGTGATTTGGTATCTTCGGGGATAAAGTGCAGGTAACAAAATTCCCACACGCTCAACAAACTAATAACCATCAAATGTGTGCTATTAACATTTTAAGGATGGCCATTCTCTCTCAGCAATTTTCCATCATAAATACAAACTCTGTGCAGGGCACACAATATTCTTAGCTCAAATCAGTTGATCGTTCACATATTATTAACATTTATTTACAAGGAAAATAATTACTTTTGCTGAATTGTTATAGTGCAAGACAAAAAACTTTAAAGGAGTGTTTCAAAATGAATTTCAAAAAAACTGTTGTTTATGCTTTATCGATTTCTGCGTTAGCTCTGTCGGTCAGTGGGGTAGCTTCAGCTCATGAAATAAACTCCACACCTACTGAAGTAAAGAACATTTCTATTTCACCTACACATGTTATCAAGATTCAAGACTATAATTTACCTCTAAAAGTTGGAGAAACCTATTCTGTTAAAAATAATTCAGCTACTCGTTATTGGACTGATAACCAAAAAGTTGCTGAAGTCGATCAAAATGGTTTAGTGACAGCTAAATCAAAAGGGAAAGCCACGATTACTTTGTTTAAAGGTACTGCAGTATTCGGAAAAGTATATGTAACAGTTTATTAATCTCTTATCCGCCAGATTTTCTGGATGCAAAACATGCATGAATAAATAAAATAAGGTCCCCCTCTAAAAAGAGAAGGGACCCTTATTTTATTTCAATTGGGCTTCAAGTTTAGATTTAGTTTTGGGAATAATCATACATTGGTGTATATTGTGTTTCATTAGCTTAGCCCCGAATAAATCCACCTTCTGAATGAATAATTTGTCCAGTTATCCATTCAGCCTCATCACTTGCAAGAAAAGCAATAATTCGTGCTGCATCATCTGGTGTGCCAATACGCCCCATTGGAAATTTAGGTGAAAGAAAGTTTCTTATTTCATCTGTCATCCATGTAGAATCTGTTGGACCTGGGTTTACAGCGTTAACAGTGATGCCCAATGGTGCAAGTTCTTGTGATAACGACCTAGTAAAGGCAGAAATAGCTCCTTTAGTAGCTGCATACGCTAACTCCCCAGGCAAAGGACCTAAATCCTGCCCTGATGTCATATTGATGATTCTTCCTGATATTAAATTAGATTTTTTAAACCGACGGGCGAATTCAACACAAAGAAGAAAATTTGATCTCATATTAACTGCATAATGATCATTAAGTGATTTAGCATCTAACGATACATAATTATCACTTGCGGAATGAGCTGCATTATTAATAAGGATGGAAGGATATCCTAATTTATCTGAAATTTTTTCATGTATTGTGAATGCAGCATGTGCATCTGATAAATCAATTTTCATTGCCTCACAACGGACACCCATATGTAAAATTTCTTGTTGAAATTCTTCTATCCAGGCCGCATCAGAATTCCAGTGAGTAAAGAAGATATGTATACCCTGTGAGGCTAACTTACGACAAATAGCCGTACCAATATCCCCTTGACTGCTTGCTCCTGTAATTAGTGCAATTTTTTCTTGAGAATGACTCATTATTTTAACCTCCAATTTATACGGAGTATCTCTATTATTATGGTAACAAGTTATCCAAAGAATATAATCCATTAAATCAAACAGAGCTGACATTGAATACATTTCAAAATCAGCTCAAAAAAACATTTTCGTCTCAAAAAATATTAAATAGAAAAAAATAAGAGTTGGACAACAATTTACTACTTAATCACAAGTGGCCGATTCTAAGTCATTGAATGTCTCTTTTTAAAGAGCCTTTCAATCATTCACATTGCTTTTCATTAACCATTCTACTTCCGTTAATTCTTGTTTTTGAACGTCTATTGTGTGTTTTTTCGTGAAATGGGTTTTCACAGCTTCTTCGTTTTCCCAAATCTCCCAAAGCATTATTTTACGTTCTGATGGCTCAAGCGGATAAGCATGGAATGTAATACACCCCTCTTCTTTTTTCGTTTCTTCCTCAAGTTTTTTGAATTCCTTCATTATCTCATTAAGGTCTTTATCACTGATGATTTTTAAGCATGCCGTTATGTAATGCATCGAAATTCCCCCTCCCATCATTTTATAGCTTTTCATTATAACATTTTTTGAAAAATAAAAATAACTGCGACATTAAGACAGCGATTGATTTCATTGAAAGGTTAATGATGTAGTTAATGATAAGATTGACGATATGATATATGGCGTAACGACTTAGTAGGGTGCTGAGTGGGATTATTCACAGCTCCCAACCTAAACTAAACTTACAAAAACAATTTTATCAGTCTTATGCGTACTATCTTATTCAAAAAACATGGGATTTCCCTCTAGCACCCCCAAATATTCACAATAGTCTATTGGTTTTCTAAAAAGAAACAGGTGTAATACCTGCTCTCTTTAATGATTTAGTCTGCTATTACTGCAAGGAAGGATTAGTCATTCTGGCGAGTTTTGTAATAGTTCTCAGCAGTATAGATTCCCCACTCCCAAAAATTTGATCCCTGAGACAAAATATATCGATCTAGAATAACTCAAAATTAAGTTGCATTGGTTCATATTCAATTAATCCGTGGAACCATAAATAGTTTGGATCTGTTGAAATTTTGGTTTTGTCAATTAACAAATAACATCCGTCTAACAGATGTGCGACAGGGATAAACTGAGGCTCTAAAAAACCATTTTGCATATACTTTTCAATCTCGTTTAAATTAAGAATATGCAAACCCCCGCCTACATTCTCACCGTAAATCAACAAATCAAAAATTCTGGCTCCGTTATGCAGCTTTAAAAAGGCTTTATAATCTTCAGGAAGCGACACTTTTACTTTCTTCTCAAAACTCTCAATCTCCAGACCTGTTGCACCTTTAGAAAAGGTACACTTCACTTCAGCGAGAGTTCCTTCTCTTCGTAAAATTTTTAATTGTCCTTTTTCATCAATTAATTTTTTTAAGCCATCTAATGTTTTTTCAATAAAAAACTTCCATTTTTAGCCACCTCTTTTAATACTTTTGCTCCCAGGGTTTAAAATTTGTTGATGCGTATCTCTTAGTAGTGGGAACAAGCTGTTAAAGCTGTTATCTCCTCCATACTCTTTCGGAAGAATATGGTGAACTCTAAGCCTGACAAATTCCGAGATTCAATTTTCGCTTCCGTTTCTGATCCATAAAACCCCATCTGCATTCAAACCATCACAGTTGGACCGTATAATTGCACCGCTGTTTTCGGTCCGTAAATCTTTATTTCATTCTACTCGTATTTGTCTGTTTATTTTACACATAAATAAAAGCCCTCTTATTTAGAAGGGCTTTCTAGAATTGATGATGCTTATGTTTGAAGCCGATCCGACGTAACTTGGAATGAATTTTGAGTTTGACCTTCTGTTAAGCTGGATCCAAACCCACATACTAAAACGAATGACAACCCCAGGATAAGGCATAGCTTCTTTTTAAAAGTCATACTGGCATTCTCCCCTTTGAATTTGTGTTTGAGTTTCAATCATTTTCTGATGATAAACATAAGATGTTTCAAATTCTTTAGAGTTTGCGTAAGCAGCTGCAGTCTCACAGGCAATGTCTTCTACATACGAATAGTTCTTGTTTCTTTCTAAGTATTCTATTGTTTTATTAACACCTTGTTGGTCCACTGCATCGACATAAAGTGCTTCTAAATAACCCTGTAATTTCGTAAAAAGCTCATCGCCTTGATAAATAGCTGCCGACAACCCTTTCTTACTAACTTGGATGGCTTCATTCATTTTTCCTTGTTTGAAAAGGATTTTTGCATAAGAAAATAAAGAATGTGGCAAATTCGTCAACTTTTCTTTTTCAGTAATCTCCACAGCTTGCTTCATGAAAACTTCTGCTTGCTGATAATCCCCTCTGTCCGCAAAATTTGTACCTAAGTTGTAAAGTGCAGAACTAATGAGCCTTTTATTATTTAATTCTCTGGATAACTCTAACGCTTTTTCAAGATGTGGCTGACTTTTTTCATAACGCTTAAAATCAATATAATTCCCTGAAATAACAAAGAGACATTGAACTTTCCGTACCTTATACAATTCATATTGATTGTAAACGTCTAATGCCTGTTTAACGTGGTGCATAGATACATGACTTTGCTTCATTCCATAATATGCTTCGGCTAATTTAAAATGAAACTCTGCTCTTTCGATTTCATCAGGGACGTGGATAAGTTCTTTCTCCGCCTCCCTATAATAGGCGATTGCTTTCACATATTGCTTTTGATCAAATTCATACATCCCCCGAAAAAACAGGGAGTAGTAAGACAATAAACCGGATATCCCTTTATTTGACGCCTCTATTTTTTCGAGTAACTCGTCAATAGTTGGTCTTATGCGTGTAGTTACTGGTTCTAAATAGTCTAGCATAAGCTGATGACGGAATTTCATTAATGAGAAATAAATCAGCAAATATTCATCCTCTTCCATCTGATTGATCTCTTGTTCCACCTCAGCTTTTAAAATCTCTGCATCCGGGACACTGAATTGACGAATCATCTTATACCATTCATTGATCTTTACTCCAACTTTAGACGACGGTAAAACTGGATTCACAAGACCCCTCCTCAAACATCCTTTATGTAATATTCTAACATTTCCAAAAATATGTATGTCCGCAAAAAAACCGCAAACTTTTTCGTTCATCTCGACCAAAAAAGGCGGCCCTTTTATGGCCCTTTTTTATCCAGAACCGGAAACTGACGTATATATAATGTTTACTTACTCTTAATTTTTAAATCGTAGTTGATAGACCCTTGAGGTAAAATCGGTTAGTATGGTATTCTCGCAGCCTTTAATGTTTTTCATATGTTGTTGTCATAGCCAAAACCGAGGCAATAACGACTGTCACAAACTTTTTCATGCTACTCCATCTATCAGACTCTTTGCAACAACTCCACAATCATATTTAGCCTCTGAAAAAAACATGAATAATGACACTTGAAATCTACATCTGCTTATAGATTACACTAGGATAAAGCCTATAAAAGAAAGGTTGATGGGTTTGAACATATATTTAGTAACAGCCCTTGTCATATCAGTATTATTAAACGTAATTTTATGTATTCAGCTAGGAAAATTCAGAACAAGTCGATTTTCCAAGTGGAAAGAAAACACAGGAATTAACACTCCATTTGCTGCGTTAGTCTGGGCTTTCCTTGCTATAACAATTGTTTTGAGTCTTATAGGTTTACTGGCTGGTGTAAGTGATTTATAAATGTTGTGATCATTAAAAAGGCATAACAACATTTTTTTCTTTTGGCATAAAGCCCGCCTTATATGAGACGGGCTCTTTTTGCGTGATAATTTGCTTTTATCGCAGTAGACCCCACAAATGACTCAACAAGGGCTGAATTTAAAACAATACCAGCCCTTAAAACCTATAAAAACCTACAATGGATTCAACTTATAACGTGAATAAACTTCTCTATAGAGATATCCTTCCGCTTTATCTAGATTAAAAAAGTTCTTCTAAATAATAACTGGATAAGGGAAACATCATTTCTTATACCATTTAACGTGAAAAATACTCCGCTGCTAAAAAGTATTGCGGAAGATAAAAAAGAGAGTGTTCTCACTAAATCTGTCAATTCAAATGGTATTAATAAGAAAACGATAAAGCACGTATATCATGGAGAAATTAACAGAAAAAACAAAGCTGTCGGTTATCATCATGAGAGTATGATGAGTGGTAGCAGAATAATTCCAGGAACAGAGAAGTACCTGATATAAACGGGGTATATAGAGCTAAGGTAGAAGTAAAAGGAGTAAAAAAAGTAGCGAAGTCATCTTTCTTTCCAAAAGAATGGGATAGAGTAAAAGTCTACAATACAATTTCCGAAGCTTACAAAAACAAAAACAAATACGAGATAATAAGTATATCGGCAAAACTTCATCAGGAATTGGTGTGGAGATGTTCATTAATAAGGATGGCTCAATAGCAACCGCATATCCTTTATATAAAAAACCAAAGGAATGATTGATCATGGAAAATTCATTTGAATTTAAAAGAGACCCTTTAGGATACTTAAGAATAGTTCTTCCCACAGAACTAGAATACTTTTCTGATTTCATTGAAGACATTGTTTCGTTGGATGAAGCTGATGAATACTTAAAAATTATTCAAGAAGTATTGGATGGCACGTCTGAAGATTATGAGATTCAATTAAACACCACCATTGCATATATAAAAAAAGATAAAACAGTCGTAGAACACCTATATACAGAAAGTGAAAACGACAAAAGTTCTATGGAAACAGAAAAACTTAAAAACCTTATGCTTGTTTGGAGAGACAAGATCCCGGAAAGGTATAAGAGCGTTGATTGAGGCTTTTAATCCTTTAGGCCCCTTGGAAATTCAAGGGACCTTTTTTTCACTTCGCCAAAAATCAAGTTTGCCAACAACTCGCGAATTTGATAAACCGGCTTTATTAAAGTAAAATAAAAAACCCTTGCTGCGCAAGGGTTTAAGCGATGATTCCGACTGGGCTCGAACCAGCGACCTCTACCCTGTCAAGGTAGCGCTCTCCCAGCTGAGCTACGGAATCATGATATGTATGTGTTGCTGGGTATGTTGTTGTCTTTCTGACAAGTTCTATTATATAACCTTCCCTTCTATTCGTCAACTGCTTTTTTAGAAAAACTTTTTTTGGACTTGCTGTTCTGTTCCCCGGCTATTATAATATGTCTTAATTTTCTAACAATAGGGGTGATGGGGTTTTGCATTCTTTGATTTCTTCCGATGATGTTTGGGTATTGTGGGGGTTTATTGCGGTGTGGGCGGCAGTGAGCATCGGGCTGGAGCAGCGCTTTAAGTGGGCTTCTGCTGTGTCGGGTGCTATTATCGCGCTGGCAGGTGCTATGGTGTTTACAAATGTAGGAGTGCTTCCTGTTGAGTCGCCTGTATATGATACCGTATGGTCTTATGTAGTGCCGCTGGCGATCCCTCTTTTGCTGTTTCAGATCAATGTGCGGCAGATTTTTAAGGAAAGCAGGCGTTTGCTGTTTATTTTTCTGATTAGCTCTGTTGGCACTGTGCTTGGGAGCATTCTTGCTTTTTTTCTGCTCAAACAGCATATTCCTTATCTCGATAAAATCGGCGGGATGATCAGCGCCTCTTATATCGGCGGCGGGGTCAACTTTGCGGCGATGTCGGCAAAATTTGAGACGCCTGGTGAATATGTGTCAGCTACCGTTGTGGCTGATAATTTTATGATGGCGCTTTTGTTTTTTATATTAATCAGCATTCCTGCACTCAAATGGTTTCAGCGGCATTATGCCATGCCGATTGAGGAGAAAGTGAAAGCTGATGGAAACAGCGAAAACAGTGCTGAAAGCTATTGGAAACGGAAGGATATTTCCTTAAAGGATATAGCTTATAATGCCGGCGTCGCTTTTGCGCTTGTTGCGGTTAGCGTAAAGGTTTCCGGCTATTTTAAAAGTGTTTTTTCTCATCCTCTTTTGACCGGAACGCTTGGCGATCAGTATCTAATGCTTACGTCTTTAACTGTTCTTATCATTTTTCTTTTCCCGCGTTTTTTTGAAAGACTCAATGGATCTCAAGAGCTTGGAACCTTTTTGATTTATTTGTTTTTTGTGGTGATTGGCATTCCTGCAGATCTGCGCTTAATCGTCACCAATACGCCTCTTATTCTATTATTTGTGTTTATCATTGCGATCAGCAATTTAGCGGTTTCCTTAGCTGTCGGAAAATTGTTCCGCGTTCGGCTTGAAGAAATTCTGCTCGCCGTCAACGCTGCTGTCGGCGGACCGACGACTGCTGCTGCGATGGCAATTGCCAAGGGATGGCGGGAGCTTGTCGCTCCAATCATGCTTGTCGGTACGCTCGGCTACTTAATCGGCAACTATGTCGGCACTTTTATGGGAAATTGGTTTTCTTCCTTCTTATAAAAAGGATATTTGCATTTCCCTGAGAATAATGTAAGAGGAATGCTGACATGAGAACGGAGAGATCACTGTATGTTAAAAGGAAAAGCCATTTATGTAAGACCTTTAGAAGGAAAGGATGCCGAAGAAAATCTGCGGCTCCAAAGCGAAAATCGAGATTTTTTCGAACAGTTTTCTATGATACGTGCAAACGATTACTATACGGTTGAGGGGCAAAGAAAACGAATAACCGAGTATCAGAAAAGACTTGATAAAGATGAAGAATATCATTTTGGCATCTTTACAGCGTCAGACGATAGATTAATCGGGACGGTTTCGCTCTTTCAAATCATCCGTGGAGCGCTGCAAACTGCGTTCATCGGGTATTTTTTAGACAAAGCCCATAATGGAAAGGGAATTATGACAGCGGCAGTCAGATTGGTTGTTGATTACGCGTTTCACGATTTGAAACTGCATCGGATTGAAGCCGGTGTGATGCCCCGCAATCTCGGGTCCATGCGTGTATTAGAAAAAGCGGGATTTCACAAAGAAGGCATCGCCCGAAAAAATGTGAAAATTAACGGCGTTTGGGAGGATCATCAAGTCCTCGCGATTCTGAATCCTGATGATGAATAATATTAAAAGAAGCCGGGCCATCCCCGGCTTCTTTTTTAACGAACAGCAACTGGAGCAATTTGTTTCAGCGCTTGTTCGAAATCGTGTTCTAAATCGTCTGCATGTTCGACTCCCACACTAAGACGGAGCAGGCCATCAGTGATACCGCGTTTTTCACGCTCTTCCTTAGGCATTGCCGCGTGAGACATCGTTGCCGGATAGGACAAAATCGATTCCACGGCGCCAAGGCTGACAGCGAAGACTGGAAGTGACACATTCTCGACTAACTTCTTAACGGCCTCTTTGCTTTCAAGCTCAAAAGATAGCACGGCCCCCGCTCCCGTTGACTGGCTTTTATGGGTTTCAGCGCCGGGATGATCAGACAGTCCCGGATAATACACGCGCTTCACCGCCGGATGCTTCTGGAAAAATTCCGCAAGCCGCTGGGCTGTTTGGCTCGCTTTCTCTAAACGGACCTGCAATGTTTTTAATCCGCGCAGTACAAGCCAGCAATCCTGTACGCCAAGGACGGCGCCGAACGCGTTTTGCAGCTTATACAGCTGCTTCCCAAGCTCTTCATCTTTGACAGCAGCCAAACCCGAGAGCACATCGCTGTGTCCGCTTAAGAATTTTGTTGCACTGTGAAGTACAATATCCACGCCGAGATCAAGCGGTCGCTGCAGTGCCGGTGTCATGAATGTATTGTCCAGAAAGGTCAGGCAGCCGTTTTCTTTTGCAAGCTGAACAACCGCTTTAATATCCGTAATCCCAAGTGTCGGATTTGATGGCGTCTCCATATAAATGACCTTTGTGTTCGGCTTGATGCTCCGCGCCACTTCATTACTATCCGTCATGTCGACAAACGTATGCTCAATGCCAAACCGGGTCAGCACCTCTGTCACCATACGGAAGGTTCCGCCGTATACATCTTCTGTCACAAGAACGTGATCACCCTGTGACAGCAGTAAAAACGCTGTTGAGATGGCAGCCATGCCTGAACTGAAAGCAAATCCTCTTGTTCCGCCTTCCAGTGCGGCAATTGTTTCTTCGAGAGCTGTTCTTGTTGGCGTGCCGGAACGGCTGTAATCAAATGCCCCGAACTCTTCAAATGAAGATTGGTGAAAAGTCGAGGCGTGCTGAATCGGCACACTGACCGCCCCGGTTCCGCCGTCTGTTTTAAATGGATTGTGCACGAGCTGGGTTTCCAGCGACCAATTGTGTTTACTCAAATGAAACAGCTCCCTCTTTGACCTGAGATAATGCCTGTTTTAGGTCCTCTTTTAAATCTTCTGCATGTTCAATTCCGACAGAAAAGCGCAGTAAACGATTGCACACCCCGTTTGCGATGCGGATCTCTTCAGGAATATCCATGTGCGTCTGGGTCGCAGGGTATGTAATAAAGCTTTCTACCCCGCCGAGGCTTTCTGCAAAACAAATGGTCTTCAGTGCTTTTAAAAACGGATTGACCCATTCTTCTTTTTGCAGACGGAAGGACAGCATGCCGCCTTTTCCGGGATACAGCACATCCGAAATTTCTTCCTGCTCTTCCAAAAACGCCGCAAGCTCCTGTGCGTTTGCCTGATGCTGGCGCATTCTGAGGCTCAGCGTCTTCATTCCTCTCATCAGAAGCCACGAATCAAATGGCGGCAGGACGGCGCCGATCGCATTTTGATGCTGAAACATTTCCTCTCCGAGCTGCTCATCCTTCACCACGACAAGTCCAGCAAGCAGATCGTTATGCCCGCCTAAATACTTGGTTGCGCTGTGAATGACAATGTCAGCTCCCAGCTCAAGCGGCCGCTGCAAGACCGGTGTATAAAATGTATTATCTACGATCAGCAGAAGACCGTGCTCCTTTGTAATCCGGGCAATATGTTCAATGTCCGCCTCCTGCATGAGCGGATTTGTCGGCGTTTCCACAAACACCGCTTTTGTATTCGGCGTCATCTTAGAGCGTAAACAGTCCTCATCGCTAAAATCATCATAATGAAAAGTCAAGCCGTATTTTTTCCATTCATTTTCAAATAAACGGTACGTGCCGCCGTATAGGTCCGATGAAACGATCAGTTCATCTCCGCTTTTAAACAGCGCCATAATCGTTTGGATAGCAGCCATTCCTGAACTAAAGGCAAGCCCTCTTGCGCCGTTTTCTAAGTTAGCGATCGCGTCCTCAACAAGCTGGCGTGTCGGATTTTTTGTGCGGACATAATCAAATCCGGTAGATTCTCCGATCCCTCTGTGGCGGTATGCTGTTGATAAATAAATAGGAGCACTCACTGTTCCCGTGACTTCATCGCTTCGGTTCCCAATTTGGGCTAATTTCGTTTCAACGTGCTGTGACATATAGCTGACACCTTCCCTTTTCAAAATAAAAACCCCTTCTTCATAAGAAGAAGGGGTTTAACGCTTCTTCTTATCTTCCAAGCATAAAAAACGCTTGCTGGATTTAGCACCTTGGCGCTTTGCACATGCAAAACAAGCCGGTTGCTGAGGTTTCTAAGGGCCAGTCCCTCCACCTCTCACGATAAGAAATATCGATTTCAATTTTCTGATTGTTTTATATTAGCGCAATTCACAGTTTATTTCAACACTTTTTTCTTCGTGTTCCGAACCGTTTAAAGAGAGAAATTTCTAATAATTCATGGTACAATAATTGAAAATGCAAGAAAGTATAGTGATGTCCTGGAGGAATGTTTTTATGGCACCGAAAAACGGCACAGTGCAAGAAAAGAAATTCTTTTCAAAAGAGCTTAACGAGGAAATGACCTTACTTGTTTATCTGCCGTCCAACTACTCCCCGCTTTATAAATACCATGTCATTATCGCGCAGGACGGCCACGATTATTTCAGGCTGGGGAGAATCGGCAGACAGGTCGAGGAATTGCTGTCGAAACGCGAAATAGACCGGAGCATTATTATCGGTGTTCCTTATAAGGATGTAAAAGAGCGCAGAAACACCTATCATCCAGAGGGTTCAAAATTTTCGGCGTATAAACGGTTCATCGCCCATGAGCTCGTTCCTTTTGCAGATGATGAGTATCCAACCTATCAGATCGGTTACGGCCGAACGCTGATCGGTGATTCGCTCGGAGCAACCGTGTCACTTATGACAGCGCTTGATTATCCGAATATGTTTGGCAACATCATCATGCAGTCTCCCTATGTTGACAAACATGTACTAGAAGCCGTGAAACAGTCTAACGATATCAAACACCTCTCTATTTATCACCAAATCGGAACAAAAGAAACTGACGTCCACACGACAGACGGGAACATTCTGGACTTTACAGAACCGAACCAGGAGCTGAAACAGCTGCTGGAGAAGAAGCTTTCCGATTATGATTTTGAGCCATTTGACGGAGACCACAAATGGACATACTGGCAGCCGCTCATCACCCCGGCGCTGAAAAAAATGCTTTAACACTCTATCATACTTTATTTCCAGGAGGGACATAATTATGAAATACGGAATCGTTTTATTTCCATCAAAAAAGCTCCAAGACCTTGCAAACTCTTACAGAAAGCGCTATGACCCAAGCTACTCTCTGATCCCGCCGCATTTGACGCTGAGAGCATCCTTTGAATGCGCGGAGGAGAAAGCGGATCAGCTCGTATCACATTTAAGAAACATCGCAAAAGAGTCCCACCCAGTCGTTCTCAAAATGACAAAATACAGCTCATTTGCGCCTGTCAATAATGTCATTTATATTAAAGCAGAGCCGACGGAAGAGCTAAAAACACTCAATGAAAAGCTTTACACCGGTGTTTTGGCCGGAGAACAGGAATATAATTTCGTGCCGCATGTGACAGTCGGCCAAAACCTTTCCGACGATGAGCATTCAGATGTGCTGGGACAATTAAAAATGCAGGAAGTGTCGCATGAAGAAATCGTTGACCGTTTCCACTTGCTTTACCAGCTGGAAAACGGATCGTGGACAGTATATGAAACCTTCTTGCTAGGCAGAGGAGAATAATGTTTGAAAGCAGTTATCGCAAAAAATGAAGAACAACTGAAAGATGCATTCTATGTAAGAGAAGAAGTCTTTGTCAAAGAACAAAACGTGCCTGCTGAAGAAGAAATTGATGAACTTGAAAATGAGTCGGAGCATATCGTCGTGTATGATGGCGAGAAGCCTGTCGGCGCCGGAAGATGGCGCATGAAGGATGGCTACGGGAAGTTAGAGCGGATTTGCGTACTGAAAAGCCACCGCTCAGCTGGTGTCGGCGGCATCATTATGAAAGCGCTCGAAAAAGCCGCGTCAGACGGAGGCGTTTCCGGTTTCATTTTAAACGCGCAAACACAGGCCGTGCCGTTTTACAAGAAACACGGGTATCGTGTGCTTTCCGAGAAAGAATTCCTTGATGCCGGCATTCCCCACTTACAAATGATGAAGGACTGAACGCATCCGGATCTTTTGAGATCCGGATTTTTACTGCATATAAAAAACCGTTCTCTGGTATGAACGGTTTTTTATACATATCGATTAATATATGTGCCCATTCCTTTTTCTCGCAATCTCTTATAAAGAGAGCGCTTACGTTTCGCCTCGTTTACTTTTCTTTCAGCGGCCGTTTGATTCTCCTGCTGCTTTTCCAGTTCTTTGTATACCCGCTGAAACGGCACATAGCTGATTTTTTCGGTTCCGGCATAATCCTGCTTATGTCCAATCGTTCTATTAGCATATTGAGCGTATTGCTGGTTCTGAATTTGACCTGCATATATCATACAATACCCACCCCTCTGCTGTCTCTTTTCCCTTAAACTTACTTTTTGAAACACATTTCTTTTGATATGATAGTCATTGTCTGTAATGAACACCTTTTGATTGGGAGGACCCCTTTTTGAAATGCGCCCGACTGAATGATAGAATCATACATTTACATACATATTCGAGAGAACATTATCAATTCCTCTTTGAAGAGGGAATAAAAGGACATTTATTTTGTTCTCATTGCGGAAAGCCCGTTTTGTTACGGCTTAACATCGCCGACCCGCCAGAGTTTATCCATCGCCAGCCAGGCGATTTTCCAGCGTGTGATGAGGCGTGCGAACCGAAGCCCGCTAAAGAGGAAAAAAAAGAAGACGATCAGGAATCTGGTGTCATTCGTTTACCCAAGGGAAAAGCGATCGCCGCTGACCCGTCCCCAGCTGTCACGGAATGGCACCGTCCAAGAAGCATTAAACCTGGAACACCATTTGTGCCAAAAACAATAGAACTCGATACTAGCCTTTTTCCATCTGTCGGTTTAAACACGGATCAGCTGAAAGCTGTCACGGAAACGGAAGGCCCGCTGCTTGTGCTTGCAGGTGCGGGGAGCGGAAAAACACGGGTGCTGACAGCCCGTGCCGCCCACATGATCGAACACTTAGGCATACCGCCGGAAAACATGCTGCTTGTCACCTTTACAACAAAAGCTGTCGCTGAGATGAAAGAGCGTATGGCGAACCAGTACGGATTACAGCCGGCAAAAGTCAGAAGACTTGTCACAGGAACATTCCACAGTCTGTTTTATAAAATCTTATATCACTATGATTCTGCTAAATGGAACGGTGAGCATCTGCTGAAAATGGAGTGGCAGCGGGAACAATATATCAAAAAAGCACTCTATGAAGAAGGCATCGATGAGAAAGAGTTCCCAGTTGACCAAGCTTTGCAGCAGATCGGTTTTTGGAAAAACACTTATGTCCCAAATGAACGGATCCCTCTAAAAGATGAGTGGGAAAAACAAGTTTATCGTTTATATGAACATTATGAACGCCAGAAAAAAGAACATAGCCAATTTGATTTTGATGACATGGCTTCAGCCTGCTATGAATTGTTTATCGAGCGGCCTGACCTTCTGGAACAATATCAATCTCGGTTTACGTATATCTTAATTGATGAGTTTCAGGACATTAATCCGGTTCAATACAAAATCATGCAAATGCTCGCCAGCCCGGAACAAAACCTGTGCTGTGTCGGAGACGATGACCAGTCCATCTACGCGTTTCGCGGAAGCAATCCGTCTTTCATTCTTGATTTCCAAAAGGATTATCCCGGAGCGAAGACGATCTACTTAACTGCGAACTACAGGTCTACACACCCGATCGTCTCTAGTGCTGATATCGTCGTGAAAAAGAACAAAAACAGATATGCCAAAACGCTTGAAGCGGCCCGCGATGACATTCAGGTCCCTGTGCTGTTTTATCCTTATGATGAAGAGGAAGAAGCCACAATGGTGGTTTCCGATATCAAAGAAAAAATTCAAAACGGCGCCAGTCCAGAAGACTTTGCGGTTCTTTACCGCACAAACAGCGGAGGCCGTGCTATCTATGAAAGGCTTCATCAATCGTCAATTCCGTATACAGCTGACCGCGGCGTCCAATCGTTTTATAGCAGACGGATCGTCCGTCAGATTCTCGCCTACTTGTATGCCAGCCAAAATGAGGATGACACCGAGGCGATTAAACACTTGCTTCCCGCCTTGTTTTTAAAACAGTCCGCTTTGAATACCTTGAAGGCGCTCTCGATTACAGAGGACTGTACCATGATCAAAGCGCTGGCCAAATTGCCAGATCTGAAGCCATTCCAGCTGGACAAAATCAAGAAAATCGTACCGTTTTTTGCAAGCCTGCGCACAATGAAACCCGTAGAAGCCATCACCTTTGCAGAAGGAAAAATGGGCTTCTCCGAGTATTTAAAAAAGCGGGGCAACGAGGGCAACAAGCTGGAAAAAGGTTCCGATGACCTGCGCGACATCAAGGTTGTCGCCAAGAAATTCAAAACGATTCCTGACTTTCTTGCCCACGTAGATCATATGAGGGCCGCTGAGAAAAACAGAACGGATGAACATGGCGTTCAGCTGCTGACCATTCACCGGTCAAAAGGCCTTGAATTCAAAACAGTCTACGTGTTAGGCACTGTAGACGGTTCGATTCCGCATGATTTCTCATTAGAAACGGCAAGAAAAGGAGACGAGGCCGCTCTTGAGGAGGAAAGACGCCTTTTATATGTAGCGATGACACGTGCCAAACAGCATTTATATTTGTCTTGCCCCGCTAACAGGCGCGGCAAAACAGCCAACCGCTCAAGATTTTTGTATCCCCTGCTACAGAAAGCAAGACAGCCCTTGCTTCATTAACAGCCCGGCAGATTACTGCCGGGTTTTTACTGTAAAAAAAGGCCCGCTGCAGTGAGTCAGCCAGGCCATCTGCTTATTTATTATCCATCATTTTAGAAATCGTGCCAAAATCAAGCTTTTCTTTTCCGCTTGTAATAGATTCCACAATTTTATCTTCTAATTCTTTTGGTACGCGTCTGTTTGCCAGCTGCGCTACGCGGTTAATGACACTGCGCACTGTATTTTCATCTTTAAAATTAGCGTTTTGGAGTGATCCGGCAAGATTCATTACATCCTGCATCTTGACACCTGTTTTCTTTTCGATGTTCTTAAAAAATTGATTATCCATAATGCGCCCCCTTTTGGCGGAGTAATACGGTATTGTATGAATGTACATAATCCAATGTGCTTTTCCAACATTTTTAAAAATAAACACAATGCAAGGAAGCACGGGTTATAACCCGTACTTCCTCAATACATCTTAAAAGAAAGATGCACCTACGATGATGAGGAGAATGAATAATACGACCAACAAAACAAATGTTGAACCATAGCCGCCGCCGTAACCGCCAGCATAACCGCCATAACAGCCGCCGCCGAATCCGTATCCAAAGCCCATAGATAAGCACCTCCTTTACTCTCTATACACTATGTGAGCTGCTTGGATCGGCTTGGATATTCGCATAGGGCGTTTGCGGATTTACGATTGATCATATTGAGCTTGATGTTTTTTAAGTAAGGCCTCCGTTTTTTCAGCCAGCTCTTCAATCTCATCTTCAAATTCCAGACCGGCTTTATCAAATGCATCCAAGTCTTTTCTGATACTGCCCATCGTGTCTTCATGCTCTTTTTGCTTCTGTTCGTGTGGTTCATATCTTCCTTCTATCCATTTTTCAAACTCATTCATATTGATTCCCCCGCTTATGATATATGCCGGTTGCGGCCGTCCTGTTAAAAAACAAAAAACCGGAGTTCTCCGGTTTCTGCCAGGCTATTGAGGCTTTTTCTTTTTATTTCCGCACCCGCAGCCCTTCTTTTTTATCTTTTTTGATTGATACGATGAATCTGTATATGGAGATTTTTGGGAAGGTTTATTATATTGATTCATTTTTGCTCCCTTCCTTTCCTTATGTCATATATGCTACTTTATGCGTATTCTGACAGAAAGTTGCTGGTGGTAACGCCTCATTCTTGCAGCCATTTTGATACAAGCGTTTCTATGATGCCTGCAAGGCCGGCGATCGCCAAAAGTAAAATCAGCCACTGCGCCGCTTGCGGGATCAACGCCTGGCATAAAATCAAAAAGCCGGCGCACCACACGCCTGTGCACCAATAGCAGCTCAGCAATTCACCTATAAACGCCCTGACACCGGTTCCTTTAATCACGATATAAGTTTCAATGTTCCCGTCCGCATCCTTTTCCTCCTTCTCTTCATGAAACAGACTGCGAAGCGGCGCCATAATCGTGTCAAACACCAGCAATCGGGCGAGCCGAAAGACCGCAAGCGATAGAAGAACAATTGTCAGCCCATTAATAACCACTCGTTCACTCCTTTGCCAATCATGATCCCTTCACATATATGCCAAAACCCTATTCTTCATGAATTGTATCTTGTCCGGAGGAAAATTGGTTATTTTTATTATTCCGCTCTGCACCCCATTTGCATTATATAGAGTATGGATAAGAAAGGAGTGAAGGTTATGTCATTTGAAGAAAAAATCGAATCCCTGCACCCTGCAATATTTGAGCAATTATCAAGCGAATTCGAACAGCAGATCGAAGTGATTGATTGCGAAAATATCACAATAGATACGTCACATATAACATCTGCCCTTTCTATACAAGCCTTTGTGACAACCATGATTATCGTGGCGACTCAGCTCGTCATCGCCGACGAGGATTTGGCTGACGCAGTGGCAAGTGAAATTCTTATTCTCGATAGCTCCCAAATCAAAAAAAGAACCATCATTAAAATTATCAACAGCCGCAACATCAAAATTACTTTGTCTGCCGACGAGATAATAACCTTTGTACAAATCTTGCTTCAGGTGTTAAACAGCATTCTCAGTGAACTTGACGTCCTTTAACCCTTTCTTTTTCACAAACTTAAAAGACGAGGTGAAAACAAATGTCAGATAATGATAAATTCAAAGAAGAGCTTGCGAAGCTTCCAGAAGTTGATCCAATGACGAAATTGCTGGTCCAAAATATATTTTCTAAACATGGTGTGACGAAAGACAAAATGAAAAAAGTATCAGACGAAGAAAAAGAAATGCTCTTGAATCTTGTAAAAGACTTACAAGCTAAATCGCAAGCGCTAGTAGAAAACCAAAAGAAGAAAAAAGAAGAAGCAGCCAAGCAAGAGCAAAAGAACGAAAAACCGCTAAGCCGCAGAGAGCAGCTCATTGAACAGCTCAGACAAAGACGGAAAAACGATAACAATTAGCCAATCATAAAAAAATAGGGTTCTTCATCAGGATATATGACTCAGTCAAAATAAGAGGCTCGCTCATTTAATAACAGTAAAAGAAAAGGAGGAATAGATATGGAAAGCAGACCATATTCTTGGGTTGCACTTGATCCTGACTGTGACCATCCGTTAGAGCACAAAGAGAAAGAAAAAGAAGAAAGAAAATGCAATTGCGATATTTGCTGCAATAACAATGGTTTTTTTGGCAACGACAACGCCTTCATCGACCAAGATCTAGCTCAAGCAAATCTCAACAAACAAGTCTCAGATGAGACGATTATTATTAGAGACTCTTGTGACATCAACGTTTCATCAACAGACGTTCAAGCCGTAACATCAGTTGTAACAGCACTTAATGCCGCAGTCGTAACGGCTACTCTGACATCCATTGCAGACGGCGTAATTGCCGAATTAGTCGCACAAGATTTGTTACAGCTTACAGCCAACAAACAAGTAAATCGCCAAAAACTTCTCATCGAATGCTCCCGCGGCGTAAATGTCACAACAGTAGATGCTGATATCGCAACCCTTATCTCTACAGCAACAAATACCCTCATAGCCATCCTAGTTATTACTCTTGTCCTCTAGGACCTAAAAGCAGAGCCAAAAACGCTCTGCTTTTTCTTATTTTCCAAGCATATGATGAATATATAGACGTTCACCCACACCAAGTGGGGCACGGGTACATATGTTGTTAAGGACTAAAGTCAAATACCCTATAAAGAAGGAGCTGAAATCAATGAGCTGCGGAAAAACCCATGGCCGGCATGAGAACTGTGTATGCGATGCAGTGGAAAAGATTTTAGCAGAGCAGGAGGCAGTTGAGGAACAGTGTCCGACTGGCTGCTATACAAACCTTTTGAATCCGACAATTGCAGGTAAAGACACAATTCCGTTTCTCTTGTTTGATAAAAAAGGCGGATTGTTCTCCACATTCGGAAACGTGGGGGGATTTGTGGATGATATGCAATGCTTTGAGTCCATTTTCTTCCGCGTTGAAAAATTATGTGATTGCTGTGCAACCCTGTCTATTCTACGCCCGGTCGATGTTAAAGGCGATACCTTAAGTGTTTGCCACCCGTGTGACCCGGATTTCTTCGGGCTAGAAAAAACGGATTTCTGCATAGAAGTGGATCTCGGATGCTTCTGTGCGATTCAGTGCCTGTCACCAGAGCTAGTTGACAGAACATCCCCTAACAGAGAGAAGAAGCATCATCACAATGGATAAACACTTGTAAAGAGGAATCCCCTTCCAAACTCTATTACAGGTGTAAATCATTCAGCTGCTTCCAGTGAGAGGCAGCTGACTCTCCATCATTTCGCCAGTCTCAAATTTATAAGGCAGGAGGGATAATATGAGCCAGAAAACATCATGCTGCGTGCGTGAAGCTATAGAAAATATTGAAGAACTGCAAAACGCTGTTGAAGAGGATTGCCCGACAAGCTGCCATTCAAAGCTTTTGTCACCAACCCATTCGCTAGGCGATACAGTGCCTTTCGTGCTATTTACATCAAAATCAAATCCTTTGGTCGCTTTCGGAAATGTCGGCGAACTCGATAACGGCCCTTGCTTTAATACAGTATTTTTCAGAGTAGAAAAAGTTCATGACAGCTGCGCAACTCTGTCATTATTAATCGCATTCGACGAACACAAACACATTTTGGACTTCACCGATAAAGATACGGTTTGTGAAGTGTTCAGACTTGAAAAAACGAACTACTGTATTGAAGTAGACTTAGACTGCTTCTGCGCAGTCAACTGCTTAAATCCTCGATTAATCAATCGTACACATCATCATCATTAATCATAAGCTGGAAAAGCTTGCAGGCCTGCAGGCTTTTCTCTATGTAAAAAAGCTGTCCGGGAACATCAGCCGGGCAGCTTTTTTCTTTTTCATTAAAAACCGAGCGGGTGCAAAGAGGTAATTTCATCGATTGCCAGCTCGGTCGGAGCTCCGTTTCCGGTTGTTCGAAGCAGGACGGAATCATTTCTTCTTCCGACAATCACGCCTCTGTACGTTCTTCCATTGGCTTCAATCAAACAAAGCGCTCTCGGCATGTTATGAGGCAGCTTTGTTAAAAAGTCAATTTTTTCGTGGATCGTCATCTTGCTCATCGGTTTTTTCACTTTTCGTGCTGGCGGTGCTTTCTCCTCCGCTTTATCAGCACTATGGACAGCTTCCGGTTCTTTATCAGGTTTTCGGGCCTCAAGTGCAGGCTCTTCCTTTTTTTCTGCTTTCGGGGGCTCGTGTTCGACGGTTTCTTCTATGGCCTGCGGCTCTGCTTTCTCCTCCAGCTGGTTCTTTATGTTCTCTGGCTCCCTCACTTCTTGTGTTTGCTGACTCACTGGTTCAGCTGCAGGCTTTTGGTCTGTTTGCAGGACATCTTGTGCCACGGCTTCCTCCTGCTGCTTCTCATGGTAAGCCGGCTTTTCCTCAGCTTTTGGCGGAGCAGGTTTGTCGGCCTTTCTTTTGATGACAATCTCCTGCATGGATGACCTTGTAGTTTCTGCATAATCCGGCTGAACAATATACATGAGCGGTTTTTTATCCGCGTTTCTTTTCTTATTAGACATCTTCATCCCTCCGATTGTGTCATATTCTATCTATATGACAGAAAGCTGAAAATCAGAAGAAATAAAAAAGCAATCCCTATTCGGGATTGCTTGATATAGATCCTGCTTAGCGGGCAGTGATATGGAAACCTGAATCAACGTGAAGATTTTCACCTGTAATCCCGCGGGACATATCGCTGAATAAGAACGCAGCTGTATCGCCCACTTCTTCAGGGGTTGTCGTGCGGCGAAGCGGCGCACGCTCCTCGATATCTTTTAAAATGGAGTTGAAATCGCTGATGCCTTTAGCAGATAATGTTCTGATCGGACCGGCAGAAATGCTGTTAACGCGGATATTTTCTTTTCCTAAGTCAGCAGCTAAGTATTTCACACTTGCATCAAGAGAAGCTTTTGCTACACCCATGACGTTGTAGTTTGGCATCACAAGCTCTCCGCCAAGGTACGTCAAAGTGACAATGCTGCCGCCTTCAGTCATCATCGGACGTGCCGCTTTAACAACAGCAGTCAAAGAATATGAGCTGATGTTATGAGCCAAAAGGAAGCCGTCACGATTGGTGTTTAAGTATTCGCCAACAAGCTCTTCTTTGTTGGCAAACGCGATACAATGCGCGATACCGTGGATTACACCGACCTGCTCCTTAATGCTTGCGAAGCAAGTTTCGATTTCTGCGTCGTTTGTTACATCGCAAGGAAGGATGATGGAATCGTTGCGGTCTAACGTTCCGGCAAGCTCATGAACAGATTTCTCCAAGCGTTCGCCTGCATATGTGAAAATCAAACGTGCACCCGCTTCATGTAAGGAGCGCGCAATGCCCCACGCGATACTGCGTTTGTTGGCTACCCCCATCACAACAATGTTGCGGCCTTCAAGTGAAAAATTCATATGTATAAAGCCTCCTATATTTAATAAAGACATAGTATTAGTACCTGATCTTAATTCCTATCATATCATAACCTTGTCCAGATGAAAAGCGCATACCGCAGCAAACGCGAAAGAGATCACCATCAGCTGGTGATCTCATCGGCTTGTTTTTAAGCTGTTTCGTTTAAAAGCGAAATGGTTTGTCGGCCCGTGTCCCGATCCGATGCCGAGTGTATTTTCCACCGCTTCACGGACAAAGTTGGCCGCAACCTCAAATGCCTGATGGATGCTGTCTCCTTTAGCCGTTTGGGCCGTTAAAGCCGCAGCAAAGGTGCAGCCCGTGCCATGCGTATGCTCCGTATCAATATATGGATGGGTGATTTGCATAAACATGCTGCCATCAAAAAGAAGGTCAGTAATGTGATTGTCCTCAGGCTGATGCCCGCCTTTGATAATGACATGCCGCGCACCCATCTTGACGAGCTGCTCCGCTGCTTTTTTCCGGTCATCCAGTGAGCTGATTGTCATTCCTGTCAGCGTTTCTGCTTCCGGGACATTCGGCGTAATTGCGTAGCTTCTTGGAATGAGCAACTCCTTTAAGGTGGCAACTGATTCATCACGCAGCAAGGATGCCCCGCCCTTTGCAATCATAACCGGATCGACAATTACACGATTGAATCCGTACTCGTCTATTTTTCTCGCCACTTCTTCAATCATGTCGGCATTCCAGAGCATTCCCGTTTTTATTGCGTCCGGTCTTAAATCCTCAGCAACAGCATCAATTTGCTGTCTCAACGCCTCTACACTCAGCGGATGCACCCCATGGACGCCAAGCGTATTTTGAGCGGTTACCGCCGTAATCGCAGACATTCCGAATACATCAAGCTCTTGAAAGGTTTTAATATCTGCCTGTATCCCTGCGCCGCCGCCTGAATCGGATCCGGCGATTGTCAATGCTTTATATATACTCATTACACTACACTCCTTTTATTACCCGATCCATGTATGATAAATGGATTTTGCCCGGGCAATATCATTCGTTCCATGGATCAAAGCTCTGCCGTCCCGGAACAGCACCATTTTCATATCTTCCGAGCGGCAGGAAATCAAATACGGGTTCGCGGCTACTTCAAGCCCGGCCTGTCTCAGCTGACCGGCAAGCACTTCAAGATCCGCTTCTTTTGTAATGGATGATCTGATCTGCACCGTGTTCCTGCCGCACAATACAGCTGCTTTTGTTTGGTTTTCATATGACAAAAACGGAAAATCCTTTGTGCCGCAGCTTGGGCATGCGTCATGTTTGAGACTCGCCGCTCTCACTTCTGACCGCTCGTTTTTCCACAAGTCAAAGGAGCGCAGCACCGGCTCGCACTCCTCTCCCGCCAGCAGCTTCAGCGCATCTGTTACTTGAAAGACTGCTACCTGCAAAACAGCCGGACTGATGATGCCGGCTGTGTCACACGTTGCTCCGCCAATCGGAAGTGTATCGAGCAAGCAATGCAGGCAAGGGGTAGATCCCGGCACCACGGTAAAGGTGAGGCCGTAGCTCCCTACACAGGCACCGTAAAGAAAAGGAATCCCTTCTTTTACCGCAGCATCATTTACGATTAGGCGGGTTTCAAAATTATCAGCCGCATCCACAATGATCGATGCATCCCTAATCAGCTCGAAGATATTTTCTGCTGTCACATCCATGACAAGGCCAGTAACATCAACATCGCTGTTAATCGAACGGAGACGGCGCTCCGCAGCGGCTGCTTTCGGCATTTCTTTTTTGACATCATCTTCTGTATAAAGCTGCTGGCGCTGGAGGTTGCTCCATTCAACATAATCTCTGTCGGCAATTTTCACAGAGCCGACTCCCGCTCTCACCAGCATTTCTGCACTGGCTGTTCCGAGCGCGCCGGCGCCTATAATCACGGCGCGCGCTTCTTTTAATTTTTTCTGGCCGGATGGGCCGATCGGAGCAAACAGCTCCTGCCTTGAATACCTGTCCGTCATACAGGAATACCTTCTCCCGGACTGCTTGCCGTTCCGTATTGCTTAAGCGGAATTCGGCCCGCCTCATAAGAAAGGCGTCCTGCTTCCACCGCGAGCTTCATGGCACGAGCCATTTTCACAGGATCGTTTGCGCCTGATACAGCCGTATTGAGAAGCACGCCATCCGCTCCAAGCTCCATTGCATATGCCGCATCTTTAGGCGAACCGATCCCCGCATCCACGATGACCGGCACTTTCGCCTGTTCAATAATAAATGACAGATTCAAAGGATTTAAGATTCCTTGTCCCGATCCAATCGGAGATGCACCCGGCATGATGGCATGGACGCCAAGCTCTTCCAGCTTTCTCGCCAGCACAACGTCATCCGACGTGTACGGGAGCACAATAAAGCCCTCTTCAAGAAGCTGTTCAGACGCTTTTAATGTCTCAACAGGGTCAGGCAGCAAGGAACGGCTGCATCCGATGACTTCAACTTTAATCATGTCACAAAGGCCTGACGCTTTCGCCAGCCGTGCAATTCGAACCGCTTCTTCTGCAGTGCTGGCGCCCGCTGTATTCGGCAGAAGCGTATATCGGGATAAATCAAGCTGTTCCAAAAAATTCGGCTGAGATGCTTCAAATATGTTCATTCTTCGCACAGCAAAGGTTAAAATATCAGACTCGGAAACAGCTACTGCTTCCTTTTGAGTTTCAAACGATGGGTATTTCCCCGTGCCCAGCAGCAATCTTGATTGAAATGTTTTTCCGCCAATTGTTAACATGCTCATCCGCCTCCTACAAAATGGACAATTTCAATGACATCGCGATCACAAAGCTCAACCTCGTGATAGCGTTCTTTACCAATTATTTCTTTATTTCTTTCCACGATAACGATTTTATTTTCGAGCTGATAAGACGCCAGCAGGTCTTGAATTGTACCTGCTTCTTTTTCCCACTTCACGTCTTTACCGTTCAGCTGTAGCATCATATCTGAACCGCCTCCTTGCGATCAATTCGGAATGCGTGCAGCCAGTCTTGGTTGACCTCTTTGTTCATAATGAGATCACTGATCAAAGCGCCAGTTGCGGGAGCAAGCAGGATCCCATTTCTGAAATGGCCCGCCGCAAATAAAATACGGCTGTCCTCAGGATGTCTGCCGATGTACGGTTTTCCATCCTTTGTTCCCGGTCGGAGTCCCGCCCAAAAACGATCCACCTTCATATTTTGTATAGCCGGCAGCATCGTTTTCGCTTTTTTCATAACCGATTCCAATCCGCCAAGATCAGGTGTTTCACTCCAGTCCCCAGGCTTCATTGTCGCGCCGACAACCAGTCTTCCGCTTTTTCTCGGTACGATATAGCAATGGTCATGGTAAAGTGTTTTTGTCAGCTGGATATCATCATTCCAAACGGACAGGCACTCCCCTTTTACAGGGAAAAAAGCATTGTTCAGTCCGAGCTGTTTAAAAAACATCCCGCTCCACACCCCGCTGGCAACGACAACATGATTAGCCCATACTTCTCCGCTCGGGGTCTTGATGGACAGGGCTTCACCGTCACGTTCGACATGCAGGACGGGAGTATGCTCAAAAATCTCCGCCCCAAGCTTTTTCGCTGCTTTCGCATATGCCTTGCAAACGTAATAAGGCTCAACATGCACATCATCCTGAATAAAAGATGCACCAAAGATGTCTCCTGACGCATACGGCTCTTTTTCTAAAACCTCTTCTTTTGAATACCAGCTGACAGATTTCAAATCGTCCATCTGTCTCAGCTGCAGCACATCTTCTTCAGAAAATGCAAGCTTAAACATACCGCCGTTATGCTGCCTGATATCCACACCGGATAATGCATACAACTCTTCTCCAAGACCTTTGTACAGACGCTGGCTGTGCATGGCGAAATCAAAAAACGCGTCACGTTCATCACATTCGGCATGGGCGCCCAGCATTCCGGCAGCGGCACTTGTCGTTCTGCCGCCCATTGTTCCGCTTTCAAATAATGCGGTGCTTTTGTTTTCCTTTGCCAAATGATAAGCAATCGCGGAACCGATCATTCCGCCTCCAATCACCACTGCTTCATAATGCCTTTTCATAGCGCATCTCCTTTAGCTTGCGGGAATATCGTCTGGCTGCTTCTAAGGGCTCAGCGGAAGAGAATATTCCTGACATGACAGCGATTCCGTCTGCCCCTGCTTGTTTTACGTCTCTTAACCTTTCCGGTGTCATCCCCCCGATGGCTATGACCGGGATGGAAATCCGCTGTTTGATATCTGACAGCAAAGATACTCCTCTGCCTTCAAGACCCTTTTTGCAATCCGTTTCAAACACATGACCGAACAGCACGTAGTCTGCGTCTTCCTTTTCTGCTTGAACCGCTTCCTCCAGTGAATGCACCGACCTCCCGATATGAAGGTGTGGAAATCTGGCTCTGACCTGCTTCGGTGAAAAGCTGCCGCTTGGCAGCTGCACGCGATGAATAGTAGAAAAAAGTGCAATATCCACGCGCCCGTTCATCACCAGTTTTCGTTTATCTATACCGCCTTCAAAAATAAGCTCGAGCAGTTTCAAAATATCCGCCGCCGATTTTGAGCGTTCCCGAATATGAATAAAATCAACTTCATTCTGAATCGTAATGATGGTTCTCGCTAGCTCTTCTACCGGCTTGCAGTTATCCGTTATGGCGTGAAGCTCCACATTCCTCCACCTCTTTTATGGCGCTGTCAGACCAGCCTTCTTTTCGATAAGCCATTCCCCAAAATTGATATTCATAGAAGCTGGAGATGACAAAATTCTCTTTCATCTTGGCACACACTTCCTCCGTGCTGTTTTCCGCCAGCTCCTCAAAGCGGTTGATTTGCTCCTCAACCTGTTGTCTAAACCAGTCACCGCCGTACGTCCCAATCCACTTTTGATAAATCGGATGCCCAGGATCGCAATGCAGCAATTTCTCACCAACCTCGTAATAAAGCCAGTAGCATGGCAGGAGGGCCGCTAAAATTTCTGCGAAATTCCCGCTCAAAACCGAACGGTACATATGGGATGTATAAGAGTACGCAGTAGGAGACGGCTTAAACGCCTTACGCTCTTCCTCGCTGATTTCCAACAGCTCGGCAAACTCGCGATGAAGCGCCATTTCCGCCTCATATGTACCTTGGGCATGGCTTGCCATCCGCCCCGTTGTATAAAGGTCCTTCGCATAAGCGGCGCCAAATGACTGCACCTTTGCAAAATGCGTTAAGTAATAGGAATCCTGAAGCACATAGTATTTAAAACGGTCAATCGGAAGCGTTCCGTCACCGATTCCTTGAACGAACGGATGGACAAAGCTCCCTTCCCACCATTCTGCGGCTGCGCTGCGGCATTCTTCTGAAAACTTCACAAATCATTCCCCCTCTGATAAATAAAAAAACCACTTTCCCGCAAGGAAAAGTGGTTTGGAATTGGCATAGTAAAATAACACAAATACCGCTCCACTTCCCTACGCAGGTCTGAACCTGTTCAAGTTATGAGGGTCTAAAAGTCACACTTTTATCTCAGCCCTTATGAAGGACACCCCTAGTGGTTATACGAATACATATTGAATTGTTCTGCACCTCTATATTAACACGAATCCTTATTTGGTCAAGGTTTATCCTTCCAATGTTTTCTTAAGATCCGATACATACCCTCGAGATCCGGTGACAATTAAGCGGTCTCCCAGTTTCAGCCTTGTATCCCCATGAGGAACAATGCTGTCCACACCTCTGAAAATCCTGACAAAGATGACGTCGCCGGTTAAAGGGAATTCCCGTAAAATCACACCGTCGTATTTACTGTTCTCCATATTTATTTGATACAGTGAAGACTCCTGGTTCGTGAGCAGCTTCATGACGCCAGGCGCTTCAATCAGTGCGCGAAGCAGCGTTTTTGTCGACAGCAGAATAGAAAAGATGCTGATTCCCTGCTCCTTCAGAACTGCTTCATGCTCCGGTGATCCTACGCTTGCAATGACTCTTTCTGTGCCTTTTTCTTTTGCAAGTAATGCAATGTCTGCATTCATATCTTCATTCCCGGTCGCCACAACGAGGATATCCGTTTCAAAAATACTGAGTGATTCAAGCGTCTCGTGTTCATAGTCAGAAATTGTTTCAACAGCAAACACTGATTCTGACAGCTTTTCCTCCGCATTCTCTTGATAGACGTGTACAACACGCACGTCATACTCTTCCTCTGGCAATTCAAGTGTGACAGGCAAAGTCATTTGATTGGCGCCGATGAACGTAATCGTCTTTTTCTCCTCCGGCTGCTCTTCCCGTTTGTATAACTTTTTAAAACAGATCGGCGTAAAAATACTTGCGATGACGGCTACTAAAATTAGCGCTCCGGACATATTTGCGCTGATCACGTGAAGCTGCTGGCCGATTGTTGCAGCGGCAATCACGAGCGAAAGCGTTGATGTCAGCAGGAAACCCGACGCGAAAATGGTTCGGTTATCATACCACTTCTTTAGGTACATGACAGGAATGATTTTGCTGACTAACAGCGCCAGCAGCAGAAGCGGGATCATGATTAAAATTGTTTTATCCTGGAAAAGAGTCCAAATATCAAGCTTCACACCGACCATCACAAAGAAAATCGGTATTAAGAACCCATAACCGAATGAGTCCAGCTGCTGAACAAGTTCTTTGTTTGGCGAAAGCAGGGAAACAAGAACCCCTGCTAAGAAAGCGCCGAGAATATTTTCCGCCCCAAGTGATTCAGACAGGGCAACGAGTACAATAATTAACGTAAAAATGGCACGCGTCCCGATCTGGATCGTCCCTTTTGACATGGATTGAACAAAAGAGCGATGTTTGAAGACCCGGCCGAAAAAGTAAAGCACCACTCCAGCCGCAAACAGAATCATCAGGAGCCACATGTTTCCGCTGTCCTCTCCGTATAAAGAAGAAAAAACAGCAAGAAGAATCATCGTAGCCAAATCAGCAATAACAGCAACGAGCAAAATAATCTGCCCGATATTCGAATTCATGATCCGTTCTTCTTTTAATGTTGGAACGACAACGCCTAACGAAATCGTTGAAATAATAAGGGTCATCAAAAATGCATTTTGAATAAATCCGGCCAAGACGAACCCATAGGACAGCAGCAATGATAAAATAAAAATACCGACGAAAATAATAGATGCCGCAGCAAACGTATTAGGCGCTTCCTTGCCGTTCGGCAGGAGCTGCTTTTTCTTCCCTTTCTCAAAAGATGAAAAATCAATTTCAAGCCCGCTTAAAAACATTAAAAAGATAAATCCGAGCATAGAGAGTGTTTGGAGCCAAGTGTCACCCTCCACAACTAAATTAAGGCCGCTTTTCCCAATAATCAGCCCCATAATGATTTCAGCAACAACAACCGGGATGCTGAGTTTAAACCGATGCAAAAGGATGGGTGTCAAAAATGCAACGATAAGTACAACAACTAAAGATGCGACAGATGTATGCGCCATAATCAGAACCTCCTTTTTTAAGTCAGGGTTATGCTAGTTCTCACTCAAAGAACAAAACCTCATTTTTAAAAAACATAACGCGATTTTAACAAGGGTGATGATGAAAAATAAAGTGATAAGGTCTTAATCCTGTTTAGAAAATGATTCTTCTTCTATAATTTGCACATAAAAGCTTGTGATGACTCACAACACTTTGCTTCATAATAAATAAAACAATCGGTAAGGAGGATACCGCATGGCTTACGATATCATCAGCGATATTCATGGCTGCTATGACGAAATGACTGCATTAATCCAAAAGCTAGGCTATACAATCAAAAATGGAGTACCTGTCCACGAAGAAGGCAGGGTGCTTGTTTTTGCCGGAGATTTAACTGACAGAGGACCCAAATCGATAGAGGTCATCCGATTTGTAGCCAGCGCTTACGAAAAAGGCGCTGTACGTTATGTCCCGGGAAACCATTGCAATAAGCTGTACCGCTATTTAAAAGGAAATCCAGTAAAAGTGATGCATGGGCTCGAAACAACAGCGGCAGAGCTTGAGGAACTTTCCAAAGATGAGAGAAAATCAGTCAGCGAACAGTTTATGAAGCTGTACGAAACAGCACCGCTTTACGACATCTTACATAATGGAGAATTAGTTGTCGCCCATGCTGGCATAAGAGCTGACGATATTGGCAAATATACACGCAGAGTGAAGGACTTTGTGCTTTACGGTGATGTGACGGGTGAAACATATCCGGACGGCAGACCCGTCAGACGAGATTGGGCGGCAGCCTATAACGGAAAGGCTTGGGTGGTATACGGTCATACACCTGTGAAAGAGCCTCGAAAGGTCAATCGCACCATCAACATTGATACAGGCTGCGTGTTCGGAAATAAACTGACAGGCTTTCGCTTTCCAGAAATAGAAACCGTCTCTGTTCCAAGCTCCCTGCCTTATGATGAATCAAGATTTCGCCCCATATAAAAAAGGAGAGAATCAATGATTCTCTCCTTTTATCAGTTTTCTCATATCCTGAGGCAATGAAACATGAAACGTCATGTTCTCCTGTGTCAGCGGATGGATAAACGAAAGATGCTCGCTGTGCAGAGCCTGCCTGCCAATGTCCCGTCTCGTTCCGCCGTACAGTGTATCGCCGCACAACGGATGCCCGAGATAACTCATATGAACACGAATTTGATGGGTTCGTCCAGTTTCAAGCTGCAACGTCACCGAGGTCATATCGTCATTTGCACATGTGACGTAAAAATGCGTAACAGCCTTCTGGCCGTCCGGCGTTACCGTCCGTTCAATTATACTGTCAGGATGTCTGCCGATCGGGGCATCGACTGTTCCCTCCATCTGCGCCATCCGCCCATGAACCACTGCCGCATACCGGCGTTTCACAAGTCCGTTTTTTTGTGCTGACGATAATATGGAGTGGGCAAATCGATGCTTGGCAACAAGCATCACTCCCGATGTATCCCGGTCTAGCCGGGTGACAAGATGAACTGTCGCCCTCACTCCGTTTTTTTGATAATGATCAATAATTCCATTGGCGATGCTGCCGAAGGGGTGCTCTCTCGAAGGGATTGATGACACATACGGCTGCTTGTTTATCACAAGCACATGTTCATCCTCATAAAGAATATCGAGCGGAACAGGCTCTGCCAGTAGCGTCTCGCTCACCTGTTCCTCAGGAAACTTCACAATAAGAAGATCTCCCTCTTTCAAAATGGCTTTAACCGTCACATGCTCACCGTTGATCAGCAAGTCTCCCCCGCCAAACTTAATATCGGTCAGCAGACGCTTCGAAATTCCGAGTTCACCGGCATATTCTTTTACAGTCATCCCGTCCTCGGCGGAAGTAATGTTCTTTCTGATATAAAAATGCTCCACGATACTTCCTCTTTCTATTCACCTTTTCCGATAAACGAATCCTGGACTCTTTTCCAAAATGGAAACGGACGGAATCTCGCAAACCGCACTTTTTCGGATGCAACCTGGCAGCGGATCGACTTCACATCCTTATGAAGAAGGGTTAAATGGTCAATCGTCACTTGAAAGTCAACTTCGTTTCTCGGCTTAATCATGCAATCATGATGGGATGGGAGAAGCAGAGGTGATCCGACCGTACGGAACACGCGGTTATTAATAGAAGCCATTTCCGCAAGCTGGATCGCCCTGATAGACGGATGGATAATCGCTCCGCCCAGCGCCTTATTGTAGGCTGTGCTGCCTGATGGTGTTGACAGGCAGAGGCCGTCGCCCCGGAAGGTTTCAAAGAGCTGCCCCTTGATTTCCACATCAGCAACAAGGCTTCCTTCTATGCTTTTAATCGTACATTCATTCAAGGCTAAGTATCTTTCTTCCCGCTCGTTTTCGTGATAGGTCACAATGACTTCGAGAAGCGGATATTCAACAGTATGATACGGTGTTTTCGCAATCGCGAGAACAAGTTTTTCAATTTCATGAGGAACCCAGTCGGCATAAAATCCCAGATGACCTGTGTGAACACCGACAAATGCTGTTTTGTCCAAGCGGTCGCTGTATCGGTGAAAAGCATACAAAAGCGTTCCGTCGCCTCCGACTGATATGACGATTTCCGGTTCATTTTCATCCAGTTCCATATCAAAATCCAATAAATACGCCTGTATTTTGCTTTTCAGCGTATCAGAAACTTGATCTCCTTTTGATGATACGGCAAATTTCATGCTCTTCTTCCCCTTTACCTATTGTTGCTCGCTTCCTTTTTTCTTTCTTGAAAAGGCAGCTTGAGCTTCCTGTACTTCACCCCTGATCTCCGACATCTCTTCATCAAGCCGGGAAGCCGCTTCAGAAGCGCGCTGAAGTCTTAGTTTCACTTTTTCCGGAATGTTTCCGCTGTATTTATAATTCAATGAATGCTCAATGGTCGCCCAAAAATTCATCGCCAGTGTACGGATCTGTATTTCCACGAGAACATGCTTTTCGCCGGACACCGTCTGCAAAGGATACAGCACAACAAGATGATATGACCGGTATCCGCTCTCTTTATGTTCCGCAATATAATCCCTCTGATCCACAACGGTGAAATCTTTTCTGGCAAAAAGCATCTCTTTTACGATTTGGATGTCATCGACAAATTGGCACATGATTCTAAGGCCAGCGATATCCTGTATGGTTTCAATTTCATGCAGCGGTATGCTTTTCCGTCTCGCTTTTTCAAGTATGCTTGCCACAGGCTTGACGCGTCCGGTCACAAATTCGATCGGTGAATGGTCGTCCTCGTATTCATATAATGTGCGGATTCCCTTGAGCTTCACTTTCAACTCTTCGACAGCCTGGCGGTACGGCACTAAAAAACGCTCCCATTGTTTGTCATCCATCATACATCCCCCAATTCCGAACCAGTTTCTATAAAAACACGCGTTTCACTTTTTCTTCCATTTCTTCTCCATAGTTTGCGTTGTCTTTTATATTTTCTAAAAGATATTCCAGCTCCTCATGCAGGCCTGCCAGTTCAATCGTTTGGTCTCCTGCCTCTAATAGGACCGGCATTTTTTGTGCATAGGCCTGCTTCAATTCCGGCCATACATGTTCCTTTATAATGACATATTCAAAAGAATCAGCTAATTCAAGTATGTATACAAAAGCAAAGTGGTCAGAATCAACAAGCATTTGACCTGACGGCTTGCGTACTGCTTCGTCTCCTTCTGTCTGACAGGCAAGGCGAAGCTGATCATCCGATAATGTTGCATTTAAAATTTCGATTCTGTTTTGCATAATGCTCTCCTTTTTAAACAAAGTACAGATTCATTTTATCATATCAAGCTCGATATTGATAAACCAAACATCTAAAGAGATAATAGTAAAAATAAGATTTACAGGGCGGAAAGGAAGAGCATCATGACCCAAGAAATTGAAATCGAATTTAAAAACATGCTAACCAAACAAGAATTCAAAAACATAACAGCGGCACTCCAGCTGACAGAAAAAGATTTTACAGATCAAAAGAATCATTATTTTGATACAGACAGCTTCGCGCTGAAACAAAAACATGCTGCGCTTCGTATTCGCAGAAAAAACGGAAAGTATGTCCTTACATTAAAGGAGCCGGCTGATGTGGGGCTTCTGGAAACGCACCAGCAGCTTTCAGAGGTATCAGATCTCGCTGCATTTTCAGTTCCCGAGGGCCCTGTGAAGGACCAGCTGCACAAGCTTCAGATCGATACGGATGCCATTCAATACTTTGGATCTTTAGCAACAAACCGTGCGGAAAAAGAAACAGAAAAAGGCTTAATAGTTTTAGACCACAGCCGATATTTAAATAAAGAGGACTATGAAATTGAATTTGAGGCGGCGGATTGGCATGAGGGCAGACAAGCCTTCGAAAAACTGCTTCAGCAATTCAACATTCCTCAGCGCGAAACCAAAAATAAAATTCTGCGTTTTTATGAAGAAAAACGAAAGTCTATATAAGGTGGAATGACATCGTGAATGTAACGAATTGGGCAGCTTTACTTCAGCTTCAGGCACTACAGTCCATATCTAATGCACGCAGCAGCTCGGACACTCAGAATACGGAAAGCCCGCTTTCAAGTTTTAGCTCTTTGCTCAGCCAATATACAAACGGTCTGGCATCTCAGCAATCAGCACCTTCTTCATCGCCAAGCCCGCTCAGCATGCTGAACAGCGCGAATACAACAGCGCCGTCACTGCTTTCATCGTATGGGCTTAACTCATATACAAGCAGCAATTCAGGTACAATCACAAAAGCGGCAGAAAGCACCGCAACAGTTGCTGCAGATTCAGCTTCAAACAAACGAGAAGCAAATCAGATCAGTTCGGGAGACTTCTCCGTTGACAGTGCGATTAAAAACGCCGCTGATAAATATGGCGTCGATGAAAAACTGATTCGTGCCATCATCAAGCAGGAATCAGGCTTTAATGCAAAAGCGGTCAGCGGAGCAGGTGCGATGGGCCTCATGCAGCTGATGCCATCAACAGCACGCTCACTAGGCGTTTCCAACCCGCTTGATCCGCAGCAAAATGTGGAGGGCGGAACGAAATATTTAAAACAAATGTTGGATAAATACGACGGCAATGTGTCTATGGCATTAGCGGCTTACAATGCCGGACCGGGGAATGTTGACCGGTACGGAGGCATTCCTCCTTTCCAAGAAACGCAAAACTATGTAAAAAAAATAACTTCAGCTTATTACGCGTAACCAGAGGGCTCCCCCTCTGGTTTTTTTGCGAAGTGAAATCTTACGCATTCCTGATTTTTATGTGATATGATATGAAATACAAACCCGGCTGTCAGCCGAAATTAGTCATCATACGCAAAAAAGGCAGTTTGTTTGTAGAAATGATGCCTTGTTGCTAAAATAAACCTAGATGAAACAATGAAATACAGAAAATTACTTTTTGCAATAGGATTTATGATTCCTATTAGCCATATTTAAAGGAGTAGTCAACATGGGACAATCGTTTAACGCACCTTATGAAGCGATTGGAGAGGAACTTCTATCGCAACTTGTTGATACTTTTTATGAGCGTGTCGCGTCTCATCCTTTGCTGAAGCCAATTTTTCCGAGCGATTTGACAGAAACCGCCAGGAAACAGAAGCAATTCTTAACTCAGTATTTAGGCGGGCCTCCTCTTTATACTGAGGAACACGGCCATCCTATGCTCAGAGCAAGGCATCTTCCCTTTCCAATTACAAACGAGAGAGCTGATGCGTGGCTCAGCTGTATGAAGGACGCAATGGACCATGTAGGGCTGGAGGGCGAAATTCGCGAGTTTTTGTTTGGCCGGCTGGAGTTGACAGCAAGGCATATGGTGAATCAAACGGAAGCGGAGGATCGATCATCTTGACAAACTATCAGCATGAGCTATACTTCGCCCATTGCCACGGTCATCCAAAAAAACCGCTTGAGATTTATATGTTTGTAGACCCTTTATGTCCTGAATGCTGGTCCTTAGAGCCCGTCATCAAAAAGCTGAAAATCAGATACGGACGTTTTTTCACCTTACGCATTATCGCTTCCGCAAGCCTTACCGCTTTAAATAAAAAGCGAAAAAAGCATCTTCTCGCAGAAGCATGGGAAAAGATCGCGAGCCGCTCAGGCATGTCGTGTGACGGCAATCTCTGGTTCGAGCAAGATCAGCCGCTTTCATCACCTTATATGGCTGCTCTCGCTTTTAAAGCAGCCGAATTGCAAGGAAGAAAAGCCGGCATGCAATTTCTCAGAAATATGCAGGAGAGCCTATTTGTTTCAAAGAAAAACATCACCGATGAAAACGTGCTTTTGGAGATTGCTGAAAATACAAGTCTCGATCTTGAAGAATTCAAAAAAGATCTGCATTCTCAAAGCGCGGTCAAGGCGCTTCAATGTGACATGAAAATTGCTGCTGAGATGGATGTTTCTGTTAATCCGACACTGACGTTTTTCAATACGCAGCATGAGGATGAAGGGCTTAAAGTTCCTGGCAGCTACTCATACGATGTATATGAAGAAATTTTATTTGAGATGCTTGGCGACGAGCCGAAGCCGTCGGAAACACCGCCTTTAGAATGTTTTATTGAATATTTCCGCTTCGTTGCCTCGAAGGAAATTGCTCTTGTATATGACCTGAGCCTTGAAGAAGTAGAAAAAGAAATGAAAAAACTGGCGTTTGCTAAAAAGGTTGCCAAAGTGGAAGCCAAACACGGAATGTTTTGGAAGTCTCTCAGCACTTATTCTGATGAATATCAATCATGTGAAAAATAGCCGCAGGCGTGCATATGCTTGAGGCTGTTTTTTTACGCTATAACCAAACGTATGTTCCGTTTTTAGCACTAAAGAAACCGCGCCGGGATAAGCGCGGTTTCATATGTCTTAACGACAACAAAGGGGATGGGAGAAATTTTTCACGGTCAAACAAAGGGGTAATGTTTGTTTGTGATCAATTTCACATCCTTATGATAACAAAAGATGTCGACTTTTGACAACCTCTATGCTTAATGTTCATATTTTTGTCACAAAACATAACAGAGTGCATTTACTCATATCCTTATAAGGAAAAAGGACGAGGAGGACCGCCATGATGTCTACTTTGATCTCAATTGCGTGCATTGCCGTTTTTTTCTGTCTGAATATCTTAGGCATGATGCATATGCTGCCGCTTTATATTACCTCTCCTCTGCTGTTTCTGTCTATTTTGTTTACCCTCTACCGCTTGAATCACCGGAAAACCTTTAAAGGGTTTTAAAAAAAGCCTGTGCGTCATTTCCGCACAGGCTTACTTTTTTAAGACTGCTTGACTTTCATCAGCAGCTCTTCCATTTCATCGAGTTTTTCTTCAAACATTTTGCAAGCAGCTTCAATTGGCTCTGGAGACGTCATATCAACGCCCGCTTTTTTCAGGACATCAATCGGGTATTGTGAGCTTCCCGCTTTAAGGAAGTCAATATAACGGTCAACCGCCGGCTTTCCTTCCTTCAAAATCTGGCTGCTTAATGCTTGGGCAGCGCTGTACCCTGTCGCATACTGATACACATAGTAATTGTAATAGAAATGCGGAATCCGCGACCATTCAAGACCGATTTCCTTATCAATCACCATGCCGTCTCCGAAATACTTTTTATTCAGATCGTAATAAACATTTGTCAGAAGCTCTGGTGTAAGCGGCTCGCCTTCTTGCGCCTTCGTATGGATCAGATGTTCAAACTCGGCAAACATCGTTTGTCTGAAGACCGTTCCCCTGAAGCCTTCAAGCATATGGTTGAGAATATATAAACGCTGTTTTTCATCCTCTAAATTATTCAGCAGATATTCGCCAAGGAGCGCTTCATTTGTCGTAGAAGCAACTTCCGCGACAAAGATGCTGTAATTGCCGTACGGATATGGCTGGTGCTTTCTCGTATAGTAGCTGTGTACGGAATGTCCAAACTCGTGCACGAGCGTAAAGAGATTATTGACGTTATCATGCCAGTTCATCAAAATATACGGATTCGTGCCATAAGCTCCTGATGAATAAGCGCCATTGCGTTTTCCTTTATTTTCATAAACGTCCACCCAGCGGTTTTCCAGTCCTTCTTTTAGGATAGAGGCATATTCCTCCCCTAAAGGTGCGAGGCCTTTCAGCATGTAATCTTTGGCTTCCTCGTATGTCACCTTCATCCCCGCATCCTTCACAAGCGGTGTATACAGATCATAGATATGCACTTCATCAAGCTCAAGCACTTTCTTTCTCAGCGCGATATAGCGGTGGAGAAGAGGCAAATGCTTATTAATCGTCTTCACGAGGTTATCGTATACTTCCTCAGGAATGCTGTTGTTAGAAAGCGCAGCCTCACGCGCTGACTTGTACTTTTTCACTCTCGCGTAGAAGTTGTCCTTTTTCACAGTGCCGCTTAGTGTCGTGGCCATTGTGTTTTTATATTGTCCGTACGTTTTATACACTGCGTCAAACGCATTTTTGCGGACTTCGCGGTTTTCACTTTCCAAGAAATTAATAAAGTTGCCGTGAGTGATCTGTTTTTCATTCCCGTCTTCGTCTTTAATGGACGGGAACGTAATATCTGCGTTATTTAACACGCTGAATGTATTTGAAGATGACCCTAATACCTCGGAAGCCTCAGCAAGCAGCGCCTCTTCCTTCTCGCTCAGCACATGCGGACGTTCTTTTGTAATCTCCTCAATCGCATGAGAGTACAGCTTTAATTCTTCTTTTTCAAGAATGAACTGCTGCAGTTTGTCTTCTTCTATGGATAAAATTTCCGGAACCAAATAAGCTGTCGCGCTTGCGGCCTGTGTATACAGGTTTCCCGCTTTGTCATTCAGCCCTTGGTAAAAGGAGTTCCCGGTATCTTGGTCAGAGCGCATATGCGCATATGTGTACAGCCTTCCCAGCCGCTCCATCACTTTATCTTGATACGTAAGAGCTTCGTATAAATGATCAGCTGAATCTGCCAGCTTTCCTTTATACTTAGATAAATTCGGAATTAATTCTTTTACAGCTTGAAATTCTTTATTCCAGGCCTCATCACTAGGAAAAATATCCTCAAGTCTCCATGTGTCTTCTGCCTTTACCTCACTTCTGTCAGGCAGTTGATTTGCTTTTTTTTCCTCAGCCATGGTGATCCCCCTCGTCTTCTTTGATTCAAGCCAATTGAAAAAGCAACTGTTTCTCAATAAACTTGTGTTGTGAATATCTTCCGGTTTTTCACTGCCTTTTGTCAAATCATATGCAGTAATGAAGAGAACGAATGCCAAAAAAGCAGTAAAAACACGAAAAACCTTTCCTTTTGTGCCGTTCACAGCCAGCCCACCACCTTTGTCTTAGGGTGAGCCAAATCAGACAAACTCATTCTATAAAACAGCTGCGGTCTCTTTCTATGAGATCCTGCATTGAGCGAATGCCATCTGCAGGCTGGTTCAGCACATATACTTCTTTCTGAGTCTCCCTTAAAAATCCCTTCTTGCACAAAAAATCAATATACTGTTTAACAGCTTCTGAAAGACACTCTTCGCTGCATTCGAATCTGAGTGCAATGTTCTTTTTATGAATGTGCAGTTTGCATTGCTGTAAAACGGCTGAAAAACGAATTGGCGCATGTTTCTCTCCAAGATCCGTGATAAACAGGTAAAGAAACCCCTGCCACACAAAAACCGGACTCTTAAAAACTGCCCCTTTTACAACAGGAACAAACACTTCAGTCGGCAGAAAAGAAAAGGACGTCTGCCGCTTCTCATAAAACAGCTGCTTAAGGCGATTTGTTTCCTTTGAGTTATACCGATGGGGTTTATGGCGAAAACGGTGAATCGCTTTCGTCCAGCCTGAATATTGAATTGGGGATTTCGATTTAGTGAAAAAAAGATCGTCTATACCTGCCCGATGGATAGGGATCGTTTGGACTGAGGAATAAGAATGGTTTGTGTAGAATGGAATGATGTGGCTGAGCCGAAGAAAAGAACGCCTTTCCGGACAATAAGATATCAGTTCTCTGTATGGATTTGCATTGATAAACTGCCAATGAAAAGCTGAAAGCTGATAAAAGGACGAAGCAGTCCGTTGTAAGCGGCTGTGTCCCATAATCCACTGCGGGATGATCCCTTCTTGTTTGAAGCCCTCTGTCCGCTTTTGAAAGACATCCGGACTGATAGTGGCACATTGATATTCAACTGCAACCATACGCTCCTTGATCCTTGCCATGATGTCCGGTCTTTGGTTGATTTCCCTTATATACGGTTCCAATATGGGAGAAGCCTTTTGCGTTTTCAGCCATACGTACAGCTGTCTTTTTCCTTCTAAATGGTAGGCGCTTTCCGGTTCTATGTCTATGGAGCAGGACTTGTTCTGTTTATGGGCGAAATGCGGCGCTTTTTGAAGTCCGAGCTTCACAGCAAGCTCTTCTCCGCATACCGGACAGAAGAATCGTTTCCGCTTTAATTTTTGGCTTTGCTGAGCGCCTAGAAGGTGAAACATTTGACCGTCTTCAGTCACAGCACTAAACAATTGTCACCTCTCCTTTCCAGATGAGGTATACTTTCTGGATAAATTGATCAACTCCTGTTCGCTGTATTTCCGCTTGTACGTATGTTTTTGATTTTTCACATCTCAAAATGGCATTTTAGTGTATAAAAAAAACCGATTTCCGGAAAGAAATCGGTTTGCTATGATGCAAAGTGTTTTTTTATCGTTTCTAGAGCATGCTCTGAAATAATCAGCTTGCCGTACTCTTCAAGACGGTGTATGCTGATTGAGGATTCATTTGCGTACTCCAGCAGGATGCTTAGCTGATTTTCAACCTCTTCATCAGTCATATTGCAAAAATCTACATATAAATAATATCGGTTCTCAAACGAATATAAAGTCGTTTTGCTTCCGTTAACGTTCAAATTAGATAGAGAAATAACATCCTCAAAATCGCCAAATCGCAAGACAAACTGAAGCTTTTGCTCCTTCTCTTCCTGATTGACGGCCTGCTCTTCTTTCTGGAAATCATCCAGCAAGGCGTCAAGGTCCTCAGATGCTGGTTCTTGCTTTTTATCCTCAGGAATCGGCAGTTCGAGCTTTTGTCCGTCTTTGGAAAGCTGGGCTTTTGTAACGATGATTTCTAATCCTTTGTCAAGTGCCTGAACTTGAATCCAAAGAGGGCCTTCCACAGCGAATTCCTCTTCTTCATGAACTTCATCCATGACTTCCCAGAACAGTTCTTCACTGCGCTCACGGTTATACCAAATTTCTTCTCTGTCAAAACCGCGATCTTCAATATCTCCGTAAGACATATAAAATTTTACTGTATGCTCGTTAATTCTTTCAATTTCCATTTGCCAACCTTCCCTTCTATATAAGATGTTGAAGGGACATCTAAGCTCCCGATTAATTGTACTTTACTACACTTTACCCATTCCGTCCACATCTTAACCTTATGCAAGGCCAGTGTGAATTCCTTTGTATTTCTATTTTATGATAAAACAGTCACAAAAGAAATAAAAATGCACCTTCGCCTAAAAAACGGCAGTTCAGGCTGCAGATATCATAAAATACGGCCTGTCTCATATAGTAGTAGTACAAGCGAAGGACTGAAAGCGAGGTGCCGATTCATGGAGCATGACTATCTGATTTCTCTGCTTGTTATTGTTGGGATCGACCTGATCCTCGGCGGAGATAATGCGGTCGTCATTGCCATGGCCAGCAGAAATTTGCCGGACAAGCAAAGACAGCAAGCTATTATTCTCGGAACATTTATAGCCGTTGCCATGAGAATCGGATTAACAAGTGCAGCAGTATATCTTTTGAACATTCCGTTCTTGCAGTGCGCCGGCGGAATTTTCCTGCTGTATTTAGGATATCAGCTGCTGATCGAACAAAAAGATACGCAGCACATTAAAAGCAGCACCTCTTTGTGGAGAGCGATACGAACGATTGTACTTGCAGATCTCTTTATGTCGCTGGACAATGTCATCGCAGTTGCAGGAGCATCACACGGTGAGTTTTCTCTCGTCGTCATAGGTTTGTGTGTATCGGTTCCGGTTATTATTTGGGGCAGCAAACTCATCCATATTGCACTAGAGAAAATACCGCTTCTGATTTACGCGGGAAGCGGGCTGCTTGCTTATACTGGCGGAGAAATGATTGTCAGAGACAAAAAGCTGTCTCTTTTTATGGCGCAGCACGGCACAGTCGAAACACTCCTCCCCATTTTGACGGTTGCGTTTGTCATCCTTGCGAGCATTTATTACCAGCAGGTTGAAAAATAAAAGAAGGCTGATGACTCAGCCTTCTTTTGATGATACGATTTATTAGTTTGCCAAACGCTGTGCTTCTCTTAATTGGAAAGAGCGAACTTTTCTAGGCAGGAAACGTCTGATTTCGTCTTCGTTATATCCGACCTGCAAACGTTTTTCGTCGATGATGATCGGACGGCGAAGCAAACCTGGATGCTCGTTGATCAAGCGGTACAAATCTTGCAGCGGCATAGATTCAACGTTCACATTGAGTTTTTGGAATACTTTTGAACGGGTTGAGATGATTTCATCTGTTCCGTCCTCAGTCATTCGAAGAATTTGTTTTATTTCATCAATTGATAAAGGTTCAGAGAAAATGTTTCTTTCTACAAATGGAATATCGTGCTCCTCGAGCCACGCTCTCGCCTTTCTGCATGAAGTACAGCTTGGTGATGTGTATAGTGTAACCATTCATCTTCACTCCTCTAATTAGTAGGATGAACATCTATTTTATTCTTAAATTGAAATTACTCTAAAAAAGGAATCTTTACAGGTATTATACTATAAAAAAGTAAGTGTGAACAGTATCCTAAGAAAAAAATGTGTCAATCCAGCAAATTTTTAATGTTCATGATATGTTCTTATTCTCAATTAGCTTAACTGATCGAAAATATTTTTTTGTTTTTCTTCATCGATGATTTCCAAGACCTCATCCGTTTTTTCGTACGATTCCCCGTACCATTTCTCATCTTTATAAGTATGAATGTTTTCATATGTCTGTTTCATGGCTTCAAGAATTTCTTCTTCTGATTCTGTTTTCGGTGACCAGTATAGAATCTCCATCTTGTTTACTTCATTCGTAGCCAATGACCGGCGACGGTACCCAATTGACTGAGCATGCTTGAAATGCTCTCTTTGATAAAACCTCAGGCGTTTTTCTGTATCAGTATCATCTTCGTCCACAGGTTCCACCTCGAGCAATATGGGCTTATTTTTCTTTTTCAGCTTTGCGATCAATTTGCCGCCAAGCCCCTGCCCTCTTGCATCCTTAGACACATACAGATAATCAACGAAAATAAAAGAATCGAATTCCGCAAACATTAAAATATGATGTTTGCCTTCATCCTTATGATAAATATCGCTTCGCTCTTTCAGAAGAGCTTCCATATGCGCTTTTGATTTCATTTCTTCAATTGGAAAGTACTCGCTAAGCTTTTCATACCAGTTCATTGATTTGCTCCTTATGAGTTCATTGTCTTCATACTTTTAGATATACCCCATTTCTTCTTGTTTAAACAGCCTTACATCTATAAAGACGTACGAACTTCCGCCATGGTTTCATTTTTTTCAGCAAAAAACGGAGCCAGCTGCTCCGTTCATTCTGAAGTGCATCTCATTGGACTCGATTTTCCCGCCTGTAATGAACAAGGCGGGGCTGTGCCAGTGCAATCAAAAACGTCATGATATATAATGCAGCAGCCGCAATAAAAGCTGTTTTCGCACCAGCTGCATCAGCCACTAGCCCCATAATGGAGTAGGTGACGCCTGACCAAGGAGTCAAAATTGCATTTTTCGCAGCCATGATTCCGATACGTTTCTGCTCGGGAATAACCTCCTGCAGCATGGTTTCCTGGCAAATATCACGCACCTGATAAAAAGGCCCCATTGCGGCACAAGCCAGCGCGCATAAAAACGGGATTGTAGAAAATGAGAATAGAAGGGTCAGCGCCGCCATCACAAGCGAGCAGAAAACAATAGCGCAGCCCATGTTACGCTCAAAAAAAGCAGAAAAACGAATGGCAATCACACTGCCGACAATGGCACCTATAAAATAAGAAGCGTTAAACATCCCCCACGACGCTTCTGTTTCATGCAAAACAACCACAGTAAAGGCGAGAAGAATAGCAGACGACCAAACAGAACCCGCCAAAGCTTCTATCATGTCCATAAAAGTAATGTCTCTTACAATAGGGATAATCATTAAATCCTTCCATATACTTCTGCCAGATGCTTTTTCATCTGTTCCACCAGTCGTTTTTTCATTTATATGAAGCACATTGAGGGAAGCTGCCGAAAGAACAAACAGGCAAATGGCTGCACCGACAACGACTTCAAAAGGGACGGCGTACGTCAGAAGGCCTCCAAGGCCCCAGCCTGCTGTTAAGAACAATTGATTCGAAAGGGAGATCACGCCATTCGCTTTTACATAGTGCTCTTTTGGAACAATAATCGGCAGCAGCGCGAATCTTGCCGGCTGAAAAAAAGCGCCCGCAAAGGAAAAACAGAAAACAAACAGCAGCGTAATCCAAAAGAATGCCTGTCCGTGAAGAGTGACACTGTATGCCATCAGGATTGTAAAGACCGCTCTCAGCAGATTTGCGCCCGCAAGCACCTTTTTAAAACCGAGATTGCGAAGCACCGGAGAGACGCAAAAGCTTGCCGCTATACTCGCAAACGACATGAACGATAATACGAGTCCAGCCAAAAAAACGGAGTCAGTCATTTGATAAACACGGACCATTAAAACGATTGTGACAAGGACTCCTGCTAAGGATTGAAGAGATTGAGACAGCAATAGCGCAAAAACATTTTTGTTATGCAGAAATTGAATTGTATTTCGCCTCCGCTTTTTTCCTCTAATTGTAAATACCATCATTCTCACTTTCTATGATGCCGTAAAAAATCCTTCAAGAGATCTCTCTTGAAGGATTTTTGGTTTAGGAATAAGCTTTAAATTCAGCCTCCGTGCACATCACAAAATGTCCCGGTTTGACTTCACGGAATTCCATCGTTTCCCCATCTTTTAATTGATGGACGGACGGATCATATTTCTGGCGGACTCGATTTCTCTCATAATCCGGATCTGGAAGCGGAATCGCAGAAAGCAGTGATTTTGTATATGGGTGAAGCGGATTCTCATACAGCTCATCTGCCGGCGCAAGCTCAACCAGTTTCCCGAAATACATGACTCCAATGCGGTCGCTGATGTATTTGACCATCGATAAATCATGGGCAATAAACAGGTATGTGAGCCCTTTTTCTTTTTGCAGTTCTTTCATTAAATTCACGACCTGCGCTTGAATGGATACATCCAAAGCGGAAATTGGCTCATCCGCGATAATGAATTCCGGATCAACAGCAAGCGCTCTGGCAATCCCGATTCTTTGGCGCTGGCCGCCGGAAAATTCATGAGGATAGCGGTTCGCGTGTTCCTTGTTCAATCCCACTGTTTCCAATAGTTCATGGACCCGCTGCATCCGCTCTTTTTTCGTTTTCGCCAGCTTATGAATATCAAGGCCTTCAGCAATAATATCAGCAACTGTCATTCTCGGATTCAGGGATGCATATGGATCTTGGAAAATCATCTGCATTTTGCGGTTGAATTCCAGCAGCTTTTTCCGCGATTTTCTCCCGTGCACATTTTCGCCGTTGAACAGCACCTCACCATCGGTTGCTTCGTACAGCCGGATAATGCTTCGGCCTGTTGTCGATTTACCGCAGCCAGATTCACCAACCAGCCCTAATGTTTCACCTTTATAGATATCAAATGATAAATCATCTACAGCCTTAACCGTTCCTCTCGGCGTGACAAAGTGCTGTTTTAAATGTTTGATTTCTAATAGTTTTTCAGTCAATTTATTCACCTTCTCTCACTAAGACAGGTTTTTCGTACGTGTTTGCCAGTTTACGCATTTTCGCTTTTACCGCTTCAGGAGGCTCTACCTTTGGCGCGTCGGGATGAAGCAGCCACGATTTGACATAATGAGTATCAGATACCTTAAACATTGGCGGCTCCTGTTCAAAATCGATTTTCATCGCATAAGGGCTCCGCAGGGCAAAAGCATCTCCTTTTGGCGGGTTTGTCAAATCAGGCGGCGTGCCCGGAATGGCAGTCAGCTCTTCCTCTCCTGAACTTTCCAGTGTCGGCATGGATGCAAGAAGCCCCCAAGTATACGGATGTCTCGGATCGTAGAAAATTTCGTCTACCGTACCTGTTTCTACAATCTGTCCCGCGTACATGACAGCGACCCGGTCAGCAACGTTCGCCACAACACCAAGATCGTGTGTTATAAAGATGATGGACGTGTCAATTTTCTTTTGCAAATCCTTCATCAATTCCAGAATTTGTGCTTGAATCGTTACATCAAGTGCAGTGGTCGGCTCGTCGGCGATCAGAAGCTTCGGATTCGCCGCAAGCGCCATGGCAATGACAACCCGCTGCCTCATACCGCCTGAAAATTCGTGCGGAAATTGGTTCACCCGCTTTTCCGGCATTGGGATACCGACTAATTCCAGCAGTTCAACCGCGCGTTTTTTAGCCGCTTCCTTTGAGATCTTTTCATGTTTAAAAAGCACTTCCGTAATTTGTTTACCGACCTTCATCGTTGGATTTAAGGAAGTCATCGGATCTTGGAATATCATGCCGATCTCTTTTCCCCGGACATTTTGCATTTCTTTTTCGGACAGCGGCACCAGATCCCTTCCTTCAAACAGGATCTCACCGCGTTTGAAATAACCTGGAGGCATTGGAATCAGCTTCATAATCGCTTGAGAGGTTACACTTTTTCCGGAACCTGATTCTCCAACAATGGCCAGCGTCTCTCCTTTATCCAGATGGAAATTCACTCCGCGGATCGCCTGAACCTCTCCGCCATATGTTTTAAATGAAATTGCTAAATCTTTTACTTCTAATAGGCGTGTCACCCGTATCACTCCCTTATTTACGTAACTTAGGATCCAATGCGTCTCTTAATCCGTCGCCGACAACGTTAAAGCCAAACATTGTAATGCAGATAAATCCGGCAGGGAAGAATAAACGCCACGGATAATAGGTCAATGCAGGCAATCCGTCAGAAGCCATCGTTCCCCAACTTGCCAGCGGAGCCGGAACACCAAGTCCCAAATAGCTTAAAAAGGCTTCTGTGAAAATCGCAGTAGGAACTGTCAGTGTCATCGTGACCAAAATAGAACCCATTGCGTTTGGCACGATATGTTTAAACAGAAGACGGGATGTTTTTGCACCCAGTGTCTGTGAAGCAAGCACATACTCCTGATTCTTCAGCTGCAGCACTTGTCCGCGCACGATTCTGGCCATATTAATCCAGCCTGTAATCGTCATGGCAATAATAATCGTAAATAGACCTTTCGGAAGAACAACCATCAGTAAGATAACCATTAACAATGAAGGAACTGCCCAAAGGATATCAGCGATGCGCATCATGATTTCATCTGTTCTTCCTCCGCGGAAGCCTGAAATGCTTCCCCAAATGACGCCGATCAGCAAATCAAGAACAGCGGCTGCGACACCGATAAAGATTGAGATTCGCGCTCCTACCCATGTACGGACGAAAATGTCCCGTCCAAGATCATCTGTGCCGAACCAGTGATCTTTTGAAGGCGGCTTATCCGCATTTAAGAGATTAGTAGTTGAATAATCATACCTTGAGAACATCGGCGCAAAAATTGCCATAAGGATAATGAGCACGATAATGATAAGCCCGACCATTGCAAGCTTATTGCTGCGGAAGCGAAGCATCGCATCTTTCCAGAGGGAAAGGCTCTTTTTACTTATTTTTTCTGCATCGCCGGCATTCGCTGCGGCTGGTTCAAACATGTTTTTTGGAATGTTCTGCATGGCCTAGGCTCCTTTCTTTGCTTTGGAAAGCTTGATTCTTGGATCAATAATGCCGTATAACACATCTACGATTAATACACACAATAGCAAGATGACACTGAAGAACACCGTTACACCCATAATGACTGTATAATCACGGTTTGTAATACTGTTGACGAAGTGTGCACCAAGCCCCGGGATCCCAAAAATAGTTTCAATAATGAAGCTCCCTGTTAAGACCTGTGCGGCCATCGGGCCCATGTATGTAACAACCGGCAAAAGCGCATTTCGAATGGCGTGCCGCACTGTAACCGCTGGGCGGGACAGCCCTTTCGCTTTCGCTGTGCGGATATAATCACTGTTTAACACTTCGATCATGCTTGAACGGGAAAGTCTGGCAATAAACGCCATCGGCATGGAAGCAAGTGCGATTGAAGGCAAAAAGGTGTATGCCCAGGAATCCCACCCCGCGACCGGAAACAGCCCAAGCTTCATGGAGAACACATATTGCAGAACAGCCGCCATGATAAAGCTCGGAACCGAAATACCAAATATCGTTAAAATCGCGACGGTATAATCCTGCCACTTATTATGGTAAAGGGCTGCAATGACCCCAAACAATACACCTAACGCTAAAGCGAGGAGAATAGCTTCTGCTCCAAGAGTGAATGAAACGGGGAAACCTGAGCTGATCAGGTCGTTAACACTCTGACCTTTATATTTAAATGATGGTCCGAAATCCCACATTGCAACTGATTTCAAATAACTGACGTATTGTACAAACAGCGGCTTGTCCAAGCCATAGTGCGCATTTAAGTTTGCTTCAATTTCAGGCGGAAGCTTTTTCTCACCTGAAAATGGCCCGCCCGGTGCTGCTTGCATTAAGAAGAATGTCACGGTTACAATCACAAATAGTGTGATAATCATATAGACTAAGCGTCTTCCGATATATTTTAGCAAGGGGGAACACCTCCATGGTTTTTACATTTTTATACTCCATCAGTAAGAAAGGTATATGGGGCTTTTCTCCCCATATACCTTGAGGTCTTTTTATTTTCAGACATAGCCTTATTTAAAATATGCGTTTCTGAAATAAACCTCACCAGTACCTGGCATGATAACACCTTTTAGGTTTTCATCCTGTACCCAAGTATCAGTATAGAAATAGATTGGGGCAACCGGCATTTCATCAATGAAAATACCTTCTGCTTTTTTCAGCAGCGCTGCACGTTTTGTTTTATCTGTTTCAGTTTGTGACTGATTCAGAAGCTTTTTGAATTCTGGATTTTCCCAGCCTGTATCGTTATTTCCTCCGTTTTTGTCACGGAACAATTCAAGGAAGTTGATAGGATCATTGAAGTCGCCGAGCCAGCCCATACGGCCGATTTCATAATCTTGGCTGTGGAGCTTATCAATATAGACATTCCATTCTGAGTTATCAAGCTCAACATCAACGCCTAAATTTTTCTTCCACATTTCTTGTACGGCTTGAGCGATTTTCGCATGTGCGTCATCAGTGTTGTAAGACAATTTGATTTTCGGCAAGTCAGATGCCTTGCTTAAGCCCATTTCTTTTAGGCCTTTTTCAAGGTATTCTTTTGCTGTTTTGATATCGTTGTCTTTGAAGTAGCCTTCTTTGTTATCCTCAAATCCCTTCATTGTCGGCGGCACCGCAGCCATTGCCGGGATTTGCTCTCCTTGCGTAACGTTTTTAACAATAGACTGGCGGTCAATCGAATATGTTAATGCTTTACGGATATTGACGTTGTCTAACGGCTTAGCTTCAGTGTTGAATTTGTACCAATACACCCCTGCGATCGGCTCAACATGTAAAGAACCGTCTTTTTTCAGGGTCGGCAGGGATTCAGTCGGAAGCTGTCCGAGCGGCATACCAGCCCAATCAAGTTCGCTAGCTTGGAATTTTTTCAATTCCGTATTGTTATTGTTGATCATAACCATATTGATTTTCTTCAGTTTGACTTTGTCTTTATCCCAATACTGGTCATTTTTTTCGAGAGTAATAGAACCGCTGTGTTTCCATGCTGTCATTTTGAACGGACCGTTTGATACATAATCATCCCCGGCATTTGTATTCCACTTTTTATTTTTCTCTGCAATTTTCTTGTTGATCGGCATATACGTATAGAACGCAGTTAATTCAGTGAAATATGGAGTCGGGTTATTTAATTCAACCTTCAGCGTTTTGTCATTCACGGCTTTTACTGCCACATCATCTAGGCTGCCTTTGCCGGTATTCGCCGCTTCAGCACCTTTTATGTAGTAGAGCTGGTAAGCGTATTGTGATTCATTATTAGGGTCAAGCGCCCATTTCCAAGCATATTCAAAATCTTGTGCTGTTACAGGGTCTCCATTAGACCATTTCACACCATCACGAATAGTGAATGTATATGTTTTACCGTCCTTGCTTGTTTCGATTTTAGATGCCATGCCTTCTTCAGGCTCCCCATCTGCATTGATGCGTGTCAATCCTTCAAAAGTCTGACGGATGACACCGCCTGAAACTGAATCATTTGCCAATCCCGGATGTAAGGAGAACGGCTCAGTTTTAATATTAATGTTAAGTGTTGTCTTTCCTTTACTGTCCTTTTTCCCTTCACCGTTTGATCCGCTGCCGCCAAAGCCGCAAGCGCTCAGCACGAGAGTGAAAATGAGCATCAACGTGACAATCGACCAACGTTTTTTCATATTCGCAAACCCCCTAATAATAATTTTCAGCTCCTTACGGCTAAATCCTCAGAAATATCAGACAAATGAACCTAAGTTTCCATAACTTTTATTCTGTTCCGTCTTTTCTGATTATTTTTGTAAAAAAGCTGTAACAATAGAGTGAACAAGTTCATTATAATGAAACAAATAATTTATTGCAATATTATTTTATCAATTTAAAATATTTAAACTTCGTTAGTTTTTCTTCCACGAACATAATATCCTTCTACCATTTAAAGCGTAAATTGATTAAAAACTTTTTCATGAGTTTTCTATCCATATTGCTTTTTACATATAATATCTGCCCGTTTTTACGCTGATAGCAGTTATCATTTAAGGGTTTTACAGCACCCATGTTATTTATATCATTACAATGTTACTGGGAAAAAGAATGTTTTTTCATGATGACAATTGGTTATAATTGATTTATAATGAAGCAATCAAAAGAAAAGCGTGCTATGAAAAAGAGTAGTACACATTTCACCTGTTTGAAGAGAGTCTGCGGTGCTGGGAGCAGATAACGGGCAATGTGGAATGGACTTTGGAGCAGCTGACCGAACCCGAAAAAAGTAGGCTCAGCCGGAGCAGACTCCGTTACAAACGTCAGAGTGATTCCATTTTAATGGAATAATCAGGGTGGTACCACGGTTCATTCGTCCCTTTTTTATAGGGGAAGAATGAGCCTTTTTTATTATGTTTTAAGAAATGAGGTTGATGTTTTCATGAAACAAACGATTTTTTCAGGCATTCAGCCAAGCGGCTCCGTTACGCTCGGCAACTATATCGGTGCAATGAAGCAGTTTGTCGAACTGCAGCATGATTATAACAGCTATTTTTGCATCGTGGACCAGCATGCAATAACCGTTCCTCAAGATCGGCTCCAGCTAAGAAAGAATATCCGCAGTCTGGCGGCGCTTTACTTAGCTGTCGGACTTGATCCTGAAAAAGCAACATTGTTTATTCAGTCAGAGGTTCCCGCGCATGCACAGGCCGGATGGATGATGCAGTGTGTCGCATATATCGGCGAGCTTGAACGAATGACTCAATTTAAGGACAAATCCAAAGGCAATGAAGCTGTCGTCTCCGGCCTGTTAACATACCCGCCGCTGATGGCCGCTGATATTCTGCTGTACGGAACGGATCTTGTGCCTGTCGGTGAGGATCAAAAGCAGCACCTTGAGCTGACGCGGAATCTCGCAGAACGCTTCAACAAAAAATACAACGACATCTTCACGATTCCGGAAGTGAAAATTCCAAAAGTCGGTGCACGCATCATGTCTCTGAATGATCCGCTGAAGAAGATGAGCAAATCTGATCCGAACCAGAAAGCTTATATTACACTGCTGGATGAACCGAAGCTTCTTGAAAAGAAAATCAAAAGCGCTGTGACAGATTCTGAGGGCATTGTAAAATTTGACAAAGAAAACAAACCGGGCGTTTCCAACCTTCTTACGATTTATTCAATCCTCGGCAATACGACAATTGAAGAGCTTGAAGCAAAATACGAAGGAAAAGGCTACGGCGAGTTTAAAGGTGATTTGGCAGAAGTCGTGGTGAACGCATTAAAACCGATCCAGGACCGCTATTATGAGCTGATAGAATCTGAAGAATTAGACCGGATTCTTGATGAAGGCGCGGAACGGGCGAACCGGACAGCAAACAAAATGCTGAAAAAAATGGAGAATGCCATGGGTCTTGGAAGAAAAAGACGCTGATCAAAAAACCGCTCTTTGCAAAGAGCGGTTTTTTTCAGTTTACCTTCGATTCATTTTCCATTTCCCATAGCTTTTCGAAAAAAGGCTGTCCTTTTATTAAGTTTTCACAAAAAGCCAGGTGCTTGTCCGACCAGCCTTCAATTGTTTCGTTATACAGCATGTCCCAAATCTCTTCAAAGCTCATCCGTTTGATTTGTTCATACATATGCGGATTCCACTCTGTGTACCAATAGCCGATTTCAGCGCGGTTTTTCAGCCCTTTTAATTGGTCAAGCGCCATAAACATCAGCTGCTTGATTTGCCGTTCTTTTCTTGTCAGTCCTCTGACATGTTCTGGTGCTAATGATAAGATGTGATATTCTTTAGAGGATTCCAGTTTCTTTGGTTCAAATTCATATGCTTCAGGCTCTACATCTTTTACCATTTCATAAACGAGCTGCTCTTGCCGTGGGATCAGACGGCTTTTTCTGACAGGGATTGTATAGCCGATTGTGTCGACAGCCAAAATGCCGATTCCGTCTGTTACGACAAAACAATATTCAAGCTTTGTCCGCTCATGATTTTTCCGAATGTACGATTTCTGATGTACGTCTTCAAGCAAACCTTTCGGAAGCTCTGACAAATCGTTTTCTATGTAATGAAACAGTACTGACGGCACCCTTAACAGCGGCACCTGATCCAAAAGCTCAACCGTATCTTCCTTGCGCCATTCGTGAAAGTGGCATACATTGTAGCCATTTTCTTCCCCTTCAAACCAATTGACCCACACATCATGAAGAAATAACATCTCTAACCCCTCACTTTATAAAAACTGTTGTCCACAGTATAGGCAAGGGACAGAGAAATTATTCCAAAGAGATTGAGGAAATCTGGAATCACTGGTTTTATGCAAGAATCACAAAAAGCAGATCTCTTTGTATATTTTCTGACAAAAGGAGACCTGCTTTTTTTCTGATTTGGTGATATTTTATAACAGATATGATATTCATTTTTATTTAATATTTTTCGGATCAAGCGCATCCCGCAGGCCATCACCGACAAAGTTGAAGCATAAAACGGTCATTAAAATAAATAGCCCGGGAAATAATGGGTACCACCATGCTTGAATCATTACTGTGAAATTCTGTGCGTCTTGAAGCATGTTCCCCCAGCTAGCGATTGGCGGCTGGATTCCAAATCCCAAGTAGCTTAGCGCCGATTCAGCTAGAATAACAGACCCTACTTTCAGCGTAGCTGACACAATAATCGGCCCTAACGCATTGGGCAGGATATGAGAAAAAATAATTTTGTGCGTTTTTGTTCCAATTGTTTTAGCAGCAAGAACATATTCCCTTGAACGAAGCGACAAGAATTCCCCTCTTACTAATCGTGCTGTCGTGGTCCATCCTGTGAGACAGAAAATTAAAATTAGTTTGTCCACACCCGGCTTGAAGATGGTGACCAGCGTGATCAACAGGAAAATATCAGGAATGGATAGCACGATGTCAACTACACGCATAATGACAGCATCCACTATTCCTCTGAAATATCCAGCTAATGCTCCTAAAACCGTTCCGATCAAAATCGAGCCGACTACGGACGCAAATCCAACCAATAAAGAGACACGCGCACCATAAAGGATTCGGCTGAAAATATCACGTCCAAATTTATCCGTTCCCATCAGATGTTCAAGGCCCGGCGCCTTATATTTATCAAGCAGGCTTTGCTGCTCTTGGGGATAAGGTGCAATGAAAGGGGCGAAAACAGCTGACATAATAATGATAAAAAGAATAACGGCACCTAAAATGGCCAGTTTGTTTTTCGAGAATTTTTCCCAGAAGATCTTTGTCATTGTTTCTGGTTTTTTTGAAATATTTTCTTTCAGCCTGATCTCCGGCGAGGGAGTTGTTTGCAGCTCTGACATCTCTGTTTCCCTCCTTTTAATATTCGATCCGCGGATCAACAATCGCGTAAAGGATGTCTGCAATGAGGTTTCCGACAACAACAAGAACCGCCGAGATCACAGTCATTGCCATGATAACCGGATAATCGCGCTGGAATGCTGAATCGACAAACAGCTTTCCTAATCCCGGCCAAGTGAAAATCTGCTCTACGACAACCGCTCCGCCAATAAAGGAAGGAATCATTAAGCCGAAAATCGTAATAACAGGCAATAGTGCATTCCGCAAGCCGTGCTTAAATAATACTCGATTCTCTTTGAAACCTTTTGATCTGGCAGTCCGGATATAATCTTGATTTAAAACATCAAGCATATTGGACCTTGTATATCTCGTTAAGCCTGCCATATCAGCTGTCGCCAGCACAAAAGCGGGTAAAAGCAAATGATGAATCCGGTCTACTATACTGAAATCTGAGTTAAGGGTGGCGACTCCCCCGGTTGGAAACCATCCGAGATTCACGGCAAACACCATGATTAAAATCAAACCGAACCAAAAATTCGGGATTGCCAAACCGATAAATGAAGTAAATGTAATGCCGTAGTCCAGCTTCGAATAAGGTTTTTTTGCAGAAATTACCCCGAATGGGATGGAAATGATCAGCGCCAAAATTGTTGACACCAGCATCAAGAGGAGTGTGTTGGGCAGCCGTGCTAAAATCAGTTCTGAAACAGGCGTCCCTTTTCTGATGATGGATGTGCCGAAATCACCTTGAACCATATTGCCCAGCCATTTTAAATATTGAACGTACTCAGGGTCATTGAGACCGTACTTTTCAATAAACTGAGCCCTGTCTGCCTGGCTGATCGTAGGGTCCATCATAAGTGTCATCGGATCCCCTGGAGCGGCTTTCATAATAATGAAAGACAAAATTGTAATTCCCAATAGAATAGGAATCGAAGATAACGTTCTTCGAATAATATATGTAACCATATTCTTGTCCCCTTCGTTGTTCTTTTTCAAATTCAAAGGGGAAGGAAACGCACTCCCTCCCCTGCAAGGGAAAATTATTGGGCAAGCCACCATTTTTCAATTTGGTACAACTCGCGTTTTGGATGATACACATAACCCTCTAAGTTAGCCGGCATTGCCATATGGTTGTTCGGATAGTAAAGGAAGGTATACGGCTGATCTTCAGCAAGTTTTTGGTAAATCTTTTCGTAAGCTTTTGAGTATTCGTCACGGTCACTGATTGATTTTGCATTTTTGAGAAGCTTATCAACTTCAGGGTTTTTGTACCACATGTTATTTAAGCCTTTTTCAGACTGGCTAGAATGGAAGATATCGTAATGGTCTGGGAACGTTGATAAACTCCATCCTAAAACCATTGCGTCATAGTCCCAATTAGGTGGATTTGTCTGTTCTACTAATGCACTCCACTCAACGATTTGCGGCGTTACCTTAATCCCGACTTTCTTCAGTTGTTCTTGAACAACAACTGCAATGTCTTCACGAACTTTATTTCCTTGATTCGTTTTCAGTGTAAACTCGAATTTTTTACCGTCTTTATCGAGGATGCCGTCACCGTCAGTATCTTCCCAGCCGGCTTCTTTCAGCATCTTCTTCGCTTTTTTGACATTGTATTCAAATTTAGGAACTTCTATATCTTTCGGATAGTTCCATGAAACCGGACTTTCAGGGATGTAAGCGACCTTCCCGTCCCCATCTAATACGGTTTGCACCATTGTTTCACGGTCTAAAGCTGTCGTAAGCGCCTGGCGCACTTTTTTATCTTTAAACAGCTCATTTTTCTCATTCCAGCCGATATACGTATAGCTTAACGCTAAATCTGTTACGACTTTGACATTATTAAACGATTCAGCTGTCTTATAGTCAGTTGACGGCACGTTAAAGAAATCAATATCTCCGGCCTGAAGCTGGGCAACTGCTGCATTGGCATCAGGAATGATTTTATACGTGACACTGTCTAAATACGGACGGCCGTCATAGTAGTCATCATTAGCAACGAGCTTCACGTATTGTCCGTCTTTCCATTCTTTAAATTTGAAAGGCCCTGAGCCGATTGGATTTTTTCTATTAAATTCGTTATCTTCAAGCTCTGCAACCGGTACATCTTTTAAAATGTGCTCCGGCAGTATCCCGTAGCTGTCTAACGTATTGTTATAGAAGTTAGGGTCTTTATATTTCAGCGTAAATAAAACCTCATAATCTCCCTTTTTCTCTACTGATTTCAGCATTTCAAAGTTAGAGCCGCGCTCTCCTTTGTAATCTTTGTTAAGCGGAATGCTGTACGTAAAGACAACATCATCGGCAGTCAGCTCTTCTCCATCATGAAACTTAACGCCTTTTTTGATTTTCACATCATATTTCAGACCGCCATCCAGCTCTTTCACACTTTCTGCAAGTGACATTTTGACATTTAAGTTTTCATCTGTTTTCGTTAAAAAGCTGTAAATCATTTGTTCAATATCTGTACTTGATTCATCTGTTGAATATAATGAGTTGAAAAGTGTGGGCGCTCCGATTGAGCCAACAACCAAATCCCCGCCTTGCTGCGGTTTGCCTGCTGATTTTTTCTCACTGCTGCTGCTCGATTTTGAGCCCGAGCAGGCTGATAAAAAGATGGCCAGAACCATCAATACACTTAGCATCATCAGTGCGGTTTTCCGTCTTTTCATTAGATATTCCCCCTTTTAAAATGTTCGTTCTTCTCAGCTGTTGTTTATGTAGTGTGCATACCCCCTCTCAAAGCTGTGCGGGCAACATTAGCTATAAAGGTGACAAGCCACAAAGTGGCTGGGAGCAGCTTCTTTAAATTCTGGTATTTGTTCCTTGCATATCGGTTTTGCAACAGGGCATCTTGTGTGGAATACGCAGCCTTTTGGCGGGTTGGCCGGACTTGGCAGTTCTCCCTTCAGGACAATGCGTTCACGTTTGACAGATCCTTTCTTTCTTGTAACCGGAACGGAGGATAAAAGCGCTTGGGTATATGGGTGTAGCGGGTTGTCATATAGCTCATGCTTGCCGGTCAGTTCCATCATTTTGCCAAGATACATCACTCCGACTCTGTCGCTGATATGGCGGACGACACTTAGATCATGGGAGATAAATAGATACGTAAGATCAAATTCCTCCTGTAATTCCTCCATCAAGTTAATCACTTGGGCCTGAATGGATACATCAAGTGCGGAAACCGGCTCATCTGCAATGATCAGCTCTGGATTTAAAGTGAGTGCTCTGGCAATGCCGATCCGCTGTCGCTGGCCGCCGGAAAACTCATGGGGATAACGGCTGGCAAACGACGGGTGAAGGCCAACTCTCGCAAGCAGCTCTTCGACTTTCTCGTTTCGTTCACGCATCGTATACATGTTGTGTGTATTAAACGGCTCCTTTATGATAGACCGCAGTGTCTTTCTCGGGTTTAACGAGGCAAATGGATCTTGGAAAACCATTTGAATATTTTTGCGGACACTCTTCCGCAGCTTCTCCTCTGACAGATTGGAAATATCCTGCCCTTTAAAAAGAATCTGGCCTTCTGTCGGTTTGTACAGTCTGATCATCGTTCTGCCGGCAGTCGATTTTCCGCAGCCCGACTCTCCAACGATTCCGAGTGTCTCTCCTTTTTTTAACGAAAATGACACACCATCCACCGCTTTTACATCACCGACTTTTCTTTGAAAAAGGCCTGAGCGGATCGGAAAGTATTTTTTTACGTCACGAAGCTCTAAGATTGTTTCTTGATTAGCTGCTGTCATGATTGTTCTGCACCCTCTTCCTCATATAAAAAGCATCTCACCGTTCTTCCGCTTTTGTGTGTCAAAAGCGCAGGCTGATTTGTCCAGCACTTATCCATAGCTTTCGGACACCTTGGGGCAAAACGGCACCCCGGCGGCAAATTATCAGGCGTAGGCACGCTGCCTTTAATCGCATTTAATTTATCAATCTCTCCATCTATAACAGGAATTGACGTAAGCAGGCCTTCTGTATAAGGATGAAGCGGTTCTAAAAATAAGTCGTCAACGGTGGCGTTTTCTACGACTTGTCCGCAGTACATGACAATCACTCTATCAGCCGCTTCGGACACGACACCTAAATCGTGTGTGATCAGAAGAATCGATGTGTTGAACTTCTGACAGAGATCTTTCATGAGCTCCAGCACCTGGGCTTGTATTGTCACATCCAGTGCTGTCGTCGGTTCATCGGCAATGAGCAGTTTAGGATTACAGCTCAGTGCGATGGCAATCATCACCCTCTGTCTCATACCGCCTGACAGCCGATGCGGGTACTCCTTCATTATTTGCTCTGCCCGGGAGAAACCGACCATCTGCAAGAGTTCAACAGCTCGTTGACTGGCTTCTTTTTTCTTCATGTTTTTATGGTAAATCAGCACTTCGGTAATTTGTTCTCCGATTGTTAACACCGGATTAAGGGAGGTCATTGGTTCTTGAAAGATCATGGATACTTCGTTTCCGCGGATTTTGCAATAATCGTTTTCAGTGAATGAGGTGAGGTCTTTGTCTTCGAGTTTAATAGAGCCGTCCATGATTTTTCCGCCTGAGCTTTGGACGAGACCCATAATTGATAAGGAAGTAATGCTTTTTCCGGAGCCCGATTCACCCACAAGGGCGACGGTTTCACCTTTGCTGATGTGAAAATCGACTCCGTCAACCGCAGGGATCGGCTCCTTTTTCCGGAAAAAATAAGTCTTTAAATTATTCACTTCTAATAGTGTGCTCATGCTAGCTCCCCTTTCCCCCCTCTTGTGGTCAATCGTTTTCAAGAGAAAGCAATCCCTTTATTCAGAAATAATAAATAATATTGAATTATCGAAAAATTTTATAGTTGTATATTATTACAATCATTTTGCAAAATCAAGAATTTTTTAGGATAAATGTAATATTATTAACGAAATTCCATTATTTTATTCTATTAAAGCATTGCATCCAAAAAGGTTTCAGCAGGAATGGACAGTCCGTCTGCGGTGCTTGCCTTGTTGGCAGTTAAATATTTTTTTACAATATTGAATCCAACTGCGTATCCAAGCATTTTCGGCTGATATCCTTTGCCGAATAACAGCTGGGGAAATAATCGATTATCCCGTTTGATATCCTGATGGGGCGCAATCTTTTTTTCATATAAAGCCTGAAGCTGCTCTGGAGTATACCAAGTCGTCCATTCAGCCGTTTGACTTCGGCCGAACCTCTCATAAACAGCATATTCCGCCAGCCCTTCCATGATGATTGTATCAAGTAATGTGACATCCTTTTCCTCTTTTGTCAGATGACCTAACCGGCAAACGTGATGATACTCATGCGTCATCAGGGCAGATACCGACCCAAAATCTAAATCTGACGAAAGAAAAAGGAACATTTTGTCTTGAAAGGCGAGTCCTGATTTTGATCCGAATTCTAAACGGATTCTCCTGTTTCGTTCATCAACCGGCAACGTGACAATTGGTACATCAGGACCTTGCCATTTGTTTTTGAGGTACTGTTCTTCCTTTTGGATATGTCCGTAAAAACCTTTTTCCTTCAGCTTGGAAGCAGTCTGAATACCCTCTGTCATGTTTTTAAACATCCCATGATGCTGAAGGTGCCCCAAAATGCCCTTCCAGTTCTTTTTCCCCGCACCTGAAAAAAGCGGGATAATGTAAGGTGCCAAATCATCTATTGAAGCAGCCTTCCTGAGCCAGCTATATGTTTGTTCTACACTCATGTGATCGCCTCCTCTTTTAATCCTATGCACACAAAAAAAACCGGCTACCCTTTAAGGGCAGCCGATTTGGCTTGATTATGATTGATATTTCTTAAAGATTAATGTTGCGTTGTGTCCGCCGAATCCTAATGAGTTGCTGAGAACATAATTAAGTTCCTGTCTGCGGGCTTCATCAGGCACATAATCCAAATCGCATTCTTCGTCAGGTGTTTGAATATTGATTGTCGGCGGAATCACGCCTTCTTTAATGGCCAGGATAGAGAAAATGGCTTCAATACCGCCAGCTGCTCCTAAGAGGTGGCCTGTCATCGATTTTGTAGAGCTTACCGCAAGTTTATGCGCATGCTCACCGAAAACGGTTTTAATCGCCATTGTTTCGTATTTGTCGTTGTAATACGTGCTTGTCCCGTGAGCATTGATATAATCAATTTCCTCAGGTGCAATGCCTGCATCTTTAATGGCTTCTTGCATCGCTCTCGCTCCGCCTTCACCGTCTTGGGCCGGCGCTGTGATATGATAAGCGTCTCCGGTTGAGCCGTAGCCGACAATTTCTCCGTAAATTTTAGCGCCGCGGGCCAGAGCATGCTCAAGTTCTTCAAGAACGATAATCCCTGCACCTTCCCCCATGACAAAGCCATCACGGTTTTTATCGAACGGACGGCTCGCTGTTTTCGGATCTGGATTAGTAGACAGCGCTTTGTTGGCACTAAAGCCGGCGAATGACATTCTTGTCAGCGGCGCTTCTGTTCCGCCTGTGACCATCACGTCTGCATCACCGCGCTGAATAACCTTAAACGCGTCACCGATGGAGTTCGTTCCTGTAGCACATGCTGTAACCGTACAAGAGTTCACCCCTTTTGCTCCTAATGCAATAGAAATCTGGCCTGTCGCCATGTCAGGAATCATCATTGGCACGAAAAACGGGCTTACCCGTCTTGGGCCTTTTGTTAAGAAGATTTCAAATTGAGACTCTAGTGTTTCAAGTCCTCCAATACCGGAACCCACCCAAACACCGACTCTCGGCGCGATCTCATCGGTAATGTTAAGATCTGCGTCTTCAACCGCCATTTTCGCAGCCACAACCGCATATTGTGTAAAGCGGTCCATTTTTCTGGCTTCTTTTTTATCCATATAATCTTCAACATTGAAGTCTTTTAATTCAGCGGCTACTTTTGCCGGATATTCTTCAGCGTCAACACGAGTGATCGGACCGATTCCGGACACACCGTTGATTGCGTTATTCCAACTTGTATCGACGTCGTTGCCAAGCGGAGATAATGCTCCAAGTCCTGTAACAACTACTCTTTTTTTAGTCATCTTGTGTGCACCTCACCTTTTTTTATCGGCCCCAGCGGATTGCAATGGCGCCCCATGTTAGTCCTCCGCCGAACCCTACCATAACGACCACATCGCCGTCTTTGATTTTACCGGCTTCCAATTCTTCTACAAGAGAGATCGGAATGGATGCGGCAGAAGTATTTCCATATTTATGAACGGTTTTAGACATCTTTTCGACAGGAAGCTCTAAACGCTCGCGAGCTGCTTCCATGATACGGATGTTCGCCTGATGCGGAATCAAAAAGTCGACATCCTCTTTTGAAAGTCCGGCTTTTTCAATGACATTTACGCATGATTCTCCCATTTGGCGGACTGCAAATTTGAAAACTTCTCGTCCATTCATGATTGTATGTCGTTTTTCATTCAGATACAAGTGCTGACCGCCTGTACCGTCGGCTCCTAGCTCAAATGAAAGGATTCCTCTGTCATCACTGACTGGTCCGACTACCGCGGCGCCTGCCCCATCTCCAAACAGAACGGCAGTATTGCGGTCTTCCCAGTCGGTAATGCTTGAGAGCTTCTCTACACCGACAACTAGAACATGCTTGTAGGTTCCGGATTCAATAAATTGTTTACCGGTTACAACCCCGTACATGAAGCCCGCACAAGCCGCGCTGATATCCATAGCACACGCTTTTTTAGCGCCGAGCTGTTCTTGAATCATACAAGAGACCGTAGGAAATGACTGATCAGGTGTAACAGTTGCAACCAGGATCATATCCAAATCCTCAGCAGCCACTTCAGCTTGTTCCAGCGCATTTTTCGCTGCTGCAACAGCCATATGTGATGAATACACATCATCTGCGGCGATTCTTCTTTCTTCTATTCCTGTTCTTGTACGAATCCACTCGTCAGAAGTTTCAACCATTTTTTCAAGATCATGATTTGTTAAAACCTTCTCAGGAATGTAACGTCCAACACCAAGTATTCCAGCTTTCATAAGGGAAGACTCCTTTATATCTTAAATTTAGAAGATCAATCAGGTTGTGATCAATTATTAGTATCAGGTACTAATTCTATCCTATTTTTTTTCGCATGGCAATATATTCGTCTAAACTATCAGTTCAACTTACTCATAGAGTATTGTATATAGAAAGGAGGCGTATGCAGTTGGATGTGTTTTCAAGAATGATGTTCGGTGATTCCGCAAAACCAACAGAAGAGAAGGAGGAACAGCAAGAGGAGGTTTCTCAGGTTTCTCAGACAAACGACGAAGAGACGAATCATTACATGCATATTATGGACCAAATCGGTTCAATTATGAACTCTCTTGATCAAATCAAGCCCGCTCTAAAGGAGCTTGCGCCCATGATCACCGCTATTAAAAAGAAAATCATGTGAAAAGCCACTTTCGCAAAAGTGGCTTCTTTTTATTCGGTTTCAGATTTAGCATCAGACTTGCCAAGCTCGTAAGCTTCCGCCATTACCGTTGTAAATAGATTCATAAACGGCTGTATGGCCTCCATTGACAGCTCAATGCCTGATTTCTCAAGCTGTTCTTTCGCTTCAGGGAGATATTTCATGGCAATTTGCAAGAATTCAAGTGATTTTTCGTGCTGCATGTGACGTCACTCCATTACTCGTTTTTTGGCAGCTCGCCTGTTTTGTTGTACGTTTTGATCAGCTTGGCGATTCTTTGCTGAAAGTCTTGATCAACGAGCGGGCTGAATGTTCCCATCTCGACTACTCCCGTATTCAGGTCGTAGTAATGATCGCCGCCTTCAAGGGTGCCTTTGTTGAATTGCTCAGCAATGATTTCATAGGCCTTGTCCACATTTTGCACCGTGCTGGTTAATACGGTATTTTCGCCCAGGTCCGATTGATCTGTGACGTAGCCGATGGCATAAAGACCGTCTTTTTTGATTTGCTGAATAACAGGAACATTATACCCGTCTCCAGCGGGATACACAACATCCGCGCCTTCGTTCTTCATTTTCTGATAAAGCTTTACTGCTGTTGTATCATCGTCCCAATGATCCGTATATTTCGTATTTACCTCTATATCCGGATTTTCATACTTAGCCCCTTTGATAAAACCGTCAACCTCAGGCTGCCACGTAAAGGAAGCAATGACACCGACCTGATTCGTTTTCGACATATGGGCAGCAGTCATTCCTCCAAAAAAGCCCATTGCTTCCCCGCTGAAATGGACACTCGTTACATTATCAGCTTTCGCTTTCGCATTGGAAATGACGAATTCCATATCTGGATAATCTTCGCCGACCAAGTTAAACACCTCAGCATATTCACTCCCATGGCCGTAGAGCAGATTGACGCCCCTTTTATGAAAATCCTCAATCGCATTTATGATATCTTCTTCTGTTTTAACGCCTTCTTTATAATAGACGTCCACATTGTATTTGGATTGTATATTCAGTAATCCTTTATACCCTTTTGTGCCCCATACGAGGTCATTAATCGTATCAGGAAAGAGCATGCCGACCTTCTCAATTTTTCCTTTGAACGGAGTTTGTCCACATCCACTCAATAAAAGGAGGACAGAAAAGATCATGACAAGCCTTGTGATCAAGTCATGTTCAACTCCTTTTGACAAGCTATAACATGTATTATTTTTATACGTTTATTGTATCTAGAAAACTCGAAACATGGAAGGTTTTTCTTAATATTTGTCGAAAATTGATGAAAATTGTCTTTTCCACTCGTTAATTTTTGTTTTTGCTTCTTCTTTTGAGGTTTTCTCTGATACTTGTAATTCAAAAAGCTGATCTTTGCTATGACGGCCTTGTTCTAACAGGAATTTCAGCAACTCGTCAGCCACATCGTCTGTGTAATAGCCGTCTTCCTCTGTTTCTTCTTTCCATGGCCCATACATTTTCGGCAGGATCACGGCTTTTTCCGAGCCTGTTTTTTCACGCTTCTCCCATTCTTTACGGTCTTGTTCATATACTAAAATATAAGAAGAATCATATTGGTCCAAAGGCAAAAAAACTCCAAACTGGATACAAATTGTATCATACTTTTGATCTCCAATGCGTTCAAGCTGGCGAAAGAGTTCATTTCTCCCAAGCCACATGAGTCTTTCTTCTAAGTACATTTGTCTCATTTTATCTTCTGTTTCTGCCAGAATAACGTCAACATGTATGCCTTCATCCATCATTCGCTCACATAATGAAAGGCCGAAAAATTCGTCCGCACCTACAATCAGCGTTGATTCCATTGCATCTGCCGCCCTTCCGGTTTTTCATTTCCCAAAACAAAACAGCCTCCGCAAAAGAGAAGGCTGTTGTCATTATATTCTCTATAATTCTTTTTCATGACTATGAAAGAATTTGCAGATTGATGCATAAATTCTGCTCGGATGCTCAAATAAATGAAATGTCATGTCGACCGGTGAGCCTTGCTTTTGCTGTTTTTCCTTGAAAGCTTCCGCATGTACGCTGTAGGGATACGGAGCTCCGGTCATACGCTGCCATATATGAACCGGAACGCCGCTCGGATAGCTTTGAATTGTTTTGTAACGAAGCGCTTCCGCTTCTTTTTCAGAAATTCCGTAGCTTTTCGAGACTTCTTTCAAAAATTGCTTATAGAAAAATTTATTTTCTTTTTCTGATTCATAATGTGCCTGAAGATCGAGACAAGGATTCAACATTGCGGCTGAGCGGATATGATCCGGGGAAAAACGAAGCAGTTCATCGGCCACGAGAGCACCCATGCCTTCTGCTAAAATATGAATCTTCGGATTGAGGATTTCCTGCTTCAGCACGGAATGGATCAGCTGTTTAGCATAGGTGACTGCTTTTTCCGCCCCCCAATGCCTTCCGAACAGATTGCTGTTAAAAAGAGTATATCCTTCATTCCTCAACATATTCAGAAGCTGATTTCTGCCGTAATGCTGCAGCCAAAAGCTTGAATCATCCCCGACAAAGTGGGTTCTGTCTCCTAAGATAAAGATGCCGAAGCCGTTCGGGCGATAGGGCAGATGAATGACATTATGCTCCGTTCCCAGTTGAAAGTATCTTTCCGTTATTCCCATCGCTTGCCCGCCTCCTTTCACACTTCATCTCACGCTATCTTATGTAAATAGAAAAGAAACGAATAAGGTAAAGTCCTAGCCTTTTACATTTTTGGCTATTACACTGATTGACGTTTTTTATATTTTACCATTAAAGTGTGACGAATCAGACTCTTTTGTCACCTCACTTTCTGCTAAAATTGGATTCCCCCTTCGCTTTTTGTATGGTATGATAACTTTTAGAATAGAATGAGAAGGACGAGGTGGAAACGTGCGATATATTATTGCCTTTATTTGGACGTTCCTTTTATCACATATGGCATGCTACTTGATTGCAAGCATGAACAGCGCTACATATAATTTCAAAACATCATCTGTCATTGCTGTTGTACTGTATGTCTTAATCATGGTTTTAGCAGAAATCATGCCTATGAACAAAAATGCAAGCCAGCATTAAGAAGCCAAAAACCCAAAACATTTATTGTTTTGGGTTTTTTAGTGGTCACGGCTTTCTTTTATATGTCCACAGCCGGTTGTGATTTGATGTTTCGGGAAACATTTCCCCTGCTGACAGATGGACCTTTTGAGGGTTTTTCACCATGCTCCCTGTCTCGCCGATCTCTACATAGATACCGTTATTAGGCGCTTTCTGTCCGGGCCGGAATTGATGCTGCTGTCCCACAGTTTTTCCTCCTTTTCCTTTTTGCTGTAGTATGCGCCTAAGCGGCTGTGAATATGTTGCCATCAAAAAAACTGCTGAGTTGGGCTCAGCAGTTTTTTGATGATTCCCCATTGTATAAAATGGCCTTCAGCAGTGCTTTTTGCACATGAAGACGATTTTCCGCCTGCTGGAACACTGCAGAATTCGGCCCGTCAATAATCTCCGCAGTCACTTCTTCCTCGCGATGCGCAGGGAGACAATGTAAAAATGTATAGTCAGGCTTGGCATGGCTGACCAGCGCCGCATTCACCTGATAAGGCGCAAAGACAGCAAGACGTTCTTGCTCTTCCGCTTCCTGCCCCATGCTTGTAAACACATCAGAATAAATCACGTCCGCGTCTTTTACAGCTTCAATCGGATCATCTGTCAGCGTGATAGAAGAGCCGGATTGAAGCGCATATTTCTTTGCCGCTTCAGCTGCTTCATCTAACACGTCATATCCCTTTGGCGAAGCGATTGAGATATCACAGCCCATTTTCGCGCAGCCGATCATCAAGGAGTGCGCCACGTTATTTCCGTCACCGATGTATGCGACTTTTACGCCTTTAAGCTTTCCTTTTATCTCCTTAATCGTCAAGAGATCCGCGAGCGCCTGGCATGGGTGGTATTTATCCGTCAGTCCATTGATCACCGGAATGTCAGCTTCTCTGGCAAGCTCCTCCACCTTTTCATGTTCAAAGGTCCGGATCATGATGGCATCCACATAGCCCGACAGCACTTTTGCCGTATCAGCGACAGTCTCACCGCGCCCCAGCTGCAGATCTTTCTGGCTTAGGAAGAGGGCGTTCCCGCCCAGCTGCGCCATGCCCGCTTCAAATGAAACACGGGTCCGCGTTGATGATTTTTCAAAAATCATCGCCAAGGTTTTGCCATGGAAAATAGGCTGGATTTTGTTTTGTTTCAGCTCACCGGCTTCTGCAAGCAAGGCGTTTATATCCTGTTGACTAAGATCTTTTAACGTTAATAAATCTTTTCCGTATAAACTGGTTTGCGTCACTGTATGCATGATGCCACTTCCTTTTTATAGAGATCTTTGAGAGATACAGGCTGCGGATGGCCTGAACCGCTTTGTAAAAACGCCCGCACGGTTTCTTCTTCTGTAAAGACGGTGATGCCGTGCGTCATGGCTTCCAGACGTTCTTTGCGTGCTTCTTCAGAACCGCTCAGATTGATGTGGAGCGATTTTCCTTCCTGTTCCATCCAAGAGGAAAATGTCCCTTCATGAACGGTAAAACCGGCGTTTTCTGCTAATTCCTTCACATCTTCCGGACCGTTTTGCAAATATATGCTTCCTTTTTGATTCCAGACACTTGTATAGATTTTTTTCAAGGCGCTGTTAGAATCATATGCGACACACATGCCTTCTCCCGTTGATTTCATTTCCGGCCCAAGCTTGACATCCACATCCTGGATCGCATGAGAAGAAAAAACAGGGAACTTCACGGCAACTCCATGATGATTTTGAACTGCCGGGTTTAGATCTTTTAAGGACGCACCCGCCAGCAGACGTGTGGCAAGCGGAATCATCGGCACGCCCATTACTTTGCTGACGACCGGAACCGTGCGGCTCGCTCTCGGATTCACTTCAAGTACGAGTATGTTTCCATTGTCGATCACAAATTGGATGTTCATGATGCCTTTAAATGAAAGTTTTCGGGCAATTTTTTGCGCGGCCTCTTTCATGCCCTGCTGCAGCCCGCTTGTGATCGATGGTCCGGGAAGGATGGCAAAGCTGTCTCCCGAATGGACGCCGGCCCGTTCAATATGCTCGGTATAGGTCGGGATAAAGACATCCTCCCCGTCGGAAATCAAATCAATTTCAACTTCTTTTCCAGACACATACTGATCAATTAAAATGGGGTAAGGCATGCTGTCCTCATCACTCAGCAGCTGAGAAAGCTGGTCTTGCGAGTCAACAATGATCATGCCCATTCCGCCGATAACGTAAGATGGACGAATTAACACCGGATAGCCAATCTCATTGGCTTTTGAAGCGGCTTCTTCTTTTGTATAGGCAATTTCTCCTTTTGCGTGCTTCAATCCTAGTTCATCAAGAAGCTGATAGAACTGATCACGATCCTCTAACACATCGAGCGTTTCAAACGAAGTGCCGAGAAGGGTAATGCCGGCTTTTTCAAGTGCTTCAGCAGCATTGATTGCAGTTTGGCCGCCGAATTGCACGATTGCAAAATCAATATTCTCCTGCTCCGCCACGTTTACAATATGCTCCGTTGTCATCGGTTCAAAATACAGGCGATCCGCAATTTCATAATCTGTGCTGACCGTTTCCGGATTATTGTTAATCATGATGGTTTCGAACCCAAGCTCTTGCAGTGTCAGCACGCCGTGAACCGCACTGTAATCAAATTCAACGCCTTGGCCGATCCGAATCGGGCCTGATCCAATAATCAGCGCGCGTTTTTTCTCTTTGCGGCTGATATCTCCATCGGTCTCTCCGAAATATGTGGAGTAAAAATAGTTTGTTTTCGCATCAAACTCAGCCGCGCATGTATCGACAATTTTGAAGGAAGGTGTAATGCCCATCTCCTTGCGAAGCGCGCGCACCTCTTCTTCTGTTTTGCCGATCAGTGAGGCAATCGTTGCGTCTGAGAACCCCTTTTCCTTTGCTTTTTTCAATAATTCAAAAGAAAGATCGCTCCCTGCGTCCATTAAGCGGTTTTCCAATTTGATGATGTTGTTAAAGGTATGCAGGAAAAACGGATCAATTTTTGTTTTCACATGAATGTCATCAATCGTCACGCTGCGGCTCAACAGCTCCATGACAACGAAAAATCTGCGGTCATCCGGAGTGACTGCCAACTCCCATAGCGCATCAATTGACAAGCCGCTGAGCTCTGGAAGGTGTGTGCCGATATTTTTTAATTCAAGGGACGCGGCTGCCTTCTGTATTGCCGCTTCTAAATTCCGTTCAATCGCCATCACTTCACCGGTGGCTTTCATTTTTGTGCCGAGCTTGCGGTCTGCGTTTTTGAATTTATCAAACGGCCAGCGCGGAAATTTGACGATCACATAGTCCAGTGCCGGTTCAAAGCTTGCGTAAGTTGAGCCTGTGAGCGGATTTTTCAGCTCGTCAAGTGTGTATCCGACTGCCAGTTTAGCAGCCATCTTCGCAATCGGATAACCGGTCGCTTTAGATGCGAGAGCCGATGACCGGCTGACACGCGGATTCACTTCGATGACGTAATATTGCTTGCTGAATGGATCAAGCGCGAATTGGATGTTGCAGCCGCCTACGACATCAAGTGCTGAAATGATGGTCAGACTAGCCGTCCGCAGCATTTGATAGTCTTCATCTGTCAATGTTTGCGAAGGCGCCACAACGATAGAGTCACCTGTATGCACACCGACCGGATCGATATTTTCCATATTGCAGACGGTAATGCATGTGTTATTGCCGTCACGCATGACTTCATATTCAATTTCTTTAAAGCCCGCAATGCTTTTTTCGACAAGGCATTGATTGATCGGGCTTGCTAATAACGCCTGTTTAATCATAGCTGTAAAGGCTTCTTTATCAGGGGCGATTCCTCCGCCCTTTCCGCCTAATGTGTAAGCAGGTCTGATAATAACGGGAAAACCGATGGATTCCGCAAAATGGAGGGCATCGGCCTCGTTATCAACAATTTCACTCTCCGGCACGGGCTGTTTCAATTCATTCATTAACGAACGGAATTTTTCCCGGTCTTCTCCTTTTTGTATCGTTTCAACGGATGTGCCGAGAAGCTTGACGCCGTGCTCCTTTAAAACACCCGTTTCTTCAAGCTCCACCGCTAAATTCAATGCGGTCTGGCCGCCTAAATTGGCAAGAAGTCCATCAGGCTGTTCTTTCTTAATGATGGCTGTCAGGCTTTCTGCTGTCAGAGGCTCAAAATAAATCTCATCAGCGAAGGCTTCATCGGTCATAATTGTCGCCGGATTGCTGTTGACGAGAATGACCCGATAGCCCTCCTCCTTCAGCGCGATGCACCCTTGAGTTCCTGAATAATCAAATTCGGCCGCCTGCCCGATGATGATCGGGCCCGATCCGATTACTAATATGCTTGAAATACTGGTGTCTTTAGGCATGCGCAATTTCTCTCCTTGCTGGTATCACATTCTTTAGATAATCATCAAAAATCCATTCGCTTTCCGCCGGTCCGGGATGGGCTTCCGGGTGGAATTGAACACTCATGACAGGCAGTTTTTTATGGGCAAGCCCTTCAACTGACGTATCATTGACATGATGAAATCTGATCGTGAGCTCTTCTTCATTAATCGACTGTTCATCAACCACATAGCTGTGGTTTTGGCTTGTCATAAAGACCCGTTTCGTTTCACGGTCGATGACCGGATGATTTGCTCCCCTGTGTCCGAATGGCAGCTTGAATGTATTCCCTCCGAATGCGAGCGCGATCAGCTGATGTCCGAGACAAATGCCGAGAGTCGGAAAGCGGCTGATGATGCTTTTGATTTTTCCTAGATATGGAAGAATGGCTTTCGGATCTCCAGGGCCGTTCGATAGCACAATGCCATCAGGTTTGAGGGTGTATACCGCCTCCATTTGCTTGTATGGCACCACGGTGACCTTGTAGCCTCGTTTGACAAGTGATGACGCGATTGACTTTTTATAGCCGAAATCGATAAGGGCGATATGTTTATTCCCGTCGCCAAATGTGCTGATTTCCTGTGCGGAAGCCTGCTCTGCCACATTCTCTGGTTGGAGGGCAATCTCAGCTCCTTCTTTGGAGGCTGTGACTGTCGCACCCATCGTCCCGTTTGCCCGGATTTTTTTCACGACAGCCCTTGTATCAACATGGGTCAACAGCGGAACGTTCCATTTCTGTAAATACTCCTTGAGGCTGTATACCGCTTCATGATGAGAAAAGTGATCACACGCCTCATAGACAACCGCGGCTTTTACTTGCGGTTTCTTGCTTTCAAAATCCTTTTCATTAATGCCGTAGTTGCCAATCAGCGGGTAGGTAAATACAATAATCTGTCCCTTATATGATGGATCTGTCAGCACTTCCTGGTAGCCTGTCATTCCTGTGAAAAAAACAGCTTCTCCCGTGCAGTTTTCATGACCGTCCAGCTCGCCGCTGAACGATGTCCCATCTTCTAACACTAAATAACCTTCCATCTAACAGCCCACCTCTCGATGAATAATTAATTATAAAAATGAATTTTTATACTTTTATATCGAAAAAAAATCACCGGTTTACAGCAGTATGATGAGTGATTGCCTGTCTCAGCTTGCTGACAGCTTCTGCTACTTCATCCTTAGTCACGGTGAGCGGCGGCAGCAGACGAATCACGTTCGGGCCGGCCGGCAATACAAGCAAGCCTAATGTTTGCAATTCTGCAATAATGCCAGCAACCGGGCCATCACACTCAATTCCAAGCATTAATCCTTTACCGCGGATTTGTTTAACAAAAGGGCTCTTTAGCTCAGCCTCAAGCTGTTCTTTTAAAAATGCTCCTTTGTCAGCAGCCTCTTGCAGAAAGTCAGGCTGGAATACAATTTGCAATGTGGCATTCACAGCAGCCATCGCCAGCATATTTCCTCCGAAGGTCGTTCCGTGAGAACCAGGGGTAAACGCTTCTCCAAGCTGTTTTTTTCCAATGACAGCGCCAACTGGAAAGCCGTTTCCCAATCCTTTTGCGGCTGTGATGATATCCGGTGAGAGTCCGAAGTGCTCATATGCGAAGCCCTTTCCCGTCCGTCCGATGCCGGTCTGAATCTCATCAACAATCAGAAGGGCCTCTTTTTCCTTGCAAAATGACTGAACGGCTGTTAAAAATTCAGCACTCGCCGGATTGACTCCGCCTTCTCCCTGCACTGTTTCAAGCATCACCGCGGCAATATCGTCTTTCTCCCCAAAAGCTTCAAAAACAGAAGGATCATTGTATGGCAGATAGTGAAAGCCTTCCAGCATTGGGCCGAAGCCTGTTTTGATTTTGTCCTGTCCGGTCGCAGCCATCCCTGCATACGTGCGGCCATGGAAAGACTGAAGAAAAGTGATGATTTTTGTTTTTCCAGTTGCTTTTCGGGCTAGCTTTATCGCACCTTCATTCGCCTCCGCACCGCTGTTGCAGAAAAAGACGAGATCACCCGCACTGTGTTCCGCCAGCTTCTGTGCCGCTTGCTCTTGGAGACTGTTCTGAAATAGGTTGGATACGTGCCATACGCTGTCGAGCTGTTTTTTGACTGCTTCTGTCACCGCTTCATGGCAGTGGCCTAGATTTGATACCGCAATCCCCTGAATGAAATCGAGGTACGTTTTACCGTTCTGATCCTCAACATGCGTTCCCTTTGCTTTTTTAATGTCAATATCCCAGCGGCCGTAGGTTTGAAACAAGCTGCTCATGAAACAGCCTCCTTTGCTTTGACGATTTTTGTCCCTTGAAAGGTTTGTTCTGCGAAGAATGATCCTTTTCCGTTTACGATCATGACTTCAGACACCTGATCTGATAAAGCTGACAAGGCTGAATTGACCTTCGGGATCATCCCTCCTGTGATCACTTCCTGCTCGATTAGCGTCTGAATCTCTTCAGGGGTCAGGACGTTCAGACGCTGCTTTTCCTTCATGATTCCATCGACATCTGTGACGAACATCAGCTTATCGGCTTCAAGTGCTCCGGCAACTGCTGAGGCAGCCAGATCGGCATTTACATTCAGCGTTTTGCAGTCGCTTGTCATAGACAGCGGCGCAATAACGGGGATGATGTCCTTTTCCATCAGCGCGTTCACCATGGACGCGTCGACTTTTTTGATTTCTCCGACTTCTCCGTATGTTTCAGGATCTAGATAATCAGCCTCCAAAAGACCTCCGTCCTTACCAGAAATCCCTGCGGCTCGCAGTCCATGTTTGGCAAGCTCTGCAACGAAAAATTTATTGACAGAACCTGATAAAACCATTTCCGCCACTTCCAGCACCGGCTTCGTTGTTTTCCGCTGTCCGCCTGAAAACTCTGTTTTGATATTTAACCGCTTCAGCATATTTGTGATTTCCGGGCCGCCGCCATGTACGATCGCCAGTTTCCAGCCTGACGCCGTCAGCTCTTTCAGATTTTGAAAAAATTCCTCCGACAGCTCACGGATGACACTTCCCCCGCATTTAAAGACGATTGTTTTCTTCATAATGCTCCCCTTTATTACGTGCGATAGCTCGCGTTAATTTTGATATAGTCATAGGTCAGGTCACAGCCCCACGCTCTTCCGTTCCCGTCCCCTTCATCCATCTTGATGACAATGGTGATTTCATCTCCTTCAAGGTATTCCTTGGCGAGAGATTCAGAGAATGGCTGAGGCTCATTATTCTTAAACAGGCATTGGCCCCCAAGATAAACCTCTACTTCTTCTGCAGTCACTTGAGCTGCGGAGTGTCCGATGGCTCCAATGATCCGCCCCCAGTTGGCATCTGTTCCATATACTGCCGTTTTCACAAGATTCGAGCCGACAATTTTTTTAGCAATGACGTTTGCATCAAGATTGTTTTTCGCTCCTTGTACTTGGGCTTCAATTAGTTTTGTCGCGCCTTCTCCGTCTCTGGCAATCTCTTTAGCCAGATCCTCACAAGTGAGCAAGAGCGCTTTTTTAAAGACTGGCCAGTCTGGATGATCTTCTGTCAGACACTCGTTTTCGGCGCAGCCATTCGCCATAACCAATACCATGTCGTTCGTAGATGTTTCTCCGTCAACTGTAATTTGGTTAAATGAAACGTCAGTGATTTCCCGAAGCGCCTTTTGCAGCGCTTTTTCTTCGATTGCCGCGTCAGTTGTCACAAATCCCAGCATCGTGGCCATGTTCGGGTGTATCATCCCTGAGCCTTTAGCCGCTCCGCCAATCGTGACTATTTTGCCGCCGATTGCCAGCTCATAACATGTCTGCTTAATCACCGTATCGGTTGTTAAAATCGCTTCTTCAAAATCTCCTGATCCCGCAGGTGTTTCTTTCAGCAGCTCGATCCCCGCCTGAATTTTTTCCATGTCTAAATGTTCGCCGATGACGCCCGTTGAAGAAACAGCGACAAGCTCCGGCTGTATGCCAAGCTGTGAAGCAAAGCTCTCCCGCATTGTGTATGCGTCTTTTAGTCCCTGTTCTCCCGTGCAGGCGTTGGCAATGGCGCTGTTGACGATGACGGCTTTCAGTGCCGGTCCGTGCTTTAAGCTGTCTTGTGTCACTTTGATCGGCGCAGCCTGGAAGTGGCTTTGGGTATAAACCGCTGCACTTACGGCCGGTGCCTCGCTGATAATGACGCCGAGGTCTTTTTTCGAGTAGCGCAGTCCGCAATGCACGCCCTTTGCCTGAAATCCTTTTGGCGAGGACACATCACCTGTTACTTTTACAATTTGATCTTCACTTAACTGAATCATGGTTCGATTCTCTCCCGTTCTATGGATAAATTGGCGTGATGGCGAGACCGGTCTCTTCATTCCAGCCATTCATCAAATTAAAGTTTTGCACTGCCTGACCGGCGGCACCCTTCATTAAATTATCGATTACCGAGACAATCGTGACTCTGTTTGTTCTCTCGTCGAGGGTCACGGCGATATCACAGAAATTGCTGCCGTACACTTCCTTCGTTTGCGGATAATGGCCTTTTGGCCTCACTCTCACAAAATATGAATCTTGGTAAAATTCCGAATATAAGCTATGCAGATCCTCTGTTGATAAATCACAGGTTAATTGCGTATACATCGTCGCCATGATGCCCCTTGTCATAGGAACCAAGTGGGCCGAAAATGTAATGGGCCCGAGACCTGGCTGCCATTCATGCAGCGCCTGTTCAATTTCCGGCGTGTGCTGATGTTCATTTACTTTATAAATTTTAAAATTGTCGTTCAGCTCAGAAAAATGAGTTCCCATGGATGCTTTTCTTCCCGCTCCGGAAACCCCGGTCTTCGCGTCAACGATAACGAAAGATTCATCGAGCAGTTTCTTTTGAGCCAAAGGCGCGAGGCCAAGCAAAACAGCTGTTGGAAAACAACCTGGATTAGCAATGAGTTTCGCCTGTTGAATTTGCTTTTGATTCAGTTCTGCCAGACCGTATACCGCCTCTTGAATCACCGCCTTCGGTGCCGCTGTCCGTTTATACCATTTTTCATATTCAGCGGGCTCTTGTATTCTCAGATCACCTGACAGGTCAATAACCGGAATTCCCGCATCCGCCAGCTTCGGAGTCAATTCACTTGATACTCCGGGCGGTGCAGCAAGAAACATGATATCTATTTCGTGTTTGATCGTATTCATATCAATCGGCTTCAGCCTCTGATCCGCTAAGCCGATAAGATGAGGATAAACCTCGCTATAGACATTTCCTTCTCCACTGGATGAATATAGTATGCATTCCTCTGCATGAGGATGATGCGAGAGAATCCTGACAAGTTCGGTGCCTCCATACCCTGTAGCACCTACAATTCCTATTTTCAAAACAAGTTCACCCTCTTGGTCTTTGTGAAATTATTTAACATTATAACATGAATAAAAATTAATTCAATCGTATATTTAATATTTTTATTCATTTATAAATTTTCTGTTCAATGGAAATTACTCTCAAAAAAATCAACATAACTCCACCGAAAAACGTTGATATGACGCCCCTTTTCAGCTGCATAAAAAAACAGGCTGACCCGTCAGCCTGTTTTCATCATCATTAATCCACTCAAAAAATATAGAATAGAGCTTGCATAAAAAATCATTTGCACTGTGAAAAAGTCAGCGAGAAAACCCCCGAGCATAATGGCTGCTGCTGAAAAGACAGCTGTCCAAAAATGGTAATTCCCAATCTTCTTTCCACGCTCTCCGCTGTCTGTAAAATCAGCGATCAGCACTTTTTCTCCATGCTTTTGCATCGCTCCAAAGAGCCCTAACAGCACTTGGACGATATACACGTGAACGACGCTTCCAATATGCGGGACATATAAAAGCAGAACAGCCATCCCCCAAGAGTTCGCAAGCAGAAAATAACGGCTGTCAAACCTTTCAGACAGCCGCCCGAGGAGCGGATAAATGAGCGCGCCGCTCAACCCGAACAATCCGTAGGAAAAACCGAACTGTGTGTAGCTTGAGCCGATATTTTTCACAAACAGTATATAAAACGGAAAGATTAAGCTGCTTGCGAAAAACACGCTGCTTTGTGATAATGTCAGCCATTTTAATTTGTTTTTCCCCATTATTTATACCTCTGATAAAAGTAATTCATAAAGCGTTCATCCGGGTCATAGATTCGTTTTTTCTGAAAAAACGCTTCGCTTTTCGGATATGCCTGTCTCATTTGCGCTTTTGTCTGGTAGGTCATATAAGGCAGATAATAGCTGCCGCCGTGCTTGATGGCAACGTCTGTCATGCGCCTGATGATTCGGGCAGTATCTGCCTGGTCTTCTTTTGAAAAGCCCTCGTTTATTAATAGCACGAGCGAAAACATATCATCCTTCGCATAGGAAAGGTCGGCCTTTTCATTTTTCTGCACGTAGCGGATCGTAATGTTCAGCAGGTTGAGATCTTCGCCCGACAGCATTTGTCTTAGGTCGTCAATATAAGCCGCATACTCCTTCACGGGCACAAAGTATTCTTGCAGAACATCTGTGTTGTCATTGTTTTCATACTCAAGAAATTTTGATTCGGACCGCATGACATTATTGCGTGAGATCTCTGTGCCGTTTTGGCTTAGGAAATAGGATTGCTGCGTGCCCCACAGCCAATTCCTGCCCCATTCATACCGCCTTGACAAACCGAGTGCAAACTTTGTGGCTCCCGTATACTCATCTTCTTTGAGATCGCTGTATGAAGTCAGCTGATTCTGTTGATCAGCCAATACGTAATTCGTGACATACATGTCTTTCAGAAATCCTTTTTTCGCTGTTGATATTCGCGCCAGATGCATTCGGACTTCTGGATTTCCTTTTACGTGCTTTGTAAAATAGTCTGCGTATGCGCTGTAATTCATTTTTTCAGTCTGCATGACATACAGCTCGTCATCCATCAATTCAAGCGTTACATCGAGAATCACGCCAAAAAGACCGTATCCTCCGATGACTGCCGTGAACAACTCGTCTTTTGGAGTGACGGTGATAATTGTCCCATCGGCTTTTAAAAGCCGAAATGATTTGACTGTATCAATCAGCGAGCCGTAGCGGATATCACGTCCGTGGGCATTAGCGCTGAGAGAGCCGCCAATTGTAAAGATATTTTGTGACTGCATGACTTTTACCGCGAGTCCGTATGGATTCACGTATTTCTGGATGTCATTCCACGTTGCACCACTTTGCACTCTGATGGTTTTCTTCTCTTTATCGAGTGACAGGATTTTGTTGTAGCCTGTCATGTCGAGAACGATGCCGTCCTCATAATATGTATGGCCGCCCATAGAGTGCTGTGCCCCGGCGATTGAAATTTTTATGTTTTTTCGATTTGCTTCTTTGACTGTGTCAAGGAGCGTTTCCTCTTCCTGCCCTTTCACCGTCTGCTTTATTTTCACAGGCATCAGGCGGCTGACATCCGTCATCTCGCTTGTGTCTATTTTTTGCTCTGAGTGCACAGAGTACGCAAACAGGGCCGCATACGCGACAGTACAAAGCGCGAATGCAAGCAATTTCTTTTTCATAGTGCTCTCCCTGCTGTTTTTTTACGACCATTATACCATGCCTGGGCCCTCATTTTTCCATATTATCTTCTTGCCCGTTTTTCGGCACGGCGGTCGGCGACGATAAAGCAGGCGTGAATCGCGCCCGGCAGCCAAAAGATACAGGTCAATATGAGATTCAGCAAGGCCTGAAACGGTTTTCCCGAAAACAAAACAGCAAGCGGCGGGCACAAAACAGCAAGCAGGTACATCATTTCCTTTCACTCCTTTCAGCTGTAAAAAAGGACAGCCTCACATGTCAGGCTGTCCTTTTTTGTTTTATTGAATGCCAAGCGCAATTTTTGCGTATCTGGACATTTTATCCCTTGTCCAAGGCGGATTCCATACAATGTGAACCTCTGTCTCTTTCACTTCAGGAAGGTCTGCTAATGCTTTTTTCACTTCATCCACGATAATCGGCGCTAAAGGGCATCCCATCGATGTCAACGTCATGGTGATGTGCGTCAAGCCGTCTTCATCCATGTCAACGTCATATACCAAGCCAAGGTTCACGATATCAACGCCAAGCTCAGGATCGACAACCTGTTCCAGGGCGCCCATGATGTTTTCTTTTAATGCTTCTTCCACGTTCCCTCACTCCTTTTTTCTACAGTATAACGTAAATTAAGCCCTTGTTAATAACTTAGTGCTTTATAAATACGTTTCAAACCATTCAATCGTTTTTAACACAGCTGCCCGCGGGACTTTATGGTCGGCGTTTTCATCTCCGATAAATTGCAGGCGTTCCGGCTGCTCGCTGTAATGGGATTTAATCGTTTCATAAAATGTCCGGGTCGGCGCGTAAGGCACGACTTTATCTTTTTCGCCGTGCCAAAATAAAAGCGGCCGCTGGCGCAGTTTCTCCGGCTGAAGGCTGAGATCCCGTGATTTAAGACGTTCCATCAGTTCCTGTACCTTTTCTTCTGGCACGTCGATATCAATTCCCTGAGATTGAATATGATCAATCTGCTGCTGAAACAGTTCCACGTAATTCGGGCTTCCCATCAGGCTGACGCCGGCTTTTATCCAATCATATGCAGTCAAAGCGCCAAGCGTCGTGATGCCGCCCATTGACGTGCCTGCGAGACCGATGCGGCCGCCGTCTACCAGGCCCTCTTTTTCAAAATGGTTTTTAAGCACGCCGATCTCTTCAATCTCGTTGAGAACGATGTCCCAAAAATGGCCCGCCAGCTCTTCAACAGCCATTTCTTCTCCTCGTTCACCATGGTGCAGAGCCTCCGGCAGAACGGCTCTGAAGCCCTTCTCCGCAAGCAGGTAAGCAATATGAAGGTTGTGTTCCTTCGCGCTTGTAAAACCATGGATAAAGAATACGAGAGGAACAGCGCGGTGCCTGTTCTCTTCCTTTACAATATGTAAAAACGGAATACCGGAAACGGTTTGATTCTCAATTTGTATCACAATGTGCCCCTCCTTAGGATAACCATAATCATAAGTGTAACATGTAGACAATAAAGATGGTAAAAAGCTACACTGTAATTAAGGTAACATGCAAAATCTAAGGTTAAAGGAGCTTTTCATGGAGACAAAACCCTATTTAATCGCATTAGATTTAGATGGAACGTTATTAAAGGATGATAAAACCATATCAGAAAACACTCTTCGGACGATACAGCGCCTAAAAGATAGCGGGCATTATGTCTGCATCTCAACAGGGCGTCCGTACCGTTCAAGTTCCATGTACTACCAGCAGATGGAACTGACAACGCCGATTGTCAATTTTAATGGAGCATTTGTCCATCATCCGCAGGACGACAGCTGGGGACGGTATCATACGTCACTCCCGCTTGATGTTGTCAAACAGCTCGTAGATATCAGCGAGAGCTACAACGTACATAATGTGCTTGCTGAAGTCATTGACGACGTATACTTTCATTACCATGATGAGCACCTGATTGATGCCTTTAACATGAACACAACAAATGTAACAGTCGGAGACTTGCGGGAAAATCTCGGTGAAGATGTGACGTCCGTACTCATCCACGCAAAAGAAGAAGATGTGCCGGCAATACGCTCTTATTTATCGGATGTTCATGCCGAGGTGATCGACCATAGAAGATGGGCCGCGCCGTGGCATGTCATTGAAATTATCAAAAGCGGCATGAATAAAGCGGTCGGCCTGCAGAAAATCAGCGATTATTACGGCGTGCCGAGGGAGCGGATCATCGCTTTCGGAGATGAGGATAACGATTTGGAAATGCTTGAATTTGCCGGCTGCGGCGTCGCAATGGGAAATGGAATTGACGCAGTCAAGCAGATTGCCAACCGAACAACGGCTGCAAATGAAGAGGACGGCGTGGCAAGGTTTTTGAAAGAATATTTCTCACTTTAAAGACGGTCCGTATTAATTTTTCCCACTCATAAACCTTACTTTACCCCACCATACTATTGAAGACGACTCATCTCGTCAAAGTATGGAAGGGGGCAGTCTCAAAATGGGTAAACGAAGCAAATCCAGAAGGTTTATTCAGCAGGGTAAAGACTCCATCGGGCTACACGCCGCAAGATTTCCATATCGGTCTACTTTAGAAGAAGCTCACCAGCATGCCGCGGCACGAGACTCGGCCGAAAGCCAGGTTGAATATTAAATGAGAAATGAACTGTTTCAGCAGGCAAAATCATTTGTTCAACAGGCGGTCATGGTGACAAACGGCTTTGAGGAAGGCGATCAGGAGCAAGCGATTCTGAGAGCCAAAAATGCTGTATCTTCTGCGTATGCCAATTCGACAGATGCGGAACGTCGACAGCTCCATCAATTTCAAAATCAGCTGGACAAACTGCAATAAAAAAAGGCTATGGCGACTCGCCATAGCCTCTTATTTGACTTCAAACTGCTGAACAGCCTGTACTTGCTTGAGATTTTCCGCCCTGCCCTTAAATGTCACCTTTACCTCATAGGTTCCAGGTTCAGGAACTTTTTTCCACACATCAGAGAAATCATATGTTTCTCCGGGTTCAAGCGTCAGGTTTTGAAAAGCCTGCGTAAACATTTTGTCTTTCGAATAACGGTATCTTTCTTTGTGCTCAGAATCATACACGACAAGTTCAAATTTTTGTCCTGTGCTGAATTGAAACTCGACAGCACGTTCGCTTTGGTTCTTCAGCGACATGTTAAACTTGATTTGTTCAGGCTCCTGAATTGCGTCAATAGATAAAACAACCTCTTGATTCTCCATTCCGCCTGATACCTCCTTATCGGGTTCTGTCTGCTCATCTTTCCCGCAGCCTATTAAAAGCAGCACGGGAAGGAGCATCACAAGCAGCCGTTTCACGACTTCCACCTGCTTTCGTCAGTCTTTTCTAAAGAAACCAAAAATCCCTGTCGTTTGAACAATGTTCGTAAATGCTTTCGGATCAACTTCTTTGACGATCTTCTCTAAATCGTACAGTTCGTACCTCGTAATGACGATAATCATCATTTCCTTCTGTTCGTTCGTAAATGCTCCTTTTGCCGGAACAGTTGTGATGCCACGCACCATTTTTCCGTAAATGGCTTCCTTGATTTCGTCCGCTTTTTTCGTCACGATCATCGCCGTGAGCTTCATGTGGCGGGTGTGAATGGCGTCAATCACCCTCGTTGTCACATACAGTGTAACCAGGGTATATAATGCTTTCTCCCAACCTTGCAATAATCCTGCCGTCAAGATGATAATCCCATTCAGAATGAAGAAATACGTGCCGACGGGTTTATCCTTCCACTTTGCAAGCACCATGGCGACGATATCAAGCCCGCCTGTCGAAGCTCCGTATTTTAATGTTAAGCCGATACCGACTGCGGAAATGACGCCGCCGAACACCGCGTTCAGCAAAATGTCATGTGACAGGCTTGTTTCCGGCAGGATCCCCATAAACAGAGTAGTGAGTGCGACACTTAAAATGCTGTACACTGTAAACGATTTGCCGACCTTCAGCCATCCAAGAATACCGACCGGGATGTTTAAGAGGAACAAGAGCGTTCCCGTCGATATGTAAAAGGGGGCATATTGATCAACGACGCTTGATAAAAGCTGGGCGACACCTGTAAATCCGCTGGCATATACATCTGCCGGAATCAAAAATAAGTTCAGCCCGGCAGCATTGAGTAAAGCGCCGATGATGACGATGAGTAATTTTTTTGTTTGATCTAGTACCATGGCATGTTCCTCCGCTCTTTCTTCTTTATTATGTTTTCCCTTAAAACAAATATTTGAACACGATTTTGGCAAATTAATATGATATAGTTGGCTTAACTCTCATGATAACGAGCGATAACGGAAAGAAGGGAAGCAATATGACAGTTCATCTCATCGCTGACAGCGCCACTGATTTGCCTCGTTCTTATTTTGAAGAAAAAGGCATTGGCTTCATTCCGCTCAGGGTTTCTCTTGGCGACAAAGAATTCGAAGATGCAGTCACAATTCATGCGGATCAAATATTTGAAGCGATGCAAAATGGAGAAACGCCTAAGACATCCCAAGCCTCACCGCAAACGATTAAAAATGTGTTTTTGCAATATGCCGAAACAGGTGATCCCGCTCTTTACATTGCCTTTTCCTCAGGTCTCTCCGGCACGTATCAGACAGCTGTAATGATCGCCAATGAAGTGAAGGAGGAATTCCCCGATTTCGATTTACGGGTCATTGATTCCAAATGCGCTTCATTAGGATACGGTCTGGCTGTCCGGCATGCTGCCGATCTCTGTATCAACGGGAATACAATACAAGAAATTGAAACGTCTGTAAAGAACTTTTGCAGCCAGCTTGAACACATTTTTACCGTTGATGATTTAACATATCTCGCGAGGGGCGGCCGGATATCCAAAACGTCCGCTTTTGTCGGCGGCCTGTTGAATATTAAACCGCTGCTTCAGATGGAGGACGGCAAGCTAGTGCCACTGGAAAAAATCCGCGGACAGAAGAAACTTTTCAAACGGATCGTCGAGCTTATGAAAGAGCGCGGGGATGATTGGAGCAATCAAACCGTCGGGATCAGCTACGCCGCGAACAAAGAAAAAGCCACGGACATGAAACACCTGATTGAGGAAGCGCTCAAGCCGAAAGAAATCATTATGCATCCAATCAGTTCAGCAATCGGCTCGCATGCCGGTCCAGGTACATTGGCGATATTCTTTTTAAGAAAATGAGCAAACAAAAAACCTCCAGGTGTTTGTTATTTACTGGAGGTTTTTTATATTAATTTTTTATTTACATAAATGATAACTCCGGCTCCGTATGCCAAAATCATTGGCGGAATCAGCTGATCTTGTCCCTGAAATGATATAAAACCGTTTAAAAGAATAAATATCCCTGAATTCAGAAAGAAGTATCCCGCAATTCTAGCCAGACGATCCTTTTCACGTATCCGAGACTCCCGGAAACCGGAAAGTATCCATGTTTGCTTTTTTATCCCTGCCAGATAAGCAACCCAAAAGAAAAGCATCGCAATAAAGATTAATAAAAAATCGATACGTATTTCCACGACTCTCCCCCTTCTCTTAGAACTCTGTCTCCCTCTAATGATACGCAACTGAATTTTATTTGTGAAGTTTCATAAAAAATAGAAGGCCTGTGGGGCCTTCTATTTTTTCTCGTATGTCCATCCATTTTCCTGATATACTTTTCCGTTTTTCATCAAATGGCCCAGCGCGCGTTTAAAGGCGGCTTTGCTCATATTAAAACGTTCTCTGATATCGTCAGGCTGGCTTTTGTCACTGTACGGCATGGCACCGTTTCTCGTTCTCATATACGTTAGAATATACTCAGCATCAACAGACAATGCATCCTGTTTTCTCGGAAGCAGCGACAAGTTGACTGAACCGTCTTCTTTCACTTGAATCACCCGTCCCGTGACTCTTGAACCGAGTCTTGGCTCCTCTTTTCTTTCTGACGGGTGAATAAAACAGCGGATACCGTCATCCGTGATCACGAATGAACCCGATGCGATCAGCCTGTACACCGTACCTGTCAGCTCTTTATTCATCAGGTCTTCTGAAGCGTCGGTAAACAGTTCACTGATGATATCTTCCGGCGCTGGTTTCGCAAACATGCGCCCCCGGTTCGTCACCTTCAGCATACAGTAAAGTTTGTCCCCTTTTTGCGGCCAGACATCTTCGTACGGCGGCAAATGCTCAGTTGCGACTAGTGCGTCCTTCGATAAACCGACATCAACGAAAACGCCCATATCTTCCACTTTATCTACTACTTCAACCCAGCCATATTCATCCGCGCTGATGACCGGAATTTTCATCGTGGCCGCAAGCCTTTCCTGCTGGTCGACATATATAAAGACTTCTACCTCGTCTCTGTCCTCGATATCCTCAGTCACTTCACTGTTATGTAAGAGAATCGTATCTTCCCCGTCGGTTAAAAAGTAACCGAAGTCGGTTTGATGATCTATACTCAAGGTTAATTGCTGCCCTGGTCTCATGCTATCGTCCTTCCTGTTCCGCTTATTTTATGCGGATTTTGTTAACATTTTTTCCAATCATCCCAAATTGATTCTTTGTTCTGTTGGAAGTTTCTCTTTATTCTACTATAATCAACACATAAGTTAAATGTTATGGAGGTTTTCATATGGCAAAAGAAAGTTCATTTGATATTGTATCAAAGGTGGAATTGCCTGAAGTGCAAAACGCGATCCAAATCGCACTGAAGGAAATCAGTACACGATATGACTTTAAAGGAAGCAAAAGCGACATTTCTTTAGATAAAGAGGAGCTGGTCCTCGTTTCCGATGACGAATTCAAATTAAGCCAGCTGAAGGATGTGCTGGTCAGCAAATTGATTAAACGCAACGTACCGACAAAAAACATTGATTACGGCAAGGTGGAAAACGCATCAGGCGGAACGGTACGCCAGCGTGCAAAGCTTGTTCAAGGCATTGATAAGGACAACGCAAAAAAAATCAATACGATCATCAAAAACTCCGGACTGAAAGTAAAATCTCAGGTGCAGGATGATCAAGTGCGCGTCACCGGAAAAAACAAAGATGACCTTCAGCAGATTATTTCAGCTGTGCGTGGAGCAGATCTTCCAATTGACGTTCAATTTATAAATTTCAGATAAATTTTCTGATTCCTATTGATTATTGTCTTTATTTTCGGTAAATTTGGAGAAAGGGAAAAACGCCAGGTATCTATTGGCACTTCCTGACACGAAAATTTCATATCCGTTCTTATCAAGAGAAGCAGAGGGACTGGCCCGACGAAGCTTCAGCAACCGGTGTAATGGCGATCAGCCATGACCAAGGTGCTAAATCCAGCAAGCTCGAACAGCTTGGAAGATAAGAAGAGACAAAATCACTGACAAAGTCTTCTTCTTAAGAGGACTTTTTTTATTTCTCTTTTTTCCTTGCTGATGTGAATAAAGGAGGCAGACAATGGGACTTTTAGAAGATTTGCAAAGACAGGTGTTAATCGGTGACGGCGCCATGGGGACGCTCCTCTACTCCTATGGCATTGACAGGTGTTTTGAGGAGCTCAATATTTCAAAGCCGGAGGAAATTCAGCGCATACATAAAGCATACGTTGAAGCGGGAGCCAACATTATTCAAACGAATACGTACGGGGCCAACTATATTAAATTATCCAGACACGGTCTTGAGGATGACATCAAAAAAATGAATCAGGAGGCCGTAAAGATCGCGCGGGCTTCAGCAGGCGATGCATACGTGCTCGGAACGATGGGTGGCATACGCACATTTAATAAAAACGCGTACAGCCTTGACGAAATTAAGCGCAGCTTCCGCGAGCAGCTGTACCTGCTGCTGCATGAAGAGCCGGATGGCATGCTGTTAGAAACGTATTATGATTTGGAAGAAGCCCGTGAAGTGCTGAAAATCGCGCGGAAAGAGACTAATCTTCCGATTATGCTCAATGTCTCCATGCACGAGCAAGGCGTATTGCAGGACGGAACGGCGCTTTCTGACGCATTGCGCTCGATTGCGGATCTCGGAGCTGATATTGTCGGCATTAACTGCCGCCTCGGCCCTTATCACATGATTGAAGCGCTCAGCGAAGTGCCGATTTTTGATGACGTGTTCTTATCCGTTTATCCGAACAGCAGTCTTCCTTCGCTTGAAGAGGGACGGCTTGTCTATGAAACAGACGACACGTATTTTCAAAACAGCGCGTCAGAATTCCGTAAGCAAGGTGCGCGAATTATCGGCGGCTGCTGCGGCACAACGCCGAACCACATCCGGGCGATGGCGGAAGCGGTTGGCGGGCTGGCTCCAATTACGGAAAAAGAAGTCAAAACCCGGGCGAAAGAATTCATTTCTGTTCATCACGAGCGAACCGAGCCCGGACTGGATGAGATCGCGGCGAAAAAACGCTCTATTAACGTAGAACTGGACCCGCCGAAAAAACTGAGCTTTGACAAATTTCTATCGGCGGCTGCTGAATTAAAAGAAGCGGGAATCGATGCCCTGACACTCGCCGACAATTCTCTGGCGACCCCGCGGATCAGCAATGTTGCCTGCGGCGCCCTTGTCAAGCAGCAGCTCGATATGCGTTCCCTTGTCCATATTACGTGCCGCGACCGTAACATTATCGGCTTACAGTCACATTTAATGGGCCTTGATACATTAGGGCTGAATGACGTGCTTGCTATTACAGGTGACCCTTCTAAAATCGGGGATTTTCCTGGTGCGACGTCTGTATATGATTTAACATCTTTTGATTTAATCAGGCTGATCAAACAATTCAATGAAGGTCTGTCTCTGTCTGGAAAACCGCTCGGCAAGAAAACGAATTTCTCAGTTGCCGCCGCATTTAATCCTAACGTCCGTCATCTGGATAAAGCGGTAAAACGGCTGGAGAAAAAAATAGATTGCGGCGCGGATTATTTTGTTTCTCAGCCTGTCTATTCCGAGCAGCAGCTTGTCGATATCCATAACGAAACAAAACATCTGAAGACGCCGATCTATATCGGCATCATGCCGCTGACAAGCAGCCGGAATGCCGAATTCATCCACAATGAAATTCCCGGTATTAAGCTGTCTGATACGATTCGCGAAAAAATGGCCCGTGCCGGTGAAGATAAAGAAAAACAAAAAGCAGAAGGTCTTGCGATTGCACGCTCCCTGCTGGATACGGCATGCGAGCTGTTTAACGGCATCTATTTGATAACGCCTTTCCTCAGATCTGACTTAACCGCCGAGCTCACTTCATATATTCAGCAAAAAGATGAGCAACGCCAAAATATCTTTTTGCATTAATTCCCAAAAGACTGCCTGATCCAATCGGGCGGTCTTTTTCAACGGGATTCGTGTTACGATATAGAAAAACAATCATGAGGAGGAAATTATGCTCGAAGTTAGAACCATTTCTGCGGAAGATACATATGAAATACGGCATCGCATTCTGCGTCCCCATCAATCCATCGAACAATGCAAATTTGAACAGGATCACGCAGAAGGCTCCTTTCATCTCGGCGCGTTTTATGACGGAACACTGATCAGCATCGCTTCTTTTTCCCCGCAAAGTCAGCCTTTATTAACGGAAGCCCCTGCGTATCGGCTGAGAGGCATGGCAACGCTCGAAGGATATCGCGATCAAAAAGCTGGAAGCACGCTGATCAAACACGCGGAGCACAAACTGGCGGAGAGCGGCGTTCAGGCGGTTTGGTGCAATGCAAGACACCATGTCAAGGGCTACTATGCCAAGCTTGGCTGGGAGGAACTTGGCGAACCATTTGACATTCCCGGCATTGGCACTCATATTGTCATGTACAAAACACTTGGAACAAGCAGGTGATCTTATGGACGTAGTGGATGAGCTAATTGAGCTTCATGAAGAACATGTTTCCGGCTTATTGCGGCTTTGCGGGCAAGCCGGGTGGCCGGATTATGGCGAACAAGAGCTGAAACTGCTTGTTCAGCAGGGACGCTTTTTCGGTTTTCGAAATGCCAGCGGTGACATGATTTCCTGCATTGGCTTGTTTTTGTTTGGCCGTCTTGCTTCTATCGGCCTTGTTATCGTTGACAAGGAATATAAACGGCTTGGTCTCGGCAGGCGTATGGTAAACGCCTGTATCACCCAAACAGATGAAAACACCGCCATCAGGCTTTGCGCCACAAAAGAAGGTTTGCCGCTTTATGAAAAAGCAGGCTTTCATACGGCAGGAACTGTGCGAAAGTACAGCTGTCACAGTTTTCAACCTTATACCAAAAAGCTTGACGCTGAACTGACATCCTTTAGAGAACAAGACTTTCACGACTTAACCGCGGCGGATCTTGCCGCCTTTGGCGGTGATCGATCAAACCTTTTGCAGCAGCTTATTTCTGCTTCATGCGAATGTATCATCGCCCGAAATCATGACGGACAGCTAATTGGCTACGGACTTTCTGTACAAACACCGGCCCATTTGAAATTCGGCCCCATTATCGCTTCATCATCAGACATTGCTGCACAATTAATCAACAGGCTGGCGGCCGGCAAACAAGGCCCGATGCGAATCGATATACCGGGTGAATACACGTCTCTGCATGACAGCCTGATAGAAATGGGATTTCATAAAGATGATGAACCACCGCTTTTGTTCTATCAGAAAAAAGCGCCTATTCAAAATGGACACTTATATGCTTTGATTTCACAGGCTCTCGGCTAACCCTCTTTTTTCCCGAACAGGTATCTTCTGTTCGGTTTTTTGCTGTCTGATTACTGAATAAACGAAGCCATCAGGGACATTCTAAGCAGAAGAAAAGGAGTGTGCTCTGAGATGGAATCATCAAAACAAAATAACGGAATGACGGTTGTTGCAATCGGTTCAATCCCTTTAATATTAACCCTCGGAAACTCGATGCTTATTCCGATTTTGCCAAAAATGAAATCTGAACTTCATTTATCACAATTTCAAGTCAGTCTCGTGATCACAGTATTTTCCTTGATTGCAGCATTTGCGATTCCGATTGTCGGTTATCTCGCAGACCGATTCTCAAGGAAAATCATCATTATTCCCTGCTTAATTTTGTATGGTGCCGGCGGTTTGTTAGCCGGGTTTGCGGCAGGTTTTTTTGACAATGCCTATCCTTGGGTCATGGCAGGACGAGCGCTTCAGGGAATCGGGGCAGCCGGAACAGGCCCAATTGCCATGGCACTGACGGGAGATCTGTTTAAAGGCGCCCAGGAGAGCAAGGTGCTCGGCCTTGTTGAGGCTTCAAACGGCATGGGGAAAGTGCTTTCACCGATCATTGGTTCGCTGATCGCCCTGCTTGTCTGGTATGGCGCGTTTTTTGCCTTCCCTGTGTTTTGTATTATTTCAATCGTGCTGACTTGGATTTTTATTAAAGAGAAGAAAAAGGAAAAAGAACCGCCACCTATCGGAAAATATGCGAAAGGGCTGTTAAGTGTTTTTAAACATGAGGGCAGATGGCTGTTTACCGCTTATTTAGCCGGTGCGACCTGTTTGTTTACTTTATTCGGCATCCTGTTTTATCTCTCAGATGTTCTTGAAAAAACATACGACACCGACGGCGTGAAAAAAGGCTTGATACTAGCGATTCCGCTTTTGGTTATGTGTGTGACGTCTTATACAACAGGAAGCAAAATCGGGCAAAAGCAATCGTTAATGAAAAAGCTGATCGTACTCGGATTGGCGTTCATGACCGTATCTTACGCGGCACTGTCATTCATTGAAAATCTTGTCCTCTTTATCAGTGTTCTCGTGCTGAGCAGTATCGGCTCAGGTCTTGTCCTTCCTTGTGTGAACAGTTTCATTACCGGGGCTGTCGGCAAAGAAAGACGGGGATTTGTCACCTCGCTGTACGGATCTGTACGTTTCTTAGGGGTAGCAATCGGCCCTCCGATTTTCGGCCGCCTGATGCAATGGTCCAGACCCGGCATGTTTTTAAGCATTGCGGGATTGACTCTCGTTGTCGGCATTCTTGTGATGATGTTAATCCATGTGAAGCAAAACAATGAAGAAACAAAAGAGAAAGAAGACCCTAAAATGGCTGGCAATCGGCTGCAGCCCGCCGAGGAAAGGTAGCACCCGGTTTGAAAATTGTACGAATTGAAACCTTTCCGCTATTGCACCGATTAGAAAAGCCGTACGGAGACGCCAACGGGTTTAAACGATATCGGACTTGTTATCTGATCAGGATTATCACTGAAAGCGGGATAGACGGCTGGGGAGAATGTGTTGATTGGCTCCCTGCTCTCCATGTCGGTTTTACGAAACGGATCATCCCGTTTCTTTTAGGAAAACAGTCCGGCAGCCGCCTGTCATTAGTGCGCACGATTCAGAAATGGCACCAGCGGGCGGCCTCCGCTGTAAGCATGGCGCTGACAGAGATTGCGGCCAAAGCTGCGGATTGTTCAGTTTGCGAATTATGGGGCGGGCGATTCAGAGAAGAGATTCCTGTGTACGCCTCTTTTCAATCGTACTCAGACTCCCCGCAATGGATCAGCCGCTCAGTCTCCAACGTTGAAGCCCAGTTAAAAAAAGGTTTTGAGCAAATCAAAGTCAAAATCGGCGGGACCTTATTCAAGGAGGATGTCCGGCACATCAATGCGCTGCAGCATACAACCGGCAGCTCCATTACGATGATTCTGGACGCAAACCAAAGCTACGATGCCGCTGCGGCGTTTAAATGGGAGCGATATTTCTCCGAATGGACGAACATTGGCTGGCTTGAGGAGCCTTTGCCCTTTGATCAGCCGCAGGATTACGCTTTGCTTCGCAGCCGTTTATCTGTTCCTGTTGCCGGTGGAGAAAACATGAAAGGCGCGGCGCAATTTGCGCCTCTCCTTTCACAGCGCTGTTTGGATATCATTCAGCCCGATGTCATGCATGTCAACGGAATCGATGAGTTTCGGGACTGCCTCAAGCTCGCCCGTTATTTTGGCGTCAGAGCATCCGCCCACGCATATGACGGATCGCTTTCACGGCTCTATGCTTTATTTGCACAAGCCTGTCTGCCCCCATGGTCTAAAATGAAGAACGATTACATTGAACCGATCGAGTGGGACGTCATGGAGAATCCTTTTACAGATCTCGTCAGCCTGCAGCCTTCAAAAGGATTGGTCCACATCCCGAAAGGAAAAGGCATTGGAACAGAGATCAATATGGACATCGTCAATCGCTACAAGTGGGATGGCTCAGCCTATTAAGCTGGGCCATTTCTTTATTTTGAGACATAAATCATGGACAGCCTCATAAAATGGAAACAGCGGACAAGTCTTTTCATAAAGGAGCAAATGACTTAATGGCTGAACTGCTGATGAAAGCAAAACTCACGTTTATGATTGTCGTAGGCGGCGTACTACAGGGACTCGGCATGTCCTTGTTTTTATTTCCACATGATATTCCGACAGGCGGTGCAGCAGGCATTGCGGTGCTATTGCATTATCTGTTTCAAATTCCCCACGGCTTTTCAGTGTGGGCTGTGAATGTATCAATGCTTTTTACTGCTTTAAAGTGGCTGGAGATGAGGACATTCACCGGCACCCTCGCTTCTATCACCGTCACCTCTGTCTCGGTATTGATCTTTGATGCGGTTTTTCCGGATATTACATCAAACCTGTGGCTTGATCTGGCAAGCGGCGCAGTGTTATTGGGACTCGGCATCGGACTGTTATACAAATATAAAATTTCTAACGGAGGATTCGGAGCCCTTGCTCTGATGATTTCTATATACCGCGGCGGGAATCCCGGAACGATCCTGCTCATCATGAATTGCATCATTTTTATGGTCACCGCGTCTATTATTGACTGGGGCATCGTCATTCAAGCCCTCATATGCCAAGTGATATCGACAAGAGTCATCGACTTCATCTACAACATCCGCCTGACCTCGCTTCCCTATCTCACGCCTATGTACCGCCATAAAAAATAATAGGCAGAGGCTCTCTTCACGACGAGAGCCCCACAGCCGCTGTTTTACAGAAAAAAGGTATCGGATCTTAGCCCTAAACGCAGCGTCTCCAAAGCGATGGCATCATGAAATGGAATATTGGCCAGATTCACATTCGGCCCTATTTTTTGAATAAAACCTTGCTGAAGCGTTTTGTTAGGCGCTTCAAAAATCAGCCTGTTGATATCAATATCCGAGGAAATGATGTCGTCAACAATTTGAAACCTGACATCGCCGCTGCTGGAGCAGATCCCTCCCGTCCCGCTTTCTCTGGCTTCCGTAATCACTTTTTCCGCGCCCGCTTCCATATCCTCAACGATATATTCAAGCCATTCCTCAGAGCTTTGCCGGCTTGCTAATTCCGCATCCTTGCTGCCCACCTCACTGAGCACAAGAAATTCATCAGAAAAATCTGCAATGTAAGCCGCTTTCTCTTTATTTGTCATCGGGAGCGTACCGTTTGAGATCTCAATATATTCACAGCCGAAATAGGTGCAGTACCGATGAAATTCATTCACTTTTTTCTGGCTTACGTACTTCTCAAACAGTGTGCCGCCAAAGAAAAATTTAATGTCATGTTCTTTCAGTGTGCTGATTTTTTCTTCAAGATCTTTCGTAAGTAATGACGTGCCCCAGCCGAATTTCACAAAATCAATATAGTCGGACGCTCCGGCTATGACATCTTTGAAAAATTGCAAGGGATAGCCGTTATCAATTAAAATGGACTGCCCGGTTTCTCTCGGCTTGTTTGTTCTCACTGGCAATTCTAGTGAAAAATCATTCATATTATGACCCTCTCTATCGTTGGAACTTCTCCATCTTGTTTCACTTTCATCACAAAATCGCCCGTCAGTTCTTTTGTACAGTAAACGATGTCTTCCGAATCAAATAATGGCTGGCGGCGGTCAAAAAATTTCTCTGCAACAGAAGAGCGTTTTATTCTTTGAATCGCCTCCGCAGCCGTTACCGCATTTGTCCCTTCAATGATGCCTTTGATATACTCCGCACACGCCATATCGTCATCACCTGATGGGTGGGAAGCCACAATGTTCATGACACAATCATTTGCGGCCAGCTTTTTCACATGCTCTGCCGTTGTTCTGGCATTGGAAAATCCAGTTACGAACAGATGCTTTGCGTTCAGCGCCCCCAACGCCGCTGTGACGCCGTTTGTTGTTTTCTGGATCAGGCGCTTATCCGCCATATCCTGTCCAGCCATGCGTTTTGGAGAATTATCTAAATCAAATCCGCTGATACCGACCCCCTTTTCCTCTCCCGTCAATACATAATCCGGATAGGTGTCTTTCAGCGCAAAGGCTTCATCGGCTGTCCGGACCAACAAAATCTCTTTCGCCCCGCCGATAAACGCATAATGGGCGACCGTAAAGGCTCTGATGACATCAATGACGATGTTAATATCAGCCGGGGCAAGCGAATGATGATGCCCCTGATAAATGGCAATCGGCATACTACCTCTCCTTGGGCATAAAACCATTTTGCTAAAAAGCATATTCAGCCGCGCTCTTAATGGTTCCGCTCCTCATTTTAGGCGGGCGCGGCACCTAAAAACCCTGAACCTTTATGCAAAAAATGAATAGTCTGCCTATAACTCGATCAATAGATAAAAAAAGCAGATGCAAACGGGGGGAAAACGTTGAACGAAACAATCACATATGACACATGGAACGACATGCTGTCCAAACAGGTAACGGATCAATTGATCGATGAGCTCGATGTGTTGAAATGGGCTTACCGAACGTACGGAGAAAAGATTGTGTACGCCTGCAGCTTTGGCGCAGAAGGGATGGTGCTTCTCGACTTAATATCAAAAATCAACAAAAACGCACACATCATCTTTTTGGATACAGGGCTTCATTTTCAAGAAACATATGAGCTGATCGAGGCTGTCAAAGAGCGATATCCGGGATTTGCAATCCAGCTGCTCGAACCCGAGCTGAGCCTAACAGAACAGGAGACGAAGTACGGCGGAGAGCTGTGGAAGCATAACCCGAACCTCTGCTGCCAATTGCGGAAAATCGAACCGCTCAAAAAGCACCTGTCCGGCATGACAGCTTGGATTTCAGGGCTGCGCCGGGAGCAGTCGCCAACGAGAAAGCATATTCAATACGTAAACCTGGACCAGAAGTTTAAGCTCATCAAAATTTGCCCGCTCATCCACTGGACATGGGATGACGTTTGGACGTACATCCGCCTGCACAATTTGCCTTATAACAAACTGCACGATCAACATTACCCGAGCATAGGCTGTGAAATGTGTACATTGCCTTCCTCGGACCCGAACGCTGAGAGGGCTGGAAGATGGGCCGGACGGGAGAAAACAGAATGCGGCCTGCATCAGGAATAGCGGATGGCAGGTTCTTGCTGAAATGATGTTAAGGCGCTGATTAAAACTTTCATTAAGTGCAGAAAAGAAAACAAGGAAACGTATAAATGGAGGTTGAACACGTTGAATGGAAACGAGCCCCATGGAGGGGTATTAATCAACCGCTGTGATCCCGCGTGCCGTTTTGAAGGGTGCACGTGCGAAGCGGAGCTGGATCAGCTTGCACTGAGCGACCTGGAGCTTATTGCAATCGGCGGCTACAGCCCGTTAACAGGTTTTTTGGGAGAAAAGGATTATCATCGTGTTGTGAAAGAAATGAGGCTGGCAAACGGCTTGCCGTGGAGTCTGCCGATTACGCTGCCTGTCGGAGAAGAAACAGCAAAACAGCTGTCTGCCGGAGATCACGTCAAGCTTGTGAAAGACGGTGTTACCTACGGCATGATCACAGTCACCGATATATACCAGCCTGATAAAACACAAGAAGCACTGTCTGTTTTTAAAACAAACGATCCTGCCCACCCAGGCGTAAAAAAATTGCTGGCGCGCCCGGATTACTATATCGGGGGGCCTATCACGGTCAGCCGCCTGCCTGACAAACCTTTCGAACAGTTTTATGCAACGCCCGCAGAAACAAGAGCGGCCTTTCAAAAACTCGGCTGGAAAACGATTGTCGGCTTTCAAACCAGGAACCCTGTTCACAGAGCGCATGAATATATACAAAAAACAGCGTTAGAAACAGTCGACGGTCTGCTGCTTCACCCGCTTGTCGGTGAAACAAAGTCAGACGATATCCCGAGCGATATCAGAATGGAGAGCTACCAGGTTTTGCTTGATCACTATTATCCAAAGGATCGTGTCATGTTATCGGTTTTCCCTGCCGCCATGCGTTATGCAGGTCCGCGGGAAGCGATTTTCCATGCGCTCGTCCGAAAAAATTACGGCTGCACCCATTTTATTGTAGGCCGTGATCACGCAGGGGTCGGCAGCTACTACGGAACATACGACGCACAAGATATTTTTCAATCATTCACAGAGGAGGAGCTTGGCATCAAGCCGCTGTTTTTCGAGCACAGCTTTTATTGCCGAAAATGCGGAAACATGGGCACCTCCAAAACATGTCCGCACAGCTCAAGAGACCACATCCACTTATCAGGCACAAAAGTGAGAGAGCTTCTCCGCCAAGGCAAAAAGCCGCCTAAAGAATTCAGCCGGCCTGAGGTCGCAGCCGTGCTGATCAAGGGACTTCATCAACAGCCTGTTGCCATCCAGCAAAACAGCGGGGGATTAAAATGACACACAATCCGAACATCATTTGGCATCCCGCTGCCATCTCAAAGTCTGACAGACAGTCCTTAAACGGACACAAAAGCTGCGTCCTCTGGTTTACCGGATTGTCCGGCTCCGGAAAATCGGTGCTGGCCAATGCAGTCGATGAAAAGCTTTACCGCAGGGGCATTCAGAGCTATGTGCTTGACGGTGATAATATCCGCCACGGCTTAAACAAAGATCTTGGATTTCAGACTGGTGACAGGATTGAAAACATCCGCCGGATCGGAGAAGTAGCGAAGCTGTTTGTCGACAGCGGACAAATGATTTTAACGGCTTTTATCTCTCCATTCAGAGAAGACCGGGACATGGTTAGAGCGCTCTTTCCTAAAGGTGAGTTCTTCGAAATTTATGTAAAGTGCCCGCTGCATGTTTGTGAACAGCGCGATCCAAAAGGACTTTATAAAAAAGCGCGAAACGGAGAGATCAAACATTTCACCGGGATCGATTCTCCGTATGAAGCGCCGATTTCACCCGATTTTATCATTGAGTCGGACCAGATCTCTATTTCCGATGGAGCTGACCTCATCATTAACGAACTGCAAAACAAAGGGATCATATAAAAACCCGATGAATATCGGGTTTTTTCTTATGAGTCGGAGAACTTTGCAATCAAACTGTTGATCTTTTCTTTTTCCTCATAAAATGCTCCGTGCCCGCTGTTTGCAAACGGAACCAATTCTGACTGTTTGATGCCGCGCTTCAACTCTTTCGCAAAATCAAACGGCGCAATTTTATCCTTTCTCCCGTGCAGGATCAGCGTCGGCACCTTGATTGCAGCAAGTTCCTTTCTGAGATCCTCGTCTCTTAATGCAATGCCCGAGTGGATCGTCCCGTAGGAGGAAGCCTCCAGCATCAGATTGAGAAACCACTGTCTAAGCTCTGGGGACACTTTTTTCTCAAAAAAGTGTTTCCCTAAATCCGCCAGTGTTTTGGGCCGATCCGTTTTGAACAGTTCAATCATATCGTCAATATCCTGCTTCCTCATTCCGTACGGATAACCCGGGCGTTTTGTGAACGCGGGTGCCGCTGCAGACAGTAAAATCAGCTTATCAACATCCGCTCCTTCATGCCTTGCCATATAACGGATTGCAATGGCTCCGCCCATTGAAAAACCGGCAAGAATCACATTCTCAAGCTGCAGCGTATAAATGACTGCTTTCACATCATCGGCCATCGTGTCATAATCGTAGCCTTCCCAAGGGCGGTCAGATTGTCCATATCCCCGTAAATCAACGCCGATAAAACGGAAGCCCCTTTTCGGAAGCTCATTCATTTGATATTCAAACATCTTATGATTCAACGGCCATCCGTGCAAAAAGATGATTGGCCTTCCATGTCCGATATCCTCTACAAACAGTGTCACATGCTCCTCGGTTTTGACGTAATGCCCCATTCCGCATTCCTCCTGTTCCCTTTGGCTTTCCCGGCCTGTAAACGCCTTGACGTACAGGAAGCTTTCCATTTATGCTTACAAAACAAGCGGGCTGCTGTACCAAGAAAGGCTCTTCACGATTTACTATATGTATCAATTTCCTTAACGATCTATTAAATTGAACCCGGAAGCCTCTGTTTTTCGGGCAGCAAAGGATGTCATCACATGAATAAAATCGTAATTCAAAAACCGAACATACCTGAAAACCTGCAAACCGCAGATTTTTATGAAACCGTGACGCAGGATGATGTGATCAGCATGCATCTGTTTGAAGATTGTACAATCTGCGGCGAAGATATCGAAAGACTTTGTGTGGAAAAAACGATCTTTAGAAATGTCGTGTTTATTGATGTGTCTTTTCGGCATATCGAACTAACCGATGTGATCTTTGAAAAATGTGATTTATCAAACGCCGATTTCAGCGGGGCTGTTATTCACAGAACTGCTGTTAAGCAGTCAAAAATGGTTGGAATGAATGTGGCGGAAGCAACGCTGCGGAATGTTTCATTCGAGGAATGCCACGGACATTTCAGCTCCTTTTCGTATTCAAATATGAAACAAGTGCGATTTGATCACTGTGCTCTTATGCAAAGTGAGTGCAGCAATACAGTGCTCCAGCAGACACACTTTGACAGGTGCGAATTGGAAGGTGCCAGCTTTACCGGCACGTCCCTTCAAAACATGGATATCAGCACGTGCCGTTTTGAACAGCTTCATGTCTCCCTCGACAAATTGAAAGGCTGCAAAATCGCACCTGAGCACGCTATTGCTTTCGCCAGGGCGCTGGGAGCTGTCATCGTATAACAAAAGCTTAGGACATCATCAGGCGGCGTGCTGTTTCGGCTGCCGCCTTAATGCCAGTTTCCAAATCCCCAAGAGATGCATAGGAATATGACAGCCTGATGCTGTTTCGGTCTTCGCCGTCATAAATGGAACCGGGATTCACAAGCACTTGCCGTTTCAGCAATTCATAAAAGAAACGGCTGACAGGCAGATTTTTATGAAATGTTACCCAAATATAAAAGCCGCCGGCAGGAATCCGCCACGAGGCAATGTCCCCCGCATACCGCTCGAGAAAATGAACGGCGGCGTCTCTCCTTTGTTTAAGCACCCTGCGTATCCAAGTCAGATGCTCTTCATAATACCCCTGCGACAGCCACTCGGCAGCCGCCCACTGGGACAGTCCGCTTGATCCGTAGTCCGTCTGCATTTTAATGTCCGACAGCCTTTCAATAACCGGTTCCGGACCGGCAAGCCAGCCGATTCGAAGGCCAGGGCTAACCGTTTTTGAAAACGTGCCAAGGTACAGAATATTACCCTCGTGATCCATTGCTTTCAACGGCTGCGGCGGTTTTTCTTCAAACCATAAATCCCCGTACGCATCATCCTCAATGATGGGCAGCTGCTCTTTTTTTGACAGGCTGATGATCTCTTTCCTTCGCTGCTCTGACATGACTGTGCCTGTCGGATTATGAAACGACGGAATCGTGTAAAGCAGCTGTCCTCCATATTGTTTTCGATAAGAAGAAACAAGCCCCGCCTTGACCCCTTCTTTATCCATCGGCAAGCCGCGAAGCCGCATCCCCGCTGATTGAAACACATGCAAAGATTGAAGGTAGGACGGCTTCTCCGTCAAAATGACAGAGTCTCGTTTTAAAAGCCCAATTGAGATGAGCTGAAGTGCCTGAAGTGCGCCGGACACAATTAAAATTGCAGACGGTGACACATGGATCTTCTTTCCTTTTAAATGGTCAGCCACCGCTTCCCTCAGCTGACGGTTTCCTTTCGGCTGTTCGTATCCTAAAGACAGGGCACGCGAATTGATTTGCTGAAACATCCGGCCCATTGTGTCAGCAGGCAGCAGATCCGGTGAAAGTTCTCCTGTGCCTAATCTAATGATATCCGCTCTTGGTTCGTTCTGATTAATAGCCTGAATGATGGAAGAGTTAGGCCGATGAATGCCCGAACGGACGTAATCGCTCCAATCAAGCGGAGGTTCAGCTGCCAGCACGCTCCAAGTACTGTTTACAACCTTTGTACCGCCGCCTCTTCTTCCCTCTAACAAGCCTTGAGACGTGAGTTCATCTATGGCTGCTGTGACTGTGCTGCGGTTGACCTGAAACATGTCGGCCAGCGTTCTCTGTGAAGGGATTTTCGTCCCTACAGCCCACTCTCCGTGAAGAATCTTGTCTTTCATATATTGTTCGATCTGCCGATGCAGCGGAACATCTGACTTTCGGCTTGGTTTCCATTGCGACAAGGTCATGCCCCCTTTTTTCACATTATACATTTGGCTGGGTCCAAACCCAACCAAATGGCTGGAGACTTTGGTAAACTTCTCTTTTATGATTGAAAAAAAGATGTGAAAGGAGCTTTTTTCAGCATGAATGCAATCATTCACGGAATTGTGCTCGCGTTTGGCTTAATTTTGCCGCTGGGAGTGCAGAATGTGTTTATTTTTCAGCAAGGCGCGTGGCAAAAACATGTTTGGCGAGCACTCCCCGCCGTCATCAGTGCTTCAGTCTGTGACACCCTGCTCATTGTATTAGCTGTTGCAGGCGTATCTGTCATTGTACAGCAGCTGCCCATGTTTAAGGCAATAATGATGGCCGGAGGATTTTTATTTTTGCTTTATATGGGCTGGGTGACTTGGAACAGCCGTCCAAAAACAAGCCAAGATGAGAAACATGCGTTTACAGCAAAAAAACAAGCCGTGTTTGCGGCCGCTGTTTCTCTTTTAAACCCGCACGCCATTCTGGACACGATCGGCGTCATCGGCACGAGTTCTCTTCAATATTGGGGGTTTGAGAAACGGCTCTTTATGGCCGCCTGCATCGCTGTATCTTGGATTTGGTTTATCAGTCTTGCGATAGCAGGCAGGCTGTTTCAAACAATGGATACGAGCGGCAGGCTAATGGTGATCGTAAACAAATGCTCTGCAGCGGTAATGTGGGCAGCGGCAGGATATTTTGGGATGTCACTCTTTTGCAATTGAAGGAGAAACGAAAGAAAACAACGAATTTCTTAGAAAAGGAGGCAATGCTGATGACTGATGCAAAACAGTTTTATGACTATCATTCTTGGGCAAACAAGCAAATATTTAACCATATCGAAAACCTGCCGGAGGGAACTGCCTATCAAGAAGTAAAGAGCGTATTTCCTTCTGTCAGCGACGTGCTGCTTCATATGTGCAGGGCTGACCATATTTGGCTGAACGTTCTTTCGGGAGTGGCCTACCAAGAGATTATAAACGGAGTTGTAGGCAAATTCGAGTCCGCGCATGGCAATATGGCGGCGATTAAACAGCACGCTGCCGAGTTGGAGTCACAGTATCATGATTTCTTCAGCCGCCAGACGGACTTAGAACAGACCTTCTCAATGCAGCATCCGACACTCGGTACACTGGAATCAACCTATGCAGACACCATCCTTCATGTCGTCAATCACGGCACTTACCACAGAGGGAACGTGACCGCAATGCTGAGACAGCTTGGCCATACAGGTGTACCTACTGACTATGTCTACTATTTATACGAGAAGAGAAAAAGCAAGGGCTAAACTGTCCTTGCTTTTTTAATAAGAACGAGCTGCAGGAAAAGCCTCAAACGCACAATAATAACGCTTACATACCGGTGTAAGCACGCTTCACATCAAGCTGTACGGGCCTGCCGCTCTTATAGGAATTGGTCGCCGCGATGCCCACTTCTAAGTTGATTGTCGCATCGATATCTGTCACAATCGGTGTTTTTCGATCCCGGACACACTCGGCAAAATGCTGAAGCTCCAAGCAGTAGGCTTCATGAAAACGAGTTTGAAAGTCTGGAATGATATCATAACTGCTCCCTTTAGCCGAAAGGATGGTCACATGTTGATTTCTCAATGTCCCAATGAAAATACTGCCCTCTGTCCCGATAACCTCCGCCCGGATGTCATGTCCGTATGGAGAGGTTCTGCTTGCCTCGACGTCCCCCGCTGCGCCGGAGTCAAATTCAATATACGTCAGCGCCTGATCCACATCGCCGTACTGCTCCATAAATGGATTGTTCAGAATCCTGCCGTGCCCTGAAACAGAAGTGATTTCCGCCCCTAGCAAATAACGGGCAATATCATAGTCATGGATGGAACAGTCAATAAAAATCCCGCCGCTGTGTTTGATAAAATCTGCGGGAGGCGCGCCTTGGTCGCGTGTAAAGCCTTTATAATAGATAGGTTTGCCGATTTCACCCATGTCAATCCGCCGCTTGGCATCTGCGTATGCGGGATCGAATCGTCTCATAAAACCGACTTGGCAAATGACACCTGTCTCCTTCACTTTTTCAGAAACTGCTCTAGATTCCTCAAGGCTTAATGTCAGCGGTTTTTCAACGAAGATCTGTTTGCCGTTCTCGGCTGCTTTGATGATCATATCACCATGTGTGCTTGTCGGTGTTACGATAATGACAGCATCAATACTAGGATCTTCTAACACCTCATACGGGTCCTCTGACCATTTTTCGATACCGAATTCTCTGGCAACCTGCTCAGCTCTCCCTTTCAACGGATCACTGACACAGACCAGCTTTGCCCCTGGTACACTCGTGACGAGATTTTTCGCATGATAATAACCGAGCCTTCCTAATCCCAATACTGCGCATCTTACTTGATGTTCCACGTCCCATCCGCTCCTTTATCTCATTTCAGGATCGCTTCAAGAAAGCGCTTTCTCTTAACAGCTAAAAAAACAGCGGCAACTCCGCTTTCACTTTTTGCGCAAGCGCTTTCTCAAAAGATGGTTTCATTTTACACTGCCTTTTGTTTACGCGCAATATGTTTTTATAGCTTCAACTGTCATAATGAAAAAACCCGCTCATTAGCGGGCTTATGTGTTAGGCGGTGATGTAGAATGTCTGATTATAAGTTCAGGCGGGAGCACTATTTTATGTTTCGTCTTTCGTTTTCCCTCTATTGCTTCTGCCAGCAGTTCGATGACGCTTCGCCCCATATCTTTTATCGGCTGGGCTACGGTCGTCAGGGGCGGAGCCGCCATTTCTGCGAGTATCGTATTATCAAAACCAATGATAGAAAGGTCGTCCGGCACTTTTATGCCTCTTATTCTCGCAGCTTGTATGGCGGCACAGGCCAATACGTCGTTGAAGGCAAAAATAGCAGTCGGAGCGTTCCTGTCGAGCAATTTTCCCGCTTCTTCCTTGCCGCTTTCCAAGGAAAATCGTGTCTGGATGATCAATGATTCATCAATGGGCACGCCCGCTTCCTCCATCGCCTGACGGAAGCCTTTGATTCTATTTTTTTCGCCTGTCGTTGATCCGTCTCCGACAATACAGGCGATGCTCGTGTGGCCAAGTGACAGAAGATGCTTGGCAGCCTCGTACCCGCCGCGAACATCATCCATGACGACAATATCCATCGGAAGCAGCGGTTTATCCTGAGAAATCATGGCAAGCGGAATCTGTTCACTGGCGATTTCCTCCAAAGCAGACATACTGTCATGGTTTTCAATCCCTGTTGCAAAAATAATGCCATCCACCTTTTTCTGCTTCAGTACAGAAAAATATTTCGTTTCTTTTTTTGGATCGTAATCGGTGCTGCAAATCATCATTTGAAAACCGAGCTCATCCGCTCTTTCCTCAATGCTTTTGGCAAGCTCGCCGTAAAACGGATTTGAAATATCAGGCGCTACGAGAGCGATCATATTCGTTCGTTTTCCCGTTAACGCTGCGGCGTGGACATTGGGCGTGTATGCCATTTCATTCATGACATTCATGACCTTCTGCCGCGTTTTGTCGCTGATTCTCCCCGTATTGTTAATCACACGCGACACAGTTGTAATCGAGACACCCGCCGCCCTTGCCACATCGTAGATTGTTGTTTTCATGTTCATCCCTCGTCTGGTTATTGAACTTTCCGGCTGACAATTTTCCGGTATTCAATTGGTGAAATCCCTTCTATCTGCTTAAAGAGTTTTGAAAAGTATGTCGGATCTTCCATTCCAACCGTTTCTGCAATAACGCCCATTTTATCATTTGTAGAGGATAAAAGACGCTTCGCTTCTGTCATTCTCACCCGGTTCGTGTATTGTGCCGGCGTTACGCCGAGCACCTGCTGCATGCAGCGGCTCACATAATCCTGATGATAGTGAAGGGCGAGTGACAGATCCTTGATTGTCGTCTTTTCCTTATAATGCTCCTGTAAGTACCTGGCCGCCTCCCAGGCTACCCGCTCTTTCGCAGACGGTATTTGGAACGCTTCTTTTTGAAGATGCAGCATCAGCTCCTCAAATAAGATTTGCTTTCTGAGCGGCAAATCGGAGTTTTCAGCCGAGTAATCAATCAGTCTTTCAAACTGCTGCGCCATAAACTGCGGGCGCTGCACCTTGCCTTTTCTCGGCAAAGCCAATCCGTAGCGGGCCGGCTCTTCAAAGCTCCCTTTCTCCTGCTGAAGCTCAGACCAATTGCTGCCTCCCTTAGCCGTAAATTCATAACGATGTTCATCGAAGTGAAGCCAATAGTAGGAGGTTGCTTCATCACTGCCCTTCGTCCCATAGTGTTCAAGACCGGGAGAAAGCAGAATGTACTCGCCGCCTTCAATAGAAAATGATTTCTCATTTTCCGTAATATATAACGTTCCGTCTTTGACATATATCAGATCAAACACGGAGAATACACGTTTCACATGGGTTTCTCCCTTTTTAAAAACCCCTTCTCCGGCTGCGATAAATACCGGAAAAGGCGGGACTGTAAACAGGATGCGAGGCATTTGAATCATCCTCCTTTTTAAGTCGGATTTTTACAAGAAGTATCGTTTCTCTCCCTTTTTATTATAAGGAAATGGAGGTACACTTTAAAACGTTGATTTTATTTACGAAAGGGGTTAGACACGATGAAACAAGCTGTCTTCAAATCAACTGCTTTAAAAAAACCCGCTGACAAAACGTTCTCATTATTTTCGCTTACTTGGCCGATTTTTATTGAGGTCTCATTATATATGTTTATGGGTAATGCCGATACACTGATGCTCAGCCAATATTCGGATAACAGCGTGGCAGCAGTCGGCGTCAGCAACCAGATTTTGAATTTAATTATCGTGATGTTCAGCTTTATCGCCACAGGAACGACCGTGGTGATTTCACAATTTTTAGGCTCACGGCAAAAGAAAGAAGCCATGGAAGTCGCTTATGTGTCAATCGGCGCCAACTTCTTCATCAGCCTTGCGATCAGTGCCATCATTTTTTTCGCGGCTGTCCCTCTGCTTCATATGATGGGATTATCAAACGAGCTGATGCCTGATGCGAAAGTCTTTTTACAAGTTGTCGGAGGTCTGTCCTTTATTCAGGCTTTAATCATGACATTCAGCGCGATCTTAAAAAGCTACGGCCACACAAAAGATACAATGTTTGTCACTATCGGCATGAACATTTTAAACATTGCCGGAAACTTTGTTGTGATTTTCGGTTTGTTCGGCTTTCCTGTTCTCGGCGTTGCCGGTGTGGCGCTGTCTACATCTATCGCCCGCGTCATCGGATTAATCGCGATGATTGTGATTGTCAACAAACGCATTCAGCTGAAGATGTCGCTGAAAAAAGTGTTTCATATGCATAAAGAGCATTTGCGCAAGCTGCTGAAAATCGGCATCCCTTCTGCGGGAGAGCAGCTGTCATACAACCTGTCGCAAATGATTGTCACGTATTTTATCGCGATCATGGGCGCGCAGGCGTTGACAACAAAAGTGTATACGCAAAATATTACGATGTTTATTTTGCTGTTCGGCACTGCGATCAGCCAGGGTACGCAAATTTTAATCGGCCGTTATATCGGCGGCAAACAATTTGATGCCGCTTATGAGCGTTGCATGAAGAGCTTATATTGGGCTCTCGGAATTGCTGCGGCTACCTCAGTTTTAATGACGATCTTTTCAAAAGACCTGATCGGAATCTTTACACAAAGCCCTGATATTATTGCGACTGCGAGCCTTTTGATTGCTATGACGATTATCCTTGAACCAGGCCGCTCGTTTAATGTCATTATCATTAACTCCCTGCGTGCCGCAGGGGATGCGAAATTCCCGGTTTACATGGCAATGATTTCAATGTGGGGCATCGGCCTCCCGCTTGCTTATCTACTCGGCATCCATCTCGGTTTCGGTCTTGCCGGCATTTGGATTTCCTTTATCGCCGATGAATGGGTTCGGGGAATCTTAATGTACAGAAGATGGCGCTCCCGCATCTGGATTCAAAAAGGTATGGCGTAACACCCGGCTCAATCATGCCCGGGTGTTTTTTAGATATCAGACAGAACCTGCTTCACTTCAGTCTCTGTGAGAGCGTATTGATGTTGAAATACATCGTGCTGCTTCGCCCGGATTTTTTCTAAAAAACTCCGGTACAAATGAAGAGCGGCTTTCACCGTTTTTTGGGAATACTGCGGAAATAGCGGCAAGGCATCCTGACACTCTTCAAGGTAGGCTTCTGCTTCAAAAGCGATATACTCCCACGTCATTGTGAAGGCCTTATTCACGACGCCCTTTTGAAGGTCGTCCTCTGTATATCCAAACTGCTGCATCACCTGCCGGGGGATGCGGTTTTTTTGCTGTTGGCCAGTGCCGATATCTCTCAGCATCCGAATCAGCTGAATCGCTAAACCGAGTGAACCGGCTGCATGTGTCAACTGTTCCTGATGCCGGCGCGTCATGATTGGGAGCAGCATCAATCCGGCTGCGCCGCCTGTCTGGTATGCGTGCATGAGCAGTTCATCAAGATTTTCTAACGGTTTATCTTCCGCTTTCTGTGCGGCAATAAACTCACGGAATGGTTCGCTGTCCAGTGTAAAGGTTTGATACGCATGGCCGAAAGCCTTCCACAAAAAATGATTCCCGTTATAGGTACGGGAAAAAACATCTTCCACCTCAGCTTCAATGGCAGATAACGCCTTCCCATCCGCATTGGCTACCGTATGGCAAAACGCCATAACCGCCCAAGCTGCCTGCCTTTGCTTCAGCGGAAGAAACGAAAATGCTTTGTAGCAGGCTGGTTCGCGGGCGCTGACGATCTGGCCGCATTCAAGATAGGCTTCTTTTATCTCTTTCATTTCTTTTCACTCCTATGTATCACTGCTTCTTCAAGTCTATTATGTTTTCTCGCAATTGTATATGAAGAAAAAGCCGATTCCTTTGAGCAGAATCGGCTTTTTCTTTATCCTTCATCAATATCAATTCGATACGCTTCAAACCATGTATGAATTTGGGCAAGATGGGCGATAAGCTGCGGTCCCTTCATGAGCTGCCCGAACCACGGAACCTTGAAGGAGGAACCTTCCGTTTCTAAAAGCTGATCTAATTGTTTTCTGTCCAGCAAGGTATGGAGCACGGAGTCCTTTTGGCTTCTGATCGTTTTCAGCCATTCGCTGACGCCTTTTGTATATTCGGGGTGATGCGTTTTCGGGTACGGGCTTTTTTTGCGATACAAAATGTCATCAGGCAAAATGCCCTCAAGCGCTTTGCGCAAAATGCCTTTTTCCCGGTTATCATGCATTTTCATTTCCCACGGAATATTCCAAACATATTCCACAAGCCGGTGATCGGCAAACGGCACCCGCACCTCCAGGCTCGCCCCCATGCTCATGCGATCCTTCCGATCCAAAAGGTTCGTCATAAACCAAAGCATATTTAAATAGAACAGCTGTCTTCTTGCTTTATCCACACCCGTTTCTCCGTCTAATAATGGCGTTTCCGCCAAGGTTTCTTCGTATTTGGCATTTACGTATTCTTTAAGATTCAATTTTTTCTGCCATGAGTCAGAAAGCAGCTTGATCCGCTCCTCTGTCGACCTCATCCATGGAAAGCCTGACTCGACGTCAGCCATATGAAACCACGGATACCCGCCGAAAATCTCATCCGCGCACTCTCCCGACAGGCTGACGACAAAGTCCTTTTTGATTTCCCGGCAAAACCACAGCAGGGATGAGTCGACATCCGCCATTCCCGGCAAGTCTTTGACCAGTACAGCTTCCTCCAAATGATCAACGAGATCCTTTTGGCTGATGACACATTTGTGGTGCGTTGTGCCGAAAGCCTCTGTCATTTTTTCAATCCATGGTCCGTCATCATTCGGCTGAAAAGCGCTTGCTTGAAAAAATTTATCGTTCTCTTCGTAATCAATCGAATAAGTATGAAGCGGTGCTTTTCCTTCCTTTTCAAAATGGCCCGCCGCAATCGCTGTAATCGCGCTTGAGTCCAGACCGCCTGATAGGAACGTACAAACCGGCACATCCGACACAAGCTGCCGTGTCACCGCGTCTTGAAACAATGATCTGACATTGGCAACCGTGTCATCAAAACTGTCCGTATGTCTTTCGCTTTCAACATTCCAATAACGCCAAATCGTAAGCCCGTCTTTGGAAAACGTCAGCGCGTGAGCCGGACGGATTTCTTTTATGCCTTTAAATACGCCAGTGCCCGGGGTTCTGGACGGTCCAAGCCCGAAAATTTCAGAAAGTCCCGTTCTGTCCACTCGCGCTTTTATATCAGGGTGTGCGAGGATCGCTTTGATTTCCGACCCGAACAGAAATGAAGAGCCTTCCTTCGCGTAAAAAAACGGCTTTACGCCGAGACGGTCTCTTGCGGCAAACAGCAGATTACGCTTTTCATCCCACACAGCGAAAGCGAATATGCCATTGAGATGGTCGACACAGTCTTCCTGCCATTCAATGTAGCTGTGCAGAAGCACCTCGGTATCTGACGTACGCTCGAATTGATGGCCTCGCGCCCGCAATTCTTTGCGCAAATCTTCCGTGTTATACAGCTCGCCATTGTAAATAATGGTGTACGTATCCCCTTTATAGGTGCACGCCATCGGCTGGCGTCCGCCTTCAATATCAACAACAGCAAGTCTTTTATGTCCGAATAAAACATGGTGCTCCCCCCAAACGTTAGAATCATCAGGCCCTCGTTTGGAAAGAGTGTCTGTCATTCTGTTCATCGTTTGTTTTTCCTGGACGAGCTGCTTTTTAAAATCGACCCAACCCGTAATTCCACACATGTGATATCAGCTCCAATCCCGTTTCTATCGTAACAATTTCGTTTCTTTCAGCACCTTAGTAAGTTTATGCATCTATAGGCAGATAGTTGATTTGTCCATAAAAGAGTTGTATGGGACAGGCTTGAATTGGAAAGAAAAGAGAGGAATGAAGAAAAAGGAGACAGCATGCATGAAACGCAAACAATTGATATATACAGAGGAACGAAAATGGGAATACGGCACCATCCTCATCGAAGACGGCATCTGTTTAATCGAAAACGGAGAAGGTGATATACTTTTGGCGGACACTCTCCAACACAGCCCAATCTGGGTCCATCATAAAGGAAAGTGGGAGCAAGCCGGCTTTCAGGATCAATTGGTTCTGGCATGCGGTGAAGAAAACATCTCCCTTTCCGGGGGAGAACGCATCCGCTATGAGAAATCAGTCAAGCGGCCGCTTATGGCGCTTTTAGATTCGCTTGACGACGAAACCTTTCTCGCATTTCTGCAGCACTTGCACAGCTTCGGCTTATCGGTATTCGATTGCGTCTTTTCTTATAATAAAGGGGTCTTTTCAAATACTTCGGAGGAACAGGGTGTGTCCTTTTATCACTTTTCAAATGATACCGCCCAGTGCGCGATGCAGCATCACTACAGCAGCGAAGGGACAGGAGACCGGTTTGAATGGACGGCTTCAAACGGAAAGCGATCCATCATGTATTCAGCAGTCAAACGGGGGCGCAAATAAAAAAGCGGTGCATCGAGCACCGCTTTTTGGTTTTACTTTTCAACGACAACTTTTACTTCCTTGCTTTCTTTTTTATCTGTATCCGCAGCCGTGACGTACAGCACCGTTCCGGCTTTTTGTTTTTTGATTTTCACCGAAAACGCCCCTTTTGCGTCAGCCTTGGCAGAAGCAATGACTTTCTTTGATTTGTTTTTCACTCTGATCATCGCTTTGCTGTTCGCCTTCCCTTTTACTGCAGTATCCTTCGATTTCACCGCGTTTATTTTCGGTGTGCCGGAAGGTTTTCCTTTGACGACAACAACTTTATACGATGTTTTCGCATCGCCTTTTGTTGCTTTCACATACAGTACTTGATCCTGTTTTTGAGTCGCGATATTAACCTTGAACGCATTGTCTTTTCCGGCTTTGGCGCTGCCGAGTTTCTTTTTGCCGTTCATCACCTCGATCAGTGTGCCTTCCTTCGCGTTTCCTCTGACAGCTGTTTGAGTGCTTTCCAGCTTGTTGACCTTGAGCTGTAAATCAGCTGCGCTGACAGCCTTCATGACATTCAGACGCCCGTAGCCTGAGTGCCAGTCTACTCCAGGTGTCTTCGGAATTTCAATCGGATCGCCATAATCGTCATATAACTCTTCTTCTTCGCCATCGACACTTTCAAAGGAAATATCATCTGCTGTTTTTTTCAACATATCCTCTACTTCTGTTCTTTTCAGCTTAGGATTTTGAGCAAACAGCAGTCCCGCAGCAGCGGCAGCATATGGCGTCGCCATGGATGTTCCGCTCATATACGTGACATTTCCGTTCGGCACTAAGCTCGGGATATCAGACCCTGGAGCAGAGATGTCCAAACCTTTTCCATAGTTAGAAAAATCCGCGGTCATATCCATGCGGTTCGTGGCGCCGACAGACATCACATATTTAGAAGATGCAGGATAAGATAAGGAATTGGCTCCGTCATTCCCGCTGGCTGCGGCAATCAAGACATTTTTGTCAGCTGCGTATTTCAAAGCAAATTCAAGAACGCGGCTGTAGCCTCCGCCTAAACTTAAATTAATTACCTTTGCTCCTTTATCAGCAGCATATTTGATGCCGAGTGCGATTTGTTCAGTATCTCCAGAGCCTGTGGAATCAAGCACTTTGACAGGGACAATTTTCGCTTTGGCGTTCAATCCAGTCATTGAATAGCCGTTATCGCTTTGGGCGGCGATAATGCCTGCGACATGCGTTCCATGTCCCTGATCATCCATTGCGTTGTTATTCCGTCCGACAAAATTGCGTCCGAGATCGGTTCTTACTTTTCCTTTTAAATCGGCAAGCGTGCTGTCAACGCCTGTGTCTACTACTGCAATGAGTGTATCGTTAAGCTTGCGCTTGGACAGCAATGTGCTGGCAGGCTCGTATTTTACATCTGCGTTTTTAACACCGCCGTTTTCACCAGTGTTTTTAAGCGGCCATTGGTAAGGATACTGAATATCGTTTGCCAAACTCTTGTATTCCTGTACGGGTTCCGCAAATTCTACGTTAGACATCTTGGATAATGTCGTGGCAGCGCTTTTGACCCGTTTGGCGCTTGCTGTATATGTGCCGTTCTGTTTCTCATCTTTTGGCAGTTCAAATGAATACAGATTGTCAAACAGTTTCTTTGCCTTTTTCACATTAGAAATGTCTTTTTTCGATTGCGCGCTTGCAGAAAAGCCCTTCATTTCGTTATGTACGGATGAGAGGCTTTTATTATCCTTCACCTTGAAAATAACCTTTGTTGTCTGAACTTCACTTTTTGCTGCAATATTGTTTTCAGTTAAAATTGTTCCTGCTGTTTTGCCTTGCAGCTGCTTAATATTTAATCGATCCGCCTGTTTCTTTATTTCCTCTTTAAGGAAAGATGGTACCGACTGTAAAGCTTTGTCATATAGCCGATTGATCGCTTTTTGATCCTTTTCAGTGACCTTATATGAAGATGACGTTCCGTTTTCTGACACATCGTCAAATAACGGCTTTAATGTCACAAGATCCTGATAGATTTCATTTCTTGCTGTTTTATTGAGTGCGAGCTTTGCAACGATAAACGGTGCTGCTTTGTAATAAAGGCTTGTCAGTTCTTTGCCTTCTGCTGTTTGGCTCAGCTGCTCATCCCGAATCGCTCTCAGCTTATCCAGGATGCCTTTTCCAGATTTTTTCTGATCGACACTCATTTCAACCGGACAAGCTTCTTCCTCTTCTAAATCTGATGGCTGTTTTTTGGTGCCTTTATACCCAATCGTATACTTGGCTTCCGCAGCTGCATTTGCCGTTCCGCCGTCCTCTGGTTCTTCATCTCCGAGGTATTCAACTTTTACATAGTAAGGGCCGCTCCACGCGTATGGAAAAATGATTTCGCTTTTTCCATTCTCCGCTGTGAAAGATCGGTACATCTCAAACGTTTCATCTTTAAGCGCTTTTTCCTTACTTGGATATACAGATACATTCAGTACTGAATCACTCTTTACGGTCAGTGCCATATGTGAGTTTTTCTGAATATCCGTCTTTCCCGGAGTCACTTTGTACCATTTCACCTGTTCCGGCTCCTTCATGGCGCCTGTCTGCTCTTTGCCGATTTCCAGAGCAGCCGCCTGATCAATCGCTCCGGCCGCTGCGGCTTTGGTTCCCGGAGAAAACAGGCTGAAAATCAGCGCAAAAATAAGCACTGCCGCCACAAACGAGCTGAATTTTCTGCGTTTCATGTTATCCCTCCTGCAAAATAATGAATCTCCTTGAAGGTATCATAATTTCATAGGACGAGATACCGCTTACAGGGAATTTTAAGGTTATTTTAAATGATTTGGAATATAAGGGGATAAATATAAAAAAACCCAACTCTATCAAAGAGCCGGGTTCATAGGTTTTTCTATTAAAACAATTGAAAACCGATTGGCAAATGCAGACCGAGCAGCACTGTCAGCAAAAGGACAATGACGAAGCCGATCCACAGGCCCCCTGTTGATTTTTCTTTTTTCTTGCGGATGAGGAGCATTTCCATCAGGCCGATGGTGATAATGCCCAGAATCATTTTGCCGGCGTATTCTCCGTTCCAGTTGGCGAAACGGACAAACAGCTCCGCTCCTGTCAAAATAATAAGGATATAGAATAACCGCAGAATCATATGAGTGATTTTTGCGCCCTTCGCACTTCCTGACGAATACAGCGAGTAGCTGACGAAAAGCAGAATCAGCGCTACCACCCATGTCGTAATATGTAGGTGTGTCATATATGTTCCCCCTATCAGATAAATTACCCCACTTATAGTACCATGAACTTGTCCTCTGCCACAAAGATGATTGTCAGAAAAAACGGGCGGGTCCAGGTCCGCCCTCAAGTTTTATTCAGCCAATTTGGTTTGACAGCGTTCCGATCGGGTCAATTGTAATATCAATTTTGTCACCTGACCGCAAGAATTTTGGAGGCGTAAACCCCTTGCCGACACCAGACGGCGTACCGGTGGCAATGATGTCGCCCGCTTCAAGCGTCATCCCCTTTGAGAGGGTTTCAATTAATTCCGGAATGGAAAAGATCATATCGCTTGCCGAACCGGATTGGCGCAGCTCGCCGTTGACTCTTGTTTCAACCTTGAGGCGCTCTGGCTCCTGGATCGTTGATTTATGTACAAGCACGGGTCCCATCGGACATGTCGTATCCAAGCTTTTTCCGATAAAAAACTGCTTATGCCTTTTTTGCAGATCACGCGCCGTGATATCATTCACAATCGTATATCCGAAAACATGGTCATATGCGTCTTCTTTTGAAATACGGGTTCCGCTTTTTCCGATCACGACAGCAAGTTCTCCTTCATAATCAAGCTGAGAGGTGACCTCTTCATGGCTCTGGACGATATCACCATGCCCCGTAACCGTTACTGGCGATTTAGTAAATACCATCGGATACTCCGGAATATCAGCCTCACTTCCCATTTCAATCGCGTGATCCCGGTAGTTTTTGCCGATGCAGATGATATTTTTTGATGGCTTCGGAATGGGTGCATGGAGCTTCACCTCAGATAATGAATACATAAATGATCCAAGCTCATCATTCGGCTTCTTCGCCCACTCGGCCAGCTGCCTTGCATGCGCAACGAATTTATCCCCTTCTGCGATACATTCAATCAGCGATCCCGGAATCGTCTCGAGTTCAAACAGTTTTTTTTCAGCCTTTTGCAAATCCATAATTTTCTCATCATCAATGATCAGGCCGACAAACATTCGGTTGTAAAGTTCCCCTGTCGCAAATTTCATGTTATTCCTCCATCATCTTTTAAATCAGTATGCTCCTTCATGTATTCTCTGTCGAATGCTGAAATCCCTTTTTCTCATATCCGTTTTCATTTCGTTTCAGGACGGGCTTGCTGTACATATCATACAAATGTCGTTTTGAGAAGGAGGAAAGAATATGGAGAGCGTGCATTTATTTTTTCACCGGGAGCAGCTGAAAAGGAAAGGTACTGCCAAGGGGCTTTTCGTAACAGACCGATCTGTTTCTCCCATTCTTCTCACACAGCGTGACAGAGCGGAAAAGGCATCCTATGAAATCAGCTGGGAAAAGTCTCTGCTTGGTGAAAGGACACTTTTTTTGAATGCGGAACAGGGTGATCCGTCCTTGATGCGGCGCAGACTCGCCTATTGTTTTTTTGACCAGATCGGCGTACCTGCTCCCGCTGCCTCGTACAGCTTCCTGACCATCAATGGCCAGCCTGAAGGCATTTATTTGAACATCAAGAACCATCAGCCAGCCGGTAGAACGAGTTACGGAGTGAAGACCGCCGATCCAAGGATTCCAGTATCCGTTTTTAACGATGATTCTTCCGCATTCTTGCATGAATTTTTCATACTGATCCGTACAGCTGGAGATGACGAATTGGCCGAACGCATTAAATTGTATCTGGATGTCAAGCTGTTTTTTTTGTGGCTGATCGGCAATGCCTGCACCAATCAAGGCTTTTATTACACATTTTGTTTAAATGAATCCAGCCGGGTTTACGTTTCCCCGATAGAGACAAGATCGCTTGCCGTTCAAGGAAGGTATGATGAGGACCCGCTTCTGGCAAAAGGAGAGACGCTTTCGTCTAGGCTTCTTTCCATACCCGCCTTCCGATCGCAATATCACACATTAATGAAAAACGTGCTGAACCGGTCGTTTACTATTGAACGATTGTCTCCTTTCATCAGCGAATGGCATCTTGACATTTGTCAAAGAGCAGCTGATGATCCTTTTCTAAAAGAAATCCCCTTTCAGATCGAAAAGGAGCAGACAAACATACTTAGAGAAATTGAGGAACGGCAGGGCTTTTTACAAGCACACTTAGCAAGACTATAGTCCTTTCTCCATTCAAAAAGGCCGCAGCAAAAAATGTCGCTTTTTTAGTCAAATTGACGAAAGGCAACCTTTTTAGCCAAAATAGGTTATACTAACGATATCCTTTATTTATATCAAAATAAAATCTAGAATTGGAGATAGCGTAATGAACTGTAAAATTGAAGAAATGAGAATCACACTAATTGAAACAGCTCAAAAATACGGCATGAATTCAAAGGAAACGATTCGATGCAGCCAAGAGCTGGATATCCTGCTGAATACCCGGATAAAAGAAGAAATGATGTTTGCGGGATATCTTGAAAACTCCCGTATGTAAACCATTTTCGATAACGATTCGAATACACCACATGTAACTCCGCTTTTTGCTCAGCACTTCTGGGATAAACCTCAGGGCGAGAATGTGCCCGTCCAAAAATCGAATACCGTAGCACGACATACTCCAAAAAGCATTTCTACACGCAAAAACACCAAAGAAATGAACCAAAATGACCCTTGGCGGATCGCGGCATCCTTCGCCGCATTTCCGCTCAACTTATACACAAAACATAACGGCCCAAAAAATTAAAACGTTTTCATCCAGAGCCGATATGTCCCCTTTTAAATTTCTCTCACACATATGTGCGTTTGTCATAAGCTATCGTGAATAGCCCAATTGAAATCAGAATTGTATTTTCACTTTACCTGTCTTTTTTAAATTTTTCAACAAAGGATGTGCTCGTATGCCGGCCATTGTCGGAGCGTTTAAAATTAATGCGATTGGTACGAGCGGAGTCGTTCACATCGGGGACTGCATTACGATTTCTCCTCAGGCTCAGGTCAGAACATTTGCCGGTGCTGGCAGCTTTAATACCGGCGACAGCCTCAAGGTGATGAATTATCAAAACGCGACGAATGTGTATGACAATGATGCGGTTGATCAGCCGATCGTAGCCAATGCGTAAAAGGAGTGAGGCTCATGAACTTCTATATTAATCAAACCATTCAAATCAACTATCTCCGGCTGGAATCAATCAGCAATTCCTCCATTCTGCAAATTGGGAGCGCCGGATCAATCAAGTCTCTGTCAAATTTGTATAATACGGGCAGCTATGTAGAACCGGCACCAGAGGTTTCTGGCTTAGGGCAACCGCTCCAGCTGCAGGAACCCGACACAGGTTCATTGGTCCCGCTCCAGCCTCCTGGCCGTTAATCATATGAAAGAGGTGAAGAACATGTATGATCAATCTGTTTCCTCTTACTTGCAAAACTTGAATTCCTTTGTTCAGCAGCAGGCGATTCACATTCAGCAGCTCGAACGTCAGCTGAAAGAGATTCAAACTGAAATGAATACGATGAAACAGCGGCCGGCCACTACCATTGAGCGTGTGGAGTATAAATTTGATCAGCTGAAAATTGAAAGGCTCGACGGGACTTTGAATATCGGCTTAAATCCGACTGATCCGAACAGCGTTCAAAACTTTGAAGTCAGCCAGTCGACACCGCAAATCGGGATGATGCAGCAGGAAGAGAGCGCTCAGCTCATGCAGCAGGTCCGCCAGAATGTCGACATGTACTTAACCGAGGAAATCCCAGATATTTTGGAGCAGCTTGAAAACCAATATGACAGCAGACTTGACGATGCAAACAGACACCATGTCATTGAAGACATCAGAAAACAAATGGACAGCCGAATCCACTATTATATGTCCCATATCAAAAAAGAAGAGCATACACCGCCTGCACAATATGCAGAACATATCGCTGAGCATGTGAAGCGTGATGTGATCCGCGCTGTAGAACACTTTCTGGAGCATATTCCATCCGAAATGAAAGGAGATGAGCAAGCATGATCTTTACAGTCATCAACCGCAGCTTGGAAGTCGGGGACATCCGGATGAACGGTGTATCCAGTTCCTCTATTTTCCACATTGGAGACACTGAATCGATCTACCTGTCTTCTATTTTTGATACACCGCCTGAATCTCTTATTATCGGGCCGTTTGCTCCGCTTGCGCCAGAATAATGCTTAAACGCATATCGCGCATCAGACTAGTTAAGTTTAATTCTCTCGGGATCGCAAGTGTGTTTCAAGTTGGCGACACGAATGAAATCGATATGAGTGTAAAAGTATTTGCTGTGCAGCGTTCTCTGTCCACGTTTTACCATAATGAAGGTTCATTTAATAAAAAGGAGTATCAGATTTTTCAGCAGCAGGCCGTGAAGCCGATCCCCGAAACAGGTGTACAAAGCGCGTTTTGCCACGAGGTGCCGGCTATTTATGTTCGCAGCATCAAAATTCAAGGGGTCTCAGCCTCTTCTGTTTTACATGCCGGATCAGCTTCGCTTATTCGCGGTGATGCGAGAATCAAACATATCAGACAGATTCAGTCTCCGCGCTCACAATCGCCCGCCAAGAACATATAATAAACAGAGACTTCGATAAAGGGTGTCGTTTATGCCAGCAATTGTCGGGCCTATAGCTATCAATTCCATATCGGGCGGAGTCGTAAACTTTGGTGATTCCTTTTACCTTTCTCCGAAAAGCTCTTCAAAATCTGCGCTCGGTTCGGGAGCAGGAAACACGGGAGATTTCCTTCTATTAAATAACGCAGTCAACGCGACAAATTATATAGACCCCGATGTCAACGATCAGGATATGGTTGGAAACGGATAAAAGCAGCCGCTCTTCAAAGAGAGGGCTGCTTTTTAGTCATTTTTTCTTTTTTCGCTCATTTGATTTCTTGGTTTTGATCAGCTTTTCAGGCGGCTGTTTTCTGATCCATTTGACAAACCGGGCGAGCTCTGGATCGCTTCTGAGTTTTTCTATTCCGTTTAAGCGTACAGCGATCTCTTGATTGGTATATAAGGCATGAATTTGTTTATGGCAAGGTATACAGAGCATCGCTGTCGGCAAAAACGTTCCGCCTTCTTCTTTTGGTATGAGATGGTGCTCTGTCAGCTGGACATCGCTCCGGCCGCATAGCTCACATATTCCGGCAGTCTGCTTTGCCATATCAGCTCCCCCTTTACATCAACTCAAGTGATACCCTTGTACCGCGGCCGCTCGGTTCAGCCGGATGGACGATCAGTTTTTTCGGAAGCCGTGCACGCAGTTCCTGCACATGGCTGATGACACCGACAGCCAGATTGTCTGACTGAAGTTTTTCCAAGGCCGTTACAACCGTATCAAGCAGATCTTGATCCAGTGTGCCGAATCCTTCATCTAAGAAAAAGAACTGGAGCGGGTATTCTCCGCGAAGCTGGATCTGCGCAGACAGCGCAAGAGCAAGTGATAACGAAGTGAGGAAGGTCTCTCCTCCAGACAAGCTGGATACCGGTCGTCTTACGCCTCCGTTCGCATCATCCCGCATCACGAATCCGCCCTCTGAATCTACTTCGATGGCATAGCGCTGTCTCGTCAGCATGCCAAGTCTTGCTGAGGCGTCCCTCGCAACGCTTTCAAGCTGCTCCTCAGCTAAAAATTCGACGAAGGTATTGCCTTTAAACACAGCTTGCAGCTTGTCCAGCCTGTCGATATGTGTCTGCCATTTTTTCAGTTCCGCTTCAATTTCTTTAAATCGTTTATGATGGTCGCGAATGACGGCCAGTGCTTTCGCAGCCGCGCCTTTTTCCTCTATAGCAGCGCCAAATGCGTCCTCAGCTTTTTGTAATGCTGCAACGGTTTCGTTCCATTCGCTCTCTGATAACGCTCTGCCGTCAAGTATCTCTGCTACTCGTTTTAAGTTTGCAGCATTTTGCTTCAGTTTATCCATAAACTGGTCTATGCCGGTTTTCATCTTTTCAAGTTCATCGGCTGGAATGAGACTTTGTTCAACCTCCTCAGTTCGGGTAAAGCAGGTGTTTTTGGCATGCTCAAGCCAAGCAGCTTTTGCTTTTTCCAATCTCCCCTTCGCCTCTTGAAGAGTGAGCTCGCTTGCCGAAGCGCGGCTTTTCGCCTGATTGAGCTTCATTTGGGCGCTTTGCAGTTCTTCATATAAAGATTGTTCTTTTTCCTTTAACAGCCTTAGATCCTGCTGGACAGAGCGGAGTTTGACTTGAATGGAATCTCCTTTTGCATAATCTCCAAGTTCGTTCTCATAATCAGCTATCACGCTCTTGATGCGTTCAGCGGCATAATGAAGCTCCAGGTTTTCCCGTTCAAGCCGGTGTCCCGATTCCCGCAGTTTTTCCTTTTGTGCTTCATGCTCAGCAAGAAACGCGATACTCTTCTCAATTCGTTTTTCACATTCTTCTGCAGCCCGGTCCTTTTCTTCAATGGCTTGCTGCCATTTTTCTGCTTCGTCCACAGATTGATCCTGAAATGCTTCTTTAAACATGTTCAGACGGCTGTCCAATGAGGTTTGAAGCTCGGTGATGATGCTTTCAATACGGTCTGCCTCTCTTTTTTCAAAACCGATTTTTTCATTAAGATGCTCGGCCTTTTTTAAAGACTCCTGATAGGCGCCGATGATTTGTGCCATGCGTGTTTTAACAGAAAGAATGTCCTGCTTGATTCGTTTCCATTCAAATTTGGCAGTTTCAAATGCTTCATACACCGGCTGATTCTCGAAGGAAGCCGCCGCTTCAAGGTTCTGCGCTTGACTGGTCTGCAAAAACGGACACTGTTCAATAAAGCGTGCGGACTGTTCTTCAAGCGTAATTTTGGCTGAAAGAATCTCTTGGCTAAGAGTTGCAGCTTCTGTCAATAACACATCTGTCCGTTTGATGTCCTCTTCAAGATGGCTGTCGGCTTCATATGTTTCATGTACTGACGCGGATGGATCATGATCGGTTGAACCGCAGACCGGGCAAGGCTTCCCGGCGGTCAGCTTTTGGGCTAACTCTTTTGTCAGCAGTGCCATCCTTGCTTTTTCACGCTGTAAGTGAAGCGTATGTTGATTCTTTCTAGCCTCTTCAGTCATACGTGTTAATGAGCGTTCCGTCTCGCACACCAAATGGTACACGGTTTGTACAGCCTCATATGCCTGAATGATGTTGTTTTCTTCCGCTTCCGTCCTTTGAACAAGTGTATTCTTCTCTTCATTCATCTTCTGGAGCGCGAGGTTCAATTCGTCACTTCGATTTTTCTCTTTTTTGATTTGCTCTTCAGTTTGCCTGATGTGCAATGCCATTTCTGCGGCCTGCTGACAGCTTCTTCGCTCATCGGATGTCACCTGCAGGGATTTGAGCTGCTGCTTCAATTCCGTCTGTCTATTTTGCCCTCGTGTCAGGCGGTCTGTTACCGTCTCCAATTCATTCATGACAGATTGAAGAGCCTCTTCTTTCTGCCGGAGTTCAGCCTTTTTGCGCTCTTCCTCTTGCTTGGCCTCACTCAGTTTCATTTCGATTTCCTGCAAGCGTGAAAGCTGTTCCTGCTTAGTTAAAAGCTCAGGTTCTTTCTCGCTTTTATGCTGGCGCCACGCTTCATATTCTTCATGTTTTTGCTGATAGAAAGCAGTCCGTTCTTCTAAATCCTTGCGGGCTAGCGTTTGTTCCTTTTCAGCTTTCGCCTCATGCTGGACCGCTTCTGTGTACCGGTCCGCATAGGGCTTAAGAGCGGCGGCTGTTTCTGCTTCCAGCAGGCGTTTTTGCATAATGTCTACATGCGGCTGTTCTTCCGCAAGACGTTTTTTCTCTTGTTCATAAGCGGATTGTTCCTTTTGGACATTCCAAATCTCCTGATGCTCTGTAAACCGCTCCTTCGCCTGATCACGGTTCTTCCTCATCGCTTCCAGCCGGGCTTCAGCTTGTTCGAGAGCCTTTTCAGCCTGCTCAACTGCCTCTGAACTCGCCTCACCAAGACCCGACTGTTCAGCAAGCATTTCATTTTTTCTCGCATTGGCTTCCTGCGCCTGCCGTCTCAGCTTTTTCACAAGCCTGTCTCCATATTGCTCCAAATTAAATAAACGCTGAAGCATATGCCTGCGCTCTGCCCCTTTTAAAGACAGGAATTCAGCAAATTTCCCTTGGGGCAGCACCACCGCTCTCGTAAAATCGTCGATCGTCAGCCCCAAGAGCTCCTCCACTCTTTTATTCACTTCGCTGGCTTTATCAGCCAGCACCGTATGCTCGTCCTTGATTTCGATAAAGCGGCAAAGTGCCGTTTTCACCTTCATTTCATCCGTTCTCTTAAACACACGCTCGACTTTGTATGAGATTTGGTGATTCGTCTGAAGCGCAAAGGTAAAGGAAACAGACAGCGTGTCTTCGGCATGATTTAAGATTCCGTGCGTATTATTCGCCGCCCGTTCCACCTTTCCGTATAAAGCAAGCGTCATTGCATCAAGAATAGAGGATTTACCGCTTCCTGTCGGCCCGAAAATACCGAAAACACCAGCACCGGACAGGCCTTCAAAATCTATCGTCTGCTCCTCTCTAAAGCTGTGGAGCCCCTTAATGCTTAAGGCGATCGGCTTCATTTCGCATCCTCCTCTTCAACGCCTGATGCAAGCTCTAAAAACAGCTTCACCATTTCTTCATCCGGCACCGCGCCGCCAGTTTGTTTTTCATAAAATTTCTTAAACCGGTCTTCGATGGATACATGCTTAACCTCGATCCGTTCCCGGTCTTTGTTCTGTTCTTCAAAAACCGGCCTGATATGGATAAAGCCTGGGTGCGCCTTCCGCAGCCTGTGAATCTCTTCAAGTGACAGCTGGTCCGCGACACGGATTTCCAGGTCAATCCAAGCATTCTGATCTCTTCCTTCATCCAGCCAGCTGTACACCTCACTTAATCCATTTGCCGCTTTCCACTTCACAAGGGGCTTGCCGCTTGATAATAACACCTCTTGCCAAGTGGCCTCTTCCCCCGGCTTTGCGTCCACAATCGTCACTGATTTTGCGTAGCCTGCTTCAGAAAAGCTGTAGGCGAGCGGAGATCCTGAATAACGTGCAAGCGTCCTCGCCCGCTTGATCGTTTGCGGGCGATGCAAATGGCCGAGCGCGACGTAAGCGGCATCTGCCGGCAGGCTTTCAGCAGCCACCGTGTATGCACCACCGACTTCAATCGGCCGCTCTGAATCAGTTTGGTTTCCGCCCGCCACATAAATATGGCTGGCGGCAATCTTCACTGCATCGTTCCGGAACCTGCTTGTCATATGCTCAAACGCCTGCCTGATTTTTACGTCATAATGATCACGGAGCAGCTTTTCATCAAACGTATCGGATAGCACTTCATTCAACCGCGCTTCTGATGGGTACGCCAGCGCTCCAACCGCCAAAAGCTCCCCTGCTGAAGGCACTTCAATATGAATCGGCTCTGTTGTCGGATAACCGATTAAATAAATGCCGTTTTCATGTGTCAGCGGTGAAGCGGCGGACAAACGGTCAGGATTATCGTGGTTTCCGGCAATGACAACGATCGGGCGCTTTCCTCTGTCACTGAGCGCAGACAGGCTTTCATAAAACAGCTGCTCAGCTAAAGCCGGCGGGTTCACGGTGTCAAACGCATCTCCCGCCATTACAATGGCATCGATCTGCTCATCCTTTACAATCGTATTCATTTCATCCAGCACATCGGCCTGCTCACTCAGCCTGCTTCTTCCTTCAAGCGTTTTTCCAAGATGCCAGTCAGCTGTATGTAAAATCCGCAAATGCTTTCACCTCTCTTTTATATAGAAAACGAGATCCGCTCCGCCTGAAATCCCGGAGCTTATGGATCTCGCTATAATGTGAGAATGTGCCCCCCGTCAAAGAAATAAAGCGCACATCCCTTTACCTTTGTTTTTGCAATTTGCTCAACTGCCTTCGTGTACAGCTGAATTTGGGTATCGTATCGTTTCTTCAAGATCGGGGCCGCTCCTTCAAATCCGTGTTGGAATTTGCCCTCAATCCGGTCCGACTTATAATCCAATAAATATAATCCGTCCTCAGTTTCATAGAGACAGTCAATGATACCCTGCACTAAAAGCGGCTCATCCGCCTCCTCTGCATCAGGATAGATCTCCTTAGCCGGGAGCGCTAAGCTGAAAGGTATTTCCCGGTCCTTCCATTTAGCACCGATCAGCTGTCCCCCAATTTCTGTATGGAAAAATTGCACGATTTCTTCTATATCAATAGCGTCTTTTTGTTCTTCAGTGAGCAGCTCTTTTTCATAAAGCCTTTGAACCGTCTGCTCAGCTTCTTCTATCGACGGCACATGTGACAACGGGATATGCTGCATCACCGTATGCATGGCAGTTCCTTTCTCTGCCGCTGTCAGGCCTTTTTTCATCATAAAAGCGGGACGTCTGTACAGAATGCTTCCGTCAGCCGGTTTTACAGGGGCCCTGCCGCTGTATTCATCCTCGTACTCTCTTTTTCTCTTGATCTCAGAAACCGACTGCTTTGTCCGAATTTGTGTCACCTCTTGATGCGGGTAGGTCCAGTTCAGCTGCTCGCGGGCTTTTTCATCAAACGCAAACGAGCCGGGAACTGGTTCACCTCGGCGGATCGCTTCCAGACGTTCGCTTTTTTCTTCCATTCTTTCTTCCAAATCATCATCAAGCAAATCATAGGAATGAATCATTTGAATGGCAAAACGAGCCGGATGGCCTGAGATATCAGCGTGTGCTGGTGCACCGTTTCCAGCCAAAGCCTCCAATTCTCTATGTCTGGCAAGAGCCGGTCCGATGAAATCTAAATACGTTTTCGCCTGATAGCGGTCAAATTCCGGAAGAAGCCAATCAGTTTGGGACGCGGATGCCTGCCATTTTGCGAGCTGTTTCTGATGATCCTTGCACGAGCCAATCAGAAACAGCTTTTCCTTCGCTCTCGTTAATGCAACATAGAGAACACGCAATTCCTCTGACAGCAGCTCCCTGCGCATTTTTTTCTTCATCGCAATGAGAGGCAGCGTCGGGTAGCTGATGCGCAATTGCGGATGAATATACTTGGTGCCGAATCCGAGCTCCTTGTCCAGCAGGTACGATTTATTTAAATCCATCATGTTGAAATTCCGGCCGAGACCCGCTGCAAACACGACTGGAAACTCGAGTCCTTTGCTGCTGTGGATCGTCATTAAGCGGACAACATCCTCCTGCTCGCTGAGCGCTCTCGCCGTACCAAGATCATCGCCCCGCTCCTGCATGCGTTCGATAAACCGCAGGAAACGGAACAAGCCGCGAAAAGCCGTTGATTCATATTGACGCGCCCTGTCATAAAGAACACGCAAATTGGCCTGGCGCTGTTTTCCGCCCGGCATCCCGCCGACATAGTCCATGTATTTCGTGTCGCGGTATACTTCCCAAATCAGCTCAGATACTGAGTGGTTTTTCGAAAAGACGCGCCATTTTTGCAGATGTCCGTAAAACGTAAACAGCTTTTGATAAAGCTCATCGTTCCGGTCACCAGCAGCCAGGTAGTCTTTCATCGCCTCATAGTACGGCGCTTTTTTATTTTCAAGCCGGATCAAAGACAGCTCGTTTTCATCTGCTCCGACAATCGGTGAACGCAGCACAGAGGCAAGCGGTATATCCTGATACGGATTATCGATTACCTTCAGCACAGAAAGCGCGACGGCGACTTCGACCGCTTCGAAATAACCTGACGTTAAATTGGCGTAAACCGGTATGCCCTGTGCTCTCAGCTCCTCCATGATTTGCGGAGCCCACGGCATGGAGCGGAGCAAAATCACAATATCTCGGTATTGAATATTGCGATGTGTTTTCATTTTTCCGTCATACACCTTAAATGGCGATGAAATCAGCTTGCGAATTTCCTTAGCGATGGCTTTGGCCTCGAACTGCACGGTTTCAAGCTCTTCTGCTTCCTCGTTTGCATCCGTATCTTCTGCGTTGTCGATCAGCAGCAGCTCCGTTTCCGTCTCGTCATTGTCCGGATACGCCGCACCAAGCTTCAGCTCAGCCTGCTCGTCATAATCGACCTCACCGATTTTTCCGCCCATCAGCTGTTTAAATAAAAAGTTTGTGCTGTCTAAAATATCAGCCCGGCTTCGGAAATTTTTATTTAAGTCGATTTTCCGCCCCGTGCCATCTCCGCTCTCTGTAAACCGTTTGTATTTTGAGAGGAAAAGAAGCGGCTCCGCAAGCCTGAATCGATAAATCGACTGTTTGACATCTCCTACCATAAACAGGTTGCCAGTCTCCTCCGGCCCGCTTGTGACGAGCTGCAGAATCGATTCCTGCACGAGGTTGGTATCTTGATATTCGTCAACGAGCACCTCATGAAACTGTTCCTGATAAAACCTTGCAGCCTCGCTCGGCTCATGTTCACCTTTGTCATTCTCAGCTGTCAAAATCGCTAAACAGTAATGCTCCAAATCAGAAAAATCGATGATTGATTTTTCCTGTTTCGCAGCTTCGAATCGTTTTCCATAGCTGATGACAAGCTGTACGAGCGTTTCAATGACAGGCTTCATCTCTGCTAAGCTTTTCAAGTGCTGTTCAGGACTTCGCGTAAAGTAGTCGGTTTTGAGCTTTTCAAGCAGTTTTTTTGCGCCATTTCTCAAATCTGTCGCCTCATCAAGGAGCGCTGGATCGAACTCATCCCCTTTTACTGCTTTGGCACGCTTAAAAGAGACGGCGGGCACACGATGATATAGTTCACTAAAATCGTCCTGATGCTGAATCAGTTCATCAATCTGCGCAAGATCATCAAGAAAATTTTCAGCACGCGGCGCCGGGCCGCCCGGCGCTTTCGTCAGCTCAAGCGCACGCAAGAGCTTTTCCTTCGCCCCGTTAAGCACCATTACAATATCCTCTTTGACATATTGATAAAACGGCAGCTCCTCGATGTCGCTCTTTTCTGATACATCATACAAATGAACAAAGCTTTCCAGCCACGTCTCCGGGTTGGGATGGGATCGGGAATACTCGTACACCTGTTTAACGAGAAATTGCAGATCCAGATCGTGCCGGTCTGTCGTGTAGCGGTCAACAAGCTCAAAAAACGCCTTTTCGCCCTTTGCGTATTCGTCTTCAAACAGCTCGTCAAGCACTTCATCTCCCAGCAGCTCGCCTTCCGTCTGATCAGCTATCCGAAAGCCCGGATCAAGATCGATCAAGTAGTAATATTTCTTCAGCACTTGCAGGCAAAAGGAATGAAGCGTCGAAATGCTGGCCCGATTCAAAAGAGAAAGCTGGCGTCTGATATGCAGCGAGCCGGGGCGCTGTACAAGCTCTTTTTCCAAGGCATCCGCAATTCGGTGCTTCATCTCTGCCGCTGAGGCGTTTGTAAATGTCACAACGAGAAGGCGGTCTACATCAATCGGGTTTTCCTCCGCGGTGATTTTCCGAATCATTCGTTCAACGAGCACAGCGGTTTTACCAGAGCCCGCAGCCGCTGCCACGAGAATATCCTGGCCGGTTGAAACAATGGCATTCCATTGGTCATCTGTCCATGTGCTGTCTGCCGGTTTAGGAATGTTCATTGCCTTCCGCCTCCTTTTTTATCCACTCAAGTATCGTCTTGTCTTTTTCAGCTTTTAATGGGCGATACTCGTTTTCCTCTAGTGATTCATCAAATTGGCACACTGATTTGAACGCACAATATGTGCACGGCGTCTTGTTCTTCATTTTGTACGGCTCAATGGATACGCGTCCATCGGTAATTTGTTCGCCTGCTTCTTGGAAGGTACGGCGCACATGCTTTGTCAAAAGATCAAATTCCTTTTCACCGACTGCTGCCGAGTCTGATCTGAGAGAGCCGTCTTTTTTCAGGCCGGCGTTGATGATATTTGACCGTCCCTCTTGAAGGGTTGTATCCATGAGGCGAACCACTTCCTGATCGCCGAGGAGCAGGCCCTTCATTTTAAATTTCTTAAAGATCTCCTGTTCAATCTCGCCAAGCCCGAGCGGGAGATTAGATTGAATCATCGGGTCATGAATATGGAAATACAGCACTCCGGCTGGCGTTGCCCTCATTCCGAGCCAGTCAGCTGAATGTGTAATCGATAAATCAAGGTACGTCAGCATTTGCAGCGCCAATCCGTAATATACCTCCGCTAAGTCAAGGCCTTTGTCACTTGATTTATAATCGACAATCCTGAGGAGCAGGCCTTTTGAGCTTTCAGCCTTATCAACACGGTCAATTCGCCCGACGAGTTCCATCGTACAGCCGTTTTTCAGTTGAAAGGTCAGCGGCGGAAGCGGCCCTTTTCCTCCAAAGCCCAGTTCAAGCCCGATCGGTACGAATCCGCTCGCTTTCGCATGCTCGCTTAAAATGCCGGACACACGTGTCACAATTTTTTGCAGTTTTTCCTTCACATAATAATGCCGGTTTGAGCTGAGCAAAATTTCCTTTTGAAGTTTCGGTGCCAGCCGCTCTACCGCATCATAGGAAAACAGCTCGCACTGCTCTTTCGTTAAATCGCGCCAATCCAGCTTTTGCTCACGCAGCCTGTCTGAAATCAGCTTTAAGCTGGAATGAAACAGCTGGCCGATATCCGGTGCTTCAAGCTTGAAGAATTGCCGTTCCTTCAGTTGCAGCCCGTGTGACGCAAAATGGGAAAACGGGCATGCGTTAAAGGTTTCCATTCTCGATACACTGCCCTGAATGCGTTCACCATAGAGCTGTCTTGACACACTGCGTTCAAGCTGCTTCACTTCATTCCGGAAAAACAGGCTTGAGAACAGCTTTTTCGATTGCAGCCTGTCCGGCTCACTCATCAGCACATTGTACGTGCTCCACCAGACGTCGCTGATGTCGTATTCCCGCGTCCATAACCTGAGCTGGCTCGCGGTAAAGGACTGTGCCACGCTTTTATTGACGACATACATCAGCTGTTCCTCATCGCTGACCTGTTCAGGTTCATTTGTTAACAGGCGCTCCTTATGATGCGGAAACAGTTCTTCCAGCCGCTTAACGATCATCGACGGCAAAAGCGTTTTTCCTTCCGCATCAGCAATCGGATACGATACATAAAGCCGGTCAGACGGACTTGAAAACGCCATGTAGATCAGGAAGTGCTCATCAAGCAAACGCTCCCGTCCGCCTGAGGAGAGCTCAACCCCAATCGTTTTCAGCCATTCCCGGTCATCATCCGACAGGACCCCGTTTTCATCAGGGCGTGCCGGCAGAACGCCGTCGTTTGCCCCAAGCACAAAGGTGCAGGAGGTGCCATACATTCTGGACAAATCCATATTGCCGACAAACACCTGGTCAAGCGCAGGCGGAATAAGCGAAAATGTAAGCGACTCCGCGCCGGCTTCTATCATTTGCTGAAACAAATCAAGAGAAATCTCATCATCTCCCATCATTTCAACAAACTCCTCAAGCAGCTGAATGACTGCGTCCCACGCCTGCTGATGCTGCTGCGCTTCAATGATTCTGCCGTCTTCCTCAGCACGCTGCCTTTCCTGATCCAGCTTCAGCGGCACATCCGTCTCTTCTAAATAACGATAGAGCGCCTCTGCCTTCTCTTGAACCGTCTTCGCTTTTTTCATGCGTTTTTGAAGCTGAAAAAGCGGCGGAACAATCCAGTCGCGGGTGTCATTCAACATGTTTTCCATTTCGATTTCCTGATCAGTCTGCGCAAAATCATCATCCAATGACACAAAACGCCTGTATTGGAACCGGTCGCCCTTTGTCCAGCGGTCGCCTTTGATACCATAGGCGATACAGTAATTTTCGAGCTGATCGACCTGTTCTCTCACTTTGGCCTTCGGTTCATTGAGCGGGAATAGCAGTTCGGTTTTCACACAGCGAAACACCGCTTCATAACGCCAATTCCCTTTCAGAACATCAAGGCTTGACCGGATAAATTCGATTAACGGATGGTTCAGCATAGATGCTTTTCCGTCAATGAAATAAGGAATTTCGTAATCTGCGAAAACTTCCTTGACCATATCCTTGTAGTCTTCCGGCTGGCGCGTAAGAATTGCTACATCCTTATAGCGATATCCTTTCTCTCTGACTAGGGCGTGAATTTCCCGGGCAATGCCTTCCAGCTCAGCTCGTCTGTTTGCGGCCTGCATCACAGTAAGGGCTTCTTGTTTTTCTGCGTATGGAACGGCCGGACGCGCTTCATACTGCGCCTCTAGATGGGCCAATTCCGGCGTCTCTATATGCCGCTCAGTCCCGCTCAGCTCTTTATACGTAATGTCCAAATTCAGTTCCTTCGCCTTCTGATGCAGGCGGTAATAGGTTTTCCCCGTCATTCTGAACAATTCCAGTTCATGCGGCTCCCGCTCATATGACGGCTTGTCCGCTGTGAGCGAAAACGTGATATGCTCCGCATGAACCATAAGCTGCTCCAATACCCTGAACTCCTGCGGTGTAAACTGATAAAAGCCATCCACATAGATATGGGCGCCTTTTATATCTTCCGCAAGAGGGATATGCTCTGCCAGCAATGTCAAATAATCCTCAGAATGAAGATATTGATCCGCGAGGCTTTTTTCCATTTGCTGATATAGAATCGATAAGTCATGGAGCTTTTCAGATAAAACACGTTCTCCGCGATACTCGGAAGCCGTTCCACTTTCAGCCATCCGGCGGATATCCTCCGGTTCCAGACAATAGCGCTTAAACTCTGTCAGCATCCGCTCAACCTGTGCGGTAAACCCGCTTTTATCACTCGCTTTTTGATAGACTTTGAACTCCTGTTTATGCTCCTCAATGAGCTTGCGCAGGAGCATTTGTACGCCGGTGCTCGTCAGAAACGGCCTGCTCATTCCTCCCGTGTGCTGAAGGACGCGCCAGGCCAATCGTGAAAAGCTGAACACTTGAGCGCGTATCATCCCGCCCATATCTGGCGTTTTAGCAAGCTCATATTCCATTAAAAACGTCATTTGATCCGGGACTAGAAAAATGATCGGCTTCCCGAATGGAGCCCGGCGCAATTCATCCTGAATGCTGTTGATGATCAGCTTCGTTTTTCCACTCCCGGACCTGCCTACTAAAAACTCTGCTCCCAAATTAGAAGACCCCTCTCTTTTTATCTTTATATATTTTATCGAATGTTGACGAAAATGACCAATCTGATCTATTGGTAAAAACGGCCTTTTCACATATAAAAAGCTGATTATCCCCGCACATCTCTCCTTGCCCAACATATACTTTTACAGAAGCCCAATTCCTAGGAATGGAGTTGAATCCTCTTGCATTACAGTTACTATCCCTATCCGGTGCCATACCGGGAAGATCCTGTTTTGATTCGAAATTTGCAGAAGGCCATCAACGGAGAATTCAGTGCAATTCAATGCTACCGCAGGCTTGCCGAACTAGCCGACCGCGATGAAGTCAGAAAACAGATTGAAGAAATCAGACGTGACGAGATCCGCCACCTTCGTGAATTTTCCACACTGTACGGATCGATTACCGGCAAGCACATCATGCCGAAACAAACGGAAGAGTGCCCGGACAATTTCACGAGAGGACTGGACGCCGCATTTAAAGATGAACAAGAAACCGTCGACTTTTACTTGCGTGCAGCGGAGGAAACGTCAAACTTAAAAGCGAAAGGCGTCTTTACGCGCGCCGCACGTGATGAACAAAATCACGCTGTCTGGTTCCTATACTATCTGGCCAAACGTTAGATATGCCCGTTTTAGGGTATATGTACATATCTACTCAGCTAAAAACACATTCCTCCGTTTTTTTCAAATGCAGACGGGAAACATAAAACCATACACGGCCATACAGGGGGAATCAACCATGGAGCAATATTCAGAAGCTTGTATTGAGGCTTGCATTGATTGTATGGAGGCTTGCAATCATTGTTTTACAAAATGCCTGGAAGAAAGCGCGCAGCACGATCTCAGCGGCTGCATCCGGCTTGACAGGGAATGCGCAGATATTTGCGCGCTGGCAGTCAAAGCCATGCAAACCGACAGCCCGTTTTTGAAAGAAATTTGTGCACTTTGCGCCGATATTTGTGAAGCGTGCGGCACTGAATGCGAAAAGCATGATCACGATCATTGCCAAGCATGTGCGAAAGCCTGCTTCGCCTGCGCTGAACAATGCCGCAGCATGGCGGCGTCTTAAAAGACGTAGAGGGTTCAATCATTGAACCCTTTTTTATTTGGACAGCCACACGGAGTACAAATCAATCCATCCCTCTTCATCAAGCACCAGGCCTTTTACATTGTTACTTGATGTCACCCGAAGCACATTTTGATACAGCGGAATCGCATTCAGCTCCTGTATAAGCTGACGGTCAATGTCACGCAGGATATTCATTCTCGAACAGCGGTCAGGCATGGAAAACATCCGCTCCATCATTCCCGAGCAGAATTGTATCAGCTTTTTAGATAGATGCTGCCTCAAGAAACTGTTTTCCGACAGCAGCAAATGCAAAAAACCAAACTCGCTGTCTTGATAAAACGTCGCACTGTCATGAATGATATCCGCCATCTGCACGACTTCCGGCCGTCGCAGATCATCAGCATCACAGAATTGAAGTGTAAGCCTGATACCGTGTTGGGCGCACATATTTTGAATCCATTCGGCGTCCTCACGATGATCCGTTTCCGAAAAGGTATACAGCACCATTGTTTCGCCCTCGTATCCGCTTTTCTTCAACAATTCAGATGGCGAAACGCCCTCCCACTCAAAAGAACTCGAATGCCAAAAGGACGTAACCGGGATTCTTCGGTGCCCTCCCGCTTCACGAACGAGCCGTTCAGAAGAAATCAACAGCCGGAGCGCTTTTCTAAAGCTTCGGTGCTGAAGAGGCCCCTTCTTTTTCAGATTGAGCGACAAATACTGGACATGCCGCTCATCAAAAATAGTTTGCTGCTCAGGACATGTTTGTTTTTCTTGAATGGTAAATCCGTTCATCTCACCAGCTTGTTCAGAAAACACAAACTCCACGCGATCCAAATAGGGGCGCCCCTTGAAGTAGCGCTCATAGGCTTCAAGCACAAGCATCCAGCCGTTATGCTGATTCACCCGAAAAGGCCCTGTTCCATTGATCCCGCCGCCCTGTTCTGCCGACAATATGGACAGCCGTTCATCACAAAGAGCATACGGCAAAAACTCATTCGGCTTATCGAGTATGATCTCCACACAATAAGGGCCCTTTTCTAAGACTTGTTTCACTCCGTGCAGCAGCCATTTATACGGGTTGTCAGCCAGTTCCAAAAAGCGCTGAAACGTAAACGCTACGTCCCGCGATGTCAGCAGCTGCCTATTATGAAACGACACACCTTTTCGAAGAAAAAATCTCCACCGTTTTTTTCCGTCCTCTTCCCATCCATGAACCAAATGAGGCTTCGGCTCCTGCATATCCGGATCAAACGTGAGCAGTGTATCATATATCTGTTTGACGAAATGGCCCTCAGACCGCAAAAATATTTGGCATGGATCAAAACTGCTGACAGATTCGGGGGAGATGAACAGCCGGAGAACATCCTTTTCTCCATCCCGACCGGACTCTGTCACAAAACCAAATACCTCAGAAAACCACATACCATATTCGTTTTGAAGCTCCGGAAACGCGGACTGATACTGCTGAAGCAGTTCCTTTGCCTTTTTAAGCTTTCCAGCCATGGTATATTCCTTGGCAGTTTGAAGAAGCAGTTCCTCAGGCCTCCGAAGAAACGCGATTTTAGATTTGCGGCCGCGCCCCGCCCCGCTTTCCCAAATAATCCAATTGCTGTTCTCCAGCTTATGTAAAATGAGCTTTGCATTTCTTTCCGTACAAAATAAACAGTCGGCAATCTCAGTGAGCGTCATTTCGTTCATTTGCCCATACTCAGCCCGTCCTGTTTTTACAAGCGCCACGTAGTGCTCAATTAGCTTCAATCCCCGCACCTCCCGACAAAAGGGGAACTTTTATCTCTTCATTTCTTCACTTTTTGGGTCGCCGTCCCTTCTATACACTACTACTATAACAAACACCGAAAGGCGGCGATCACATGCTGACCAGCTTTCAATCTATTAAATCAAGATATACCGCTCCCGTTTGGCTCCGCTTTTTCGGCGAAATGCTGACAAGCCTGACAGGTGCAATGATGGGACCTTTTATGGTGCTGTATCTGCATGAACAATTAAACGGCAATGTCATGATGCCAATGCTGATCATCAGCCTTCAGCCATTTGCTGATCTTTTCCTGACGCTCGCTGCCGGACGGATGACGGACCAGCTTGGGCGGCGCACAGCGATTTTGACCGCATTGCTTCTTCAATCAGCGGCAATGACAGGGTTTGTATTTGCTGAGCATGCGTATGTTTTCGCTATTCTCTATGTCATGAATGGCATCGGAAGATCGTTGTACATTCCCGCTTCCCGCGCCCAAATCGCTGAAAGCACGCCGGAAAGCAGGCGTTCGGAAGTGTTTGCGGTCATCGATGCGATCTATTCGGCGGGCCTGACGGCAGGGCCGCTAGTGGGGATTCTGCTGTACAATCATAACCCCGTGTGGATATTTGCATTAGATGCTGCAGCATTGTTTATCTACTTTCTGATCGCTGCATTGAAACTACCTGAGACAAAGCCGCTAAACCTAACTGTGACACAGCAAAAGTCTGCGAGCTTAACGATATACAGGCCCGTCCTGCTTCTTTTGCTGCTTTCTCTCCCCATCAGCATGTTATATGCGCAAACAGAAACAACATACCGACTGTTCAGCAAAAACATGTTTTCTGATTATCTGTCGACGCTGACCATCTACTCAGCAGCAAAGGCTTTATTCAGCTTTGTTCTCCAGGTTCCTCTTGTCAAAGGGACCGAAAAACTTACAATGAAAACGATTCTTTTCATTACTTATATCTGCTACTCCCTTGCGGCTGCCGGCTTTGCATGCTCAACATCCCTAACAATGCTTTTAGTGACGGCAGCGGTGATGACGGTTGGCGAAAGCATCGGATTAACTCACATCCAGACCTTCATCTCGAAATTGGCACCGCCTCATTTGCTTGGCCGGTTCTATGCTGTCTATGGTCTGCATTGGGATATATCCCGCTCAATCGGACCGCTCGCGGGCGGGCTGATCATGACATCGTTTGGCGGAGAAGTGATATTTTACGCCCTTGCCGTGTGTCTGCTGGCAGCAGGTTTATGCCTGGCTTACACAATAGAGAAGCTCGAACATAAGGTCATAAGAAAAGTGAATCACTAATAGAAAATAATTCATAATTTCTTTATCAACAAAAATATACTATAGTAATAAATACATTCACTACGTGAACAATTGGAGTGTTACGCGAAAAGGAAGAAGGGTTTACATTGAAGAAAGACGAAAATCTCCTCAAAGATCTATGGTTTATCGCAATCAGTGCAGCCGGGGGGTTTATTCTTTCATTAACTGGAATATCAATTGGATGGATGATCGGAACGCTGATTGTCGCCTGCTGCCTCGCCATGATACGGCCGGCATGGCTGATGATGGCACCAGACCAAAAAGGAATTAATCGGCGATGGCTCGCCCTCGGGCAGATGATCCTCGGCATCGAATTGGGCCAAAAGCTGAATTTATCCGTTCTCTCTGTTCTCAAAGACCATTGGTTTTCAGTCGGCGTTATGCTGATATTGTCTATCCTGCTGGCCATGCTGTCAGGATATGTGCTTTGGCGTTTCAGCAAAACGGATATGATGACTAGCTTTGTCGGCACCGCTCCCGGCGGGCTTTCCGCCATGCCGAGCATCGCACAGGAGGTCGGCGCCAACACCGCCATTGTCAGCCTCGTACAAATGATGCGGGTGCTGCTCGTGGTCCTTTCCATTCCGTTTTTGGTTATCATGATCTATACAAAACAAGACAGTTCCACAAGTGCTGCAGCAGGGCTTTCTTCAGCAACGACAGATTTTAGGCTCGCTCCCGTTTTGTGGACCGTCATTCTTATTCTCGCTGCCTGGGGAGCCTGCAAAGCTGCGAAATTTTTAAAGTTTCCGGCTCCATGGCTGCTTGGCAGCATGCTCGGTGTAGCCATTGTACACGTTGGCGGAGCTGCGGTGATAGGGCACGACATGACCGCATGGTGGCCGTCACAAGCGAACCATGTATCACAAGTATTTCTCGGGGCAACGATCGGCTCTAAAATGTACAAAAGCATGTTTGCCGGCGTCACCCGTATTATCATCGTCGGGTTTGTCTCGTCCGTCGGTTTAATCGCAGCTATGTTTTTGAGCGCCGTGATCGTTTCCGAGCTGACAGGAATCTCGCTCATCACCTCTGTTCTGGCATTTGCGCCCGGCGGGATTGCAGAGATGGCGACGACGTCCGTTACATTACATGCTGATTCCACTTTTGTCGTTGCGGTTCAGGTTATCCGCGTCATCCTTGTCATTGCCCTGCTGCCGCCGTTTTATCGTCTGCTTCACCATCTCCATGGTGAAAAGAAAGGAAAAGAGGGGTCGATCAGCGGCAATGCCTAATTGAAAAAAATCCTGCCATGGTACACTTACAGCAGAAAGAGTAACACTTTTGCTGCGCGACAGTCCTAAGAAGCCAATGCACTTATACGATGCCCTATGTTTAGGAATCTGGCTGATTTATAATTTGGTGGCAACCGGCTCACCCGGACTGCCGCTTAGATTTTAGCCGGAGGAAACTTGATTTACCTCCAAATAGAAGAAACGTGAAAAACACGCACCGCAGTGCGTGTTTTTTATTGAAAAATGCCGGGAAGACCTCCTTCAATTTCTTCTGACGTCGGATACCATTTTGTCACCAGATCACGAAACAGCCGTTCCGCAAAAAGTATCTCTTCCTCGGTATAGCGGTCAAAAAATGACAGAAAACGCTGTTCAGCCTTCTGATGATAATATTTGTGCAAACTGTGCAGCTTTTTTCCAGCAGGCGTCAATCGGAAGTAGATCTCCTTTTTATTATCGCTGAGCTGTGTTCTGTGCAGGAAGCCCACGCCGAGCAATTTTGTGCTGATGCGTGATACAGTCGCTTTTGTCGTATTCATTTTTTCTGCTATCGACGTGACATTGATTGGTTCATTGTCCCCGACACAGGACAAAACATGAATTTCTGTCATCGTCAATTGAGATTTACTCCCGTGCTCTACATCCAGCTTCCCCAATTCGTCAGATAAAAAGGCTTTAATAAGCCCCTCCCATTTCTCCTGCTGATGAATGAGCTCCGCATACAATTCAAAAAGATTGCGTTTCGTATGATCTGTGTTCATCGGGTTTTCCATCCTTTTTCATTCGATTGTTTCTTCTATCATACCGTTTTGTTACAGATGAAACAATCGAATTGAATTATACTCGGCTGGTGACGGAAAACCAGCGGCTGATCCCTTTTTGAATCACCTCGGCACAATCGGGCGCTGATGCATCCACCGCCCAGGCTACATATCCATCAGGACGAATCAATATGGTATGCACATCCCGCAACTTTTCATTCGGTTCTGCAAGCGAGGCGTTTACCGTTCGTAGGCCTTTCACTTTGATATGATCATCAGCTTCCTGCATCAACGACAGCAAAACGAATGTCCCGTTTCGTAGAAGGCTGAACAGCCGTTCCGAACTGGCGTCGGGAAGAATCAGCTCCATATCAGGGAGTCTTGCCCCGTTCAAATGATGCGGCGGCACGGTGAGATCAGCTTCGTATCTGACATCGAGCGCAGAAATTTGCCCCGCTACATGCCGATTCACATCAGGGAAGGCCAGCAGCTCCGACATCATCCCCCGCAAATGGAGGCCTGCTTGAGTGAAATCGATCAGCCTTGTCTGTGCCTCCGTGTTTCTCAGGAGCCCTTCAGCTGCCGGGTGCCGCTCGTCATGATAGCTGTCCAAAAGCCATGAAGGCGCAGAGCCTTTGATGGCCGCCGCCAGTTTCCACCCGAGGTTCATTGCATCCTGAAGGCCGACATTCAGCCCTTGCCCGCCCGCCGGAAAATGAATATGCGCGGCATCACCCGCAAGAAAGATTCTGCCGTCCCGATACCGTTTCGCTTGGCGCGCGGCGTTCCCGAACCGCGACATCCACGAAGGGTCGGTTAAACCGAAGTCAGTTCCGCAAATTCGCAGGAGGTCAGCTTTCAGCTCTTCCTCAGTCACAGGCACATCTTTCGGCGTCTGCGTGCGATAAGGGCTGATCACAACGACACGGTATCGGTCTGGAGATAACGGAACAATCATAACACCGCCCTCTTTTGTGCAAAGGGACAGCACGCCTGACGGCGGCGGAGAAAGGAGCACCACATCCCCAAGCGCAGCGGTGACAGTGCTGTCTGTTCCTGGAAACTCAATTCCAGCCTGTTTCCGGACGGTACTTCCACCGCCATCGGCACCAACGGCAAACTTACTTGTGATTGTCCGTACACTGCCGTCCCGATCTTTAAAAATCGTTTGGACCGCTTCCCCGTTTTGCGTAACTGCCAGCGCCTCGGCACCCCGAAACACCTCTGTTCCCAGGCTTCGCGCATGATCTTCAAGCAGCTTTTCTGTTTTGGACTGCGGGAGCAAAAGCGTGTAAGGGCAGCTCGTATCAAAGCCTGAAAAATCCAGACGGGTATCCAGCATTGAAAAATGTCCGGAAGGTATCTTGCTTCCCTTGGATACGAACCGCTCTAAAATCCCTCTCATCTCAAGGAGCTCCAGCGTTCGGGGATGCAGCGTCAACGCTTTGGAATGCGGAACAGGTTTTTCAAGCCGTTCAATCACACATGTTTTCACCCCGGCCATCGCAAGCTCAGAAGCCAGCATAAATCCGACCGGCCCTCCACCTATAATCACTGCTTCATATTTCATCACCATTCATCACTCCTTTTGTTTCATAAAAAACGAACAAAACTCAATAAAAGTGGACCTCCAATCAAAAAATATATAAATTTTGTTACAGACGTAACAATTTTAATTATAGTTCCTTACAAATTTTTCTTCAACACATTTTTCCAAACAGCATACAAAAAGACGCCTCTTCAATTAGCGTCTTTTTATTCGGCATCAGAAATCACACCGACAATATTTTTTTCTCTTATCGGACCAAAATGCCGGCTGTCGAAGCTGTATATGCGATTATCTCCAACGACAAAATATTTTCCTTTCGGCACCTTGCTTGTTCCCGTCACATCTTTCAAAGAAAAATCACCCGTTACATGGCTTCCGGCAGAAACAGATTTCAAATGCTTCAAAAATGGCTCAGCAACCTGCTTTCCGTTCACATACAGCTGATCATCTTGATATTTGATCGTTTCACCGGGCAAGCCGATTACCCGTTTAATCAGCACTTTATGATCAGGGCCTTTAAAAAGGACGATGTCAAAACGATGGATGGTTTTAAATCGATGTGAAAATTTATTGACCAACAATTCGTTCCCTTCCTGAAACGTCGGGTTCATACTGACACCTTCTACCTTGTAATCAATAAAGACGGCATTTTTAACCTGAATGGCGAGAACGACGGACATTACACCGGCAAGAAACCAAAACCGTTTTTTCATGTTACTGTCTCCCTCCATCATGCTCACGCTGACTGGCTCTTACATGCAGATACCGCTCCACCTTTTTGCCGACATACCATAAGACAGTGATCACCAATACTGCGATGACCGTTCGAATCGGCTGTGTAATCAGCGCGTGCAGATCATATCCGATGAAGCTGATCATAAAAATCATGACAAGCTTCCCCGAGGCTGCCGCCAAAATAAACGGCCGCGTTCCGATCCTTGACAAACCGGCAACAACATTCACTGCGGCTGACGGTGTAAATGGAAAACAAAGCAGAAGAAACATAGGACCGAAGCCGTGTCTTTCCACCCATAACATCAGCTTTCTGACAGACGGATGACTGCGGATAAATCCAAGCAATTTTCTCTGTCCGTATTGACGGACGATCAAAAATACGAGAATGGAACCAGCAGTTGATCCTGCCCAGGACAGGATAAATCCTTCCCATAAGCCAAATGAGTTCGTATTCGCCACCACAAACACGATCAGCGGCAAAAACGGAAGAAACGCTTCAATTAAAGGCAGCAGCACAGCTATGAGTGGCCCGAAAGCCCTATAGCTTTGAAATAATTCAGTTAAATGTTCTTGTGTCAAATAGGATAAAAAATGCTCCAACATTTATACTCCTTACCGGGTTTGTCTATCCTTATTCTACACATTATCAGCAGAAAACTAAAAAGTTTTGGTGATTTTTTCTGTCTTGAAACATTTCACCAGCCGATATAGAATACAATAGAACAAACGTTCCCTTAGAAAGAAGGAGTCAACATGCCGAATCTGCAGGAGGAAATATACGATTTAATTGAACGGGCTCTCTTTTTGCCCATGGCCATTACAATTTTTAACCGTGATCTCGCCGGAATTGAAGAAAGCACCTTAAAATTGAAGCATCCTTATAAACAGCTTATCAGCGAATCATTAAAAATAGCACAAAAGGATTTGATAGAGGTTAGAAAAGAACTGAGGAAAAGGAAAATTGCGATCCGCGAGATGGAACGCGATGAGGCCTTTACGCTCTATGTATTTGTCATCGACGGTTATGAAGAGAAGCACCGCTATTTTAATCCACGAATCCGTGAGCAGGTCAGCGAATTATTAACATACTATCTATTTGCCCCGGACAGGACCTGAGCCTTTTGAATCATATTGCCCGTTCCCTCTTCGGGGCGATCCCGAGCATTAATTTCAGACAATTCACACTATACAAACAAAATAAATTTATTTATAATTCGAACCACAGCCTTTCACCCCCGAAAAATGACATGTGCTGCCATATCGACGACATCATTTTCAGTACGGTCGGGCTTGTACACCCCCAATCCTAATTAGAAGGAGGATTTTATGAAACTGATTCACATTCTCGCCGCGTTGCCCTTTATCGGAATCTTACTCGGCATCCCTTTTGCAAATAAAGTGACCCCCTATGTGTTCGGCATGCCGTTTATTCTTGCCTATATTGTGATGTGGGCTATTTTGACCTCTGCGCTGATGGCAATTGTATATGTCCTCGACAAGGAAAATAAAAAGGAGGAAGCAGAATGAACGCAGCTCTCATCATCATTTTCGGCGTCCTGCTCTTAAGTATTTTTCTCGGTATACGCGCCCAAAAAGGAAAAGACATGAACCTGGAGCAGTGGACGGTCGGAGGACGGGGCTTTGGAACTGTGTTCGTCTTCCTTTTGATGGCAGGCGAAATTTATACTACTTTTACGTTTCTCGGCGGCAGCGGCTGGGCCTACGGAAAGGGCGGTCCAGCCTTTTATATCATCGCCTACGGATGCCTGGCCTACATCCTTTCTTACTGGCTTCTTCCGGCAGTTTGGACGTACGCGAAACAGCATAAACTGATGTCGCAGTCTGATTTTTTCACAAAAAAATACAACAGTCCGCTGCTTGGCATTCTCGTTTCACTGGTCGGCATCGCCGCGCTCATTCCCTATCTTGTGCTGCAGCTGAAAGGTCTCGGGCTGATAGTATCGGAAACCTCGTACGGCAAAATCACGCCAACCGCCGCCATCTGGATCGGCGCCATTTCCATCACGGTTTATGTTATGGTTTCCGGCATTCACGGGTCTGCCTGGATATCGGTTGTGAAGGACATCATGATTCTGGTTGTCGTTCTGTTTTTAGGTGTGTATTTGCCAATTCATTACTACGGCGGATTTCAAGACATGTTTCAGCAGATTGAAACGGCAAAGCCTGACTTTCTTACGCTGCCCGAATCGGGACAAAGTGCGGCGTGGTTCAGTTCAACCGTACTCTTGACAGCGCTGGGTTTTTACATGTGGCCTCACACGTTTTCCGCTTCGTATTCAGCTGAAAACCCAAAAGTGTTTCGTAAAAACGCCATCATCATGCCTTTGTACCAGCTGGTCCTGCTCTTCGTCCTTTTCGTCGGCTTCGCGGCAATCCTGCAAGTTCCAGATCTGAAAGGCGCAGACGGGGATCTATCACTTTTGAGACTGTCCCTGCAAACATTTGACCCTTGGTTTGTCGGAATTATCGGTGCTGCCGGACTGCTGACAGCACTTGTGCCAGGCTCTATGATCTTAATGTCCGCCTCCACGCTGTTTGCAAAAAATGTGTACAAGGTAATCGCGCCCCGTACGACAGAACAGCAAGTATCGGCGCTTGCTAAGTTTTTAGTGCCGGTGATCGCGGTGATTGCGGTGTATTTTACCTTCAAAGGCGGGAATACCATCGTTACGCTGCTTTTGATGGGCTACAGCCTTGTCACACAGCTATTCCCCGCCCTTTTGTTCAGCCTGTTCAAGCATAATATGGTAACGAAGCAGGGAGCCTTCGCCGGCATTATTGCAGGTGTCGGAGCAGTTACTTATATTACAATGACAGAAACGACGATCGGCACTTTATTTCCGACGCTGCCGCAAGCCGCAAAAGACTTGAATGTCGGCATCGTCGCCCTGCTTTTGAATATCACGGTCATGATGGCAGTCAGCCTTATAACAAGGAAGGCGAAAAGCGCTGCGGCCGATCAGGCGGCTTAAGCAATAGAAAAAGCAATCTGGACATCAGATTGCTTTTTCTTATTTACCGTTCACAGGCGATAAGATCTTTATCGCGGTCTTTCTTTTTATTGGCATCATAAAGCGCCTTAGAGACGTAAGGCTTGTACTTCGTTTTTCCGCCTTTGTTTTTCACCTTCGATGTGCGGGCCACCCCGCCTTTGTATACTTTGTTTAGCTCCTTGCAGTTCTTATAGACCTTCACCTTTGTTTTGGCTTCCGCCACATGGTCAGCTCCGTATGAAAAACCGAAAACGAGACCGAGTGACAGCAAAACCGCCGCCGCTTTTTTCATGACGATTCACTCCCCCAGAACCCAATATTTAGTTGATTTATAGCTCGAATTTATCATAATTCATATAGTCTTATTTGACAAGATAAATATGGAAGAAGAGTTTGTTTTTCTTGTTTTCTGTGGTCCTCCAGTGTTCAAACTGCCAAAACATGTTTTTCTGCGTATGCTCAGGGGTACACATACGAATGTACACCAAACAGAAAAGGAGCGTTGATGATGTCTGATTCAAATCTTACGAATCCTATAAAAGCATTTTTTCATGATGAATTTCCCGAACAATATCAAGAACCGCCAGGCCTGCAAAAGAACATGAAGCCTGTCCCTGATTGCGGAGAAAAAAGCTACAAGGGTTCAGGTAAACTAATCGGCCGAAAAGCGCTTGTCACCGGCGGCGATTCCGGCATCGGCCGCGCTGCCGCGATCGCTTACGCCAGGGAAGGCGCCGACGTGGCCATTAACTACTTGCCCGCGGAACAGCCTGATGCTGAAGAGGTAAAAGAACTGATAGAAGCAGAAGGTCGAAAAGCAGTGCTGATCCCCGGAGACTTGAGTGACGAATCCTTTTGCCATGATCTGGTCAAACAGGCGCAGCAGGAGCTCGGAGGACTAGATGTGCTGGCGCTGGTTGCAGGCAAACAGCAAGCAGTCGAAAACATCGAAGATCTGCCCACTGAACAAATCTATAAAACATTTGAAGTAAACGTCTTCTCCCTTTACTGGGTTGTAAAAGCGGCGCTTCCGTATTTGCCGGAGGGAGCTTCAATTATCACAACTACCTCAGTTGAAGGCTACAATCCAAGCCCGATGCTGTTAGATTACGCAGCAACGAAAAACGCCATTATCGGCTTTACCGTCGGACTGGGAAAACAGCTTGCTTCCAAAGGCATCAGAGTAAATTCAGTTGCGCCCGGACCCATTTGGACACCGCTGCAAATTTCCGGCGGACAGCCGACGGAAAACATCCCGAAATTCGGACAAGGCACGCCGCCAGCTCCATTAAATCGCGCTGGGCAGCCAGCGGAATTGGCGGATATTTATGTATTTCTAGCTTCAGAGAATTCAAGCTATGTAACATCTCAGGTATATGGCATCACCGGAGGAATTCCGACGGCATAGCTTTATGAAAGGAGCTGCCCTATGGGTCAGCTCCTTTCTATTTTCTAATACCGCTCCCCGAGCTCACGCAAAATAAAATCATAAATCATCTTCGTCCGCTCTTCCTTCGGGTACAGCATAAATTCCTGCCTTTTCGGCACGCGGTGGTCGATTCTGTCTTGGAATTTGGTTCTGAGCCACGCTGTTCGGTATACCTGGTTCTCGAACGAATTATAGGAAATCGGCAGCTCCATCGTTTTCCCATTCGAAAACGTCACTTCCGTATCGTCGAATTCAGTCGCTTTGAATTCTTTTACATGCACATGGGAAATCCAGCCGCATTGGGGTCTTGTCGAAGAAAGTGTAGGGAATAAAAAGATTTGGTTCGAAGGGTCCACCATGATTGGCGGTTTGTGTGAAATTTTTGTCACTTCATAAGTTCCTGCTTTTCTTCCCGCATAGCTTGATCCAAAAAACCGGCAGCTTCTGTCGACAATTTGCAGCGGCTTCATGCTGACATAAAACACACAATCTTTTTCAATAATTTTGGAACAGATTTTGCCGTCTATTTCTTCTGGCAGCACGGCAATTGTTGCGCCGTTCACTTCATACGATTCTAAAGGTGCATCTGTTTTCTGACTCATATTTTGGCCTCCATCCTTTTTCTGCAAAATTTATACTAATAATCTATCATCTGTTTTTATAAAACGACAGGTTTTTTTAACAATTAAGATAAAATCATCTTTTAATGATATTTATTGGTACTAAATAACTAGTAATAAACCGATTTTACTTTGATAAGGCTTGACGGTTTACGGCATTTTGCAGGATATGTCGATAGATTGCCAAGTATTAGTTGTCTAAAAATTATAAAAATTTATTGATTTTTTCGATCGTTATCCATATACTATAAAAAAGGCATTGGGGGGATTCTTTATGAAAGAGAAAAAATCGTACACTGAGCTCATGAAGTCCCGCAACACGCAAAAAACAAAAGAATTCGATGTCACAATGACGGATATCTACATTCAAATGGTGCTCGATGAATCCTTGTATAACCGTCGGCTTGCCATGCTGACGGACCAAATTAACAAAGCCTTGGACGAAAAAGATAAAGATGCGTTTCTTACGCTCTCTAAAGAATATGCAGCGCTCAAGCAGAGCGAATAAGCCAATCCTTAAGGATTGGCTTTTTATTATCCGTTCACAATGGTTCCGCCATTGACGTGAATCGTCTGTCCTGTGACGTATGTGGAATCGTCGCTGGCTAGGTATAAATAGCTTGGCGCCACTTCGACCGGCTGTCCCGGGCGCTCCATCGGCACGTCTGAACCAAACACTTCCACGTCTTTTGCGGCAAAGCTGGCCGGGATAAGCGGTGTCCAAATGGGACCCGGTGCCACCGCATTGACCCGTATGCCCTGCTGAACAAGCGACTGGGAAAGGGATCTTGTAAACGTAACGATCGCTCCTTTTGTCGCTGAATAATCGATCAGCGTTTTATTGCCTTTATAGGCGGTAATTGAAGCGGTATTAATGATAGAGCTCCCTTTTTTTAAATGAGGCAGCACTGCCTTTGTTAAGTAAAACATGGAAAAAATGTTTGTTTGGAAGGTTCTGAGCAGCTGATGGCTGGTGATTTTTTCAATGCTGGGTTGGACATGCTGCTCAGCTGCATTGTTAACCAATATATCAATAGACGGAAACGCTTGGCTTGCCTGCCCGACCACATCATTGCAAAACGCTTCATCCCCGACATCTCCTGCAATCAGCAGGCATTTTACCCCTTCCTTTTCTACATACTGCTTTGTTTCCTCGGCGTCCTGATGTTCATTCAAATACACAATGACCACATTAGCCCCTTCTTTTGCAAATAACACCGATACAGCGCGTCCAATTCCGCTGTCTCCTCCAGTAATAATAGCGGTTTTGCCCTCTAATTTTTTCGCTTTCTTCGGCTTATCAAAAACCGGACGCGGGTCCATCAGATATTCAAAACCAGGCTGCTGGTTCTGGTGCTGAGGCGGTAATGTTTTCTTTTTTTGATTCGCCAATGAAATCACTCCTTTTCAACCTTATTATGTTATGAACAATGCCTGCTTCCTATGTATGAAAAGATAGAATATGGAAAAATTAAGAATAAATCTGATTGGAGGTATAACGGCTTGGCTAATCAACATTTTGCAAAGGAAGCACCTGAAACATACTGGAAAACATCAACTGACCTGCCTTCTTTTCCTGCGCTTCAAGAGGACACTGAATGTGACGTCACCATTATCGGAGGCGGGATTACAGGAATTACAACGGCATATGAACTTACGAAGAGAGGCTTCCGTGTTGTCTTGATTGAAGCGAATCAGGTTCTCAACGGAACCACTGCCCATACAACTGCTAAAGTTACCGCACAGCATGACATGATATTCGACGAATTTATCCGCAATTTCGGATTAAACCATGCGAGGCTTTATTATGAAGCAAACCAAAATGCAATTGATTACATAAAAGGGATTGTGGATGAACATCAAATTGACTGTGAATGGATCGAGCAAGATGCATATCTTTACACAGCAAATGAAAACGCTGTTCAAAAAATCCGCACTGAGCATGAGGCATACACAAAACTCGGAATTGAAAGAGACCTTATCAAGGATCTTCCAATTCCCTTAGGTTCTAAGCTGGCGCTTGTCATGAAGAATCAAGCTCAATTTCATCCGCTTCAATACTTAAAAGCGCTTCTGGAGCAAATTGTTCAAAAAGGCGGCCGAATTTATGAAGAGACCGTTGCGCTTGATATCAAAAAAGGCGAAAGGCCCGAAGTGATAACAAAAAGCCGGCACGCCATTAAGAGCCGCTTTATCATATGCTGTTCCCACTTCCCTTTTTATGACGGAGGCGGATTATATGCTGCGAGAATGTACTCTGACAGATCTTATGTCCTCGCCATCAAGCCGAAGATCGAGTATCCCGAGGGCATGTATTTAAGTATCGATCAGCCGTCAGTAGCCCTTCGCTATACGGTTGTAAACGGTGAAAAGCTGATTCTCTTCAGCGGAGTAAGCCATAAAACAGGCCAGGGAAAAGACATGTCTACACATTATGAAACACTGAGACAACTGGCCGAAAGCACCATCGGCATCGAAAGCATTCCATATTATTGGTCCACCCAAGATCTAGTGACGATCGACAAAATCCCGTTTATCGGGCCGATGTCGGAAAATGAGGACAATATTCTAGTAGCGACCGGGTTCAAAAAATGGGGCATGACGTCATCGGGTGTCGCAGCCACTTTATTATCGGACCTTGTACAGAAAAAAGATAATCCTTACAAAAGCATTTTCACACCGTCCCGGTTCCATCTGAATCCCGGTTTGCAGAAAGTGATTTCCTACAATGCCGATGTCGCCAAGCATTTGATTAAAGGAAAGCTTGAAAAGCCTGATGTCCAATTTGAAGACATTGCGCCAGGAGAAGGGAAAGCCGTCACCATAAACGGCAGGCGGGCGGGCGCATTTCGGGATGAGACAGGCTGCCTCCATCTCGTTGATACAACCTGTACCCATTTAGGCTGCGAGGTCGAGTGGAACGACAGCGAGCATACGTGGGATTGTCCGTGTCACGGATCACGCTTTAAGCCTTCTGGCGAAGTTGTAGAGGGTCCGGCCATTAAACCATTAAAGCAAATAGATCTCGATTAAACCGTTCATTTTAATGAACGGTTTTTCAAATATTTTTCATCTGCAGCTTCATTCATGTTTCCCTTGGCCGATAAAAAAGAAAAAGGCTTAAAAAGCCAAAAAGTAAAAATTATATTTTTCCCAAGGGGGATCATTGTATTGTTATTTAAAAGAGACAGGAAACAAGAAACAGCTTACTTTTCAGATTCAAACGGACAGCAAAAAAACCGCATCCAGCTCACAAACAAACATGAAGATGTCAAAAAACAGCTCAAAATGGTCAGGTTAGGAGATGCTGAGCTTTACGTGTTAGAGCAGCTTCAGCCATTAATTCAAGAAAATATCGTATACATCGTCGATGCATTTTATAAAAACCTTGACCATGAAAGCTCATTGATGGATATCATTAATGATCACAGCTCAGTTGACCGTTTAAAACAAACGTTAAAACGGCATATTCAGGAAATGTTTGCAGGCGTTATCGATGATGAATTCATTGAAAAGCGAAACCGAATCGCCTCCATCCATTTAAGAATCGGCCTTTTGCCAAAATGGTATATGGGCGCGTTTCAAGAACTCCTTTTGTCAATGATTGACATTTACGAAGCATCCATTACAAATCAGCAAGAACTGCTGAAAGCCATTAAAGCGACAACAAAAATCTTGAACTTAGAACAGCAGCTTGTCCTTGAAGCATTTCAAAGCGAGTACAACCAGACCCGTGATGAACAAGAAGAAAAGAAAAACCTTCTTCATCAGAAAATTCAAGAAACCTCTGGATCGATTGCCAATCTGTTTTCAGAAACAAGCAGATCCGTTCAAGAGCTTGTGGACAAATCTGAAGGCATTTCTCAAGCATCCAAAGCCGGCACGGTGACATCCAGCACTGTTGAAGAAAAGTCGATCGGCGGGAAAAAAGAGCTAGAAGTTCAGCAAAAACAGATGAACAAAATTGACACAAGCCTTGTCCAAATCGAAAAAGAAATGGTCAAGCTGGATGAAATCGCGCAGCAAATTGAAAAAATCTTCGGCATCGTCACAGGCATAGCTGAACAAACAAACCTTCTCTCGCTCAATGCTTCTATTGAATCCGCCCGCGCCGGAGAACACGGAAAAGGCTTTGCTGTCGTGGCAAATGAAGTGCGGAAGCTTTCTGAGGACACAAAAAAAACCGTCTCTACTGTGTCTGAACTTGTGAACAATACGAATACACAAATCAACATTGTATCGAAACATATCAAAGATGTGAATGAGCTAGTCAGCGAAAGTAAAGAAAAAATGACGCAAATTAACCGCTTATTCGATGAAATCGTTCACAGCATGAAAATCAGCAAAGAGCAATCAGGCAAAATCGACGTCGATCTGCAGGCCTTTCTTGGAGGGCTTCAGGAAGTCAGCCGCGCCGTTTCCCATGTGGCCGCTTCCGTTGATTCGCTTGTCATCCTGACAGAAGAATAACCATCAAAAACCGGTCTGCCATACGACCGGTTTTTCTGCGCTCATTATGTAAACTTAATTTAAAAATAAGTTGACATAATAATTGCCTGCATTTATTGTATAACCATATTTGATTACTGTTTGGAGGATTTCACATGCTGAAATTAATCGACATGATGCATATTGCTATTTTCACCGCACTGATCGCAGTGCTCGGCTTTATACCCCCTCTCTTCTTATCCTTTACACCCGTTCCGATTACATTGCAAACGCTTGGTGTCATGCTGGCAGGCAGCATCCTCAGGCCAAAGTCTGCTTTCTTAAGCCTGCTTGTCTTTTTGCTGCTCGTCGCCTTCGGAGCGCCGCTATTGCCTGGCGGACGAGGCGGTTTTGGTGTGTTTTTCGGACCGAGCGCAGGCTTTTTGATTGCTTATCCCCTCGCTTCATGGCTGATCAGTTTAGCTGCTAACAGACTGCGAAAGGTGACAGTTTTCCGTCTCTTTTTCACTCATATCGCATTCGGCATCATCTTTATTTATCTGCTTGGTATACCGGTACAAGCTTTTATTATGCATATTGATTTGTCACAGGCTGCCTTCATGAGCCTTGCATATGTGCCCGGTGATTTGATAAAAGCGGCTGTATCAGCATTTCTGGCGATAAAAATCACTCAAGCCTTGTCCCTTTCTGATACAATGTTTACGAAAGGAGGCTGACACTTCATGACAATTACTCATACCTATTCATCTACTGCTGAAGCATCACCCTGCCGTGTAGCGATTCAAACTGAATCGGAGCAAATCACGTACCGAGATTGGGATCGGCTTGTTTCCCAAACCGCAAATTGGCTGCGGTCACAGCCGAGCATGCCGAATCGTGTGGCATTCCTGCTCCCAAATAGTGTGGCGTTTTTACAGCTGTTTGCCGGAGCCGCAGCGGCTGGATGTACGGCCATTCCCCTAGACACACGCTGGAGTCCGGCTGAATGTATGGAGAGGCTGTCCATAAGCGATGCGGATCTAGTGGTTACTTCAGCCTTTTTTAAAAACAAACTGATACATAGCAAGACACCAGTTGTTTTGCTGGATAACTGTATGGAAAATATTTCTGAAGAATCCGATGCTCCCCTACCTATCATTGACCCGGAGCACCCCTTTTACATGGGATTTACGTCAGGATCGACTGGAAAACCAAAGGCCTTTACGCGGTCTCAGCGCTCATGGATAGAGAGCTTTTCCTGTACAGAAACAGATTTTTCGATTTCATCAAATGACACGGTATTGATTCCTGGGACGTTAATGTCCTCACACTTCTTATACGGGGCAGTCAGCACTTTGTTTCTCGGAGGAACCGTTTGTTTGCTGAAAAAGTTTTCTCCTGCCAAAGCGAAGGAATGGCTGAGCCGTGAATCCATCAGTGTTCTCTATACCGTACCGACGATGACAGACGCCCTCACAAGGATTGAGGGTTTTCCCAACAGTCCCGTCAAAATCATTTCATCCGGTGCAGACTGGCCGGCAGAATCCAAGAAGAAGCTTGCCGCTATATGGCCTCATCTCAAGCTATACGATTTTTACGGCACATCAGAGCTTAGTTTTGTGACGTTTTCTTCACCGGAAGACAGCAAACGGAAGCCGCATTCAGCGGGCCGCCCTTTTCATAATGTCCGAATCGAAATCCGCGGCGCTGAAGGAGAACGCTGCCAGCCAGGGGAAATCGGAAAAATATTTGTCAAAAGCCCGATGCGCTTTTCCGGCTATGTGAACGGCAGCACACCTGATGAATGGATGACAGTGGATGATATGGGCTACGTTGATGAGGAGGGCTTTCTATACATATCAGGAAGAGAAAACGGGATGATCGTGTACGGAGGGTTAAATATTTTCCCCGAAGAAGTTGAACGTGTGCTACTCTCCTGTCCAGAGGTTGAAAACGCGGCTGTCGTTGGAATGCCGGACGAGTATTGGGGGGAAATCGCTGTAGCTGTCATTCAGGGAAACACTGATGCCAGAAAGCTGAAAGCCTGGTGCAAACAGAAATTAACCTCCTATAAAATCCCGAAAAAATGGGTGTTTGCAGACAGCTTGCCCGAAACGAGCAGCGGAAAAATCGCCCGTTCCAGCGTGAAGAAATGGCTGGAAAAAAGTGTAGTATAAATGAATGCGGTTATTGTTGATGCAAAACGAACGATCTTTGGAAAACAAAACGGACTGCTGAAGCCCTTCCTGCCGGAGGATTTGGCGGCTCCCATCATCCGCTGTCTCAGCCGAAAGCTGGAGGATCAAATTGACGAGGTCATTCTCGGAAACGCTACCGGCAGAGGCGGCAACCTCGCCAGACTGTCAGCCCTTCAAGCCGGACTGCCTCTATCAGTTCCCGGGATGACAATTGACAGACAGTGCGGCTCAGGCCTTGAAGCTGTACGCTATGCCTGCAGCCTCATTCAAGCGGGAGCCGGCACGATGTATATCGCGGGCGGCTCAGAAAGCAGCAGCCAATCCCCTTTTTCAGAACGGGCCCGCTTTTCTCCAGATACGATTGGCGATCCCGACATGGGCATTGCAGCAGAATATACGGCGGCACGTTATTCCATCAGCAGAAGCATGCAGGATGAGTACGCGCTTCTCAGCCATCAACGCAGCAGGAACGCGCATGATGGAGGATTTTTCCGTGAAGAAATTGTTCCTCTCGGGGAATTGGAGACTGACGAAGCATTTTTGAAAACACGTCCGATAAAAGCGATTATTCCCCGCGCAAAACCGGTTTTCGACACCAGATCTGGAACAGTCACAGCAGCCAACAGCAGCGGCATAGCAGACGGATCAGCCGCTCTTTTAGTAATGGAAGAAGAAAAAGCGGCAGCCCTAGGACTTAAGCCTGTGCTCCGGTTTATCGGCAGCGCAGTCAGCGGGATTCACCCCAACTATCCGCCCGCGGCACCGGTTGATGCGATCCGTAAGCTCTTACATACACACGATGTAACACCTGATGATATCGATTTATTTGAAATCAATGAAGCCTTTGCCGTCAAAATTTGTGTCTGCTCGCAAGAACTCGGCATTCCCTTTTCAAAAATCAATGTGCGCGGCGGCGCATTAGCTCTTGGCCATCCATACGGTGCATCAGGTGCAGCTCTGGTAACCAGATTGTTTTATGAAGCGAAAAGACGGACAGACTGTCAATATGCTGTTGCAGCCATCGGAAGCGGCGGCGGAATCGGGCTGGCTTTATTATTTGAAGTTCTTGCATAGGCTTTTTCATAGGATGCACGCTTTCGATTTAGTATAATAGCGATATGAATAAAGTCAGGAAGGGGATTTTATGACAGCCGTTTGCTTAGTAAGACATGGAGAAACCGATTGGAACCTGCAGCAAAAATGCCAAGGCAAAACCGATATTCCGCTAAACGCAACAGGTGAACGCCAAGCAAGAGAAACCGGAGAATATGTAAAGGACTTTTCTTGGGATATTATCGTGACGAGCCCGCTGAAAAGAGCGAAAAGAACCGCGGAAATTATTAATGAATATCTGCAACTTCCGATTGTCGAGATGGAAGATTTTAAGGAACGCGATTACGGCGACGCGGAGGGCATGCCGCTGGAGGAACGGACAAAGCGCTATCCAGATAAAATCTATCCGAATATGGAAACCTTAGAAGAACTCACTGACAGGCTGATGGGCGGTTTGGCAAAAGTGAACCAGGCGTATCCAAACCAGAAGGTGCTGATCGTGGCGCACGGTGCGGCAATTCACGCACTGCTGACGGAAATATCCGGCGGTGACCCGGAGCTTCAAAGCACGCGCCTCGTCAACGCCTGCCTCAGCAACATTGAATTTGCAGAAGAAAAATGGCAGATAAAAGACTATAATATCAACAGCCACTTATCCGGCTTTATCAAATAAGAAAAAGACAGGCGTCAGCCTGTCTTTTCTTCTCATTTCATATCAGCCGGCATCTCTTTCTGAAGCTCGTCCAAAATGGCATTCGCCCCGTCTACACTGCGGCGCAGAGACCATACTGCACGGTCCACGTGGTACACATGCCCGTTTTTCACTGCCTTCAGCTTTTTCCAGAGAATATTCTTTTCGATCGGGCGTTTACCGTCGGCGTCGAGGTCATCTGTTTTTCCTGTCATCAGGATGATCACATCCGGATCTGTTTTCAGGAGTTGCTCAAGTGTCATTTTCATGTTCACGGAGTCGCCGCCATTGCTTGAATCGCTATTACCTGACGTACTGATTGCATATCGATAGCCGACCTGTGTTAAAAGTCTTGATGTAAAGAAGTTTTCATCCCTAGCCATAATCGTATCATTTGTATTTCCGATCAAAAGCACGGACTGGCTGTTCGCGCTGATTTTCTGCTTTGTCTCGCTAAGCTTTTCTTCATGCGCCGTCAGTTTTTTCTCCATTTCCTTCTCCTTGCCGACTGCTTTTGCAATCGTAAGGGAAGCGTCAATTGTATCCTGATAATCAGCATTTAAATTATTAAGCGCAATCGTCGGCGCGATTTGTTTCAGCTGTTCGTACACCTTTTTATGCCGGGTCGTGTCAGCAATAATTAAATCGGGTTTTAATGAAGCGATTTTTTCCATGCTTGGCTGTGAGCGAGTGCCGACAGATGTGTAGCCGTCAATTTTCTTCAGCACATCCTTGTTGATCAGCTGTTTCGCTTTATTGTCATCAGCAACCCCGACAGGCGTAATGCCGAGATCAAGCAGCGTGTCGATAAAACCAAGCTCAAGAACAACAACCCGCTTCGGATGCTCAGGCACATTCGTCTTTCCTAAATCATGTGTTATTGCTACTTTATGTCCTTTGCTGTTTTGATTGCCGCTTGAAGACGAGCAAGCAGCCGTTAAGACAGAAAGAAGTAAAACTGTAAGAATAATCAGTGTTTTTTTCATAGGTTCCAGTCTCTCCTGTTGGTAGTTTCTATGGTTAAGATGTCCAAGAGTAGTATAACACGGAATGAGAATCATTATCACCAATTATTTTTAAAATGAGAAGAGAAAGTCCCGCTTACAGGAAAATCTTGTTTCGCGACACAGCAGTTCAGCAGCTGATCATCCTGTCCACAAAAAAGCTTGCAGAAAAATAACATTCTCTGCAAGCTGATCCCGTTAAAGCTTCACAATCACTCTTCCTTGAATGCGATTTTGCAAAATATCTTTTAACGCACCAGGCGTTTCTGCCAATGATACTTCCCTGTCCACGATGGTCAGCAGCTGATCAGGCTTGAGATCAGAAGCCATGCGCTCCCAAACAGCGGCTCTGACGTCCATCGGACAGTAGACTGAATCGATTCCGAGCAGGCTTACTCCGCGAAGAATAAAAGGATACACCGTTGCAGGAACTTCTCCTCCGCCGGTTAAGCCGCTCACCGCGACAGCTCCGCCATATTGAATTTTGCTTAAAAGCGAAGCAAGCTGTTTTCCGCCGACTGGGTCAACCGCTCCCTGCCATTGCTGCTTGGACAGCGCCTTAAGCGTTCCGTCATAGACATCTTCTCTGCTGATTACTTCGCTTGCACCGAGCCGATTCAAATAATCAGCCGCATCCCGGTTTCCGGTGCTTGCCACCACATCATAGCCCCGCTTGTTCAGCATCGATACCGCAATTCCGCCGACACCGCCGGTTGCTCCTGTGACAAGCACACTGCCTTTTTCCGGAGACAGACCGTTCTGTTCAAGCCGGTGCACTGATAACGCCGCAGTAAAGCCCGCCGTTCCGTACACCATCGCTTCTTTTAACGAAAGATTCTGTGGCAAAGGCACCAGCCAGTCACCGGGCACCGAAGCGTATTCACTTAATCCGCCATCACGGGAGACACCGAGCTCATAGCTTGTCGCGATCACCTCATCCCCCTCTGCAAAACGCGGATCATTGGAGGAGACGACCGTACCCGCAGCATCAATGCCTAAAATAAGCGGATACTCTCTGACGATATTGCCTCCTGCTTTTCCGGCCAGACCATCTTTGTAATTAATACCGGAATAAGCAACTTTAATCAGGACACCATCCTTCGGCAAATCCTCTGTTGATATGGTTTTCACTTGGACTGAAACATCATTGGCACTTTTTTCTGCCTGCAATGCTTGAAATAACGTTGACATTCGGCACACTCCTTTTCATTTATATCGTAACCGAAGAACGTTCCAAAAACCAAATCATCAAGCCGCCATTTTCACTTCGCCGGCACATTGAGATGATAGTGGACAAATGCGGTATCCTCTTCATAGCCGTTTTGCTCATACAAGCTTCTTGCCTTCCGGTTGTGGTGCTCAGTCTGAAGCATTAAACTTTTTGCCCCGTTTTCCGCTGCATAATCCTTTGCGGCCGAAAGCAACTGGCCGCCGGTTCCCTTTGTACGCGCATGAGGAGCAACAAATAAGTCATTTAATATGTAGATTCTTTTCATTGACACAGAAGAAAACGCTGGATAGAGCTGGGAAAAGCCTATGGGCTCTCCATTTTCTTCTGCTATCAAAATAATAGACTCGTGATTTTTCAAACGCGCTTTCAAAAAAGCCTCCGCCCCTTGCAAATCCGATGCCTGTCTATAAAATTCCCGATATTGGTTAAACAGCGGCGCGATGGCTGCCGCATCTGATATCTTTGCTTGGCGAATGTTCATCTCAGTTCTTCCTCTCTCAATAATTTTTTCATTCTATCCCTAATCAAATTTTCTGTAAAGTTTATTTTTCAGAATACTTTTATCATCATGCATTGAAAAAATATCACGATAATATCCATTGTTCTCACGGAAGCATATGCAGGTCATTTGAACGAATTTTTTCGACAGGAATTTGCCGGGACTCAGGAGCATTTAACCTGAAAAAGCATGACATTTCAGCATAATGAACATTTACTCATGTCTATTTTCGTTCTTTTCTGTATGAAAATAGTTATTTCGAGTCTCTACGGAAATAGCGAGAGATGATATACCTAAATAGAGATAAAATCATCTCAAAAAAATGGGTCTACTAAAATATTATTCCATCTATTACAATAAATTCACAGAATAGTCTTTTTAGTAAGTCTACTCTGAATTTTTTTAAAAGGAGAGGGTAAAGAGTGAGAAGCAAAAAATTGTGGATCAGCTTGTTGTTTGCGTTAACGTTAATCTTTACGATGGCGTTCAGCAACATGTCTGCGCAGGCTGCCGGAAAAAGCAGTACAGAAAAGAAATACATTGTCGGATTTAAACAGACAATGAGTGCTATGAGTACCGCCAAGAAAAAGGATGTTATTTCTGAAAAAGGCGGAAAGGTTCAAAAGCAATTTAAGTATGTTAACGCAGCCGCAGCAACATTGGATGAAAAAGCTGTAAAAGAATTAAAAAAAGATCCGAGCGTTGCATATGTGGAAGAAGATCATATTGCACATGAATATGCGCAATCTGTTCCTTATGGCATTTCTCAAATTAAAGCGCCGGCTCTTCACTCTCAAGGCTACACAGGCTCTAACGTAAAAGTAGCTGTTATCGACAGCGGAATTGACTCTTCTCATCCTGACTTAAACGTCAGAGGCGGAGCAAGCTTCGTACCTTCTGAAACAAACCCATACCAGGACGGCAGTTCTCACGGTACGCATGTTGCCGGTACGATTGCCGCTCTTAATAACTCAATCGGTGTTCTGGGCGTAGCGCCAAGCGCATCATTATATGCAGTCAAAGTTCTTGATTCAACAGGAAGCGGCCAATACAGCTGGATTATTAACGGTATTGAGTGGGCCATTTCCAACAATATGGATGTTATCAACATGAGCCTTGGCGGACCTACTGGTTCTACAGCGCTGAAAACAGTAGTTGATAAAGCGGTTTCCAGCGGTATCGTCGTTGCTGCCGCAGCCGGAAACGAAGGTACATCCGGAAGCTCAAGCACAGTCGGCTACCCTGCAAAATATCCTTCTACTATTGCTGTAGGTGCTGTAAACAGCAGCAACCAAAGAGCTTCATTCTCCAGCGTAGGTTCTGAGCTTGATGTAATGGCTCCTGGCGTTTCCATCCAAAGCACACTTCCTGGAGGCACTTACGGCGCTTATAACGGAACGTCCATGGCGACTCCTCACGTTGCCGGAGCAGCAGCGCTAATTCTTTCTAAGCACCCGACTTGGACAAACGCGCAAGTCCGTGATCGTTTAGAAAGCACTGCAACATACCTTGGAAGCTCTTTCTACTATGGAAAAGGGTTAATCAATGTAGAAGCAGCTGCACAATAATATCAAAAAGAAGCAGGTTCCTCCATACCTGCTTCTTTTTATTTGCCATTATCCTATTCTGTGGCAGGATGTTCCGGCGTTTTCTCTTCTTGCTCAGCATGTTGAATCCGTTCCATGATCGAAGGATGGCTGCCTCTGAAAATCTTCACAAGCACCGGAGGATCAACCTGGCTAAGTCCCGTCACGGCCAAATCCTGAAACGTTTTAACAGCGGCTTCTCTGTTCTCTGTCAACTCGATCCCATACTGGTCAGCCTTATTCTCCTGATATCGCGAGACAGCATTAGAAAAAGGCGTAATCACAAAGCTCAAAACAGAAAACAAAAGCAATAACAGCGGAAGTGCCGCAAGATCATGCCGCCCTTCTAAATGAAACATGCTGCGGGTTAGGCGCACCGCCCGCTTGTATAGCTTATCAATGACATAAAATCCGGCGAGCGACACGAGCAAATAGCCAGCCAGACCGATGTACACGTGCTTCATGACATAATGGCCCATTTCGTGGCCCATTATAAACAGAATCTCTGAATCGTCAAGTTTGTTCAGCGTCGTATCCCACAATACTATCCGTTTATTGGCCCCAATTCCCGTAACATAGGCATTCAGCGCATTTGTTTTTTCCGACATGTTCACTTCATATACATGATCAGCCGGAATATTGGCTTCTTCTGCCAGCTCTAAAATTTTGCTTTCAAGCTCTTTATTTTTCAGCGGATAAAAATCATTGTATAAAGGATCGATAATGACCGGCTGAATAAAAAACAGAAACAGCGAAAACGGCACTGTTAACAGCCAGGCATATAACCACCATTTTTTTTCATGCCTTTTGATCAGCCAATAAAACACGAGAACACAAAGTGCAAAGATTGGAAAACTGATCCAAAAGCTGATAACCTGATCCTTAGCCCAGCTGGCCGTTGTCTGTGTGGAAATGTTGTAGTCAAGTGACACTTGATAGCCTATCCAATCTAAAGGCAGCGTCACCAATGTGGTAATCAGCGAAAGTACAAATACAAAACCAACGATCTGCAAAAACCGAAAAGGCACGGCCGCTTCCATCCATTTCTTGATTTTCTTTGAAACGCCGCTGACCAACAGAACAAAAAACAGAAACCAATCAAGAGGTACCCCGATAAAAAATAAAAAATTCTTGATATTTGAATACTGTTCGGCCACCGCCAAATCAGACGGCTTCATGAAAGAAGCCGGATCAGCCTGCGTCCCTTTCACGGCTTCCGGTATTGCGGAATCACCGGACAGGAAAAAATACCAATAAAAAAACAGCCCGTACAGCACGTAAGCAAGCCCTGCTGCCGCAATCCATTTGCGCATAACACCTCACTCCTCACATCAACCCGTTACTTCTATTGTAATCATAAATTCAAATTCTTAGAACCAAGCTGTGTTCCGCACTTTTCCATCCTTTTAAGCATGGAAAGCCCGATCGCTGGGAAAACTAACAATGTTTGGAGTGATGCAAATGAAAAAAATAGTGGCAGCCATCGTGGTAATCGGTCTTGTGTTTATTGCATTTTTCTATCTTTACAGCCGGTCAGGCGATGTGTATCAATCGGTAGACGCGGATTTGATCACACTGTCTTCAAGCGGCCAGAAAGATATTGAGATTGAAAAAAGGCAGCACGTCAAAGATATGCTGGACATTATGAATCAGGGAAAACAGGTGAAGACAGAAAAAACATCAGCCCCTGATTACGAAGGGACAATCAAGTTTCATAAAGACCGGTACGACTCATTCAGGCTATGGATTGACGGTAGCCAGCAAGCCGTATTTTTGAAGGATGGCACATACTACAAATTAAGCAAAAACGATACAAAGGCGCTGCTAAACATTATGAAAAAAGAAGCAAAGGATTGAAAATGAAAAAGCGAAGCTAGCTGCTTCGCTTTTTCATTTTATTGGGGCAAAATATCTCTTAGCGCCCGTCTGAGCATTTTCCCCGTCGCATTTTTCGGAATGTCGTCAAGAAACGTAATGGCGGCAGGCCGCTTGTATTTTGCCAGATGCTTTTCACAGTGCTGCATGATGTCCTCTTCTGTTATCCCAGAACGTTTCGGTACCACATACCCCTTTACCGCTTCCCCGCTTTGGGCGTCCGGCACGCCGATGACAACGGCCTCCTTGACGTCCGGGTGTCTGTACAGCACCTCCTCCACTTCCCGCGGATACACATTGTATCCTCCTACAATGATCATGTCTTTTTTCCGGTCAACAATGTAGAAATAGCCGTCCTCATCCCGTCTTGCCAAGTCCCCCGTATAAAGCCAACCATCTTTTAACGCATGCTCTGTTTCCATCGGCATTTTATAGTAGCCCTTCATCACATTCGGTCCTTTCACGATCAATTCGCCGACCTGGTGAGCGGGCAGCTCGCGTCCGAGCGGATCTACGACCTTGTTTTCGACATGTAAGATACTTGTCCCGATGGAGCCCGGCTTTCTGCCCCTGTCAAACGGGTTAAAGCATGTGACAGGTGATGCTTCCGAGAGCCCGTAGCCTTCCAAAATGGTAACGCCGAATTTTTCTTCAAACGCCGTCAGCAATGCGACTGGCATGGCCGCTCCCCCCGAAATGCAAAGCCGGATGGAAGAAAAATCATCTTTCTTCCCATACTCATGCTGAAACAAGTAATTATACATCGTAGGAACACCGGCAAAAATGGTCGCCTGCTGCTGCTTAACAAGTTTAAAAACAGATGCCGGACTGAATTGAGGCTCAATCAAGACAGTTGCGCCGCTCATCAGCGGTGCATTCATGCAGACAGTTAAACAAAACACGTGAAACATGGGAAGAGCACAGACCACATTGTCCTTCTCATCCATTCCCAAATAGCCTGCGACATCGTTGGCATTGCTGTACAAATTCTGATGAGTCAGCATCGCGCCTTTCGGTTTTCCAGTCGTTCCTGACGTATATAAAATAACGGCGGTATCATCAGGGACAAGTTCTTGGTTTTGTTTAGCGGCAGATGTCGGCCGCAATATTTTTGCAAACGTTGTCATTTTCATCCTGACCTCTGGGTCCGCGGTTTCCGGCTCGGACTCACCCGTCTGGCATAAAATGACGAGCTCAACCTTTGGCAGCGATTCATGCATGCTCTCATAAAGCGGCAAAAGCTGGCTAACGCCCACGATCGCCTTTACATCGCCATTTGTCAGCATATAACCAATTTCTGTCGGCGTGTACAACGGATTGATGGGAACGACCACGATCCCAGCTTTTAAAGCACCAAAAAACGCGATGATAAAATCAGGCGAATTGCCAAGAAGCAAAGCTAGATGGTCCCCTTTCTCCATACCGGCTTCCTGAAGGCCGTCCGCAAATCGCTGAATTTGTTCATTCAGCTCTTGATACGTCATCATGTGATCCTTAAACCTGCATGCGATGCTGTCGGGCTTCTCAGATGCTGTTTCTTCCAGTTTTGAAACAAGATTCATTCTCCCACCCCTTAAAGTGAATGAATAGTCATTCATTATTGAAGCCAAGCTTTCTCCTCCATTATAGAGAAACAGAAAAAAACACTCAAGAGCAAAAAGCCCCGAGTGTCAGTTCAGTCATAGTTTCTTCAATGCTTCGGCAATCGGCGTATCTCCTTCTGTCAGATCAAAGGCCCGATTTTCCGTATTGTTTTCATCTAAAGAGGCAATGACCGTTTTTGCAACGTCATCACGGGAAATAGATCCCCGCTCCAGATCCTTCGCTGCTGAAACTGTTCCCGTTCCAGGATCATTGCGAAGGCCTCCCGGACGGATAATCGTATAGGTTAAACCGCTTGCTTCCAGAATTTTATCAGCATAATGCTTGGCCACATAATAAGGTTTGAGTGCCTCATTCCAATTTTCACGGTTATGGGCTTGCAAGGCGCTGACCATAATAAACCGTTTGATTCCGGCAATGTCCGCCGCTTCAACGGCTTTTACCGCTCCATCAAGATCCACCAGCAGCGTTTTATCATAACCTGTGCTGCCGCCGGAACCCGCTGTGAAAATGATGGCGTCGCACCCTTTTGCCGCGGCGGCGATTTCTTCAGGCCCGCCCTCCAGATTCGCAAGCACAGCTTCTGCACCGGCAGCTTCGAGAGACGCTTTCTGTTCTTCTTTTCTGACCATCGCTCTAATGGAATGATCAGGATGATCCCGGAATAAAGAGACGAGTCTTTGCCCGATTTGTCCGTTCGCTCCGATTAGAAACACTTTCATGTGAATCCCTCCTGCCTCCATTATTTCAAAAACACAACCGCTCTTTCAAACGATGTGTTTTGCCTTAATAAATCAGATCAAGGAAATCCTCTTTCGTAATGTTCCCAAAGTAATGCTTAAGATTCACATCTTCGAGCACATCAGCGATGACACTGCGTTCGTATTGTTTTCCGACCAGCAGGTTTTCAATATCAGATACATCGCCGACACCGAAGAAATCTCCGAAGATTTTGCAGTCCTCAATTTTGCCTTTCTTGACTTCCAGGCGCAAATCGATCGACCCAACCAGATAACGTTTCGAATGATTAAGGTTAAATTTCGGTGAGCGGCCGTAGTTCCAATCCCAATTCTGGTAGCGCTCTTTCGAAATTTGATGAATGATCTCCCAATCTTTTTCCGTCAGCTTATACTCCGGCACGTTTCCAATGTCGTTTGTGTTAAAAATATGGCGAAGCAAATGGCTGCGGAATTCTTCGGTGGTCATTTTATCATCGAGAAACTCACTGATGTTTGCCACTCGGCTTCTGATCGATTTGATGCCTTTTGATTCAATTTTATCCTTCTTCACCTTTAATGCTGACACAACATGATCAATCGCTGAATCAAACATGAGGGTGCCATGGCTGAAAATACGGCCTTTCGTTGCAAACTGGGCGTTTCCGGATATTTTCCGGCCATCTACTACAATGTCGTTCCGGCCGCTTAATTCCGCTTCAACCCCGAGTTGATGTAACGCCTGAATCACCGGCTCAGTGAACTTTTTAAAGTTATGAAAGCTGTCCCCGTCATCCTTGGTGATAAAGCTGAAGTTCAAGTTCCCCAGATCATGGTACACAGCGCCCCCGCCTGATAAACGGCGGACGACGATAATCCCGTTTTCCTCTACATATTTTGTATTGATTTCTTCTATTGTATTTTGGTTTTTCCCAATGATAATAGACGGTTGATTCACATAAAAGAGCAAATACTGCTGTTCAGGGTCTAAATGCTTGACACAGTACTCCTCGATAGCAAGATTGATCCGCGGATCATTGATATTTTGATTGTCTATAAATAACATGGTGCTCCTCCTTTATCCTTCCCACACAAAACCTGATTTCGCAATATTCACTTCGCCGTTAAAAACGGTTTTCGCTTCTTTGCGAAGATTGTCATGCACGCCAAAATGCGGCAAATGTGTCAGCAGCAGCTCTCCAGCTCCGGCTTCTTTTGCAATGCGCCCGGCTTCCAGACTGTTCATATGGCCTGCGCTTGTACCGTCTTGATCGGCATAAAAATTGCATTCCGAGATCAATAAATCAGCATCTTTCGAAAACGGTATAAATGAATCCTGATAGCTGGAATCAGCAGTATAAACGACAGTGTGGCTGCCGTCAGTAATCCGCATGGCATAACACGTCACCGGGTGAATCGTTTTTAAAAATGTGATCGTAAACGGACCGGCAGTCAGCGGCTGATCCGGCTGATAGGCAATGCCTTTCGTATGTGTTTTATATGTAAGCTTTTGAAACTGTTCTATATCAGCATCATGTCCGTAAATCGGAAGCGTATGCTCTCCTTTGCCGAGAAACGAACCGACTTGCTTGGCAAATTGCAGCGGCCCGATATCAGCAATATGGTCATGGTGATAATGAGACAGAACGACCGCATCCAGCTTTTCCGCCGGCACATAGCCGAACAGCTTAGACAATACGGCACTGCCGCAATCGACAAGCAGGGAGTAATCACCTGACTGAAACAAATAGCCTGACGTCGCTTCATTTGCGGCCGGGAAACCGCCATAGCATCCGATAACTGTAACTTTCATAATGTCCTCCTATCTTTTCAAGAAAATTGTTCCTCCTTCAATATACCCATTTTTCTTGAAAAAAGCATGTTTTAAACATTGTATCAAAACAGTTATTGATTTTCATAATCTGTTATATTACAATGGAGTCACTACAAAGGGGAAAGAGGGATTGGTTATGCTGGGAAAAATCACAGAATTTTTTAGAAACCTGCCTTCGAAAAAGTGCGCGGAATGCGGAAAAAAGATAGAAGAGCAGCATGAGTGCTATGGTAATATCTGCAACAACTGTATAAAAGTAAATGATTTGTAATGAGCAAAAATCCCGCGCCCTATGCGTGGGATTTTCTTATTTATTCACACATCTCTTAATTTTGAAATAATAGTCAGGTTAGGTCAAAGTTCACCCGTTTTTAGATAATTCTGGTGATTATCGCAACATCATTGAATATTCTTTATTTTCGAAATATAATTTACTGTAGACGAATTCATTTCTTATCTATTATAATTTGATCTAATAGTGAGATTAAATATATGTCTATTCATGATATATGTTGATACTTTGTTTTTTGGGAGGTTATCTATGAAAAGAATTAAGTTTGGATTAGCCACACAAATATTCGTTGGACTTATTCTAGGTGTCATTGTTGGCGTCATTTGGTATGGCAACCCAGCATTGCCTACTTACCTGCAGCCAATCGGGGATCTCTTTTTACGCTTAATCAAAATGATAGTGATTCCTATTGTTGTCTCCAGCTTAATCATCGGTGTAGCCGGTGCAGGAAATGGAAAGCAAGTCGGTAAACTAGGCTTCAGAACGATTCTGTACTTCGAGATCATCACGACTTTTGCCATTATTCTCGGACTAGCCCTTGCAAACATCTTCCATCCGGGTACAGGAGTTAATATACACGAAGCTCAAAAATCGGACATCAGTCAATATGTTGAAACTGAAAAAGAACAAAGTAATAAATCAGTGGCGGAAACGTTCCTCCATATTGTGCCGACAAACTTCTTCCAGTCGTTGGTCGAAGGGGATCTTCTAGCCATCATCTGCTTTACAGTACTATTTGCATTGGGTATTTCCGCAATCGGTGAAAGAGGCAAGCCTGTATTAGCCTTTTTTGAAGGTGTATCCCATGCCATGTTCCACGTTGTAAACCTTGTGATGAAAGTGGCGCCATTCGGCGTTTTCGCGCTTATCGGAGTGACTGTGTCGAAATTCGGACTCGGTTCTCTTATCTCTCTCGGAAAGCTCGTCGGATTGGTTTATGTCGCGCTTGCTTTCTTCTTAATTGTTATTTTCGGTATTGTCGCAAAAATAGCTGGCATCAGCATTTTCAAGTTCCTTGCTTACATGAAGGACGAAATCTTACTGGCGTTCAGCACATCAAGCTCTGAAACTGTTCTTCCGCGCATCATGGAAAAAATGGAGAAAATCGGGTGCCCGAAAGGCATTGTTTCATTTGTGATTCCGATCGGATATACGTTTAACTTAGACGGTTCCGTTCTCTATCAATCCATTGCCGCTCTGTTTTTGGCACAGGTATACGGCATTGATTTGACAATTTGGCACCAAATTACGCTTGTGCTTGTCTTAATGGTGACATCTAAAGGGATGGCTGCCGTGCCTGGTACTTCTTTTGTTGTCTTGCTTGCGACGCTTGGCACCATCGGCGTTCCGGCTGAGGGACTTGCCTTTATTGCCGGCGTAGACCGCATCATGGATATGGCACGTACAGTTGTCAACCTGACTGGTAACGCGCTTGCTGCTGTTGTGATGTCTAAATGGGAAGGCATGTTTAACCCTGCGAAAGCAGAAACTGTTATGTCCCAATCGAAAACAGAGCAAAACGCAACCATTTCCGGTTAATGAAAAGCCTGCGGGGTTCATATCCCGCAGGCTTTTTTTAGTCTTGAACAAGCACAAACAGCTCTGTAATCAAAACAGTATCCTCATCCAGCTCCAGTTCACCGCTTTTGATCAGTTCCGTCCAAGCCATCCGATGATCCTTTTGAAATTCGTCAATTCGGTCTCCATTGCCCTCTCCTTTGACTAACCTCATATCAGGCGCCCCAAAGGTGGTTTCAAAGACGTCTGTTACTTTTATATTGCATCTTGGATTGTCGTGTTTATCATAAACGGTAACAAGCTGACCTGCTGTTTGATAAACGTCCCTCAATTCATCTTTTGAATATAATGATCTCGGCGCGCACGTAGCTGTTTTTTCTCCGGCAATGATCTGCTGAATCAGCTGTTCTCCCAGCCCGTCATCACCTTCCCAGCCGAATGTGCTTTTCAGCTTATAAATTTTCATTCGCCCTTCCCCTTATACCATTGGTGACTGTACATAGTAATACAGAAGCTTAGCGGTATGGCGAAGAGATGATTTATGAGTGCGTTCAAATGCATGGGAAGCGTCAATTCCCGGCCCGATGAGGCCATGCACAATATCATGCCCTGATTTGATCGCTGCTGACGCATCAGACCCGTAGTACGGATAGATATCAAGCTTATAGTCAATATGATGCTTCTCGGCTAATTGAACTAAATGCTTTCTCAGCTGGTAATGATACGGCCCGCTCGCATCCTTCACACAGATTGATACTGAATATTCATCTGTCGCCTGCCCGTCACCGATAGCCCCCATATCAACCGCCAAATATTCAACCGTTTCAGGAGGAATATTCGAATTCCCGCCGTATCCGATTTCTTCATTATTGGAAATGAGAAAATGGGTTGTATATGGCAGTTCAATGTCTTCTGTTTGAATTTGATGAATTAAGCGGAGCAATAAGGCAACGCTTGCTTTGTCATCCAAATGGCGCGATTTAATATATCCGCTTGATGTGATCTCGACACGGGGATCAAACGACACAAAATCTCCGACACCAATGCCAAGCTCCTCCGTATCTTTCCGGCAGTGAACAGGTTCATCTAGGCGAATCTCCATATTCTCCTGATTCCGCTCAGCCTTTCCCGCGTCTTTGTATACGTGCACAGACGTTTGATGCATTAAAATGGTGCCTGTGTACGTTTTTCCTGAGGCGGTTTCAATTTGGCAATACTCCCCCTCAATCGAGTTGTAGCGGAACCCGCCGATTAAATCGATTTTCAGCCGGCCGTCCGCTTTAATTTCCTTTACCATAGCGCCGAGAGTGTCAACGTGCGCAGTCAGCATGCGATGCTGGGATGTGTCGCGTCCTGGAAGCGTTGCAATTAAGCCGCCCTTGTGGTTCCGAACCGTTTCTACCTTCCATTCTTTTAAAAGGCTTTCAATATAATTGATCACCTCATATGTATTTCCTGTCGGGCTTGGGATCGATACCAGTTCTTTAATGAGCTCCATCGTTTTACGTACGGACGTCATAGGGCATTCCTCCTTTTATTTTCTACTTAAAATATACTCTTTTCCCGAGGGACCCGTCCAATCTTTTCCTATCAATCTCTCATATGCTATAGAGAGCATGGGAAGAGGAGGGATTTCTATGTGCTGTCGTCATTCACATGAACAGAAATGTCGTTGTCACGATTGGTTCGATGATTTTTGGTTCTTTGACGAGTGGTTCGATAAAGATTTCCACGACCATTGCAAGAAAAAGAAAGAATGCCATGACCCTTGCGAGAAGAAGAAGAAAAAGAAACACCATTGTTTCTCTTGTAAAAAACACAGACATTCTTGCTGTCATTGCTAAAGACTGAATCAGAAATATTCTGATGACCCATGCTTAATGAATATTTCCATTCACATTTTTCCAAGCGGGCTTTGCTGCTGCTTGGACCTTTTATTGAAACAGCCTTTTTGCTTTTACAATCCAATACACTGATAAAGCAGCTATAAAAGCAACGATGATTTCAACAGCAGCGGCATGCCCTATGATTCCTCTTTGATATAAAACCGCCGGAACATTAAACAGTGCATGTAAAAGAATAGAACACAGCAAAAACAGCGGCCGGCGGCTTTTAACCGCGTACAGGACTAGCAGCGACAGCCCGATTTGGACAGCAATGGCGCTGATTCTTTCTATTCCGCCCAGCAGCCATTCATACGAAGGGGTATGCAGCAGCTGCTCCTGTATCGGCAAAAGCGCCTGTTTGACGTCGCCATTGACCAAAAGCTGTTCAAACGTCCCGCTATTAATAGCAAATGCGTATACAATAAGTGAGATAGAGGACAAGCCTGTAATCAGGATGGCTTCAAGCCCGCCATGGCCTGCCCCGAAAGCCAGGCCATCCGCCCAAGTATGATGGCGCTTCATAAAAAAACGCATCATTATATACCTTCCGCACTCCTCAAAAATGCCGGCCATCAAGCAGCCGTAAATGCCATACCACAAAGGATGTTGCAACGCTTCTTTCGTCATTTCATTCACTTGCAGTACATACACATGAACGCCGCCTTCCAGCAGCTGAGCGAAGACAAAAAACGTGAGAGCGCCAATAAAAAACACTTTAAGCGAGGCGCCATACTTTCGCTTAAACCATACAATCAGCCCGATCGGCAACAGAAACGCAATAGCCCCGGATAACGCCAAAAAGACTACTGCTCCTTGACTGACCATTTTTCAGCCTCCTTTTCTATTTCATAGATTCCCTATTCTACACTTCTCTTTTTTTACAAAAAAACCTTCTTATTAGTACCAGATACTAATATCTAGTGTTATAATCTGACCATAAGGAGTGATTCATATGTCTAAAGCAAAAATTACAGCTATCGGCACATATGCGCCGAGCAGACGCTTAACCAATGCTGATTTAGAAAAGATCGTTGATACATCTGATGAATGGATCGTTCAGCGTACAGGCATGAGAGAACGCCGGATTGCAGATGAACAGCAGTTCACCTCTGATTTATGCATCGAAGCAGTGAAGGACCTCAAGAGCCGCTATAAAGGCACACTTGATGATGTCGATATGATCCTCGTTGCCACAACAACATCCGATTACGCTTTTCCGAGTACGGCATGCCGCGTGCAGGAATATTTCGGCTGGGAAAACACCGGCGCGCTGGATATTAATGCGACGTGCGCCGGACTGACATACGGTCTTCATTTGGCAAATGGATTGATCACATCCGGCCTTCATCAAAAAATTCTCGTCATCGCCGGGGAGACATTGTCAAAGGTAACCGATTATACTGATCGAACGACATGCGTTCTGTTCGGCGACGCCGCGGGTGCGCTGTTAGTGGAGCGAGAGGAAGAGACGCCAGGATTTCTTGCGTCTGTTCAAGGAACAAGCGGGAACGGCGGCGAGATTTTGTATCGTGCCGGACTGCGAAATGAAATAAACGGTGTGCAGCTTGCTGGTTCCGGAAAAATGGTCCAAAACGGCCGCGAAGTATATAAATGGGCCGTAAGAACGATCCCGGGCGAATTTGAACGGCTTTTACATAAAGCAGGACTCAGCTCTGATGGCCTCGATTGGTTTGTTCCTCACAGCGCCAACTTGCGCATGATCGAGTCAATTTGTGAAAAAACACCGTTCCCGATTGAAAAAACGCTCACTAGTGTTGAATACTATGGAAACACTTCTTCGGTTTCCATTGTTTTGGCGCTCGATCTCGCAGTGAAAGCCGGGAAGCTGAAAAAAGATCAAACTGTGATGCTTTTCGGATTTGGCGGCGGATTAACCTACACAGGATTGCTTATTAGATGGGGAATGTAACAAAAAAAGAACTTGTTTCCAAGGAAACAAGTTCTTTTTCTTTATGAAGCCGGCTGTTCTTCCGATGTTTTTTCCTTCCGGCTTAACACTGTAAAGTAGGTAATGCTTAGTGCAATCATGACGAGGGCGATGCCGATTAAGACGCCGGCCATCTGCCACATGTAGCCAAAGTCCCCGTTTGAAATGACCGCTCTGAATCCGTTAATGCTGTAGGTCATCGGCAATGCGCCGTGGATGACCTGATAGAAATTCGGGAGCAATTCAAGCGGGAAGGTTCCTCCGCTCGCTCCCAGCTGCAGCACTAAAATAATGACTGCGATAAAACGTCCCGGGTTGCCCATTGTGGTAGCCAAAAATTGAATCATCGCCAGGAAAGCGAGACTCGTAATAATCGTAAACACGTAAAATCTCCACGTGCTCTCTACCTCGAGCCCAATTCCCAATAGAAGAACCGTCGCCACAATCAGCGATTGAATGATTCCAACAAGCATCATGACGTTGAATTTACTGAAGAACCACTCAAAACCGTTTCTCGGACGTCCTGACGCCTCCTTCAGCGGGAAGACAACCGTCAGCATGATGCCGCCGACATATAAGCCCATTGACAGGATATAAGGTGTCAGCCCTGTTCCATAGTTAGGAACGGAATGAATGGCATCATCTTTGGTTTTAACCGGATCGGCAATCATGCCGTATGTTTGATCATCAGCATCGATATCTCCTGTTTGGTCAGCCGCATCCTTCAGCTTACTAGATAGCTCTCCTGTGCCGTCTAATAGCTTGCCTAAACCTGTATCAAGTGATGCAGATCCGTCTGCCAGTTTTGATGATCCGCTTTGGACCTGTTTAGACCCGTCTAACAGCTTAAACAATCCGCCGGATACTTGGCTGCTTCCTGTCACCAATTGCTCTGAGCCCGCTTTTGCCTTTGCGAACTGCTTATTATATTCACCGATGCCGGCTGTCAGTTTAGTTTGGCCATCTGTTACCTGCTGTGACGCATTGTATATTTTCTCAGATCCAGCAGTTAATTTGTCAATCGCGTCTTGAGTGGCTTTTGCGCCGTTATAAAGCTTAGAGGTAGCTTCCGGCAATGCCTTCACCTGGGCAACCTCCGCTTTCACATCTTCCAATGAGCTTTTTATCGTTGCGATGTCAGGCAGCTGATCAGCTGAAGGAAGCCCACTTAAAATTTCATCAAAATCAGGCGCATCAACTTGCGGAAGCTTTTTCTCAACAGAATTGATCAACTGGCTTTTTTGCTCTGCTGTTAAGAAATCACTCGAGTTGATGAGATTTTTGAATGCCTGATCACGGTTTTTCAAACTGTTTTCAAAGTCAGACAGCTGTTTTTTAAATTCCTTCATCGCAGTTTCTGACTTTTCCAGATTGTTCACAGCTGTTTCAAGCTGTGTTAAATCGAGCGCATTAATGAGTTTTTCCGCTTTTGCCGCTTTCTCCGACTCTTCTTGCGCTTTACTGTTGAGCTGATCCAGCCCGTTTGTAAGATTAGGCAAGCCCTGCTGCACCTTTTGAAGGCCGGCATTCAGTTCATTTAGTTTGCCTGTCAGCTTGCCAGATCCTGCTGCAAGCTTACTAGAATTATCATAAATCTGGTTGCTGCTGTCCTGGAATTTACCGAGCGAGCTGTCAAGTGATTGGATGCCGCTCGTTACCTGAGCCGCTCCATCTGCAAGCTGCGCCGTTTTGTCACTGATAGTGGCAGTGCTTTCCTTCAGCTTCTCCAGATTTTCTTTCAGCTGGGCGCTTCCGTTTTTCGCATCCTTTGTGCCGTCATCAATTTTTTTCGCGCCGCTGCTCGCGTCGCTCAACCCTTTTGCGATATCTTTAAAGTTATCAAAAATAACTTTCGTATATTGCTCGGTCACTTCTTTAGAAACAGAGGCTTTCAGTTTATCAATCGCTTTTTCGCCGATCGTTGCCCCTACATAGTTGGAACCGGCATTTGTATGGTATTTCAGATCCAATTTTTTCGGATTTTTGTCCAACACAGTGCTGGCATTCTTAGAAAAATTCTCAGGAATCTCGACAACTAAATAATATTTTTGATTTAATAAGTCCTTTAACGATTGGTCAAGATCATTGGAAAAATGCCAATCAAAGTTGTTATTATCCTTTAATTCTTTGACCAGATCATCACCGATTTGAAGTTTTTCTCCTTCATACGTTGCTCCCTTGTCTTGGTTGACGACCACGACAGGCAGCTGGTCAACTGTGCCGTACGGGTCCCAATAAGCCTTTAAGAATACGCCGCTGTAAATAAGCGGGACAAACAAAATGGCGATGATGGGAATCAATAATTTTTTACTTGTTACGATGTCTTTCCACTGACTTCGTATTGTGTTCATCCTGATGCCTCCATTCTAACTAAAACTGACTCATCATGAAAAATGGTCATCTTCTTGCAAAGAGAAAGGATTATCTAGTTCGCTGACAATCCTTTGACAACATACAATTCAAGCAGTCCCGCAATTGTCTCTTTATCAAGCGGGGGGTGTTGTTTTTCCCAGTCAAAAATGAGCGCGATATAAAGCTTCAGCATCACAAAAGCTGTCAGTTCAGGGTCGCACGGCTTGATTGCGCCGCTTTTAATCCCGTCTTCAATTTTACTTTTTATATAAGACAGTATGGATCGCTCCATTTTCTGGATCACTTCCTGAACTGCCATTGTACCAATCTCGGCATTCTCTTGGAAAATTTTAATCGTCAGCTGATGTGTTTTCCTGAACTCCAGAATGGCAAACAGCGCTCTGTGCACATTTTCATGGAACGGAAGGTTCGGCTCCATCGCTTCATCCGCTTTTTGCTTCATTTCCTTTAATAAAGTAGTGAAAATCTCGTCAAACAGCTCTTCTTTGTTTTTGAAAAAAGTATAAATGGTTCCCTTCCCCACGTTCGCAAGTTTTGCGACAAGATCCATTGTCGTCGCTTTATACCCGAACTGCGTGAAAGATTTTGTAGCTGCCTCCAAAATGAGCTTTTTTCGATCTATTGACATTGTATTCACCTCGAAACTGACCGTTTGAACATTTTAGTCATTAAGTACATATGCAAATGTATCATAACCTGCTGCTCAATTCAATCATTTTTTTACACAATATTGCCATCACACAGCACAAAAAAAACCTTCGCTTTATGGCGGAGGTTTTAGCTGAATAAAAAGGTAAGCGCGTCAGACACGGCAGCTTTTCCTTGATCAATGCAGTCGGGAATGCCGACACCTTCAAAAGAAGCGCCTGTCATATAAACACCCGGATATGCAGATGCCAGTGCTTCACGCAGCTCCTTGATGCGCTGCTTATGGCCGACATGATACTGCGGCATGCTTTCATGCCATCGGGTGACACATGTCATTTCCGGTTCGCCGTTTATGTTCATGACTTTCTTTAAGTCTTCTAACACAATGTTGATAATGTCATTATCTGATAGATCGACAATGGATTCATCTCCGGCTTTTCCGACATATGCCCGAAGCAGCGTTTTGCCTTCCGGCGCTGCGTGCGGCCATTTTTTATTCGTCCACGTACAGGCTGTGATCGCAAAATCACTGTTTCTTGAAATGACAAAGCCCGTTCCCTCATGCTCCATTTGAACGGCGCCTTTCGGGAAGCCTAAAGCGACGTTTGCCACGGAAGTGGAGTGCATATTTTTCAAATGGGAAATGGCAGGAAGCTCAGAAAGCATTCCCGCAGCCGCTTTATGCGGAGCAGTCACAATTACTGAATCAGCATCAAGTGTGACACCGTTATCCAGTTCAAGCGAGTAGCCAGAGCCGCCACGGCTGAGCTTGGTCACTTTTGTGCCTTTATACACCTTCGTCAGCTTTAATTGCTTTTCGATCTCTTCAACAAGGGTTTGCAATCCGGTTGACAGAGTCTGGAACTGCCCTTGTTTCTTTGCCGTCAGCTGCTGGCCTGAGCCTTGAGGCCTTGTTTTTTTCATGCCGAGAATCAGGCTTCTATGCTTTTGTTCCGTCTGGTAAAATTGCGGGAATGTCGACATCAGGCTGAGCTTATCAATATCGCCTGCATAGATCCCTGATAGAAGCGGCTCGATTAAGTTTTCGACCACTTCATCTCCGACACGTCTGCGGAAGAATTCTCCCAATGACTGATCACCCTTTGTTTTGCTTGCAGGCAGGATGAAATCCATAGCAGCTCTCGCCTTCCCGGACAAGGAAAACAGACCCGTAGAAACAAACGGCGCAATTTTTGTCGGTATTCCCATTACGGCGCCCTTCGGCATTGGATGCAGGGTGCGGTTTACAAGCACATAGGATTGTCCGGTCGCATTGTTGACAAGCAAATTCTCAAGCCCTAAATCTTTAACAAGCTGCGGAGCGCTTTTCTTCCGTTCCAGAAATGAATCTGGCCCTCTTTCGATGATATAGCCGTCTTTCTTGACAGTCTGGATTTTCCCGCCGACTCTCGGACTTGCCTCAACAAGTGTCAGTTCAAGCGGCAGATTCTTTTCTTTGATTTCTTTTTCCATATAGAAGGCGGCGGCTAAACCGGTAATGCCGCCGCCGATGATGACTACATGTTTTTTTCCGTCACTCATGTTCATCGCCTTCTTTAACGTCCTAATTTTTTTAATACGACTGTTGCCAAAGCATCAATAAACTCAGGCTTGGCATTCGGCATTTCCGGCCGGTAATAGCTTGTACCGATATCGTCTGTAACCACTTTGCATTCATAATCATTATCATAAAGCACTTCTAAGTGATCCGCGACAAACCCGACAGGAACATATACAAACGCTTGATAGCCTTTTTGTTCAAATAAATCGCGGGTTAAATCCTGAACATCAGGTCCGAGCCACGGATCAGGCGTGTTCCCTTCACTTTGCCAGCCGACAGCATATTCGGAAATGCCTGCACCTTCAGCAATCAATTTCGCAGATTCATGAAGCTGATCCGGGTAAGGGTCTCCAAATTCTTTGATTTTTTCCGGCAGACTGTGTGCGGATACGATGAGCATCGCGTTTTCTCTTTCATCCTCAGGCATTGACGCATATGTTTCCTTCACTCGGTCAACCCAATATTTCACGAACTTCGGTTCATCGTACCAGCTTTCTACTGACGTAATCGTTAAACCGCCGAGTTTTTCAGCCTCTTCTTTGGCACGCTTGTTGTAGGACTGAACGCTGAACGTGGAGAAATGCGGCGCCAGCACGATGCTGACTGCTTCTGTAATGCCGGCTTTATGCATCTCTGCTACGGCGTCTTCAATAAACGGCTCGATATGCTTCAGTCCGATATACGCTTTAAACGTAATCTCGTCCTGAATTTCATTCAAGTGCTGTTCAAGCTTGTGCGCTTGTTCCTCTGTGATTTTAGCAAGCGGTGAAATGCCGCCAATTGCTTCGTATCTGTCTTTCAAATCTTGAAGCATTTCAGGCTCAGGCTTTCTGCCTCTTCTGATATGTGTATAATAACGTTCGATATCTTCTTCTTTATAAGGCGTGCCGTACGCCATCACGAGAAGCCCCATTTTCTTTCTACTCACTGTTTACACCCTCTTTAATGATCTGATACAAACATTTTGACAGGATATCATCATGATACCAAAAGATATGCTTAGGAATATTGACCCATTTTCTTGTTTTGTGAATATTTATGGACAAATGCTGTCAGTTTTTTCAAAACCTCAGGACTGACGTCAGGAAATACCCCGTGTCCCAGGTTAAAAATGAAGTTGTCCGATCTCATTCCTTGATCAAGTATTTTCGCCGTTTTCTTCTCAATGACGTCCCATGGCGCAAGCAAAATGGACGGATCCAGGTTGCCTTGCACTGTTTTGGTGATTCCTTTTGATCTGGCTTCATCAATGCTGAGTCTCCAATCCAGCCCAACCACATCAAGTGGAAGGTCATGCCAATCAGATGCCAAATGGCTCGCACCGACACCAAACATGATCAGAGGCACATTTTCCCCGGCAAGCTCTGAAAAGATCCGGTTCATCACGGGTTTGATGTATGTTCTGTAATCTGCCTGATTCAGCGCGCCGACCCACGAATCAAAGATTTGAATCGCTTTTGCGCCTGATTTAATCTGCGCTTTCACATACACAATGATCATGTCGGCAAGCTTGGACATCAGCAGATTCCATGCATCCGGCATGCTGTACATGAAGGCTTTTGTTTTATTGTAATTTTTAGATGGGCCGCCTTCGATCATATAGCTGGCCAGCGTAAAAGGCGCACCTGAGAAACCGATGAGCGGGACGTTCAACTGCTCATTGACAAGCAGTTTAATCGTCTCAAGCACGTACGGCACGTCCTGTTCCGGATCAATTTGGCCGAGTTTTTCAATGTCCGCCAAAGACCGGATCGGCTGATCAATCACAGGTCCGATCCCGTTTTTGATTTCAACATCCACACCGATTGACGGCAGCGGAGTCATAATATCTTTATAAAGGATTGCAGCATCGACTCCGTATTGCTCAACCGGAAGCCTTGTGACATACGCACAAAGTTCGGGCTGATGTGTGATCTCAAACAATCCGTATTTTTCCTTCAGCTTACGGTATTCCGGCTGTGAGCGCCCTGCTTGTCTCATATACCATACAGGCGTGTGATCCGCTTTTTCTCCCCGTGCAGCTTTTAAAAACGTCTCGTTAAACGTTTCTCGTTTACTCATCTGATTTCCACCTTTCATACTGCAACCATACGTTCGTATTTCTTGACTTATTACACTATACCTTGTTTTAGGCAAATGGTATAGAAATGAAGCTCAAAGTTCAAAAAATCGCCGAATTCCATTAAGAGGAAAATAGTTTCGGCTGAACGTATTCGGTTCCTTCCCCTTCTCTTTTTGTCTGTGAATTATAAGGCACAATTTTATAAGAAGCGCCCGAAAACAAGTTGGCATAAGGGATTTCATAGCTTCCCTTCCCTTCAACCGAATCAAGAAGCGTCTCCTTGCCGTCCTTGTTTACATAAATTCTGTACATAACCCGATCATCCTCTTGGGCGTCCCACTTTAATTCAATAGTAAAGAGCCCCGCTGCTTTAAATGTGTAATCGGCTGTGAGTGTTTTGACCGGCTTCAGCTCAATCGGACTTTCCAGCTCCTTAACATTTTTAGGCTTTGTGAACACAGCACCGGTTTCTCCTGCCTGTGTCAAAATATCCTTAAACAGCTGCGTCGGGTATGAGCTCCCAGCTTTCAAATAATGATTTTGGTCCGTTTTGTCATAGCCCATCCAGACTGCCCCGGTTATTTTCGGCGTATAGCCTGCAAACCAGGCGTCCTTTGTCGCGCCGGAGACGCCTGTATAAGACGTTGAACCTGTTTTTCCCGCCAGGTCGCCGTGATAGATGCCAGACGTGGCCGTTCCTTTTTTGACTACCTGCTGCAGCATTCTCGTCATATTCCAAGACGTCTGCTTGCTGAATACCCGTTTTCCTTCTCCTTTATGATCGGCTATTGTTTCTCCGTCTTCATCTATTATGCTTGAGATAAAGAACGGTTCAGTATACGTTCCATTCGCGGCAAAAGTATGAAACGCGCCGGCAAGCTGGAGCGGTGAAACACCTTTTTCCAAGCCGCCTAGAGCAAGAGCAAGGCCTTCATCAGGGATATCAATGCCGTTTGCTTTCAAATAAGATTTTCCTGTTTCGACGCCGATCTCATTCAGCGTCCAGACAGCCGGCGCGTTTTTGCTATACGTAATGGCATCAGACATAGTGACTTCGCCCTCATACCGGCTGTCGTAGTTTTTCGGCGTATAATCTCCGTAGGACTGCAACTCATCCTTCAATAGAGAATATGGCTTAAATTTCTTTTCCTGCATCGCCGGTCCGTATACTGCGAGCGGCTTAAATGTGGAACCCGGCTGGCGGACAGCTGTGACACGGTTATATCCTTTGGATGTGTAATCCCTTCCGCCGATGGCCGCTTCTACACCGCCTGTCTTATTATTAATAAAAACCGCGCTTCCCTCGGCATTCTGATCTGTTCCGGGATAATAGCTTCCCTCTTTCATCACCTGATAAGCCGTCTTCTGCAGCTTCGAATCAAGCGGCACCTTAATCGTGTATCCGCCTTGAAGAAGCTGCTCTCCTGAAATGGAATACTTGTCTTCTGCCTCTTTGATCACAAGGTCAATGTAGCTGTCAAACCAAGGTGTTTCCGACTGTTTCTTCACGTGCAGCCCAAGCGTCCGGCCCTGCGCGGTGACAGCCTCTTTCGCACTGATATAGCCTTGGTCATTCATCATGCCTAGAATTGTATCACGCCGCTCCTTACTTTTATCAGGGTGCAAAATCGGCGAGTACGTAGAAGGCGCCTTCGGAATAGCAGCCAAAACAGCGCCTTCAGATACAGTCAAATCTTTTACTTCTTTATTAAAATAATAGTGGGACGCCGCTTGTATGCCGTAGACTCCGTGTCCGAAGTAAAGCTGGTTCAAATACATTTCAAGCAGCTTGTCCTTGCTGTAATCCCGTTCAAGATTGATCGCAATGATCACTTCTTTTGTTTTTCTTAGAAACGTTTTGTCATGTGTCAAAAAAATATTTTTAGCAAGCTGCTGGGTGATTGTGCTTCCGCCTTCCACCTTTCCGCCTGCTAATATATCGCGGTACACTGCCCTTCCGACAGATTTCGCATCAATGCCGTGATGCTCATAGAATCTTTTATCCTCAACAGCGATAAACGCCTCTCTGACTTGCTTGGGAATCTCATTGATCGAAACCGGCTCGCGGTTTTCTGTATACAGGCTTGCAACCTCATCTCCGTTTTGATCCACAATTTTTGAAGAGGCATGAAGTATCAGCTTCTTTTCATCTATAACATAATGCCCGAGAAAAATAATTGAAATATATCCTATTAAAGCGAGAAAAGCAGTTAACACTAAAATAATGATAGGTATAAAAAGTTTCTTTTTCTTTATCTTAAACATGAACTCACCTCGCCTTTCTAAGGGTAGTATGGGAAAAATTGTTTGGAATTATGTTCGAAGCACTCGCCAATAGAAACTTATACCATTGTTTTGGTATACTAGCAAGCAGGAGGTGGCTGATATGAAGGTTTATATTACATATGGGACAGCCGATTTTTTAAAAAAGATCGTTGAGAAGCATCCCTCAGAGCATATCCTTTTGATGCAGGGGCAGGAAAACGCGATTTTGATTCATGAAACAAACGGAGATACCGTTTTCCAGGCACCACATGCTTATGAAGTCATTGACCAAGTCGGAGAGATCAAACATCCTGGTTTTGCAGTATTGAACAATATTGCCGTCACTCAGGAAGGGCGTCCGCTGTTTGAAAACAGATTTAAAAACAGAGCGGGAAAAGTCGAAAACGAGCCTGGCTTTGAAGCAATTCGAGTGCTCCGTCCGCTTGACAGTGACACCTATGTCATTCTGACCTTGTGGGAAACGGAAAGCGCCTTTCAAGACTGGCAGCAGTCCGGTTCTTACAAAGAAGCCCACAAAAAACGCGATACATCTGCCGGAATTGACACAACGTCGATCTTCTCCCGGCCTTCCTATGTCACCACATATTTCGCTGTCGAATAGCTGCCGGCATGTCCGGCAGCTTATTTTATTGGGAGGAAAGCAAAATGAAGCATACTTGCCCAGTCTGCGGGTTTAAGGGATTGGCTGAACCGCCATATGATCATGAAGGCAATCATTCTCATGAAATCTGCCCGTGCTGCGGTTTTCAGTTCGGTTTTGACGAGTACGAGATGCAGCACGAAGATGGTTCATATTTAGAACCTGCGGAAAGCATCATCGCCTACAGAAAACAGTGGCTTGCTGACGGTGCTGTTATTTTTTCTCCTGATTGCTGCCCAGCGCAACAGCAAAAAGCGAAAAAAGTGTTAAAGCATGTTTTATCTGAACAAATGAAACAGATCAATGTTCATCTTCCATCATAACTCAGCCTTCTGTCCCGGCACCTTCCGCCCGCCTATGAATAATCTGTAGGGAGCGGAAGGAGTGATCAATGATGGAAGTCGGGATTTTGTCTATCCATGTTCTGTACGTGTTGTTTATTGGAGCGATTATCCTATTTATGCTGCTGCGAAAAGATACGACCTTTATTTCCTTATTCGGCATTTTTATCATATCGCTATGGGCCAGCCATTCACTTTCAGCCTCTGTCAGCAGCTTATTCCACAGCTTTATCTATGCGGCCGGCGAACTGCTGCCCACGATTTTCATCATTTGCTTTATCGTTTCGATGAGTGATTTATTAACAAAAACAGGCATAAATGAAGCGATGATTTCTCCCTTTACAAGCCTTGTAAAAGGGCCTGTGACTGCCTATTGGCTGATTGGAGGCCTGATGTTCGCCATTTCTCTCTTCTTCTGGCCTTCTCCGGGTGTCGCATTGATCGGCGCCGTCCTGCTCCCGGCAGCCGCACGCGCCGGTTTGACGCCTCTTGCAGCAGCCATGGCCATGAACTTATTCGGGCATGGTTTTGCCCTGTCAGGAGACTTTGTCATTCAGGCGGCGCCAAAGCTGACTGCGGATGCAGCAGGCATTCCAGTGGGTGATGTCGTCTCGGCCAGCATTCCGCTTGTGCTGATTATGGGTGTGACAACAACAACCGCTGCCTTTATCATGATTCAGCGCGAGCACAGAAAACAGGAGCCTCCCGCTTCTTTTTCCCCCGTTTTTTCCAGCGAACAAGACAACTCACTGTACTTGCCAAAACGCATGCGGTCCATACTGGCTTTTTTGATTCCGCTTGTCTTTCTTGCTGATATCGCCTGCATGCTCTTGTTTAACCTGCAAGGAAATGATGCAACCGCGTTAATTGGCGGGTCTGCAATCTGTATCCTCCTAACCGTTCATTTTCTCGTGTATAAGCATAAAGGGCTTGAAAAAATCACCGGCTATTTTATTGACGGGTTTAAGTTCGGGTTTAAGGTTTTCGGCCCCGTCATCCCGATTGCCGCTTTCTTTTATCTTGGCGACTCAGGCTATGAAGGCATAATAGGCAATTCACTCCCTAAAGGTTCCCACGGCATTGTCAACGATCTCGGCATTGCTTTATCCCATATGATTCCTATGTCAAAGGAGCTTGCCGCCGCTGCATTAACTGCCGCTGGAGCCATAACGGGCCTCGACGGCTCAGGATTTTCAGGCATTTCTCTTGCCGGCTCCATTGCAAAGCTCTTTTCGTCCGCTCTCCATGCCGACCCCGCCGTCCTGACCGCACTCGGACAAATCTCTGCCATTTGGGTGGGCGGAGGAACACTGGTCCCATGGGCGTTGATTCCCGCTGCGGCCATTTGCAAAGTTGATCCATTTGAACTAGCCAGAAAAAACTTCATTCCCGTCGCGATTGGCCTTTTCGTGACAACAATCGCAGCCGTGATGATGCTTTGAAACAGCGCAAGTTGAAGTATTCAGAATTTTCCTATACAATCATGAAAAAGCATAGAAAAGGGGGAAGCGGCTTTGTCCATATCCACACTGCAGAAAGAGATAAACAAACAGCTCGACAGCTGTTTTGAAGAAATAGTTGAGATCAGGCGCCATTTCCATATGTATCCTGAACTCTCGTTTCAAGAAGAAAAAACCGCCGCATTTATTGCTTCCTATTATGAATCGCTAGGAGTCCCAATCCGCACGAACGTCGGCGGCAGAGGGGTTTTAGCATATATAGAAGGAAGCGAACCAGGCCCTACAGTCGCTTTGCGGGCCGACTTTGACGCTCTCCCCATTCAAGATGAAAAAGACGTCCCTTACGCCTCAAAAGTGCCCGGTGTCATGCACGCATGCGGCCACGATGGCCATACGGCAGCTCTTCTCGCAGTGGCCAAGGTCCTTCACCAAAACAGACATGAGCTGAAGGGAACTTTTGTGATGATCCACCAGCATGCGGAAGAATATTATCCAGGAGGCGCAAAGCCAATGATTGATGACGGCTGTCTCGAAAACGCGGATGTGATATTCGGCACCCATCTTTGGGCAACCGAACCGCTCGGAACCATTCTTTGCCGCCCCGGCGCCGTAATGGCGGCGGCGGACCGATTTACGATTAAAGTCCTCGGAAAGGGCGGCCACGGCGCTCATCCGCATGATACAAAAGACGCCGTCCTGATCGGTTCGCAAATCGTTTCCTCTTTACAGCACATTGTCAGCCGCAAGGTCAATCCTATTCAATCCGCCGTCATTTCGACAGGCTCCTTTATCGCAGACAATCCATTTAATGTCATCGCAGACCAAGCAGTACTGATCGGTACAGCACGTTCATTTGATGAAAATGTCCGGGACATTCTGGAGAAAGAAATTGAAGCGGTTGTAAAAGGGGTATGCAGTATGCACAGCGCGTCCTATGAGTACAACTATGAGCGGGGCTATCCGGCGGTTGTGAACCATCCTGCAGAAACTAACCACTTGGCCAGCATCGCCAAAAACATCGAGGGTGTTCAGCAGGTCATTGCCGGTGAACCGCAAATGGGCGGCGAGGATTTTGCTTATTACTTACAAAACGTGAAAGGCACTTTTTTCTTTACAGGTGCCGCTCCTGAACAGCCAGAGCGGGTCTATTCACATCACCATCCGAAATTTGATATTAATGAAAAAGCAATGCTGACAGCAGCCAAGGTCCTTGCAGGCGCTGCGATCACCTATCATAAGCTATAAAAAAAACAGCCGGAATGTTTATTCTCCGGCTGTTTCCTTTACTATCCTCAGATGAAAAATGTGTCTTGCCGTCTCTCCAAGCTGTGCCAGCAGCTTATAATTGGCAATCCCGCCGACTGCCGCTCCTACGCCCGGCAAAAGCTGAAAAAGCTTCACGACGTCGATATAATCGCGATATTCCTGCTGGAACACTCTCCAGTCGATGCTCTTTTTCTCCTTATCCCAATTTTCGATGACAGAAAAAAGCGATTTTCGGCCATCATCACTCGAAAACGCAAGCTGAAACACGAGCAGCAGGAACATTCTTTCTTGTGCATCCTTCACATCAAAGCCATAAATTGAGGATAAAGTAAATAAACACTTCATCTTAATAGAAAGCAGCAGCGGGAAATCGGCAATGCCTAAAAAAATGCCGCCTGCTCCGGTGCCGACTCCCTCAGCAGCCGCCACCTTCTGATAAGAAGCAATCGTTTTTTTCGCCAGTTCGTTCTTTTCACTTAGCGAAAGTGTGCTTGTATCCTTCTTATAGGTAATGATATTGGAGCCCGCCATCGTCGCTTCCACCATTTTTTTTACGCTCTCGGTGACGGCCGTATGGATTTTTTCAGGAATCCGCTCATTCACCTTCGTTTGCACACGCTTCGAAAAGCGTTCAAACATGGAATCCTTTCGCAAAAAATGCATTTTCCATTGAAGGGCTTCCTGCATCAGCTGATTATCTGTCATTTAACTACCCCTTTTTTAAGCTCACAGCTTGCCATGTTTTTTCAGTCTGGTTGTCATATAAGACGGCAGAACAACAAAAATCAGAACGGCAGAACCGATCAGCGCGTAAACAAAACCGGTCAAACCGGCTGCATAGGCAGATGCAGCAGACATCAGCAGCGCTTGAATACTAAGTGCAGTTTTTAATAGAGAGAAATAGCTTTTCAGCTTTGTTTCTTTTTTCACAGGGTACAACTCTTGAAGAGCCAAATGGTCAAAGTGGCCGAAGAGCGGCAGAAGCTGAATGCCCGTAATGAAAATGGCAAACACAGTCAAAACCGCTGCAATCAGCGGGCTAGCTGAGACATACATAATGATCAGTGCAAAAACGATCGTTAACCTGACAAGAATACCCAAATAATCACTCGAACGCAAAAAGGCGCGGGTGAACATATAGGCAAATGTTTTGCGCTGTTCAAACGGCACAAGCCGCAGAAAAAAGTCGAGATAAGCTCTGCGTTTCGCTTGCTTTCGCAAATGCGGCACATCAGTAAACAGGTTGGCAATCCGATAGAAACGCTGCTTTCGTCTCAATTCGGACTCAATATGGCTTTCCCATTTAAACGTTTTCCGTTTTGCTGCGGAAGACATATACAGATAAAGAACAGCCATAATGACATAGACGAGAAGCGCATACATATAAACAGATTGGAAAACAAAATAAAGAACGAGTGTATTCGCCGCAAAGCGAATGATGACGTCCATCCGTTTCATGCTGCGGTCGTTTTGGAAGGTCGTCCGCCATTCCATTACCTGATTCCACGCTTTCAGCAGCAACAGTTGGACAAAGACCGCGGCATACGATACGAGCGAAGCACCCGGCGTGACTGCGAAATAAAGCGGCATCGCAACGATGCTCAGCGCAATAAGCGGAAACAGCTGAGACACATAGCTGTAGACAAACGCCTGCTTCAAGTAAGGCTCCATTTTTGCTTCAAGAGGCAATAAGAAAACAAGGTCAGCCTCCTTCAAAAGCGTTCGCACATAAGAGCTTGTCAACACGAGTGAAAACAGCACGGCCATCACCCAAAAGGACGGAAAGTGAGCGGGGATGTCCCGTATCCATTTGCTGTACCAGCTTGCAGCGCCAGCTAGAAAAAAGATCAAAACAATGACAAGGTGATCGTTGAGCATATATTTCATGTATGTTCTTGTTTCTTTGATATGCTCCTGCAGCCGCGACTGCCAAATATCAAGCATATTATTCATGGCCAGCGTCTTCCTTTGTAAGCTCAAGATACAAATCGTCCAGCGCCGCGTCTTTCATTCCAAACTGCTCTCTGAGCTCTGACAGCGTGCCGCGCGCCCGCACCTCGCCGTTATGTAAAATAATAAACGAATCACAATAGCGTTCTGCCGTTGCCAAAATGTGCGTTGACATCAGCACGCTCGCCCCGCCTTTTTTCGCTTCATTCATCCGTTCAAGCAGCGCGTTAATGGCAAGTGGATCAAGCCCTAGAAAAGGCTCATCAATAATGTAGAGCGCAGGCTCTGCCAAAAATGCGCACATAATCATAACCTTCTGCTTCATTCCTTTGGAAAAATGGGCCGGGAACCACTTCAGCCTCTTTTCCATTCGGAATTCCTTTAAAAGCGGAGGCAGCCTTTTCTCCATCGTTTCTTTTGACAGGCCATATGCCATGGCTGTCAATTCAAGATGCTCCTTCAAAGTCAGTTCTTCATATAAAACAGGTGTTTCAGGTATATAGGTGAATTGTGAACGGTAGCCTTCCGGATCCTCAGCAAAGGTTTTACCGTTTAATTCGATTGAACCTTTATGCGGGTCCATCAGCCCGATGATGTGTCTGATTGTTGTACTTTTACCAGCACCATTCAGCCCGATTAAGCCGACTATTTGATTCGGTTCAAGGGTGAATGATACGTTTTTTAAAACCGGATTTCTTGTATATCCGCCGGTTAAGTCATTTACCGATAGCAGAGACATAGTTTCTCCCCTTATAGTGTTTTTCTTCATAGTACCAAAAACAAGGCTTGATTTGAAACAATTCCCTTTTAACAAATGATGAATTTGCTGTCATAAAGAGACAGGGTTCTGGACATCATAATAGTCGTAGAGGAAAAGCATATCAACTGAAAAATGAGGTGTTTGTCAAAGACGTCTTAGAAACAGTTGGATAGAAAATAAACATGTCCAATGCTCAAACCATTTCTCTTCACTGAATTGATGAATTCTTCATGTATGAAGCAAATTGTCAAATGAGGTGTTTATCGCAGGAATCGTTAGGCATTAACAAGTCTTCATTTTATTGACAAATGAGGTGCTTACCAAAGGCATAACACATTTTCTTCATATAAGCTCTTCCTCTGCATTCAGGGTGAACGCTCGCCGTTCATCCTGTTTTCTATTTTCTGCATTTCTGTGGTACGATGAGTGTATACATATTAAACAATTTCATAAGGAGGAACCCTCATGCATTGTGCAGAGAATTGTATCTTTTGTAAAATTATCGCCGGCGACATTCCATCCGCGAAGGTGTATGAAGATGAACATGTACTTGCCTTTCTTGATATCAGCCAAGTGACAAAAGGCCATACGCTTGTCATTCCGAAAACACATATTGAGAATGTGTATGAATTTACAGATGAATTAGCTAAACAATATTTTCATGCTGTTCCGAAAATCGCCCGCGCTATCCGGGATGAATTTGAACCGATCGGCTTAAATACGCTGAACAATAACGGCGAAAAAGCTGGACAGTCTGTGTTCCACTACCATATGCATATTATCCCTCGCTACGGAAAAGGAGATGGATTCGGAGCGGTTTGGAAAACGCATGCTGATGATTATAAACCGGAAGATCTGAAGAACATCTCTTCCTCTATCGCAAAACGCCTGGCCTCATCATAAGATGAGGTTATTTCATTTGTGAACATTTCACAAACATCCGTCAATTTCTTTTGATAATTCTAATTTTTTATCAAAAAACTGAATTTTTGTGATAGGATAATTGTATTATTTTATACATTAACGTGGAAAACAGGGAGAGATCATGATGGAACGTACAACGAATTTTAACGCAGGTCCTGCAGCGCTGCCATTGGAAGTTCTGCAAAAAGCACAGAAAGAATTTATTGATTTTAACGAATCCGGCATGTCTGTTATGGAGCTTTCCCACCGCAGCAAAGAGTATGAAGCGGTGCACCAAAAAGCGAAAAACCTCTTAATCGAACTGATGGGCATTCCGGAAGATTACGAGATTTTGTTTCTTCAAGGCGGGGCAAGCCTTCAATTCTCAATGCTTCCGATGAACTTTTTAACACCTGAAAAAACCGCTCATTTTGTCATGACAGGCGCTTGGTCTGAAAAAGCACTGGCAGAAACGAAACTGTTCGGGAACACCTCTATTACCGCTACAAGTGAAACAGACAATTACAGCTATATTCCGGAGGTTGACCTTACGGATGTAAAAGACGGCGCATATTTACACATCACTTCCAACAATACAATTTTCGGCACTCAGTGGCAGGAGTTCCCGAATTCTCCAATTCCGCTCGTCGCCGACATGTCCAGCGACATTTTGAGCAGAAAAATCGATGTGTCCAAATTTGACGTGATCTACGGAGGCGCCCAAAAGAACCTCGGCCCTTCCGGCGTGACTGTAGTTATCATGAAAAAAAGCTGGCTGCAAAATGAAAATGCGAACGTCCCAAAAATCCTGAAATATTCCACGCATGTCAAATCGGATTCACTCTACAACACTCCGCCGACATTTGCGATTTATATGCTGAGCCTTGTTCTGGAATGGCTAAAGGAAAACGGCGGTGTAGAAGCCGCTGAACAGCGCAATGAACAAAAAGCGCAGGTTCTCTACAGCTGTATTGATGAAAGCAACGGATTCTATAAAGGACATGCCAGAAAGGACAGCCGCTCACGCATGAATGTGACCTTCACGCTTCGGGATGACGAATTAACGAAAACATTCGTTCAGAAAGCAAAAGGTGTGAAGATGGTCGGCCTTGGCGGACACCGTTCAGTGGGAGGCTGCCGCGCTTCTATTTATAACGCGGTGTCTCTCGAAGACTGTGAAAAACTAGCGGCGTTCATGAAGAAATTCCAGCAGGAAAATGAGTAAAAAGTCTGGCTATGCAAACCGTTCGTTTGGTATACTGTTTGCATAACACATTCTTATAAAGCCTTCGCAATAAATGATGAGCATATTATTGGAGGGCAAAAGCTTAGCAGAGGAGAGCATAGATATGAAAACAAAAGAGTTAGTCATCATGGCCCTGTTTGCCGCAATCGGCGCAGCGCTTCATTCCATTATTCCGCCCTTTTTAGGCGGCATGAAACCAGATATGATGCTGATCATGATGTTCATGGGCATTCTGCTGTTCCCGCGGGTGCAAAATGTACTCGTCATCGGGATCGTGACCGGAATCATTTCCGCGCTTACAACCGCATTTCCAGCCGGACAGATCCCTAACATCATCGACAAACCCGTATCAGCGTTTCTGTTCTTCTCCCTGTTTCTCTTGTTCAGAAAGAGCCGGAAAACAGGTGCAGCCGCAGTGCTGACAGTAATCGGGACCATCTTATCGGGAATTGTGTTTCTATCTTCAGCTTTATTGATCGTCGGTTTGCCTGGCGGTTTCGCCGCATTGTTCGCAGCTGTTGTTCTGCCGGCTGCTGTGCTGAATACAATCTCAATGATCATTATTTATCCGATTGTGCAAACCATTTTAAGACGTTCGAGCTTTGTGGAAGCTGCTAAATAATTGTCACACAAAACCTCTTCCGCTTCCGGGAGAGGTTTTTTTAAAACAGAGCGCCCGCAGCATGTCAGCATGTTTTAAGCGAGGAGTTTTGTGAAAAAGATAAGACATAGTGTAAAGGCGGTTCCGGTTGAACAAACAAGCGCTTTCTGCCGGATAACCTTCTTGGGCGGATAAGAAGCAGCCTGGCTGAGAAGTCTGATATAGTAAACAGCGCCTGTAGCGAAGGCAAGGGTGATGCAGGATAACACAATCAAAAAGACAGACAACCTTCTCCCTCCTTTTCACTTAAAAATATGCTAAAATAAAGCAAGCTATGTATAGAAGTTCAGGCTTTCAACAAAAATGAAAAATGCTGAATGAAATCTTATTTTGAAGAAAAAGACGGGGTGATTGTAATGGCGAGCGGACGTTCTCTATTAACAGGACTATTCGTAGGCGGCATCATCGGAGGAGCAGCGGTTCTTCTTACTGCACCTTCCTCAGGAAAGCAGCTGCGTGAAAAAATGAAAACCAATTATGATTCTTTAGAAGAAACGATTAAACGCTTAAAATCAGACGGGCTTGCGTTAAAAGACCAGCTGATCAAGGCGGCAAAAGAAAGCACAGATGTTATTAAAGACGTAGGCGGCGAGCTCCAAACGTCAATTAAAAAATGGCAGGAAGAGATCAAGCCTCACCAGCAGGATCTGCAAAAAGAAATTGCTGATATTGAAGAGAAAATCAGACAGCTGGAGAAAACCTTACAAAACTAATATCCTATTCAAAAGAAAAAAATGCGGGCCGAAATTGGACCCGTATTTTTTTAAGGCCGATAAACCCTTCCGCCGCAATGGTTTGTGAATTTATTAAAAAATTCTTACATTTTCATCTTTATTAATCTTTATTTTATTGGCATAATAGAGAAAAAGAAAAAGAGAAGCAGGTGACGTAATGAATCGAGTGGAACCGCCCTATGATGTGAAAGAAGCTCTGGTCTTCACCCAGAAAATGGCTCAGCTTAGCAAGGCTCTTTGGAAATCGATCGAGAAGGATTGGCAGCAATGGCTCAAACCGTATGACCTGAATATTAATGAGCATCATATTTTATGGATTGCGTATCAATTGAATGGAGCTTCCATTTCTGAAATCGCGAAATTCGGGGTCATGCACGTATCAACCGCATTCAACTTTTCAAAAAAGCTGGAAGAACGGGGATATTTAAGATTCTCCAAACGGCTGAATGATAAACGGAACACATACGTCCAATTGACTGAGGAAGGCACCGAGGTATTCTGGAGCTTGCTTGAGGAATTTGATCCGACACGCAACGCTGTTTTTAAAGGGTCACAGCCTCTGTACCATTTATTCGGAAAATTTCCTGAAGTGGCAGAAATGATGTGTATGATACGCCATATCTACGGCGATGATTTTATGGAAATTTTCGAAACGTCACTTACCAACATTGACAATGACTTTGAAAGCGTAAACGGAAAACTGAAGAAAAAAGCAAAGGACAGTGCGGCGGATGAACCGGCAGAAGAGCTCGAACCTGTAAACAGTTAATCAAAATGCTTCATGATGTCGATAAAGACTTCCATCAGCTCTTGGTAAAGCCCCTGCTCGTACAGGGCAAAAATCGTTTCATGAACATCTAACTTTTCATTCAGCTGTCCGGCAAAAAGCGCGAGGAGCTTATCAAAGGTTACAAATCCTTGCGCTTTTTGTGTTGCCAGTTCTTCCGACAATTCATCGCATATCCTCATAACCTCTTCCCCTTCTTCCTTGCTCAGCCCTTTATCAATGAGAAGCGCATAGAAGGGGTACCTGTCCATATCCACTGTTTTCACTAATAATTGTATGTAATATTCTAATCGCTCAATGCGATGACCCATCGAATCCATCCACACCACTTCTTTCTATCTTTAATCTTATTTTAGCTGATAATTCACTGAGAAGAAAGTTCTAACCCCATATTTCGCAGTTTGTTTGCTTGTTTCAAAAAAATACCTGCCGGATGATATTTTTTCTTAAAAAAGCATTGATTTTTTCTCATGGGAGGAGTAAATTATTTTGAGATTCTACTCAAGATGTATGGAAGGATGACTTTGATGAATTGCTGGAAGACCATAAATCTCATGAAGGATTATGGCGCCGTTCGCATAATATTAACTGCTGTATGTTTTATGATTTTGGTTTTTATCTCTACCTTTTTAGCTTTTGAGCTGCTGCGGCCTGGCACAAGCTTAAGCGATGAATATGTACCTTTATTCGGCGGTTTGCTCGTCGTTATTTTATTTGTACATAAAGTCATCCATGTCCTGCCAATCATCTGCAAAAAAAGAAAAATAGAAAAAAAGTTTTACATATTGCGCATGCGCACATGGAAACGAATACCAAAAACAACAATGCTGATTTCACTGGTAAGCCCGTTCTTGCTGATTACACCGGTATTGTTTTACGCCGCACTGGCGTTTCCGAATCACGCTCATTATTTCTGCATGATCTCAGGCATTCACGCCGGCTACTGTCTGCCTGACTTCCTGCTGGCCCTCAAGCTGATAAAAGCGCCGAAAACCGCTTTTATTGATCAGGAAGCAGACGGCTTGGATATTCTTGTTGAAAAGTAGCTATCCTCTGGTGGTGGCAGCGATTTTTCAATTTGCATTCTATCTTTTTTAATAAATATTTGGTAATGTAATATGGGACAGTTCAGAGAGAGGGGGAATCTCCCATCATTTTATTCTATTTTATCGTGGCTGCCGTGTTTATTTTATATTTCATAAACAGGCTCACCAATACATTATGCCTTGTCAGAGAGATTCCTGAAGAGCGGCAAGATAAGGTATTCCGATTTATTAATGTATCTATATTAATTTTACTGATCTCTTCGTTTGTGGAGATCTCCTTTACAGTGTAAAACGAAAGAAAGCATAGCTGCGATTGAGCAGCTATGCTTTTTTATGTTGATTAGTACAGCCAAGAAGCGCCGATGATAATCAATAAAATAAATAACACAACCAATAAAGCGAATCCGCCTGCAAAAACTTCACCCATCTTAAAAAGCACCTCCTGTAAAAAGCTTTATTTACCAATTACATGTTATGCAATTCATGTTTGAAACGATTAGGCGCTAGTGAAAATAAAGGATCGCTTATGTTGCAAGCGATCCTCGGGCTGCTTAGTAGATGTAAGCTGCACCTACGATGATAAGCAAAATGAACAGTACTACGAGCAACGCGAATCCGTTAGAGTATCCTCCGCTCATGTTACATACCTCCTTTTCTTGATCAATATATAAGTATGTCATCAGCAAAAGTTTGACTAGACGAATGCCCTTTATTTAAAATCTTTTTACAGAAAGCCACAATATGTTATGATACGCATAGGTAATTTAATTTGGAATGATTAGGAGTGTTTGAAAACCATGAAGAAAATCGCAATAGCAGCTATCACTGCTACAAGCATCCTCGCTCTCAGTGCTTGCAGCAGCGGCGACAAAGAAGTCATCGCAAAAACAGACGCAGGCGATGTAACAAAAGGCGAGCTTTACACAAACATGAAGAAAACTGCTGGCGCAAGCGTCCTGACACAGCTGGTGCAAGAAAAAGTGTTGGACAAGAAGTATAAAGTTTCGGATAAAGAAATTGATAACAAGCTGAAAGAATACAAAACGCAGCTTGGGGATCAATATACTGCCCTCGAAAAGCAATATGGCAAGGATTACCTGAAAGAACAAGTAAAATATGAATTACTCACACAAAAAGCGGCTAAAGATAACATCAAAGTAACAGACGCCGATATCAAAGAGTACTGGGAAGGCTTAAAAGGTAAAATCCGTGCAAGCCACATCCTTGTCGCTGATAAAAAGACAGCTGAAGAAGTAGAGAAAAAGCTTAAAAAAGGCGAGAAGTTTGAAGATCTTGCGAAAGAATACTCAACAGACAGCTCTGCTTCAAAAGGCGGGGATCTTGGCTGGTTTGCAAAAGAAGGCCAAATGGACGAAACGTTCAGCAAAGCTGCATTCAAATTAAAAACAGGTGAAGTCAGTGATCCTGTCAAAACACAATACGGCTACCATATCATTAAAAAGACAGAAGAACGCGGCAAATACGATGATATGAAAAAAGAACTGAAATCTGAAGTGCTTGAACAAAAACTAAATGACAACGCAGCTGTTCAGGAAGCTGTTCAAAAAGTCATGAAGAAAGCTGATATCGAAGTAAAAGATAAAGATCTGAAAGACACATTTAATACATCTTCAACAAGCAACAGCACTTCTTCATCTTCAAGCAGTTCTAAGTAATAAAAAAGCTGTGCAGGCTCATTGAGCCGCACAGCTTCTTTTATGCGATGGAATGGTTTTGATTTTCTTCTTCATGCTGCTGAGAACTGCGGCGTTCTCGCTCCTTTTCCATCCTCTCCATATAAATCTGCCCTTCTTTTTCAATAAAAGCCTGGTCTACTTTTTCTTCCTCTTTGGCTGCCGCCACAAGTTTATATGCGCTGAAAATGATGCCTACAATACAAAGATACACCCACCATGGAAAAAATAACACGGGCTCCTCCCCCTTTGCATAGATTCTTTATTCTTAACCATATGCGGGAGTGAGACGAGTTATGTGCGGGAAAGACGCAACAAAAAGGACTGAGCTGAATATGTCAGCATCAGTCCTTTTTAAGTTATTTATGAAATGTCGGTTTATAAAAGGAACGGTTTTCCAGCGCAAATACACGTTCAGTATACTCGCCCGGCTTCACACGCTCAAGCGCTCTGTCCATCATATTCATTTTTGCATCCAGATTGTCTATATAGTGAAGAATTTCCGCTTCTTTCACCATCGGCGGTTTCGGGCTGCCCCATTCCGCTTTGCCATGGTGACTCAAAATCAAGTGCTGAAGAATTAACACCTCTTCAGAATCGATTTGAAGCTCCTCAGCCGCTTTTGAAAGCTCTGTCACCATAATCGAAATATGGCCGAGCAAATTGCCTTCAACCGTGTATGAAGTGGAAACAGGGCCGGACAGCTCCTTCACCTTTCCAAGATCATGCAGGATAACCCCGGCATAAAGCAGATCACGATCAAGAGACGGATATAAATCTGCTATTGCTTTCGCCAGGTTCAGCATAGAGACAACATGATACGCCAAACCTGAGACAAACTCATGGTGGTTTTTCGTAGCCGCCGGATAATCCATAAATTCAGCTTCATGTTTTTTCACTAAAAACCTTGTGATTCGCTGGATATTCGGATTTTTCATTTCAAATATATATTGAGTGATGGTATCCATCATTTCATTTTTCGGAATCGGCGCGGTTTCTAAAAAATCATCAATATTGACGTTTTCTTGCTCGCTTACCGGTCTAATATTTCTTAGCTTCAGCTGGGTGCGTCCGCGGTAATGGTGAACATCGCCGACGACCTTGACAATCGTTTGCGGCGCATAGGTCACTTCATCACTTTGCTTGGCATCCCACAGCTTTGCTTCAATATCGCCTGACTGGTCTTGCAGCATCAGCGTCAAAAACGGTTTTCCATTGCTTGCAATCCCTTTCGTCGAGGATTTAATCAATAGATACTGGTCCACCTGTTCGCCAACCTCATGTAGCATAATCCCTTTAGCCATTCTATTAAAGCTCCCTCCGTATCTTACATAATACCAGTATATCACATACCGATTTTCAGCTATAGAACCTCTTTTATGACACCAAATGGATAATTTGGCTGCTATGAAATGCATCTTTCACATGGTCATGGCATGTAAAATACAAAATCTGCCTTCCGCCTTCGGTTAAATCATACAGAACATGTAATACACGTTTCAGCCTTTCATGATCAAAATGAACAAAGCTGTCGTCAAGCTGAAACGGAAGCTTTGACCCACCCTGGCGCGTAACAGCCAGAGCAAATCGGATCGCTGTATACAGCTGTTCACACGTCCCTTGTGACAGCTCTTCCGCATGATAGACAGTTCCATCGCGATGCATAACCATGATCGAATCATCCGTTTCGGAAAAATAAATGGTTTGGTAGTTTCCGTCAGTCAGGGGGCGGAAGAATTCTCCTGCCGTCTCCAGAAGGCGCGGAAGCTCAACCTTTTTATGCCGCTCCAATTTGTTTTTGATCACCTGTTTGACCATTTGTATGGAGGCCCATTTTTTAGCAGTTTCTTTCACACGTTCTTTTTGCATTTCGGTTTGAAGCTTGAGGTCTGAGACCAATCCTGAAGCCTCTAATTGTTCCTGTCTGACGGAGAGCAGTGCGATTTGGCTGCGGAGCCGCTCGATCTCCTCAGTCAGCCGCTCTTTTCTTTCATTCTCGACGAATTGCTTGTTTTTCAATTCAGAAAGCGTATTGGAATCCGCCAGTTCAAGCTCCTCTGGGTGCCCGCCTTGAAGCTGTGCGTTTACGTGATGAAGCTTGTTCTCCGTATCCTTCAATTGCCTGTTGATGCCGGCTATGGCAAAAAACGCATCTCTGTCTTTTACAGCTGCCTTGGCAAATAACTGTTCGATCTGTACGTGAAAATACTGTATTTCTTGCTCAAGCTCAAGCATCTGTTCCTTTGTATAATGAATATCTGTTTCAATTTCCTTTTTTTGCTTCTCGATTTCTTTTTCACGTTCAATGTTTTTTCGCAAAGTGTGAAGGGCGTCCGAGATGGAGATGTCCTGACTATGAGGATGTAGCATGCTGACGCGTTCTTCGAATGTTCTCCGGTGCTTTTTCAGCCTGCCTGCTTCAATGGTCAGCTCATGTTTTTTCTTCACTTCTTTTTTGACATCCTTCATTAAGCTGTATGCATCAAGCAAAAACGATGGGTCTTCGTTAAATCCGAGCTCATTCATAAAACGCTCGATCTGTGTAAAGGACGGGGCCATATCGGCTTCCCACTGTTCAAACTGCTGGATGACCCTTTCATACGCCGCCTCTTTTTGCTGGAGCGCTGCTCGCTGCGTGAGAAGATGCTGCTTATTGCGGTCGTCCTCCCATAACGCTTCTCTCAGCTTTTCAGCTTCTGCTGGTGAAATATCCGTCATTGGCTGTCTTGTCTCCCGGCTGTTTCGAGAAGATGTTTTTTTTCCTGATACAAGCCAATACACAATCAGCGCAGCGCCGAAACTTATTGCGGGAATCCATTGCTGCAGCAGAGAAAAGAGAACGATGAACAACATACCAGCTGCAATGACAATCTTTTTCTGTTTAGCCTGCTGTCTTTCAAAAAACTTCAGCTGTTCTCTGAGCTTCGCTTGCTCTTGGTGCTGCCCCTGTGCTTCATCATATGCTCTAAGAGTTGCTTCTTTATCTTTTCTTTGGCTGTTTTCAAGAATCGCGGACGAAGCGGCATGAACGGCCTTTTCAGCGTCTTCCAGCTCTTTCCGGGCAAGTTCAAACGTCTCGTCAAGCTGCCGTTTTCTGTCTCTTGCCTGTACATATTGCTGCACCGCTTGCTGAAGCTGCCATTCGTAATCATATGAGGTGTTCATATTCAGGAGCTCATTTTCATCCGCTTTATTGAGCTGTTCCAGCCCTGCCGCTGTCTGCGCAGACGTCTGGCGCAGCTGTGCCTGAATGGCTGCCAGCTGTTCTCCCCAGGATTGGTACATATGAAACGCTGCCGAAAGCTCTTGTATCAGCGTTTCTTTTACCAATAGTTCTTTATCGGGGATAAGCTTTTGCCTCTGTTTGTCCAACCCCGCCATCTTCACCCGAAGCGCCTCAAGCTGTGCTGATTTCGGGTGAAGATGGGATTCATACTTTTCCAGCTGATGCAGTCCGTCAGCAGGAAATTGTCCTGCATGTTCCGGAAATTCTGCAATCACCTGTTCAAGTGTCGCTTTTTCATTTAGCAGCGGCTTTCGCTCAATCGCTCCCTCAATCATTCGGATATGTCCTGCCGTCTCTTTCAATTCGGTTTCCGCGGCTGCAAGGCGGGTTTCAAGCGTTCGTTTTTCCTCGAGAAGCTGATGATAGCCCGCTTCCTCTGCTTCAGCCTGTTTTAGCTTCACTGCCAGCTGCTTAAGCGTTTCCAGCTCCTGATTCAATTGAGGGTTTCGCCCATTTGGTTTATAGAGCCTTTCGCTTTCCTTCGTCAGCCTTGAATCAAGCTTTGATACGGCTTCAGCACCAAACAAGCTGGAAAACAACAAAAATTCCCCTATCTTGTCCCGGTTAAAGGCATGAATTTCCTGCAACCCGAATACATCAAACGAATATATAGCTTTGTACAACGACCTGTCTGTGCCCTGGAACAGGCGTTTTAAAACATCTCCCTGCTTTACTTCGCCCTTTTCTGTATACACTCTTAGCTTTTCGGCAGTCCCTTTCGTCCGTTCGATCTTCAGCACCCCATACTCAGGATGTTCAGCTTCAAGAACACCACCGTAGACACCGCCTGATTTCGGTTCATATTTTTTCGTTTTCGGAAAACCGAACAGCATGCTTTCAATAAATGACATCATCGTCGTTTTTCCTGCCTCATTTAATCCGTAGATAACTTGGACAGGAGAGGCGGAAAAGCGAAAGGTCCGATTAGAAAATTTTCCATATTGGTAGATATGTAAAGATATAATTCGCAAAGCTGTCACCGCCTCATGGTTCAAGCACCTTAAGCTGCTTTTTCAATAAAATCTGTGCCTGTTCTTTTATTTCCTTTACCTCCTCTTGGCTAAACCGGTCTGCGTGCCTTCTATACACTGGATGCCGCTCAAGCCCTTCCAGCACGTCTGACAGATCACTGCGATCTATGTCTTCAAATAAACCGCCAAAAAAAGGATCAAGGTTTGTTACGTTAGCTTCGTTTTCTGTCTCATCATCCAATGCAAGAGGCCAAACGAAAAGTTCCTCTTCCGCTTCTTGCTCCTGAAGCGTTTCAAGAAACTCTTCCAAGGTGCCTTTTGGCGCCTTCAGCAGCCATTCTGGCGCAGTTCCTTGTAAAACAAGTCTTACACAAACAGGGCTCCCCTTTTTTCGCAGCTTCGAAAACGTGTTCTCCACCATTTGGAAGAGAACGGTCATATTCTTTGCCTCCGTCACGTCAACCGCCGCTTTTTCCCACAGGACATCATGAGCTCTCTGAAATTCATAAGATATATTTCCGTTTGTCACATGAACGAGATAATAGCCTTTATCTCCCGTCTCCTTCATATGGCGTGCTTGTGTGTTTCCCGGGTAAATGACTGCCGGGTGCTCGGCAGATAGAACCTGGCGTTTATGTATATGGCCAAGCGCCCAATAATCCATCCCGCTTTTCACGAGGTCGTCATGTGTAAACGGGCAATACGGATCATGTCCTTCAGATCCTGACAGCGTGCCGTGGAGCATACCGATATGAAACGGCGCGTCAGTTGATCTCCGATAGCGGGCGGCTTGGTTTTCCGTCACGGCTCTGGCCTGATAGCTGAAGCCGTAAATGCTCGCTATGCGCCTGCCTTCTTTAAAAAACGATTTTTCTTCTGGAACAGCGGACGAAAAAATATGGACATTCTCAGGCCATTCAATCGGCGTCCACTCCCCGCCGAGATGATCGTGATTCCCAAAGATGACGTACACCGAAATTCCGCACTCTCTGAGTCTTTCAAACTGTTTTTTCAAAAAGAGCTGGGCCTTTAAGCTTCGATTTGCTTCGTCAAACAGATCCCCCGCCAGCAAAATGAAATCAACGTGTTCTCTCTCCGCGGCGTTTATTATATGTCTCACGCTTGCAAACGTGCTTTCTTTAATCCGGGCAAAAATCGGCTCCGGCAGATGCGATATCCCGTAAAACGGGCTGTCGAGATGAAGATCTGCCGCATGAATAAAGGTTAGATCAGTCAACATTCTGCTCCTTTCCAGGATGAAGTACCCTTATTTTAGCACCGAATTCTTACGAATGCACGTTCTGTCAATAAAGAAACAGCCTGAGAATCCCCAGGCTGTTTTCCAATCAGTTTTTCGCTAAACGAAGCGCTTGTTTGATCGCTTTGAACGCGCTTGAATTGCTGTAAATCAATACACCACCTTTATAAATTCTGGCGCCGATAACAGCCAGTATGACAATGGTGAGCAGTGTGATTCCGATTCCGGCTGCCGCCTGCCAGAATGGAATATCAAGCATGCCGACGCGCAAGAACATAATCATTGGCGTAAAGAACGGAATAAACGAAGTTACCGTAATAAATCCTGCATCAGGCGCATTCAATCCGAACATCGCGATCATAAAACCGGCGACAACCAAAAGCGTCATCGGCGTGATCGTTTGCTGCACGTCTTCTATTCTGCTGACAACGCTGCCGAGAAACGCGGCGAGTGTCGCGTATAAAAAGTATCCGAGCAAAAAGAAAATGACAGCATAGATGACAGTCGTTGCCGATACGTCGGTCAGATTAAGGAATCCGCCGACAGATGATGCCGTTTCGCTCTTTTGGTTCAGCTTAAGAGACAGAGAGCCGGCTCCGATAATGATAGCAAGCTGTGTGATCCCGACAAGCCCGATGCCAAGCAGCTTTGCAAACATTTGCTGGATCGGCGGCATGCTTGAGATCAGGATTTCCATGACGCGTGAAGACTTTTCAGTTGCGACCTCCATCGCAATCATGCTGGCATACATAATCACTGAAAAATAAATGACAAACAGCATAATGTAAACAAGCCCTACCGTCTGGCCAAGCTCTTCCTCAGACTTCGCTCCTTCTTTCAGCGCCTGCTGCCCCACAGTAACGGGCGCATAAAGGCTGCTGATCGTTTCCTGCGACACGCCGAGCTCGGCCGTTCCGACAGCCGTTTTGGTTTGCGTCAGCGCCTGCTGCAGCGTTTGATACGTGCTTTCATCAGAAATCGTTAATGCTTTATATGTTCCTGAAATGGTCCCTTTTTCATCTCGTTTGATGATGAGCATGCCATCGAACGCTTCATCTTTGACTTGCTTTGTCACCACATCCTCCGATTGCTTCGACAGCTTCACCTCAAGATCGCCGTCTCTATCCACCGCTTTCAGCTGCTTTGAAAAAACCAGATATAATTCGTTTGTTTCATCAACAACAGCGATTTTTTCTTTCGCATCGTCACCTTGAAACAAAGAAATGATCGACTCCAGATTCGTTACAGCTAAAACAAGCAGCACCGTGATGACAGTCGAAATAATAAAGGATTTTGCCATAATCTTATTTTTGTATGTATGAGAGAGCATGATCCAAAATTTATTCATAGACGGCCCCCACCTTTTCTATAAAAATATCATGCAGTGACGGCTCTTCAAGCTCAAACTTTCTGATAAACCCTTTTCCCTGAAGCATCGCAAAAATCTCTTGAGAGATGTCTTCATTGGCGATCTGCAGCTTGACGCCGTCGGCCGTTTCCTTCCATTGAAGAATACCCTCATGTGACTGCAAAAAGCGCAGATCGTCATCGGAGTGAATGGTCACATTCTTTTTGCCGAAGGAACGCTTTATCTCCTTCAGCTTGCCTTGCACGACCGGTCTTCCTTTCTGCAATATGCAAAGGTTCTCACAAAGCTCCTCCACATGTTCCATCCGATGGCTTGAAAATAAAATAGAAACGCCGCTGTTTTTCAGCGAGATCACAGCCTCTTTTAACAGCTCAACATTGACAGGGTCCAGGCCGCTGAAAGGTTCATCAAGAATCAGCAGCTCCGGCTTATGCAAAACTGCCGAAATGAATTGGATTTTTTGCTGATTCCCCTTTGAAAGCTCTTCCACCTTCTTATTCTCGTAATCTGTAATATTGAAGCGTTCAAGCCATGTCCCGAGCTCTTTTACAGCCTCCCGCTTCTCCATCCCTTTTAATCTGGCGAGATAGACAAGCTGATCCTTTACCTTCATTTTCGGATAAAGACCCCGCTCTTCCGGCAAATAACCGATTTTGTTGCTGATATGATAATTCACAGGACGGCCCTTCCAGCTGATTGAGCCCTCCGTAATGCTTAATAATCCTAGGATCATGCGAAACGTCGTCGTTTTTCCCGCTCCGTTTGCGCCTAACAGACCGAACATTTGCTGTTCCGGAATATCTAAGTCCAATCCGTCAACAGCTTTGTAATTTCCGAATGTCTTCGTTACGTGATCAATTGTAAGCACCGAATCTCCTCCTTCCCTGACCCATTATATACTAATTTTGGATGAAACATAATAGAGGATTTTCATTTCCTGGTTAGAATATAAATGAAGAAAGACTGATAAATCTTGAAAATGGAGGAGAAACCAGATGGCTGATTATTTCCTAACCGTTTTTGATCCTTCGGGGAACACACTGGTAAACGAACGATTCGAAGCGGAAAATGAAGAAGCGGCAAAAACGCATGGTGAAGTCATCTTAAAAGAAAAAGAGCTTCACAGTCATACTCATCGTTTAGTCAATGCAGCCGGAAAGCTGATTTTGTTTCACAGATGATCAGCTTTCCGGCTGATCTGTTACGCTTGAAACTTTGGTTCCCGTTTCTCTAAAAAGGCACGGATCCCTTCTTGATGATCCTTGGTCATTCTCATTTTCTCTTGGGCGTTGCGCTCAAGAGAAAGCACCTTTTTCAGTTCTTCAAGATGGAGGCTTTGAAAGATGGCTTTCGTTTCGATCATCGCCAAAAGAGGTGAGGCCAACAGGGTTTCGATAAAGGGTCTTGCACCTTCGGCAGGATCTCCGGTAAATGTTCCATCTAGAAGCCCCATATCGGCAGCTTCCGAGGCAGATAGTTTTTCCCCGCTCCAAATCAGCTTTTTCGCTTTTGCTTCGCCGATTCTTTTCTTCAGTAAATAATGTCCGCCGCCGTCCGGAACAAGCCCAATGCCAATAAAATTCATCGCGAGAACGGCGTTTTTTTCAGCGAGCACAATGTCCGCACAAAGCGCCAAACTCAGACCCAATCCCGCAGCAGCACCGTGAATGGCTGCAATTGTCACTTTCTTCATCTGGTATAAATTCAGGGTGACAGCCTCAATCGTATCCATCAGTCGTTTAAATTGATCAGGTTCATGCTCTGACGTCATCATCCTGATATCACCGCCCGCGGAAAAGCCTTTCCCGCTTCCTCTCAGGAGAACGATGAGCGCTTCGCTTGCAGACGCCATTTCGACCGCCTCCTTCAATTCAGACAGCATCTGTTCATTCAGGGCGTGATGGGCGTCAGGGCGATTCAGGATAATCTCTGCAACAGCCCCATCACATTCATATTGAATAAACTCCATATGAAGCACCTCCATGTATACGCTTTCTTTTTTCTTTCTCCTATACATTCCCCGTCATCCCCAAATAAACCTTCATATTTTTCAAGGTCAATAGATACTGAAAAAATGCATATTGTTTGAATGAACACATAAAGTTTTATATAGTGAAAAAGAAGGGATATCTTGATGAGAAAGGAGGAAAGAAACATGGATAAATTGCTGATCAGTTTTCTGTTAAGTTTATTTATGGTGTACTTTCCCCCTTCGGACGTGGTGCTGCCTTCCCAGCTTGAAGCAAGCACTGACAGCTATGTGCCTATGTCCTCATATCCGCAGGAAACACAATCGGCAAAAACACCGTCGCCGGGCAGCATGCAGCCTGCTGAGCTGATCAACGCGTACAGCCCGCTGGCGCACTCTATCAGGCAGCTCTCTGTCAAGCCCCTTGACGAACCGCTGATAAACAGGCTGGAAAAGGCTTGTGCCGCCCCTGTCAAATACCAGTCTAATTACCTCCGAATATAATTTTCTCAAGTTTTATTTGTAACTCACCCCATATTGCCAACACTACATTCGGAGGGATTTTCATTGAATATTAAAGAAAACGATCTGCCGGGCATCGGCAAAAAGTTTGAAATCGAAACGAGAAGCCGCGAAAAAATGACGATTATCATTCATGATGACGGAAGAAGGGAAATTTACCGGTTTAATGACCGAGATCCGGATGAACTCCTTTCAAATATTTCATTGGATGATTCTGAGGCAAGGCAAATTGCAGCTATTCTCGGAGGCATGGTCTATAAACCGCAAGCTCTGGAGTCCATCGAAATGGCCTTCAGCGATCTTATTATTGAATGGTTTAAGGTCGAAAAAGGCGCCAAATCGATCGGGCGCACACTCGGAGAGCTTGATGTCCGCCAGAACTACGATGTCACTGTGATTGCCATCATCAAACACAATCAGGAAAAGCTCCTAAATCCCGGAGCCGATTCGATTATTGAAGAAAATGACACCCTTGTCCTCTCAGGTGAGAGAAAGCATCTGAAGAAGCTGATTCACGATTTTCTTTCTGGAGAGGGCGTGTGAGCGCCGATGGACCATCTTGTATTTGAAGTCGGAACTGCACTTGTGCTTGTGGCAATCGCCAGCGTGATCGCCAACAAAATTAAATTTTCAATTATTCCATTTCTGATTGTGCTGGGCATGCTGGTTGGACCGCACGCGCCGAAAATGGGGATTATTGATCTTACATTTATTGAAAGCAGTGAAATCATCGAGTTTTTCGGGCGAATGGGCGTACTGTTCCTCCTCTTCTATCTCGGACTCGAATTCTCCGTTGGGAAATTAATCAAATCAGGAAAATCAATCGCGGTGGGCGGAACGATTTATATCTTGATTAACTTCACCCTCGGGCTGCTTTACGGGTTTATCACCGGGTTTTCCTTTCTGGAAGTCCTCGTCCTCGCAGGCGTCATCACAATCTCGTCAAGTGCGATTGTCGCAAAAGTGCTCGTTGATTTAAAAAGAACCGCCAATCCCGAAACCGAACTGATTCTCGGCATCATTATGTTTGAAGATATCTTCCTTGCCGTATATCTGTCCGTTGTTTCCGGCCTTGTGCTAGGTGATGCGACATCCGCAGGAAGTGCGCTCTTGTCCATTTTGATCGCCTTCGGTTATATGCTGCTGTTTTTTATCGCAGCCAGAAAACTCCCGCCGCTGTTGAACAAACTATTGGACATTCGCTCAAATGAAGTGTTTATTATTGTCATTTTCGCAGCGCTCTTTTTTATCGCCGGGTTTTCAGAGACGATCCATGTAGCGGAAGCCATCGGCGCGCTGCTGCTCGGTTTGGTCTTTTCAGAAACAGAGCATTCCGATAGGATTGAGCACCTTGTCGTTCCGTTTCGTGACTTCTTCGGTGCGATGTTCTTTTTCAGCTTCGGCCTCAGCATCGATCCGTTTTCGCTCGGTGAAGCGGTTTGGCTAGCGTTGGGTGCAGTGATTTTGACCATTCTGGGAAATTTTATCGCCGGAATGGTGGCAGGACGACGCGCAGGGCTTTCTCATAAGGCTTCATCGAATATCGGGCTGACGATCGTATCGCGGGGAGAATTTTCGATTATCGTTGCGAATCTCGGAATAGCCGGCGGACTGTCAGCCACATTAAAGCCGTTTGCCGCATTATATGTCCTCATTCTGGCGATTTTGGGACCGCTTGTAACAAAGGAATCAAAACGAATTTACCGCTTGCTGAACAAGGTATTTAAATGGAAGCCTGATGTTCAGCCCGCAAAAAAACAGGGATAAAAAAAGCAGCACTGTGATCAGTGCTGCTTTGTCGTTTTCTCAAAAATCTGCTCTAAATATTTGATTTTTTCGTCCGTGTAGTGCTCGAAGCGCTCATTGTACGATTTTGGATCTTTCGGATTCGCAAAATGCGTGATTTTCCCTGTATCCCGATCAATAAATTTACTGGCAGCGCCGCAGCCGATGCCGATAATCGTCTGCACCTCTTCCATAATCATAATGTTGTAGATGCTTTCTTGTCCCGGCAAAGAGTATCCGACGTTTTCAAGGTTTCCAAGAATGTTTTTCTGGCGGTATAAATAATAAGGCGCGTACCCATGCTCTTTCGTCCAGGCTACCGCGTCTTCCATCATTTGAGAAACCTCTTCCCTGCCGGCAACTTTGTACTTATGCTTGTTTCTCGTCATTTCTGACGCCCGTTTAAATGAAAGAGTATGAACGGTAAGGGATTCCGGCATCAGCTTTTCTGTTTCTGAAAGACTGTGCCTGAACTCCTTCACGCCTTCCCCAGGCAAACCAATAATCAAGTCCATGTTGATATTATTCATGCCGTGCTGGCGTGACAGATGATATTTCTCAATGGTCTCTTCAACCGTATGGTGCCGCCCGATCGCCTTTAGCGTTTCGTTTTCATAGGATTGCGGATTGATGCTGATCCGATCAATGTCATATTTGTTTAAAACGGCGAGTTTTTCTTCTGTAATCGTGTCAGGACGACCGGCCTCCACCGTAATCTCACGAATGTTTTTCACATCCGGGAAGGAGCGGACCATTTCTTCATATAGCAGATCCATCTCCTCCGCTGTAATGCTTGTCGGCGTCCCGCCGCCAAAGTAAATGGTTGTCACCTTAACATCATGCTCCTTCAGCCATTCACCGATTTTCTGCATTTCGAAATGCAGTCCCCAAAGGAATGATCCGACTCTGCCCGCCTGTCCTTGGATAGCGTACGCAGGGAATGTGCAATACGCACATTTTGTCGGGCAGAACGGAATGCCGATATAAATGCTGACTTCATCCTTTACTCGGTACAAATCCGGAACTGCCGCCAGCTGACGGTCAACAATTTCCTGCATGAGCTTGATTTTTTCATCGTGAATTAAATAGTCTTTTTTCAATTCAGCATGCGCTTGCTCCTTGGGTATTCCGCTTTGCAGCTTTTTATGAAGCAGCTTTGTAGGCCGGATTCCTGTGAGGATTCCCCACTTCTGCGTAATGCCCGTATGCGCCTGAAGAAGATTGAGATACACATAAGACATTGTGTTTTTCACTTGCTTAAAAGCTTCTTTTTCATTCAAGCCTGGAGAAAAGGATTTTGTATGCTGTTCCTTTATGCCAGTTCCCTTCACTTCTCCCGAAACCGTCACATGCTCATCCGTTTGTGACAACGCTAAAGAAATGACAACATCTGCGGGCTCCTCTCCGCTATACACAAGCTCGCACTCTTCATAAAACAAATTTGCAATATTTTGCAGAGGGCGATGCAGGCGGTCATCATGTATGCCTTCTATTTTTATTTGCAACTTCATCACCTAATTTATCAGATTCAAAACTTTCTTTAGTGTACAGAAATAAACCGCTAAAATCAATCCGGCAAAAAAGCCGCCGCGCCTGTCAGGGCGCGAGCGGCTTTTTACACACGTTTCATGTGGAACTTATCAAGAAATCCTTTTCGCTGCTGCATTCGGAAATATTCCTTCATCATGTAAGCGACACCTTGCTCGTCATTGGACCTTGTGACCCAATCTGCCTTTCTCTTCAATTCCGGAACGGCATTCCCCATCGCTACCCCAAGACCGGCAAGTTCGATCATCGGCATATCGTCATACTGATGCCCAATGGCCACGACATCATCCATATTCAGGCCCAGTTCTGAAGCGACGAGTGCCAGACCCGCTTCCTTCGAGACACCTTTCGGGACGATATTCAGCTTCTCATCGTTTACGCGAATCACGTCCACCGCAGGGAAGGCTTTTGTAATCGTTTCTGTAATGTCATGCTGAATGTCGTGCTCTGTGTACACCTCGATGACGGGTGCACTCACTGGCTCATCCATGAGGAGATCGCTTAATGATTCAACGAACTGGACTGGATAAAAGATCGGGTCAGACGGATGAATGAGCGCTTTCCCCAATAAATTCGAATTCACCTTTTTCTTGTTTCCAATGGAATACTTTTCGTGAAGAAGCCGAATATTGCATTGATAGCTCTCCAGCACTTGAACAATGTTAAAGGTATGGTCATCAGAAATTCTTTTTTCAAAAAACGGGGTGTCTATTTTCTCAGCAATATATGCCCCGCTATGGGTGATCAGCTTGGCATCAAGCTTTAGCGATTTCGCTATTTTCTGTGCTGAACGAAAGTGGCGGTTGGTCACGAGTGTGACGTAAATCCCTTTTTTCTTTACATATTCAATGGCGTCTTTCGTTGCCTGATGAATCTTCCCGTTCGACCGAAGCAGCGCTCCATCTATATTTAAGGCAAGCAATTGTTTTGACACAGAGATGTCCCCCTCCTTGATGACTGTACTTGTGTATAGGATATGACCCTGTCTCTGTGTTTAGAACAACCTTTTCTTAAAGCAAAAAAAGCCTGGCTCAGCAGACTTTATGTATGGCTTGTTGATAGGATACGATCGAAGCAGCCATTCTCCCTAATATCGTTATTTCGATTTACGAAAAATCATGTATCAGGAACCCCTTTTTTGACCAATGATGCGCTCCGAACACTTACTCTCTGTTGCTTATCCCCTCTATATAACGGCATGATATGCGACCGTATCCATTTGAAATAGGTAAGTGTAGGCGCTTTCAATGCTATTATCTCAGTTTTCCTTGCCGATGACAAGGGTTTTTTTAACTAAAAAAAGTAATCAGCTTTTGTATATCCCTGGTAGGATTCGTTGTTAATTATTGGATTTCATCACTTGATTAGGAACATACATTCCCGTACAATATAAATACTAAACGAAAAAGCGGTGTTTATATGGCTGATTTAAAAGAAATATTTAATGAAGAACTGTTAACTCGATTGATCCACCATGTAAGGTCATCCTATCCTGACTTTAACAAAGACAAATTCAAGGATACGTTACAGCTCGAAACCTGGCCTGAACTCACTTTAAAAGAGCGGATGCGCCGCATGACAGTTTCTTTATACGAAACTTTGCCAAAACAATACGTTGAAGCTCTGGCCATTTTACGGGAGACAGCTCCTCATTTTAAAGGACTCAGCGGAATTTTATTCCCTGATTATGTGGAACAGTACGGGTTGGCGCATTGGGAAGAATCAATAAAGGCATTGGAATACTTTACGCAATATTCGACCTCAGAATTCGCTGTAAGGCCTTTTTTGCTATTAGATCAAGAAAAAATGATTGCACAATTGCGTACATGGTCTGAGCATGAAAATGAACACGTGAGAAGACTTGCGAGCGAAGGAAGCAGGCCCCGCCTGCCATGGGGAAAATCGATACCGGCTTTGAAATCGGACCCTTCTCTCGTATTGCCGATCCTTGAGAAGCTGATGCAGGACGAGTCCTTATATGTAAGAAAAAGCGTGGCCAACAATCTTAATGATATATCAAAAACACATCCTCATTTGCTGCAAAAAGTCGCGGATCAATGGTATGGAACACATCCCCATACAGATTGGATTATCAAACACGCCTATCGGACCTTATTAAAAAAGGGTGATAAACAGGCCTTAGCGCTTTTTGGTTATGAAAATGCTGATTCGATACAACTACATGATTTAACATGTCAGCCCAGTCGGGTAGCTATTGGCGAAAGCATTGAATTTTCTTTCTATATTCATTCAGACAGGGATCAAAAAGTAAGAATTGAGTACGCAATTGATTTTGTAAAAGCAAGAGGCCAGCGTCATCAGAAAGTATTTAAAATAACAGAAACAAATATAAGAAAAAACGAAACGAAGTCATACACAAGAATCCAATCCTTCAAGGATCTGACTACCAGAAAGCATTACAAAGGAATTCATACATTATCAGTGATCATCAATGGAGAGGTGAAAGATTCATTGGATTTCCAAGTTGGCTGAATGAATAAAAAATCCCTTCTTTTCCAAGAAGGGATTTTACTGATTAGCCTTCAACACTGCCGTAAAGCTCTTCTAAAGGCTTCATAATGATTTTGTTCAATTCACCGATCAGCATGCTCATGCGCTGCTCCGCTTCCATCAGCTGAGAAATTTTTTCGTGCTGCTGTACAAGCGCAACTGTTTTTTGAGCCTGTGTCACTTCTTCTTGTGTAATTTCTTCCCCTGCCATTTGTTTTTGCTGGAGTCTAAGCTGCACATCACGGAAGTTTTCAAACATGCGTTTCGCTGATTCGTCTGCGTTCACTTCGTCGTAAAGGTTTTTTAAACGGGTGAACTCTTCGCTCCCGCGTAAAGCATTTTCCAGATCATACGCTACATCATAAAAATTAACAGCCATTGTAAATAGCTCCTTTCATCATTGCCGTTTGACATACCACTCCACTATAACAGACTATGGAACTCCTTTCATTAATCAAAGACCATTTCTTCTTAAAAAAGGATGACAAACAGTGCTTGAACCGCGCCTATCATTCCGCCGAGGAGGCCTCCCAAATAGGTAATCATTTTAAATTCTTTTTTTGAAATAGACAGCACCATTTCTTCAAGACGCTCCACCGGGAACTGATCCACCTGCTCCTTGACGATTTCCTCAAGACGCAACCGTTTAAAGACACTTTCAAGGTTGGACGAAACCCCTTCAAGCAATTTGTCTAACAGTGCCGGCAGCATGTGCTGAGTCAGCTCAGATTCATAACGGACGGCAAGCGCGCCAATCGTATTGTCAAAGAAAGCGGCAGTCGAAAATGCTTGCAGCACTCTTCGTTTCAAGCTGAAAATGAGCGCCTTTGCATTCCATTTTTCGTCTGCTTCATTAAACGTATACTCTCTCAGCTTGCCCCATTCGTTTTTTAAGAGATCAGAAAGCAGTTTATTTGTTTCCTCATTCCGCAAAAATTTTAGCAGCTCCGGCAGCACGCGATCCGCCAAGCTTGAATTGCCGAGAAACATTTGCACCATGCTTCCAAGCATGCCGCGCTCCTTTAAAAAGTCATCAATCATATTGCCGAGCCGGATTTTCCCTTCATCACTTTCAAAATAACGGACACTCCGTGACAATATATATTCTGAAATCATCGGAATCTTTTCCTCAAGCTTTTCCTGCACCTCTAAAGGCACCAGCTCTTTTAACGATTGATTCCCGTATCGGCGGAAAAGCTCATTCAGCTTATCATCCGTCCAGCTGCTGATCCATGCATCTGCCGCTTCATCAGGACGCTTCACCCCGGCTTTTTCAAGCGCTTCTTTTACTGTCACCTCAGAAAGTGACAGCTTTTGAATCAGCTGTTCCCCCAATCGAAGAGCCTGCGTTTTAGCTGCATCAGAGACGAGCCGCTTTTTAATGCCTTCAGGGGTTAAAAGATGATTGACCACCACCAGTCCCATTTGTTTTGCAAGTTCATCCCGCCGTCTCGGAATCAGCCCGGGCGTAAAAGGAACTCGTTTCCCAAACAAATAGTACGCTTTATATGGCCTAAACAGCATTTGAATTGCTAAATGATTGGTCACCGCTCCAATGGCAGCGCCGATCACGATCATAAAAATAAAGGTTCCTGCAATACCCATTCCTATTCATCTTCCTCCATCTGTGCTTCAGCTTTTTTCATATAGACTATGTACCTATACGTATTATAGAGGCTGAAGCAACCACTTAGCAAACGAGGAGACAAATTCCAGTTCTCAGAAAATCAGCTTGTTCTTTTGGAATAGGGCAAGGTAAAGAATCGTAATCTGTAAAGTAGAATACTGTCAGCTGCGTTCATCCTGAATGTTTTTACCGTAAAGCTGCTGACACCCGCCAGCAGCTTTTGAATAAAAGGGGGAGTCTCATCATGATAACACTCGGTTTTATGTCCTTATCCCGCCAGCATGAAGCGGATTATTCCGCAGAACTGGCCAAAAGAGCACCCGAATTTGGCATACGTTTCGTCCGGTTTACACCATTTGATATTTTACCTGACACCTTGCGTGTCAAAGCATCGGTCTATCATTCCGCCAGCAGCACATGGAACGAAACTGAAATGGCGATTCCAGATTATATTTATGATCGCTGTTTTTACGGCAAGGATTCACATTCCCAAAAAGCAAAACCAATCGTTGAGTGGCTTAAAAAATATCCGAAAACGGAATTTATCGGGCGGGGTCTTCCCGATAAGTGGACCGTCCTTCACGATTTGCAGCAGAATTCTGTAATCAACCCCTATATTCCGGAAACAATGAAGGTGAGCCGCTATGAACAAATTCATTCCTTTTTATCCAAAGAAAAAGCCTGTATCCTTAAACCGGCATTCGGCGCAGGAGGCAGAGGCGTGATTCTTTTGAAGCTAGGCAAGAAAAACATCACCGCTACTTATCACATCGGAAAGGATAAGCAGACAAAAACGTTTTCCAACCAGACTTCTTTTAAAACATGGTGCAAAAAAGTGCTTCAGCATCAATATTTGCTTCAGCCTTACTTAAACATTCAAGATAAGGAACAATACCCTTGTGATATTCGCCTATTTATGGAAAAAAACGAAGCAGGTGAATGGAATACAGTCGGAAAGGCAGTGCGGCGCGGATATAAACACGGGCTGCTGGCCAATTTGTCAGGCGGATCTGATGCGCTGACATTTGACTCATGGTTTGAGGATATACCGAAAAAACAGCAAGTGGTCTTACTGGATGATGTGTTTTCGATTACCCAATCGGTTCCTTATTATCTTGACGAGCGCTACGGGCCGCTGTTTGAACTCGGCCTTGATATATGTCTTGCGAAGGACGGGAGAATTTGGATTTTAGATATCAATTCCAAACCGGGCAGGAAGTCGATCCTGCGTGTCTCACCCGAACAAAAAGAACAGCTGTACACTTGTCCTCTAAAACGCTGCCAGTACCTGTTTTCTGAGCAAAGCCAGAAAGGAGTTCTTCCGCGTGAATCGTAAACGGTTTTTGATCGGCATAGACAAAACCAGTGAAAATACCCTGTTTCTGCCCTCTTCACTGAAGCAAAACGGACTTTTACATGCCGCGTTCGGAACGAAGGTTGTCAGATGCCATGTTGCTTACAGACGGCATCTGGAACAAACCGTGCTTCTCTCTGAAAATCTGTTTCATGAGCTTTTGCTCCCCCACCGAAGCAGGGCTGATATACTGATTCATGATCATACAGTGCATATCGGGCCGTTAGTCGGCATCTTTACGGCAGGGTTTACTGTATCTCTTGAACGTCCATTTAAGGATCGTTCCCTCTTTTTTTCTAAGCTTGTCACGTTACACGAGCAAGCCGGAGGCTACTGCTTCGTTTTTGGCGCGCACCAAATCAATTGGGAGGAAGGAACGATTGAAGGGCTCCTTTACAGGGAAAACGGCTGGGAGAAAAAAATCGTTCCATTGCCGAACGTCGTTTATGACCGTTTGCCGAACCGAAAAATTGAAGATTCACTTCTCTTGCAACATACAAAAAAGAGGCTGATCGATGAATATCAGATCCCATGGTTTAATAAAACGTTTTTCAATAAATGGAACGTTCATCAATTGCTCGAAAAAGATCCTAGAACGGCACCCTTTTTGCCTAGATCCGAGCTGACACCGTCTGTGGAGCTGATTGATGAGCTCTGTGGTGCATACAAAAAAATCTATATCAAACCGGCAAACGGAGCACTCGGCACCGGCATTTATCAGCTGACAAGAACAGATGACGGCCTGACGGTAAAGCATACGAATGACGCCAAAACATTTACTTCAATTGATTATCCCGATGCCGCCGCTTTTCTAGCAGAATTTCAAAAACAGCACAGCCCATCTGACTTTCTCATTCAGCAAGGTGTTGATCTCATCGAATTTCAAGGCAAACCAGCGGATTTCCGAGTCCATACCAATAAAAACAGAAAAGGGAAATGGACAGTAACAGCAATAGCCGCAAAAATTTCCGGAGAGAACAGCATTACAACACATCTTTCTAACGGCGGCACTGTAAAGACACTTGCGGAAGTATACGATGATCCCGCTGAAAGAGTTGAGGTCATTAAAAAGCTTTCTGCAGCGGCGCTGACGGCAAGCCATGTCCTTCATGATCATATCGAGGGGTTTATCGGTGAGATCGGATTCGATTTTGGCATTGATCAGAACGGTAAAGTATGGATGTTTGAAGCGAATTCGCGTCCGGGCCGGAGCATTTTTTCTCATCCAAACTTGCATCATGTTGATTCTCTGACAAAGCGGAGAAGCTTTGAATACGCGTCATATTTATCTGAGAAAGCAATCACATCCCCTGAAGCACTGTGGCCTTCGTAACCTGTCCGCTTTTTTAATAAAGCGGGCTTATCTTTATCCAAAGCTGGGACAAACTGCATCTGTAAGACCTCTTCAATGGTGTTATGAAACAGTGATACAATGAACATAAGCCGTTTTTATTCAGGCCAATTGATACTAAATGTAAGGAGCGTGGCCGTTATGATTTCTCATTTCAGCTGGAAACCTTTGTTCCCAAAAGAAAAGCTGCCCGGATGGAAAATTTCATTTTATTTTAAAGGAACTCATTATGAAGGCATCTATCATAAGAGCGGTGAGATTGAATGGGGAGACTTGTTTCCCGCCCGCGCTGACGAGCCTGCTCTTACAAACGAGATACATGAACTGATGCTGTTTCATATTTATGACTAGCTTAGCCTAAACGGCTAAGCTTTTTTTTTTGCTTTCTCAAGATTTACCACACAATTCTCCGCATGAGTTTCCGGCCATTTTAACATAATACGTAGTAACAAGCCGGCAAAGCATTGGGTTACGCCGAGGCGGCAGTGACACCCGAGAAGGGTTCACAGATTGGTGCAACTCCAGTTAACCCAACCATACTAAATAAAAAGGAGATTTTACACATGGCTAACCAAAACTCTTCAAATGACTTACTAGTTCCTGGCGCAGCTCAGGCTATCGATCAAATGAAACTTGAAATCGCTTCTGAATTCGGCGTTAACCTTGGAGCGGACACAACTTCTCGCGCTAATGGTTCTGTCGGAGGAGAAATCACAAAACGTTTAGTATCTTTCGCTCAGCAGCAAATGGGCGGCAGAGTTCAATAACAATTCAATATATGGCTATAGAGGGCGCGGTTTCCGCGCTCTCTTTATTTTGTCACCCTTTTTTCCTACTCCACATATCCTAGAAAAAAAGGGAGGGAATCGGGGTGTCAATAATCACCATTGTGAATTGGGAGCTGGTTCAGTTCGTAAGTGTATCCATGATTCATGAATATGTTTCCCATCGTTCTGTTTATTTGTACAGGTATTCTTTCCCGCGCTGTTCAAACTGAGAACATCCTTTTATAATGATAGGCGAGGAGGTTTTTTGATGAAAATCGCTTTATTAGGAGGCAGCGGTCGCGTCGGACAAGCCTTTTTAACACAAGCTGCAGCAGATGAAAGATTTGATATTTTCGCTCTGATCAGATCTCAATATGCTGATCTTCCCCTTTCAAAAGACAGAACCGTCATGGGGAACGCCCGCCGCTTAGAAGATGTGAAAAAAATAATGGAGAATGCCGAAATTGTGATCAGCTGTCTAGGCACAGATGGTGATGATACCTTGTCAACTGCTATGTCACACATTCTCTCCACGATGCAGGAACAACATATCAAACGGCTTATTTCGATCGGCACCGCAGGCATTCTTGATTCCCGATATGAACCGGGAAAATTCCGGTTTGAAACAAATGAATCGAAACGAAAGCAGACCCGCGCAGCCAAGGAGCATGCAAAAGTATACGAAATGCTTAAAGAATCATCATTAGACTGGACAATCATCTGCCCCACTTACCTCCCGGACGGAACAGCAACCGGCGTTTACCGTACGGAGCGTAACGTTTTGCCTGAGGGCGGCACAAGCATTTCGGTCGGCGATACTGCTGACTTTCTATATCGTGAGCTCGTTACAGGTAAGTATGTCGGATACCGTGTCGGACTGGCTTATTGACTACATAAACCAAAAACCCAAAACACGATTGTTTTGGGTTTTTTGAGCGTTATGCAATGGAATGTTTCTGTCCCTTTTGCAGTTCATACATTTGATAATATTGGCCTTCTAATGCCATCAGTTCCTCGTGGTTCCCTCTCTCAACGATTTCTCCTTTATCAAGAACCAAAATCTGATCCGCATTTCTGATTGTTGAAAGCCGGTGAGCAATGACGAAGGTGGTGCGTCCTTGTTTGACGACATCAAGCGCCTTCTGGATTACGGCCTCTGTCTCTGTATCAATGTGCGCCGTTGCTTCATCTAAAATCAAAATCGCGGGATCAAACGCCAAAGCTCTGGCGAAAGAAATTAACTGCCTCTCTCCAGAGGATAGCGTGCTGCCTTTCTCAATCACGGGTTCATTCATGCCCTTCGGAAGCTTTTTTAGAAGCGGCTCGGCACCGACTTGCCGCAGTGCTTTTTTCATTTCTTCTTCAGTCATTCTTTCGTCATCCAGACTTACGTTAGATCCGATCGTGCCCGAAAATAAGTACGGGTCCTGAAGCACAATGCCCATATGAGATCTGAGTTCCTGTCTTGACATGTTGTAAATGCTTTTTCCATCAATCAGAACATCACCTTTTTGCGCATCATAAAAACGAAACAGAAGATTCAAAATTGAGCTTTTTCCTGATCCGGTATGACCGACGAGCGCTACGGTTTCGCCTTTTTGCGCAGTAAAGGAAATATGTTTTAATACCTCCTCACCATCTTGATAGGCAAATGACACATCACGAAATTCAACCCGTCCCAGCGCACGCTCCTTCGCCGGTTGACCTGCTTCTTCCGTATTCTTTTCTTCAAGCAGTTCAAAAACACGCCCGGCGGAGACCCTAGCAAGCTCCAGCTTTGAAAACTGATTGACGATTCCTGTGATCGGCTGAAAGAGCCGGTTCAAATAATCGACAAACGCGTACAGCACTCCGATAGAAACAATCCCAGCCGCATTCAGGCTCGCACCGCCAAAATGCCAGATTAGACAGACGAACGCAAGATTGCGGATAACATTGACCAGATTATGGGACATTAAGGAGTTTAAATTCAGCATCCTGTTTTGGAAATAAAAATGTGATTCATTTAATTCCTCAAATTCTCTCATCGTTTCCTTTTGATGGCGGAAAGCCTGAATAATGGTCATGCCTTGGATTGACTCATTCATTTTTGCGTTAATGTCACTGTTGATTGAGCGGATTTTTTGATTGTAATATGACGCGTATCTTCGGTAAATGACCGACCATAACCAGATAATCGGCACAATTGCCAGACATACAAACGCAAGCTTCACATCAAGCAGAAACAAAGCCGTGAATATCCCGAACATATAGATTCCGCTTGTCACAAATGTAGAAAGGACGGTGACATATAAATCCCTGATAGCCTCCGTATCATTGGTAATCCGCGCAACGACTTTTCCGGCCGGAAGGTTGTCAAAATATCGAATCGGCATTTTCTGTATGTGCGAAAACACGTCCTGCCTCATCTTTTGAATAATCCGATTGGCGCTCATCTGAAGCAGATAATTCTGTCCGTATTGAAAAAACACCGAAAATACTAGCAAGCCTCCATACAGGCAGATCAGAAACACCATTCCCTTTATTTCCGGCTGATAGAATTGGAAAAGTTCCTGCTTAGTCAGCTTTTCGGCAGTATATGTTCGACTCTCGTCTCCGTTTGAGATCGTCAGCTTCCCGTCAGAAACCGTTCTATTCCCGTCGAAGCTGACAGCCTGATCAACAAAATAGAACGCCATTCCCACTTGATAAATATGCGCTTCTTTTGATTTTGAAACAGGTTCCTCCATTCGGTCCTCTCTGACATATGAGACTCCGTGAAACTGAACGGCATTTTTATCTTTTTCCGCAGCTTCATACCATGTTTTCTCAATGCCGAGGATATGGTCGTCTATCATTTTCTTGCCGATAAACGGTCCGGTCAGTTCTGCACCGACGGCGACAGCTAGCAATAGGACGGCCGTGATCAGCAATTTTCGATAAAGGAGTGCGTATTTCCATAACGTTTTTCCTATTTTCATGCCCCTGCTCCCCCTTCTTCCGCAGTGAACAGCTGCTGTCTTTCATATTGTTCCCGGTACCACCCATTATTGGCCAGCAGTTCTTGATGCGTGCCTCTCTCAGCAATTACGCCGCCGTCCATCACAAGGATCAGGTCAGCGTGCTCTACAGCCGATAATCGGTGCGTCAAAATAAATGTTGTTTTTCCTTTGCGGTTTTCTCTTATGTTCCTGATAATCGCAGCCTCTGTTTTGGCATCTACCGCGGAAAGCGAATCATCCAGAATCAAGATCTCTGGATTCGCCATGAGTGCTCTTGCAATCGAAATTCTTTGTTTCTGTCCGCCTGACAGTGCCACGCCTTTTTCGCCGACCATTGTCTCCAGACCTGCTGGAAGCATGTGCAAATCTTTTTCAAAGTATGCTTCGGCAATGGCTTGCTGAACCTCTTCATCACTTGCATCCTGTTTTCCGTATAAAATATTTTCTTTTACAGTCCGCGAAAACAGCAAATGATCCTGCGGCACATATCCGATCCACCCGCGGAGCCGGTCAAGAGGGATTTGCTGAATCGGTACGCCTGAAAATGTGATGCTCCCTTCACCTGGAGGGTACTGGCGCAAAAGCTGCTTAATAATTGTCGTTTTTCCGCTCCCTGTTTTACCGGCAATCCCGACCGTCTGCCCTTTTCGTACAGTAAATGAAATATCCTGAATATTGCTGCTTGTTGAGCTTGGATATGTAAAGCTGACATTGCTGAAAACGATATCTCCAGGCTCTTTAAGATCAGCGGGCTGTTTTGGATCTGTCACATCCGGTTGATAAGAAAGGGTTTCATTTACCCGGTCTAATGACGCATTGCCGCGCTGCATCACGTTAATGAGTTCACCAATTGCAAACATCGGCCAAATCATCATACCGAGATAAACATTAAAGGACACAAGCTCTCCAAGCGTCAGCTCGTTCCGGAACACAAGAAACGCTCCGTAGCCGAGCCCAATCAGATAGCTTGCGCCGACAAGCAGCTTCACCGTCGGCTCAAACAGTGAATCAATAAAAGCCACTTTCATATTTTTCTGATAAACATCAGCGGTCATCTCATTAAACCGGCGAACATCGTTTGTTTCCTGTACATACGCACGAATCACCCGAACGCCGGAAACAGATTCCAGCACCCTGTCATTCAACGCCCCGAACGCATTTTGGGCCTCCGTAAACCGCTCATGAATTTTACTTCCATATAGGCTGATTGCAATCGCCATGACTGGAAGCGGGATAATGGCGGCAAAGGTCAGCTTCCAGCTGATCAAAAACCCCATCGTCAAAAAGATCGTCATCATAAACATCGTAGAATCGACTAACGTCAAGATGCCAAACCCTGTCGTTAAACTGACGGCCTGAAGATCATTCGTCCCCCGTGCCATTAAATCGCCTGTCCGGTTTTTTTCATAAAACGGCGGCGACATAGTCAGCAGATGCCCCATCAGCTTCGTACGAAGAATTTTCTCCATCAGATTTGCACCGCCAAACAGCTGGTGCATCCAAAAATAAGACATCATATACACGACTGCTGTCAGTACAAAAAAGATACCGATATAAAACATCAGCCCTTCCGAAGTAAACGCCCCCGATTTCATATCATCTATGGCGTTCCCCAAGAGCTTAGGCGGAAACATTTCAATGACATTGACTGCTAATAAAAGGACAATCGCAATCGTATAGCGCAGCCAGTACACCTTAAAAAACCAGCCAAGCTTTTTCAATACTGAAAACATCTATCCCCATCTCCTCATCAGCCGCCTTCTATTTTTTCCTTGCAGCTTTTTTCATCCAATTTGGCACGAACAGCCATCACCTCTGTATTTGTCTTCACATCCCATACACCTGTCTTTCCTTAGATTTTGTATATAAAAAAGGCATGAAGCGTCAGCTCCATGCCTTTTTTAACCGATATGTTATGCACAGCGCTTTTCAGCGCGCGGCCAGGCCTAAAAAACCGTTCATGAAAACAGAACATAGGGTTTGCCGCGCCAATATGAAACTGTTTGATAAACACGCAAATTCCTTGGCATAGCAAACCCTCCTTCCATTCTGATTTCATCTTTTTATCATCATATAAACAAAACCTTTTTTTGTCAATCATTACTTGAATAGGAAAAGGTTAATTGTGCTCAAATTCGGGTAGTAGTGTTGTAAGACGCTTTGAAAGGGTGAGAAGGATGTTCCATGCTGACCGTATCATCGTTGCGTTTGACAGAAGTGAAAATAGTAAGAAAGCGCTTCAGACAGCTATTGATCTTGCTAAAACCGTAAATGCCGCTATTACCGTCGCCCATTCACATGATATGAAAAACAATCAAACCGTCATCGATCCGCCCAGACCCGCAGCTGAGGCAAGCTATATCAGCGGAGGCATGACAGGTGTTCCCGATCCGCTGATATCAGATGTTGCTTCGCCTGAACCAATCATCTATGAAGACCGTACGGAAGAAGTCATCGCCGAAGCCAGAATGATGCTGAATGAACAGCAGGCAGATGGAGATATCGATATATTAGAAGGCGATCCGGCTGAATCAATTATCGAGCATGCGAACCGCATTTCTGCCGATATGATCGTAACCGGAAGCAGAGACCAAAACAGGCTGAAAAAATTAATATTTGGAAGTGTAAGTGAAAAGCTTTCAGCGAAATCGGATATACCCGTCCTGATTGTAAAGTGAGCACGCTCTGTGCTCACTTCTTTTATATTCATAATTGTGAAAAAACATAGATTTTCGTTTTTTTCTGTTATAATGCTTTCGTGCCCAAAAGCACAAAAGCATTAAAGATAATTATGGGGTGTTATATTGGATTCTCAAAAAAAGCTGACGTTTCCGTTAGCCGTCGGTTTATTTATATTCATGTTATGCATTATTATTTCTTGCTTATTCTTTCTTCATGTAGAACCGCATATCCCGCTGTTTTTATGTGTTGTCATGCTTTCAGCAGCCGGTCTATGGTTCGGATTTTCCTGGAAGAGTATTGAAAAAGGGATTGTAGAGGGGATCAAAAACGGCGTACAGCCGATTATCGTTCTGGCGCTGATCGGCATCTTAATCGGCGCATGGATGTACAGCGGCGCTATACCGTCTGTGACGGTGTATGCACTATCCTTTATTGAACCAAGCCACCTTCTGCTGACCGCTTTGTTTTCATGCATGATCATCAGCACACTTGTTGGCTCAAGCCTGACAACTGTAAGCACAATCGGAGTAGCACTGATTGGCGTAGCGAGCGCGGCAGGCGTTCCGCTTGAATGGACGGCAGGCGCAGTCATATGCGGCGCTTGTTTTGGTGATAAAATGTCGCCGCTGTCGGACACAACCAACTTTGCCGCCGGAATAGGCGAAATACCGATCTTCGAACACATTCGCCATATGACAGGCACAACCATTCCAGCTTTGCTCATCACTGTCGTTCTTTTTTATTTTCTCGGTTCATCAGTGTCAGTGAACGCTGCTTCAACCGATGATATTCAACAAGTCATAACCGTAATCAAAGATGCCGCAACCGTGACACCGTGGGCCCTTCTTTCCCCGCTCTTAGTCGTTTTGCTGGCAATTAAACGGGTATCAGTCATTCCCGTTCTGGCTGCCGGAATTATTTCCTCGGGAATTTTGACTGCTATTTTTGTGCCCGACAGCAGCCTGCAGGCGTTTATGACAGCTCTGCAAAATGGCACGAGTTTCGACACTGACAATGAGGCAGCCGCTAAAATTATCAACAGAGGCGGACTGCAATCCATGATGGGCTCAGTCTCTCTCATTATGATTGCTTTTGCACTCGGCGGATTGATGGAAAAAATCGGATTGATTTCTGCACTATTGGAAGGCGTCATGAAAGGCATCCGCTCAAAAGGCAGTCTTGTTGCAGCAACTGTCTGCTCAAGCATCGGCGTCAATTTGGCAACCGGCGAACAGTATTTATCGATATTAATACCGGGACAATCATTTAAATCCTTATATGACAAACAAAACATCCAGCGAAAATTTTTGACAAGATCATTGGAGGACGGCGGAACATTAATTAACCCGTTAATCCCTTGGGGCGTCAGCGGCGCTTTTATGGCGAGCGCGCTTGGTGTTCCCGTCATAGACTACTTCCCGTTTGCGTTCTTCCTCTATATATCGCCAATGATCTCCATTTTGATTGGATTTGTGAAAAAATAAAAAGAGCTCCGCTGCAAATAGCGGGCTCTTTTCTTCGTTGTTTTATGAAATGCTTGCAGCCTGCTGAATGCTTTCTTGAAAAGCAGCCTGAAGCTGTTTTGTCACTGGTCCGGGTTTACCGCTTCCGACCGATTGTCCATCTAGCGTCACGACAGGAATAATTTCTGCCGTCGTTGACGAAATAAAGATCTCTTCCGCCTGTTTCAACTCTTCTTCACTGACAGGATTCTCATCCAGTTTGATCCCATTCTTTTCAATCAGCCCTAAAATATTCATCCGGGTAATTCCATTGAGAATGAGCCGGTTAGCCGGATGTGTTCGCACCGTCCCGTTGATAACGGCATAAACGTTAGAGGATGTACCCTCCGTAACAACGCCGTCCCTCAGTAAAATGGCTTCAAATGCTCCCGCTTCATAGGCCTTTTGCTTCGTCATCACATTATATAGTAAATTCAGACTTTTGATATCACATCTTAGCCAGCGAAGATCCTCATCTGTAATGGCCGCCACTCCGTATGCCTGCTCTTGCTCCGGTTTTTTCACAGCAAACGTGTAAGCAGTGGTTTGCGGCTCAAGGCCTGCTTCATATTGATGTTTTCGCGGGGCCACGCCTCTAGTTGTCTGAATGTATACCGCTCCCTCACTGACCGCATTTTCCTGTACAAGCTTTTGCAGGTCCCACTCGAGATCTTCTATGCTGAACGGCAGTGAAATTCCGATTTCAGCTGCACTTCTGAAAAAGCGCTCTGCATGCTCACGTAATCCAAACAATACTCCTTTGTACACCCTGATTACTTCATAGATGCCGTCACCAAACTGGTAACCGCGATCTTCCAAATCGATCGATGCTTCACTGCGCCCAATCAGCCGGCCATTGACTAAAACCTTCATAAAAGCCCTCCCTTTTCGAGATTTCCCTGATGTATTTCAAGCTGTCATTGTCACTAATTCTATCATACTGGACATGCTGAAAAACAGAAAGATCCAGAGATCTATAGCGGAAAGGAGTTTATTTTTTCCTTAAAATCTGATATTTCGACAAATTTTCTATGTTCTTTCCAGTTTTATTCCTGTATACTTGATTGGTAATACATAGGTTGTAAACATATGGCATCTTCATAAGCTGCCTGCTGTACAGCATTATGTAGAGATTTTATGCCAATGGAGAGATTGTTATGCGACAAACGAGAGGAGAAGCTTCTCCTTCTGCAGTTTCGCTTGCTTTTAAATTTGCAAGTTTAGCAGTTTTATGTGTGCTGCTTTTGCTTATGGTGATTTTGGGTTATTCCAACAGTTCAACGAAAGCGAAGGAAGTCACAGTCACAACAAACGGCCAGCTTCGAGATGAGAAGGAAAGCCTTAAGCTGAAAAACGACTCCCCCGACCTGCTGATAAAACATCTGCAGACAAAGCAGAACATGGGAGATAAAACAGTTTACTTAACCTTCGACGACGGCCCTTCAGCCGTTACAACCCGCTTGCTCGACGTCCTGAAAAGTGCTGATGTAAAAGCGACATTTTTCATGCTTTCACCGCGGATGAATGAATTCAAGCAGGCGGTGAAAAGAGCAGAAAAGGAAGGCCATGCACTCGGTTTACATGGCGTGACTCATAATAACAGATTGTTCTATCAAACAGAGACATCTCCGTTAAAAGAAATGCAGGAGGCGCGTGACACGCTGCAAGACATTACAGGATATAAAACCGATCTTGTCAGAACGCCATACGGAAGCAAGCCGTCACTAACCGCCTCACAAATTCGCAATCTGGAGAAAGATGGGTTTGTGTACTGGGATTGGACGATCGACAGCATGGACTGGAAATACCGGAATTCACAGTATGTGACCGCCGTATTACAGCAGCTTGAGAATATGGAACACAGCTCTTCAAGCCGCCCAAATGTAATACTCATGCATGATCTTCCCGCTACCGTAAACGCGCTGCCGGTGCTAATCAATAAATTAAAAGAAAAAGGCTATTCCTTCGGAGTGTTAGAGGACACAATGGTTCCTGTTCATGAATAAAAAAGTGAGGCGCATAAGGCGGCTCACTTTTTTATGCCCAAACTTCGGGCAAACTCGCCGATTTTTTGATGGATGACCATGTCAAACAGGCTGTCACAATACGTTGGTTCAAGGTTTATGATGACTTTCTTCATACCGGGAATCAGACTTGCATCCTCAGGCACAAATCTCGCCGGAGCTACTTCGAGAGACGTGCCGATAACCATTAAAAGATCTGCTTGATCCAGCTTTTCATAAAGGGTGTCAAAGTGCAAGACGGCATCCCCAAAGAGAACAACATCGGTTTTTAATACCCTTCCGCAAATGTCACCATTATTTCCGGCCGCCGTGCACTCCGGCACCTCCCGCTCCAGTAAATGAGGAAGGTCATATCGGGCGCCGCATGCCGGACAAGCTGCTGTCTGGATAGAACCATGCAGTTCGTATACATGCCTGCTCCCGGCTTTTTTATGAAGACCGTCAATGTTTTGCGTGAAAATATCGACCTTCTTCCCTTGTTTCTCCAGCTCAGCTAAAAGCAAATGCCCTTCATTCGGTTCGAAGCTGCCGCTCATTTTCATCTGGAACAATTCTTTGAATTTGGGCCAAAACCGACGCGGATGGCTTAAAAAATAATCAAGGCTCATCGCTTCCATTCTTGAGGCATCCTCCGTCCAAATGCCTCCTGCTGAACGAAAGTCAGGAATTCCTGATTCTGTGCTCATCCCCGCTCCAGTCAACACGACAATTCTCTGTGCTTCATTTAGAATTTTTTTGAATGCTTCCAACTCAACACCGCCTTTTTCTCTTATTTTACCATGAAAAAGACTCCGCCTCTGTCAGACGAAGTCTCTCTTTTAAGCCCGTTCCTTTTCCTCTTTATTTAGATTCACCTGGAATGGGTCGCTTTCGTGCTTTTGCTTTACAACAACCATTTGGCCGGGATATGCAAACTGGACGCCTTCCGCACCTAAAATCTCAATAATTTTATAGTTGATATCCTCTCGAATATCAAGGTTTTCAGCCCAAACCGTTGTTTTTGTATAGAAATTAAAAAATAAATTATAGTAGCTGTCGGCAAACGTATCAAAGTTGACCATGATTGTTTCATTATCAACGCCCTCATGCTCTAGCAGCATTGTTCTGAGAGAACGAATGGAACGTTCAAGATTCTCAATCGGCGTAGCGTAGGACACATGGATGGAAAACGTAATCTGACGTTTGGTCATTCTTGTCCAGTTCGTGATCGCTTCCATCGACAGCGTAGAATTGGGCACTGTTACAAGCGCCCCCTGTGCTGTTCTGAATCTCGTGCTCCTAAAGGTAATATCCTCGACTGACCCTGTTACCGTCGACGTCTCCACCCAGTCACCAATCGTGAACGGCTTTTCAGTAATAATAATAATACCGCCAAAGAAGTTGCTGATGGTATCCTTCGCAGCAAGCGCAAAAGCCAATCCGCCAAGACCAAGGCCCGCTACAAATCCGTTGACATCATAATTGAATTCCTGAGCGATCACACTGACACTGAGCGCTATGATCACAAAACGGAGCAGCTTGGATAAAAACGGCGCCAAAATGTCATCCATGTCCAAATCAAAGCGCTGATTCACTTTATGGAAGATAAACGACGACGTTGCGGTCAAATTACAAAGCCCCCAGGACAAGAGCGCCACAATCAGCGAACGGTATATTTTGCTGATGACAGGCATTTGCTCGTCAAAAAACGGTGAATACCGGATCGCTAAAAACAGCCCAAGGGCAACAAAAAACCATCTGGCAGGCTTATCAAACGCCAGAACCACCTGTTTAAAAATTTCTGTTTTCGGCCGGTTTGTCAAATTAAAAAGCAGGTTAAAGAAATATCTCGTGAACAATTTTCTCAGTATAAGAAACACCAGCAAAATCGCCAAGCTGATGCCGACTTGTATGATGTTATCAAGCGTAAAATACTGTTGCAAATAATCTGGCATGACTGTCTCCCCTCTATCCCAATCGATTGTTTATTATACTAAAATATTCGTAAAGATGCTTATTTAAATGTCTTTTGCAAGCACAAAACCCCGGCGAAACGCCGGGGTCATTTCTCAATTCATCTATCAGCCAGATTCAATAGGGACAGTCACTTACTTTTTTTCGTTTGTGTCTGATCAAGGAGAGTTGCTTTTTGCATTTCAGCATCCGTTTCGGCTTTAATTCTTTCCTCCACTCTGATTCTCCCTTTTCCCATGATCTCGCCTCCTTTTTTGCTATTATAAAGGAACAGAATGTTTTGTGAATATGTCGAACGGCCTAATTTTCTGACGAAATATGTTTAGATACGCTGAATGTCTTTTTTTAGTTATACGCTGTACTCAGCCTGGACCATTCCGATATAGCAGAAAAAATTCACCAGTTTGTATCGCGGTGCATATATGGATTTGATACAATAACAGAAATGCCCATACGAGGAGCTGACTTAGCTTGTACACCATTGCCCATCGCGGAGCATCAGGTTACGCTCCGGAAAATACGATTGCCGCATTTGACCTTGCGGTGAAAATGAATGCAGATATGATTGAACTGGATGTCCAGCTTACAAAAGACAGGCAGATTGTTGTGATACACGATGACAGAGTTGACCGAACAACAAACGGATCGGGCTTTGTTAAGGATTTTACCTTGGAGGAATTGCAGAAACTCGATGCAGGAAGCTGGTACGGTCCCGCTTTTCAAGGAGAGCGTATTCCGACCCTGGAAGCAGTGCTCAAGCGCTACCACAAAAAAATCGGCCTTTTAATTGAACTAAAAGGCCATCCGTCTCAAGTCGGAATTGAAGAAGAGGTTGGACAGCTGTTAGGGCAATTTTCTTTTTCTATCAATAATATTGTCCAATCCTTTCAGTTCCGCTCCGTCCAAAGGTTCCGCGAGCTTTATCCATCGATTCCGACAGCGGTCATTACAAGACCCAATTTTGGCATGCTGTCCAGAAATCAGCTGAAGGCCTTCCGCTCTTTTGCAAACTATGTCAATATAAAATTCACACGGCTCAACCGTCTGATGATCGGTTCCGTCCATAAAAGCGGCTTAAACATATTTGCATGGACTGTCAACAATCAAAAGACAGCGGCAAAATTACGAGCCATGGGTGTGGACGGCATCGTTACAGATTACCCGGATTTGATCATAAAGGATGGCAAACATGAAAAGATATAGCGCGGTTTTTATCGGAGGCGCGCTTGGCGCCTGCCTCCGATACGGATTAAACTTATGGATACACACCGGTCAGTTCCCTGCGGCAACCTGGCTGGAAAATGCGGCAGGCAGCCTTCTATTAGGAATTTTGACCGGATTTTTTATGATTGGGGCAAAACATCCTCTGCTGTCAGCTTTGTTAGGCACCGGCTTTTGCGGAGGCTTCACAACAATGTCTACGTTTTCTAAGGAAACAGTGATGCTTTTGCAAGGACAACCCTCACTGGCTGTTTTGTATCTGGCAGTCTCATTGATATCAGGGATCATATTTGCACTGATTGGTGTTTTTGCGGGACGGCGCATAGCAGGCATTCAGCAAAGAAAGGGGCTGCAGGAAAGATGACACTAGCGGGTATTTTCATAGGGGGCGGACTTGGCGCCGTGCTTCGCTTCTGGCTTGGCAATGCGATAACCGCCAGAGCCAAAGGTCTCAGCCTGCCCATTGGCATACTGACAGTCAATATTCTCGGAGCTCTCGGGCTCGGAATATGTACAGGGCTTCACGTTACAAATGCTTCGGTTTCGCTTATCATCGGAACGGGGTTTTTTGGCGCCTTTACGACCTTTTCCACTTTCAGCGTTGAAAGTGTTCAACTCCTAATGGCCAAACGTGTAATGGAAAGCATCCTTTACATCGCCCTGACACTTTGCGGGTCATTATTGGCATTTTGGTGCGGCTGGACAATCTCAATGTAAAAAAACCTTGAGCTTATTTCTCGCTCAAGGTTGCACTGTTCAGCATCACAGGCTCGGGCAGCGGCAGTTTGTGGTGCGCCGTAATCCCTGTTGTGCTGCCGGCTTCTTCTTTTATATCGATTTGCTTGATTAATCGGCCGTCCATCTTCAGCACCTTTATCGTATATGAACCGATACGAATGGATTCACCAGCCTCAATATCGATGTTTTCTTTTAATATCAGTCCGCCGATCGTATCAACGTCTTCTTGAATCGATGCGCCAAGAAGGCTGTTCACCTGATCGATCCGAACCTTTCCATCCATCACATAATGGCCGTCACCAAGCTTTTGGATCAGCGGCTGTTCATCTTCATCAAATTCATCTCTGATCTCGCCGACAATTTCCTCAAGAATATCCTCTGTCGTCACAAGTCCCGAGGTTCCTCCGTATTCATCAGACAAAATGGCCATATGAATGCGCTCGCGCTGCATTTTAATCAGCAAATCATGAACCGGGATCGTTTCAATGACTTCAATGACCGGCCGCACATACGGATGGATCGTCATCTTCATTCGTTCTTCTTCTGTCATAAACAGCAAATCAGAAAACAAATGCTTCGTATTGACCAAACCGATCACACTGTCTTTGTCCCCAGCTGTGACTGGCCAGCGCGTGTATTTTTCCTTCAGCATGACTTCAAGCATCTCGGCCATCGTCATCTCAGTTGACACAGCGGCCATTTCCTTCCGCGGTATCATAATTTCTTTGGCGATCCGATTATCAAATTCAAAAATCTTATTCACATATTTATATTCAGACGGATTAATCTCTCCGTTTTTTAAGCTCTCAGACAACAGCATTCTGAGTTCTTCCTCAGAATGGGAACCGTCATGTTCTGACGCAGGCTTTAAACCGAACATTCCGCATAAAAGCCGCGCCGATCCATTGAGGATCCAAATAAACGGAAACAGGAGCAAATAGAATAAACGCAAAGGACCCGCTATCAGCAAGGTCAGCTGCTCTGCCTTTTGAATCGCGACCGTTTTCGGGGCCAGTTCACCTACAACGACGTGCAGGAATGTGATCAAGCCATACGCGACTGCAAAAGAGACTGCATGAGAAACCGAGTCCGGCAAGCCAAGCGGTTCAAACAATGGATGCAGCAGCCGTTCAAAGGCCGGTTCACCCAGTACGCCAAGTCCAATTGATGTCAATGTAATGCCCAGCTGGGATGCGGATAAATATTCATCCAAATCTGTAATGACACGCTTTGCGAGTATCGCCCGTTTGTTTCCTTCTGTGATAAGCTGATCTATTCTGGATCTCCTTACTCTAACAATCGCAAACTCGCTTGCAACGAAAAACGCGGTTAAAGCAATGAGCACGCCAATTAAAATCAGACTGTCAATATCGTCCATTTAACCTTATCCTTTCATTAAAGGATAAGGAGTCACCTCCTGATATAATCATTTTTCCTTAACATTGAGGTACGCGGTGTATTGTTGCCTAAGCAGAGGGCCCCATCATACCACCTCCAAAAGTCAAAGTTTGATTATAAATTGTATATTTTATTGTAACACAACTCATTCCAAAAATGATTTTTAATTTTTAGACTTTTATTATAGAGAAAGCCTTAATTGCACGCACTGCTTGTCAATTCTGCTGACGCCTGAATTGGAGAAGTAAGGATTTTGTGAATATAAAAAAAGAAAACAGCATGGAAACTGTTTTCTTTTTCTTTGCCTTCTTAAGCAAAATCTTTATATAAAGAAACGAAAATATTCCGTGAGTTTTTAATCTGCTCGATCGGCACACTGAAGGATAAGCGAAAATGCCCGCTCATTCCAAAACCGCTGCTCGGTACAATTAATAATTTGTATTTTTGGGCGGCATGCATGCAAAATGCGACTTCATCTTCAATCGGCGATTTCGGAAAAACAAAGAAGCCCCCCTTTGGCATTTCAAATTCAAAACCGGCTTCTCTTAAAATGTCTACCATTAAATCCCGGCGCTCTTTATACGCGCTTGCGTCTACTCTTAAATCATCCATTCGTGCCACAGCCCGCTGCATCATAACAGGGGCATTCACAAATCCAAGCGTTCGATTACAATACACAAAAGCGTTGATCAAAAGGCCCGCATCCGGCATTCGGCTGTCCAATCCGATATACCCGAGCCGCTCTCCGGCTATGCCGAGATCTTTACTGAATGAGCTGGCCAAAATCACACGATGATACGATTGAAACGGATTTGCCAGCTCTTCATCATAGACTAATTGACTGTACGGTTCATCAAACAGCACATAAATCGTCTGGCCGCTTTTTTCTTCTATTTCTTTTAATAAAGCGCCTAAATCGTCTATATTTTTCTGGCTGAGAACAGTGCCTGTCGGGTTATGCGGTGTATTGAGAATCAGCCCTTTCGTCTGCGGGGTGATCGATTGCCTTACAGCTTCAATGTCGATCTCGAACCGGTCTGTCAATGGGCAGCTGACGGCCTTGCCCCCATAGTTCTCAATATACAACTTATATTCGGCAAAATAAGGTGCGAGAATAATGACTTCTTCCCCAGGGTTTATGATGCTTTTTAATGCAACATTCAAAGCGCCGCCCGCGCCCACCGTCATGACAATCCGCTCCGCTTGGAAATCAGCTTCAAAACGTGACCCCAGAAATTGCGCGACTTTTTCTCTCGCTGCCGGAAGACCTTGGTTTTGTATGTATCCGTGGCTGCCTTTTTCAGCTTCCGCTATTAACGCTCTCTTAAAAGCTTCAGGAGGTTCAACAATCGGGTTGCCGAGTGAAAAATCAAATACCTGGTCTTCCCCGAACTCTTTCTTCAGTCTTGCACCTTCATCAAACAGCTTGCGAATCCAAGATCCTTTATTTAAGTTTTCTTCAACTTCCCGGGATAACCCAGCCAATTTCATCTGTCCCTTCCGTGTACGATAATTTGAAAATTCTATCTTCCTATGTTACTTCAATCAGATCATGAATTCCACAGCTTCCAATTCCCGTCTGGGAAAAAACAATAAACTTGTGCAAGACACCGTTCATATATTAAACTATTCTCATAACTATAACGTGATGGTTGGGAGGGATATAGATGGGGCTGAGACTTATCGCATCAGTGAACTAGCGGCGCTCGCCGGAGTAACGAAACGGACAGTTGATTATTATACGAATCTCGGTCTGCTTACGCCGGCCAGATCCTGTTCAAATTACCGTTACTACGACAAAAATGCACTCAAACGACTTATATTTATTGTAGATTGCAAGAAGCAGCGATTGGCCCTGTCCGATATTAAAGATCGACTGGAGAACCAGTTTCCCTCTTCAGCTAAACTTGATGATGAAATTGGAAATCTGGCATTAGAAATTGATCATATGAATCAAAACATCTCCGGAATCTTGCATCGGTTTGAACGGCTGAAGCCTGAGGATCGTGACAAGCTGAAAAGCAAACTCCCGCCTGAAAAGCTCGCCGTGTTCCAATCATTTATGCTGCTGTTAAGTTAAAACCATTTTATCTAACAGGAGGTGTTACCTTCATTCTCATTGCTAGAGTGAAGGTTCTAATTGGACATAGTGAATTTGATTTTAGTTGCTGTTTTAATCGCCCTGACGGCATTTTTCGTGGCATCTGAGTTTGCCATTATCAGAATCAGAGGCTCACGGATCGATCAGCTGATCGCGGAAGGAAATAAAGCAGCAATAGCCGTAAAAAAAGTGACCACGCATCTTGATGAATATTTATCTGCGTGTCAGCTCGGAATTACACTGACTTCCATCGGATTAGGGGTTTTAGGTGAATCAACGATTGAAAGGCTGCTTCACCCGCTTTTCGTAAAATTGAACGTTCCAGGTTCCCTTTCACATGTCATATCGTTTATTTTTGCGTATGCCATTATCACGTTCCTGCACGTTGTTGTCGGAGAACTTGCACCTAAGACAGTCGCTATCCAAAAGGCGGAATCAGTGTCTATGCTGTTTGCGAAACCGCTGATTTGGTTTTACCGCATTATGTTCCCGTTCATTTGGCTTTTGAACAATTCCGCACGGTTATTGACAAAAGCATTTGGCCTGGAGACCGTTTCAGAAAACGAACTGGCTCACTCTGAAGAAGAGCTGCGAATCATTTTGTCTGAAAGCTATAAAAGCGGTGAAATTAACCAGTCAGAGTTTAAATATGTGAATAAAATCTTTGAATTTGACGACAGGCTCGCGAAAGAAATTATGATTCCGCGGACCGAAATTGTCAGCCTTCCGCATGATATCAAGATTTCTGAAATGATGGACATCATTCAGATTGAAAAATATACCCGCTACCCTGTGGAAGAAGGCGATAAAGATAACATTATCGGGGTTATTAACATAAAAGAAGTGCTGACAGCCTGCATCAGCGGCGAGGTATCTGTTGATTCGACCATTTCTCAATTCGTCAATCCGATCATTCATGTCATTGAATCTGCGCCGATCCAAGACCTGCTTGTCAAAATGCAAAAAGAGAGGGTCCACATGGCCATCTTGTCTGATGAATACGGCGGCACTGCCGGGCTTGTAACGGTTGAAGACATCATCGAGGAAATTGTCGGTGAAATCCGCGATGAATTTGATATTGATGAAATTAGCGAAATCCGCAAAATCGGCGAAGGCCATTATATTCTTGACGGAAAAGTGCTAATTGACCAAGTAAACGACCTGCTCGACATTCATTTAGAGAACGAAGAAGTCGATACAATCGGCGGCTGGTTCCTTACTCAAAAATACGATGTTGAAAAAGATGATTCCATCATCGAAGAAGGCTGTGAATTCATCATTAATGAAATTGACGGCCACCACGTCGCATATATTGAAGTGAAAAAGCTTCAAGAAGAAGAACTTCTCGAGACTGCTAACCAGCAGGAAGCATAATAAGAAAAGCACCTTATACAAGGTGCTTTTCTTATTATCACAGTTTCAGGCTAACGCCTTATAGCTGATCAAGTTTATTCTCTAATTCTTTAATCCGCTGATTCAAAGCCTCTGTCATTGCTGCAAGTCTTTCCTTTGACGGCAGGTGGGCAAAGTCAGCCTGGTGAAGAGGCTCACCGATAATCAGCTTCATTTTTCCTTTTTTGAACAATTCTTTTCCGCTTGAAGGGCCCTGATATGCAGCAGGAACAAGCGGAGCTTTCCCCATTTGCGCAATTGTCACCGCACCTCTTTTCAAAGGCACGTCCTCAGAGGTTCTTGTTCCGCTTGGGAAGATACCGACAATCTCTCCTTCTTTCAGCAGCTTAATCGGTGTTTTAATACTGCTTGGCCCGGGATTTTCCCGATCTACCGGAAAGGCATGAATTTTCTTCAGAAACGAACCGATCCATTTATTTTGAAAAAGCTCTTTTTTCGCCATGTAGTGTATTTGATAAGGAAGAATCCCGACTCCGAGTGTAATCACATCAACCCAGCCGGAATGTGTACACGCGATGACAAAACCTGAATCGGCCGGAAGGTTTTCTTTGTTATACACCTTCACTCCTCCGCGAAGAGAAAGAATAACTTTTAAAGCATTTGCACAAAACTTATACATATCGCACTTCCTTTGTCGTAATCAATGATTCTTTCTGTCATCTATTATAACAATATTTTTTATTACCTGGTACTAATTTTTAAGATTTCTCCCGTTAAAACGCCAAAAAGCTGAGGATTCGCCCTCAGCTTTTGTTATATTTCCTCTCTGGTCGGCGGGGCCATAAACTCCGGTCCGACTGGGTCTGAAATTGTATTTTCCAATATGGTATTGATATCTTTCTGATCTTCACTATTCAGCGTCCAGCCTGTAATCTCAGATAGCGCCTCAAGCTGCTCAGGCTTTCTTGCCCCCCAAAGAGCGACATCCGCTCCCGGCTGGTCTAAGATCCATCTAACAGCCAAGTGAATCACTGATTTTCCATAACGTGTCTTCGCCAGCTTATCCAATTGATTGACAGCAGAAAGATACTCTTTACAGCGGGGCTTCTGGAATTTCGGATCGTGATTACGCAGATCATCTCCCTCAAATGTATGCTCTTCGGTCATTTTGCCTGTTAACAGCCCTCTGCATAAACTGCCGTATAATAATGTTGTTATCTTGTTATCTTTCGCATAAGGAAGGACACTCTCTTCCATCTCTCTTTCAAACAGATTATATGGAGGCTGAATCGTATGGAGAGGTGCGACGGCACGAAATGTATCCATTTGCTCAATTGAAAAATTGCTTACGCCAATCGCCCGGATTTTTCCCGCATCATATAATTCCTTCATGACTTCCGCTGTTTCTTCAATTGGCACAAGCGGATCGGGCCAATGCACCTGATAAAGATCAATATAGTCTGTTTGAAGCCGCTTCAAAGAATTCTCAACTTCCTCTACAATTCTCGCTCTGTTCGCATGGCGGAAGAGCTGGTTGTTCTTCCAGTCCAGAGCCGTTTTCGTTGCGAGAATCACCTCGTCTCTTTTGCCGTACTCTTTGATTGCCTTTCCGACGATTTCCTCGGACTGCCCGAAGCCGTAAGCCGGCGCGGTGTCAATCAGTGTAATCCCCTGATCAAGAGCGGCGCGGATTGTTTCAATCGATGTTTTTTCGTCAGTGCCTCCCCACATCGTTCCGCCAATGGCCCATGTGCCGAGGCCGATTCTGGAGGCTTCTATTCCTGTATCTGCTATACTGGTATATTCCATTGTGCCACTCCTTCACTTTTTTACTGTCTTTTCCCTGCTGACAAAATTGTTAAACATTTCTCCGCACTATCTTTTGCGGGCATTTTTGGGTACTATATAGGAATGGTGTTTGATTAGGTATAAAAAAGCCGTTTGCATGTAATGTGCAACTTTAAACCTTTCTTATGCGTGTATAACATAGAGGGGAGAAAAGGCAGTGACGATCGATGAAATTTACCAAATGTACATGAATGATGTTTACAGGTTCCTGCTCTCCATGACAAAAGACAAGCATCTTGCCGAAGACTTGCTGCAGGAAACCTTTATGCGGGCATACATACACATTCACTCCTATGATCACAGCAAAGTAAAGCCCTGGCTTTTTCAAGTGGCGCGTAACGCCTTCATTGATTACGTCAGAAAGCATAAGAAAGAAGTAACCATTTCTGATGACTTAATCGGAAGCCTCTTTCAAAATGCTGTTCAGAGCCCTGCCCATCAGGTAGAGATAAAGGAAGTGCTGACTGGTTATATGTCCGAGCTCCCCGATAATTATCGGGAGGCCTTAACGTTATATTATTTAAAAGAGTTAAATTACAAAGAAGCATCCCATATTATGAATATTTCAGAGGCGAATTTTAAAAGTGTTTTATTTCGTGCCAGACAGCGGCTGAAAGCACTTTATAATAGAGGTGTTAATGATGAATGAAGAATTTAAAAAGCGTTTTGATCAATATAAAAATGGGGAAATGAGCGACCAGGAAATGACCGCATTTGAGGAAGAACTTGAGAAGCTCGAAGTATATCAGGAACTGATTGAAAGCGAGCTAGAGGACGATAACGATTGGGATATCGGCATCAGTCCTGAAAAACAAAAAGCGATTTTAGCCTACGGCAAACGCAAGTCTTATTTGCGAATTTCTGTGCTTGCCGTCATTTCGACATTGATGATTTTGCCGCTTTGCACGCTGGGAAGCTACCTCTATTACGGAATGGGCGGGAAACACAGCACCGGCAATGAGTTTATGGAAACTGCCGCGGTCACTGTAGCCCTGACCATGCCGAATGTTCTTGTTGATACTTCCGGACTGAAAAGCCAAGTGAAGCTATTTGGAATGAATACGGAATTCCCGCTCCAAAAGCAGATTGGCACGAAGACGGCTGCCGTAGGGAATGAACGGGTTGAAATGTTTTATAACAAAGTAAAAGCGCCGGCTGTAAACTACTATGACTTAGAAGTGAATAAAACCGGCCATTACTTCACACACCCATCAAACACGTCTGAACAAACAACCGCAAAAGCAGAAAAAACGTTAAGCACATTGCCTGAAGGGACAGTATCAGAGGTCTATCTTTCATATGACCGCGCATATCCGACAAAAGACGTGTATAACAAATTCAAAGGCTATGATGTGAGCTTTTTGTGGAACGCAATCGAAACAGAGAAAAACACAAATAAGACAGCTTCAACAGAACCTCTTGGCTATCCTGGAAAGGATTCTAAGTTCTTGGCTGCCCTTAATACAAAAGGCAAGTCGAATGGCGATCAGTTTATCAACGCTCTGAAATTCATGTCCAAACACGAAAAATGGGCTCAGGTCATTTCAAAACGAAAAGACCTGAATGTAGATAACCGATTAGATTACGTAGAGAAAAACGGTGTCAATGTTTACGGTTCGGTCGTTACAGGACCAACCAAGGAAATCCAGCGCATGCTGAAAAACAAATCTGTAAAATCAGCGAATGTCGGCGAGGTGGAATTATGGAACTGGTAAGAATTTTTAAAGAACACAATGTATTCGGCTGGATCTCTGTCGGGACAGCGGTTCTGTCCCTGCTCTTGCTGAATTTGGCAATTATCAGCAATGTCACGTTTTATTCCTATCAAATGCTTCCGTTCGCCATGGCTGCCGTTCCGTTCGGCGTTGTTGAACTCTTCATCAAGAGAGGACGCACAGGCCCCGGCCTGCTCGGCGTCATCCTTAATCTCTTTGTGATTATTTGTGTGTATACCATTGTATCTGTAGATACAAATTTACAGTTTGGCTTTTAAAAAGACGCCTTTTCAGGCGTCTTTTTTCATTACACCGGTTTTCGGAACAAATAACTTTCTATAGCAAATCCCATTTTATCTGTATAAAATCGATGTGCGTCTTTACGCTGAAGGCCAGATGAAAGACTGACAAAACCAAGTCCGGCTTTTCTCGCCCAGTCTGCGGCATAATCCAAAAGCATTTTGCCGTATCCCTTTGATCGGCTAGGTGCCGTTGTAACTAGATCCGCAACCCACAAGTGCTCTCCTTTATGAATGGAAACCCTCGGCTGAGCGCCGCACAGCGCTCTGATCTCTGTATCTTTATATAAGGCAAACAGCATATACGATTCTTTCTGCACACAGGCTTCAAGCCTTTGTAGATATGTCTCGATATCTAGTTCTGTTCTCAATTCACCCATGACCGGATATGACTCAGCCCATTCTTCTTTCGTGGTTAATTGTTTGATATGAATCATCTTCTCAATCCCCTTTCCTTTCGTTACAATGATCATAGCTAATAAATGGCATTTGCCAAATAGCCAATATCAGAAAAAATGACCATGCCAGATAAAAAGGAGACACGAGATGGATATCACGCCGTTTCTTGATAAAAAGAGCAAAACACCGCTGTATGAGCAGCTCTATACCTTTTTCAAACAAGAGATTTCACATGCGCGAATCACAAAGGGAACAAAACTTCCCTCAAAACGCAGGCTCTCCAGCTTGCTCGATGTCAGTACGGCAACAATAGAACGAGCTTACGAGCAATTAACTGCCGAGGGCTATGTCAAAAGCAAGCCGAAAATCGGCTGGTTCGCGGCGGAAGTAGAACCAGACTTTCCGTCAGCTCCTGACCATTTTCAGCAGTCTGCACAGCCTGACCCACCTAAAAAGAACGCACCTGCTATTGACTTTCATCAAGGCAATGTTGATCCTGCCCTCTTTCCCTTTAACGCATGGAGAAAAAGCATAGTAAAAAGTCTGGATCGCTATTCCGATTCGTATCACACCTCTGGCGACCCTCAAGGAGAATACGAACTCAGGCACATGATTGCCCGGTTCGTCAGGCTGTCTCGGGGAGTAAATTGCGAGCCCAGCCAGATTATCATTGGCGCAGGAACCACCGTGCTCCTGCAAATTCTTTGCCTTATGCTAAAACCAGGTACAAAAATCGGCTTTGAAGAACCGGGCTTTCACCGTTCAAGAAGGATGTTTGAAGCAAATCGCATGAATGTCATTCCGATTTTTTCTGATGCAGAAGGCGTCCTGCCGGATGAGCTCTACCGCCGGAATCCTTATTTCATGTATACGACTCCTTCGCATCAGTTTCCGCTTGGGACCATCATGACGATAACCCGCAGACAGGAGCTCCTTACATGGGCAGCAGAATCAAATTCATTCATTATAGAGGATGATTATGACGGGGAATTTCGTTACAGCGGCCATCCCATTCCGTCTTTACAAGGTCTTGATCCGAATGGCAGAGTCATATATCTTGGCACTTTTTCAAAGTCACTTCTGCCTTCCTTGCGGCTTAGCTTCATGATTGTGCCCCCTGAACTCATGAAATCGATCAAAAACAACGCTCAGTTAATGAAGCAAACCGTCTCTGCCCACTCGCAATTCGCACTAGCAGACTTCATCGAAACCGGAGAATGGCAAAAACACATAAATAGAATGAGAGGCCTATACCGAAAAAAACACGCTGTCCTGTTAGAAGCCATCCGCGCTGAACTAGGAAACACCGTTGAGATTCTCGGTAAAAACTCGGGACTTCACATTCTGCTGCGCCTTTTGTTTCCAGCAAGTGAGGAAGAAGCAATAAAAGCAGCCGCAGACTACGGTGTAACCGTCTATCCCGTATCCCCCTCATATAGTGAACAGGCGCCTTTTGCTTCTGTCTTAATCGGCTATGGCGGATTGTCAGAAGAGGACATCAGGCTCGGCATCCAAAAACTGAAAACGGCATGGGTGCCGTTGATAACATCTTATTAAATAAAAAACAGGCTCCATTCCCGGAGCCTGTTTTTTTAAAATGATAAAATTCCGATTAAATTTAAGAAAACGATAATAATGGCAAGCGGCACGATAAAACGAAGCAAATAAAACCATGTGTAGAAGAATGCTTTACCTGCATTTGATCCATTTCTCATTTCTGCCATGAGCTCGCTCTTCGAAATTTTAAGCGGGATAAAAAGAGAAATTAACAGAGCGCCTGAAGGCATTAAAACATTGCTGACGGCAAAATCGGCAATATCAAAAAATGTTTTGCCAAACACGTGCACATCACTCAATACACCATAAGACAAGCAGCATGGAATTCCGACCAAAAAGATTAAAAGCCCGCTCGTCCATGACAGTTTTTTTCTCTTCTTTTCGTCCCCTTTTCCGATTGTGGCGACAATAATTTCAACCATCGAAAACGCTGAGGTTAAGGCCGCAAATAAAAATGCAACGAGAAAGCCGATAAAAAACAACGTGCCAAACGGCAACTGTTCAAAAACGGCCGGAAGCACTGTAAACAGCAGTGTCGGTCCTTCATTCGGCTGAAAACCGAATGAGAAAACCGCCGGAAAAATAGCCAAACCTGCCAAGAGTGTCACAATGATATTCATCAAGACAATGGAGGCTGCTGAACGAGGGATATTTTGTGTTTTCGGCAAATAGGAGCTGTAAGTCACCATCACCGAAACCCCAAGTGTTAATGTAAAGAAGGCCTGTCCCAGCGCGAATAATATGGATTCCGGAGTCAGATCGCTGAAATGTGGCACAAGCAGAAACTTTACGCCTTCCATTCCACCGTTAAGCGTAAGAGACCGGAGAACAAGCAGAATAAACAACAAAAACAAAACCGGCATCATCACCGCGCTGACCCGTTCAATCCCTTTTTGAACCCCTCTGGCGACAACGATGACAGTCAGTACCATAAAACAAAGCTGAGCCGCGAGCGTCTGCACCGGATTTTGGATAATAGAAGCAAAAAGAGCGCCATACTGTGCTTGGGAAAGCCCGGACAGTGAGCCTGACGCCGTTTTTACGATATACAGCAAAATCCATCCCCCGATTACACTGTAAAACGACAGCACTAAGAAACATGCTGCTACGCCGATCCACCCCGTAAGAAACCAAGCTGATCGCGGCGCTTCTTTTTTATATGCATCAATGGCATTCGTCTGGTTACGTCTTCCAAAAATAAATTCCCCCACCAAAAGCGGATAGCCTAAGAGGATGGTAAATAACACGAAGATAAGAAAAAAGGCTCCTCCTCCATTGGTCCCCGCTACGTAAGGGAATTTCCAAATCGCGCCCAAGCCGATAGCCGAGCCGGCCGCTGCCATGACGAAACCGATTTTCGAAGCCCATTGGACTGGTTTTTGCTCAGACAATAAACGTCACTTCCTTTCCAGCCTATATTATCTCTTATTTTTGTTTTCATTTCTATAGATTCATTTGCCAAGAACAGAAAAGAGAGCAGCCTATATGACCGCTCTCTTTATCAAGAGGTTATTTATTGATTTAATTTTGAATGCTTTCTTGAATACAGGAAATAGATTACCAAGCCGATTAACAGCCACACCAAGAAGCGGACAATCGTCACCCACCCCAGATTTAAAATCAAGAACAGGCAGAACAGAATCGCCAAGCCTGGGATTACGGGAACTCCCGGGCATTTAAAAGCTCTCGGAAGATCAGGCTGTTTCTTTCTCAAAACGATAACTGCCACAGAAATCAGGACAAATGCCGACAGCGTCCCGATGTTTACCAGCTTTGCAAGTTCGTCCAGCGGAACAAGTGAGCCGAGAAGCGCCGACATCGTTCCGAAAAACCAAGTGGCTACATAAGGTGTTTTGTGCTTTGGATGCACTTTAGAAAGTGAGCCCGGCACAAGCCCATCACGCGACATGGCAAACATGACGCGGGTCTGGCCGTAAAGCATTACGAGCATAACTGTTGTCATTCCCAACACGGCGCCAATATCAATGATGCCAGCCACCCAGTTTTGCCCTGCGCTTTGAAGAACAAGAGAAACCGGATGATCCACACCCGCAAATTGAGCAAACGGGATAACCCCAGTCATGATCGCTGATACGGTGACATATAAAATCGTGCAAACCAATAAAGAGAAAATAATGCCTTTAGGCAGATCCTTCGCAGGGTTTTTCGTCTCTTCCGCAGCAGAGGATACAGCGTCAAATCCGATAAAAGCAAAGAATACGAGCGCCGCTGCACTGAATACGCCGCCAAAGCCCATCGGCATAAACGGCTGCCAGTTATGCGGCTTTACGTAAACGGCTGCCACCGCGATAAACAGCAGAACAACCAGTATCTTCAGGATAACCATGATATTATTGACTCTTTTTGATTCTTTGATGCCTAAATAAAGCAAATATGTGATCGCCATTACAATGACGAATGCAGGAAGATTAAACAGGGTAAAGGTGTCTTTCACTGCGCCCGGTGCCGCTGTTAAAGCAACCGGAAGATGAATGCCGAGCCCTGATAAAAACGATTGGAAATAACCAGACCAGCCGACCGACACTGCACTTACCGCCAGCATGTATTCTAAAATTAAATCCCACCCGATAATAAAGGCCAAAAGCTCTCCCAATGTCGCATAAGTGAATGTATACACCGAACCTGAAACAGGCACACTTGACGCAAATTCCGCGTAAGACAGGGCAGCGAATAAACAAGCCAGCGCCGCCACAACAAATGAAATCGTCAGCCCGGGTCCTGCGGTGACTGCGCCAGTTCCCGTCAGAACAAAAATTCCTGTACCAATAATGGCGCCGATCCCAAGCAACGTTAAATCGAATGCCCCTAATTCTCTTTTTAAAGACTTTTCACCGCTCGTCGCAGCGATTAAATCCTGAATGCTTTTCTTCCTAAAAACGCTCCCTTTCATTCCCCTTCAACTCCTGATGATCTATTTTTATATATTTTATTTGAATTTTCTGAATTCATGAGCAACAATGGTCATTTTCCTGTTTTTCTACTATATTTGTACTGGTCGCGAATCATTCCTTTCTCCTATTCAATATTATATATAAAATTGCAAAAATGAAAACAAAATTGTTAGAAAAATCGACAAATTTTTTATTTTTAAATTTCTCGACACAAAAAAACCAGCTTTTTAGCTGGTTTTTCGTTGATTACGTTGAAATAAAACGGCCGCCATTCACATGAATGGTCTGCCCTGTCATATAGGAAGATTCGTCAGACGCCAGCAGAACATAGGCGCCCGCATGCTCAACTGGCTGTCCCGGTCTTCCCATTGGGGTATCCAAGCCATGCTGTTTCACTTTTTCCTCAGGGAATGTCGCCGGAATAAGCGGTGTCCAAATCGGGCCGGGCGCCACCGCATTCACTCTGATGCCTTTATCCGCAAGCGACATTGCCATGGACCGCGTAAAGGAGACAATCGCACCCTTTGTGCTGGAATAATCAATTAACGCCGTATCTCCTTCATAAGCGGTAATCGATGTCGTATTAATAATGGCACTCCCCTCTCGCAAGTGAGGCAAAGCTTTCTTCGTCATATGAAACATGGAAAAAATATTTGTGCGAAAGGTTTTTTCCAGCTGTTCTGTTGAAATATTTAGAATGCTGTCCTGCGGATGCTGTTCAGCGGAATTGTTCACTAAGATATCGAGTTTACCAAAATGGTCCACTGTTTGCTGCACAGCTTGTTCACAATAGTTCTCGTCCCCGACATCTCCCGGGATAAGCAGGCAGCGGACATTCTCCTTTTCGATCCGTTTACGTGTTTCCTCTGCGTCCGAATGCTCGTCTAAGTATAGAATGGAGATATCAGCCCCCTCTTTAGCAAAGGCAATAGCTGCTGCTCTCCCTATTCCGCTGTCGCCTCCAGTAATGATCGCGACTTTTCCTTTCAGTTTTCCGCTTCCTCGATAATCCTCGTCCTCTGACAGCGGCAGCGGATTCATTTTTGACTCAATGCCCGGCTGTCTGTCCTGATGCTGAGGTTCTTGTCCTTCTGTTTGTCTGTCCATTGGGTTCACATTCATCACTCCTAGACATGTGGTTGATACTGAACGTTACCACACGACAGAAATGAATAAACGCCAAAATATGTTATGAAAGTACTTCCTCGGGAATGGCACCGGTATATTTCGCTGACGGGCGGAAAATCATGTTGTTTTCTGCCTGTTCCAGCACATGGGCGCACCACCCTACCATTCGGCTTGCTGAAAAGGTCGGAGTAAACAATTCATCGTCAAAATCGATGGCCTTCATCACTGCAGCCGCGTAAAATTCAACATTTGTGTACAGCTTTCGTCCCGGTTTGTAGATTTCTAGCAAACGAATCGCTTCTGCTTCTACATGCAGCGCAAGATCAAGATCACGGTCATTGCCGGCCACCTCTTCTGCTTTCTGTCTCAAAGCTTCTGCCCGCGGGTCTTTTGTTTTGTACACCCTGTGGCCGAATCCCATCAACCGCTCTCCTTTTTCAAGTTTTTCTTTCAGATATGCTTCAGCATGTTCTTTTTCTCCAATGTCTTCAAGCATTTTTGTCACCGCAGAAGGAGCGCCTCCGTGAAGCGGGCCTTTCATCGTGCCTAGAGCAGCCGTGACTGCTGACACTAAATCACTTTCTGTAGATAATGTGACACGTGCCGAAAAAGTGGATGCGTTCATGCCGTGCTCCATGGCCAGAATCATATAGGTTTCAAGCGCTTTCTTTTTTGCCTCTGAAGGCTGTTCACCTGTGAGCATATAATAGTAGTTTTCAACATGTCCGTACTGAGAAGAAGGTGCAATTGCTTGTTCACCGCGCGTCCATCTTTTTCTGTAGGCAATGATGGAGGGCGTGATTGCAATCAGCCGGATTGCTTCTTCTGTTTTCGGATGGAATGTGTACGTATTTTCACCCAATGCTGACACAACCGTTCTCAGCACCGACATATCGTCCATGTTGTTTGGCAATGACTGAACCAAGCGCTCAATGTGTTCCGGAAGATGCCGTTCCGCAGCCAGCTTATCTTTAAATACCTGCAATTCTTCAGCTGAAGGCAGTTGTCCAAATAAAATCAAATAAGCCGCTTCTTCAAAGCTATGCTTCAGCGCGATGTCTTTTGCATGATGGCCTCTGTAAATCAGACGCCCTTTTTCACCATCAATATGGCTGATGGATGTTTCCACACATGTAATTCCCTTTAATCCGTAATGTACCATTTGTATTCCCCCTATCCTTTTCTGTTATTATAGTAAATATAATATTTAAAAAATAATGAATATTTTAAAGGAAATTAATTAAAAATATTAATCAGAGGGAGAATAGAAATGGATTTTAAATGGCTTCATACCTTTGTGACCGCTGCGAAATATGAAAACTTCCGAAAAACAGCGGAAACGCTTTTCTTATCTCAGCCCACTGTGACTGTGCATATCAAGCAATTAGAAAAAGAAATCAGCTGTAAGCTGTTTGAGCGAAAAGGCAGACAGATCCAGCTGACTGATGAAGGCAGGGCTTATTTGCCGTATGCGCTCAGGCTGCTTGATGATTATGAAAACAGCATGGCAGAGCTTCACAGAGTGAGACAAGGCTACTCTCAAACCTTACAGCTCGCGGTTTCTCCGCTTATAGCAGATACTGTGCTTCCTTCTGTCATGAAGCGGTACACAGCAATGAACACGGAAACAGAAATGGCGGTGACGATTTTCGAATCAGCGGAAATCGCGTCACTGATAAAAGCCGGGGAAGCTGATATCGGACTGAGCTGTTTAAAAGTACAGTCTTCCTCTTTAAGCTGCCACTGCCTATATAAAGACCCTGTCGTCCTTGTTGCTCCGCCCGATAAGCATTTCATAGAAGACAACGAAATTGATGCCAAAGAGGTGCTCGAACAATACCTGCTTTTGACCCACAATCATCCTGATTACTGGGACGACTTGCTCCGTCAAGTCAGAGTGACATTTCCATTTGTAAGGACAATGAAGGTCACACAAACACATATAACGAAACGGTTTATCAAGGAAGGACTCGGGGTTTCATTTCTGCCTTTATCTACAGTAAAGCGTGAATTAGCAGAAAAACAGATGATCAGAATCCCTTATCAGTCTGTACAGCTGCCCTATGCCGGCGCTTATGCAATCGCCCTTTATGAAAATAAGAAAGAAAAAAAATTCTTGGATTTTTTATCACATTTTCATTTTTAGGAGCAACCAAAATGGATGTGCTCCGTCTAATGAAAAAAACCCGTTCCAATGAACGGGTTTTCTCTAAAATTAGAATCTTTTCGCACCGAGGTAACGAGGCTTCCAGTAGCTGTTGTCCAGGCTGCTGATTTGTACGCCGTCAGATCCTGCATGAATGAAACTGTTGTTTCCAATGTAAATCCCCATGTGAGAAGGGCCGGATTTATATGTTGTGAAGAAGACGAAGTCACCAACAGACGGGCTGGCAATGCTTTTCATAGAACTCCAGTATCCCGCAGTGCTTGTTCTGCCCACACTTGTTTGTTTATTCAGTACATACCAAATGAATCCGCTGCAGTCAAAGCCGGAAGTTGTCGTTCCGCCCCATTTATATGGCGTTCCGACTAACGCTTTCGCATCAGAAACCAGCTTGCTCACATTAAGTGATGTAGTAGATGATGCTTTGCTGCTTGAAGATGATGAAGAAGAAGGTTTGGAGCTGCTTGTGCTTGTTCCTTTCACCTTCAATACTTGGTTGACATAGATTACATCTGATTTTAAGCCGTTTAAGCTTTTTAATTTGCTAACCGTAGTGCCGTATTGTTTTGCGATTTTAGACAGACTGTCCCCGCGCTTCACTTTATAAGTGGAAGTTGAAGACGTTGATACGCTCGATGAGCTGGAGCTGCTTGAACTAGATGAGCCTTTCAGTTTAAGGACTTGTCCAACACGAAGCAAGTCTGATTTTAAGCCATTCAGTTTTTTCAGTTCATTGACTGTCATGCCGTATTTTTTTGAAATTTTCCACAGGCTGTCTCCGCTCTTTACTTTGTATGTAGAAGAAGAGGAAGAAGAACTGCTGCTTTTTGAACTTGTAGATTTGCCGTTAATCGATAAAGTCTGTCCCACATAAATAATGTCTGAACGAAGGTGGTTCTCTGATTTAATTTTACTGATCGTTGTGTCGTATTTTCTTGAAAGATCCCATAACGTGTCGCCTTTTTTCACCTTAATGCTTTGTGCAGACGCCGCTCCTGCAAATAATGTCGATCCTAAAACAACTGCTGTCGTAGCTGTAATGATTTGCTTTTTCATATTTTCCTCCCCAAATGTTAACTCTCTATATATGTATCTCTTTTTTTAAATTAATCTTATTGGTTTCTATTATAAGGATAGATTCCCATCAGAAATAGTCTTGACTTCATGTGACAAATTTCTTAATTATTCGTTCTAAAAAAAAGTTTTTAAGGGTATTAAATATTTCATTTTCGTTGCAAAGGTGACAAAAAACGAGTGCTTTTGTCATGTTTTATGGGATGTTTTTCAACATAAAGGAAATAAATGAAAAACTTTCGGGGTCAGCTCGTATACAAGTAGAATGAGCGATAAAGAATATTCGAGGAGAGCTGCGGTTATCCGCAGTTTTTTTATTTAAACAAACATATCATGCAAAGACAGAGAGGTAAAGATTTTTCTGAAAATGAATGCTTTACATCAAATATGGAAAGATAACGAAAAGCGTTTTTTCATTTCCTTACAAGGCTTTACTTGTTGTTTACTTGATCAACATCCATATTTAACAATATTTCCCTGACGTAATAAATGGAACATATTAAAGGAGGCCTGCAAAAAATGAATTTGTTTCAAAATATGAAATCAAAACTTCTGTCAATCGCCGCTGTTTTTGTCCTTACAGCTGGAATCTTTGCCGGAGCCGAACTCCAGCAAACAGAAAAGGCCAGCGCCAAAAAACAAGACAAAGCTGAGATCAGAAATGTCATTGTGATGATAGGCGACGGCATGGGGACGCCTTACATAAACGCCTACCGTTCCATGAAAAATAACGGTGAAACACCGAATAACCCGAAGTTGACTGAATTTGACCGGAATTTGACAGGCATGATGATGACGCATCCGGATGACCCTGATTATAATATTACAGATTCAGCAGCTGCCGGAACAGCATTAGCGACAGGAGTTAAGACATATAACAATGCAATTGGCGTCGATAAAAACGGGAAAAAAGTGAAATCTGTGCTTGAAGAGGCCAAACAGCAAGGCAAGTCAACAGGGCTTGTTGCAACGTCTGAAATTAACCACGCCACCCCTGCCGCATACGGGGCCCACAATGAATCTCGGAAAAACATGGACCAAATCGCCAATAGCTATATGGATGACAAAATAAAAGGCAAACATAAAATAGACGTGCTGCTTGGCGGCGGAAAATCTTATTTTAACCGCAAGGACAGAAACTTGACTAAGGAATTCAAACAAGCCGGCTACAGCTATGTGACAACTAAACAAGCACTGAAGAAAAATAAGGATCAGCAGGTGCTCGGACTTTTCGCGGATGGAGGGCTTGCTAAAGCGCTTGATCGCGACAGCAAAACACCGTCTCTCAAAGAAATGACGGTTTCAGCAATTGAACGCTTGAACCAAAATAAAAAAGGATTTTTCTTAATGGTCGAGGGGAGCCAGATTGACTGGGCAGCCCATGACAATGATACAGTAGGAGCCATGAGCGAGGTTAAAGACTTTGAACAGGCCTATAAAGCCGCGATTGAATTTGCGAAAAAAGACAAACATACACTTGTGATTGCAGCTGCAGACCATACAACCGGCGGCTTTACCATTGGCGCAAACGGCGAAAAGAATTGGCACGCAGAGCCGATTCTCTCCGCAAAGAAAACGCCTGAATTTATGGCCAAAAAAATCAGTGAAGGCAAGCCGGTTAAAGATGTGCTCACCCGCTATACCAATCTGACATTCACATCTGAAGAAATCAAAAGCGTTGAAGCAGCTTCACAGGCTGACAAAAGCAAAGGGGCCTACAAAGCCATCATCAAGATTTTTAATACTCGCTCTAACAGCGGATGGACGAGTACCGATCACACCGGCGAACAAGTGCCGGTATACGCGTACGGTCCCGGAAAAGAAAAATTCCGCGGATTGATTAACAATACCGATCAGGCAAATATCATATTTAAGATTTTAAAAACTGGAAAATAAAAAGGATGCAGAACGCTGCATCCTTTTTTTATAAATACCTGCGATGAACACCTTTTCCATCGTACGAAAACATGACTTCCTTATCCTCAAGCACAGACTCAATGTGCACGCTTCTTCCCCAAAGCTGGAATAAATAAGGGAGCACTTTCTCCAAATATTTCAAATCCAGCTCTATGCCCTCATACCAATGCTTAATATAGAGTTCGTTATTTTTCATATAATCGCCGTCGCTTACCGTCAAATATGGAAAACCGCCATTTACCCGCATGCTTACGAGCTGGTCGCGCACCGACTTCCACTCTTTATCAATGATCTTATAATCTCTGCCCTGTTTTTGAAACAAATAAAGATCTTCGCGCATGACTAAGTCTTTAGTTAAATAATTGCGGATGAAAGAGATATCGGATTCAATCTCCCTGACCTCAAACATTTTCTCCCGACCGGAGTCAGGCTGCACACCCATTTTCTTCATTTCCTCCGTCGGGTTGTTGTACCGCTCCTCAATGTCTTCAAATATTTTCAGCCCTAAATAATAAGGGTTAATGCCTGTTTTGGACGGCTGAACGACACCTGCATTCAGCTTGGCGAACTCGATCGCTTCATCAGAGGTTAAATCAAGCTCACGTATAATTCGCTGGTGCCAATAGGAAGCCCAGCCCTCATTCATAATCTTGGTTTCCAGCTGAGGCCAGAAATAAAGCATTTCCTCTCTCATCATTGTTAATATATCACGCTGCCATGGCTCCAGCTCCCGGGAATGCTCCTCGATAAAAAGCAGGATATCTTTTTCGGGTCTTGGCGGGAACGGTTTTTTCGATTTTTTCACTTGTTTTTTCGGTTTCTTTTCATCCAAAGACCATAGATCATCGTAAGGCGTGGCTGCCTCTTCAATCTCCTCTTCCTCATCATCCACACTCCATTGGAGCTTTGGGCGGACCAACGACGGATCGATATGCTCCTGAATCGCAAGGATCGCATCTAAAAATGACTCTACTTCTTTAATCCCGTGAACCTGTTCATAGTGTTTTATCCGTTCAGCCGTTGCCGCCATGCTTTCCACCATATCGCGCTTCGTGTTTTGGAAACGGCAGTTGTTTTTGAAGAAATCGCAATGGGCAAGAACGTGAGCGACAATCAATTTATTTTGGATCAGTGAGTTGCTGTCCAGCAAAAAAGCGTAGCATGGATCTGAGTTAATGACCAGCTCATAAATCTTGCTTAATCCCAGATCATAATGCAGCTTCATTTTGTGAAACTGCTTGCCAAAGCTCCAGTGGCTGAATCTTGTCGGCATTCCGTACGCGCCAAATGTATAAATAATTTCAGCCGGGCAGATTTCATATCTCATCGGGTAGAAATCAAGGCCGAATCCTTTTGCAATTTCGGTAATTTCCTCAATTGCCCGCTGTAATTCTTTCTTCTCCTCCGCGTTCAACCGAATCCCCCCTACTTGGACTTATCTATAATGTATGAGCCCGCCAGACAAAAGATGATAGCCTCACTCTGGCGAGAAAAAAATTCCCCGGCACATTCAGCTGTTTGTTTATTGGATCAGTGGGTAAACACACACCATACTACGAAAAAAAGGAGCGATACCAATTGAATGTAGCAGACGTGCTTTCTTCTTATCTCAGTAAGCTGCCAAACGTAATTATTGCTTTACTTGTCTTATTAATCGGATGGGCTATCGCTAAAATCATTGAAAAAGCGGTATACAAAGGACTCAGCAAAACAAAAATCGATGACAAGCTCTTTGCTGGGAAAAAGCCTTCACGCTATTCCTCGGAAAAAGTCATAAGCAAAGTCGTTTATTTTATCGCATTGATCATCGTCTTTATTTTATTCTTTAACATTTTGCACCTGACAACAGTGGCATCACCATTTGTCAGTATGCTGTCGGCGATTGCAGCCGCGATCCCAAGCGTGCTGAAAGCCGGACTCATTCTGCTGTTAGGATGGGCTGCAGCCTCTGTTTTGAGCTTCCTTGTCAAAAAAATCGGGATGAAGCTGAACACGAGTGACAAACTGCGCAAGTGGAATTTGGTGTCTGAAGGAAAAGATATTCATCAGGCTGTCAATACCGCTTCACAAATTGTCTTTTATCTCGTGCTGCTTGTTTTCCTGCCAGGGGTCTTATCTTCTTTGAAAATCAGTGGCATTTCAGGTCCTTTTACAAATATGATGGACAGCGTGCTCGCTTTTCTGCCGAAGTTATTTGCAGCGGCGCTTATCGTATTAATCGGCTGGCTTATTGCCCGCCTTGTACGTGATATCATTACAAATTTCCTTGCAAGCATCGGCACGGAAAGATTCGCGGCACGTATGGGTTTATCCATTTACTTAAAAGATACAAGCCTTTCTGCAGTCATCGGAACAATCGCTTATGTGTTGATTATCATTCCGGTGGTCATTTCTGCGTTGGATCAGCTGGATGTCGCCGGCATTTCAAAACCGGCTGTCTCTATGCTGAATACGATTTTAAACATGCTTCCGAACATCATAATTGCCATCGTGCTTATTTTAGCTGGTATGTGGGCAGGAAAATGGGTGAAATCCATGGTGTCCGGACTGCTCCATCGCGCAGGCTTTGATTCTGTCTTAGAAAAAATAGGCATGGAAGCCGGAACGCCTGCAAAGCTGTCCTTGTCTCAAGTTGTCGGTTTGATTGCGCAAATCATTGTCATTCTGCTGTTTACAGCCGAGGCGCTTCAAATTGTTCGGCTGCACTTCCTCGTAGAAATTGCGACAGGCATCATCGCGTATCTGCCGAATGTCCTTGTCGCTGTATTCATTCTCGGAATCGGCCTTTACGCCGGGGAATTGGTGCGCAAAGTGCTCGCAAGCATGATTAAAGGCCAGGAATTCAAATCTTTAGCGGCCATCGCTAAATACACCATTATCGCACTTGCTTTCTTTATGGCCCTGGATCAGCTTGGTGTCGCTGCGACAATCGTCAATTCCGCGTTCATCATCGTTCTTAGCGGCTTTGCACTCGCTTTTGGTTTATCCTTCGGCCTTGGCGGAAAGGATTTTGCGTCACGTTATCTGTCTACATTTGAACGCAAAATGCAAAACACCGAAATTGAAAAAAAACGCCAACACCAAAATCCGCCAAATGACATGTAAGCAAAAACCATGCACCCAGCTGGGTGCATGGTTTTTTAATTCCTTTTTTTTCATTTTTCAATCGATTATGATAAGATATAGAAAATGTCTTATTCTGAGGTCTTATTATGAAGTTAACCAATTATACAGATTATTCATTAAGAGTGTTGATTTTTCTGGCTGCAGAGCGTCCCGGAGAACTTTCAAATATAAAACAGATTGCCGAAACGTATGCTATTTCAAAAAATCATCTTATGAAAGTCATATACAGGCTCGGCCAGCTCGGCTACGTAGAAACGATACGCGGACGGGGCGGCGGCATACGATTAGGCATGGACCCTGAAGACATCAACATCGGTGAGGTTGTCAGAAAAACAGAGGACGATTTTAATATTGTTGAATGTTTTGATGCGAACAAGAATCTCTGCGTTATTTCCCCGGTATGCGGCTTAAAACATGTGCTTAATGAAGCGCTTTTGGCCTATCTTGCGGTTTTAGACAAATATACACTGCGCGACCTCGTCAAAAACAAGGAAGATATCATGAAGCTTTTAAAAATGAAGGAATAGATCCATGATTCCTTCTTTTTTTATGCCCTTTTTCCCCCCTTTTTGTTAAGATAATATGGCTATTTTTTAAAAAAGGCAAAACGATGAGACAAATGTGCCGATATAAAAAAGAAACAGCAAATTCAAAATCATTGGGGGAAAAAGGAGAGCTAAGATGAAAAAGAAATTAGCAGCAGGGCTGACAGCATCTGCGATTGTCGGCACAACTTTAGCAGTGACACCAGCTGAAGCAGCAACGATTAAGGTCAAAAGCGGAGATTCTTTATGGAAACTGGCCCAAACCTATAACACAAGTGTGGCGGCCCTCACATCCGCCAATCATCTTTCGACTACTGTTCTGTCGATCGGCCAGACGCTTACCATTCCAGGCAGCAATTCCAGCACTTCTTCATCTACTTCAAGCTCAACAACCAAGAAGAGCGGAAGTTCTGTTTACACTGTGAAAAGCGGTGATTCACTTTGGCTGATCGCAAATGAGTATAAAATGACGGTGCAGGAACTAAAGAAATTAAACGGACTAAGCAGCGATTTGATTCGTGCGGGGCAGAAATTAAAGGTGTCCGGCACAGTTTCTTCAAGCTCTAGTTCCAGTTCAAAAAGCAGTTCTAATAAGAGCTCAAGTTCTTCATCTTCTACAGGAACATATAAGGTGCAGCTTGGAGATTCGCTTTGGAAAATTGCAAACAAAGTCAATATGTCCATCGCTGAATTGAAGGTCTTGAACAACTTAAAATCAGACACCATTTACGTGAATCAGGTGTTGAAAACAAAATCAAGCGGCTCTGATACGTCTTCCAAAGACACTTCATCCAAATCGAACCAAACTTCGGCAACAACGAAATATACTGTAAAAAGCGGTGATTCACTTTGGAAAATCGCAAACAACTATAACCTGACTGTACAGCAAATCCGAAATGTCAACAATCTGAAATCAGATGTGCTTTACGTTGGACAAGTACTGAAGCTGACGGGTAAAGCATCTTCAGGCTCTTCATCGTCGTCTTCTTCGTCAAATGCAAGCTCAGGCGCGACGACTACATACACGGTGAAAAGCGGTGATTCCTTGTGGGTCATTGCTCAGAAATTTAATGTAACAGCTCAGCAGATCCGGGAGAAAAACAATTTAAAAACTGATGTCTTGCAGGTTGGCCAAAAGCTGGTCATTACCGGAAAAGCATCATCATCATCGTCTTCATCCGGTTCTTCAAACACCACCAGCTCAACGAGCGCGAAGATTAACACAATGATTGCCGCCGCTAAAGAGCAGCTTGGGGTCCCGTATCGATGGGGAGGCACGACACCGTCCGGGTTTGACTGCAGCGGATTCATTTACTATGTATTGAACAAAGTCACATCCGTATCTAGATTAACGGCAGCTGGATATTGGAACACAATGAAGCCCGTCAGCCAGCCTGCTGTCGGAGATTTCGTTTTCTTTACAACGTATAAAGCCGGCCCTTCCCACGTTGGAATTTACCTAGGAAACGGGGAATTCATAAATGCCAACGATTCCGGAGTTGTCATTTCCAATATGAACAACTCTTACTGGAAACAGCGTTATCTCGGTGCAAAACGATATTTCTAAAAACAGAAACTGTGCGGCCTTAACGGCTGTACAGTTTTTTATTAGAGCCTAAAGACGTTGATGCTGATCATATGATTTGTCACCGGATGAAAATAGACTTCGGCCCGAACAGAAAAAGTGTCATCTTTCTGTCTGACTGTCACCCGAAAGACATCTTTCGTCTGCTGATCATTCACCTCGGTCCGCCCCATATAAGCATAATCAGAAAATGAAGCACCCTTATATTCATCCTGAATTTTGCTCCAGGCAAGCTGTTCCCACTTTTGAACGGACTCGTTTGTGTCCGTTGAATGACCTTTTGCAGCGATTGACACGATGATCAATCCGCAAAAAAGAAGCGCGATGGTATACGGCAGAGATTTCATATTTTCAGTCTCCTGTACCAAGAATATGTTCTCTCATAGGTTTACCAAAAGCGATTGCTTCATTCAGGCATTTTGATTTTATGTCTCCCTCATATTGCTACTCCTTTACTGCCGCAGACGCCAAGTTTTGCCCCGTCAATTACAGAGAATGCGGCATAAACTAATCATGAACTTCTCACACAAGAAAGGAGAAGCGATTCATGGATTATGCCGATTACGATAAAGCGCTATATTACACCCATCGTTCCCAATGGGATAATTTATTAATTTTAATGGTGCGTACAGAGGATGATTTGTTGTCAAAACGAATTGAGCATTTTCTGCATGCCTATCATTTTGAACAGGATTACGCCGTTCTTGAAAAGATGCTGTATTCTCTTCTCCGTTATATTGATCATGCCACAGAGCTGACTTATGAAGATCAATTAGCCCTGCTCACATAAACAAATCCCGGCGGTTTAAACGCCGGGATTTCCTGCTTTTGCGAATAAGCTGAGTTCTTCGACAAGCTCTTTTAAGCTTTCCTTAATGTTTTCAGCCACGGCAGTATTTTCAACATCAATATGCACCGGATCAAGCACCAGCTGCTTCGGGATGACATTGGCGTAGAGCCCCCGCATCACAGTCCTCATATTATTCAGCGCATTGATGCCGCCTTTTCCGCCCCCCGCCACTGCCAATAATGCAACGGGCTTATATTTGAATTGTTCGCTGCTTAAAAAATCCAAGGCATTTTTTAAAGCGCCGCTCATGCCGCTGTGATATTCAGGAGATAATAATACAATCGCATCCGCTTTAGTAACGCGTTGTTTAAGCTCCTGTACCTGCAACAGTTCAGATTGATCCGCTTCACCATTAAAAATCGGCAATACAAACTCGCTAAGATCAATCAAATCCGTGTGATACAGTGCTGAAAGATAAGATGCGGCAATTCTTGTTCTCCCATGTTTTCTTGGCGTGCCATTTATGACTAACATGTTCATTTCGAGATCTCTCCATTCAGGTTATATTTCACTGCGAAAAGCGCTGCTTGCGTGCGGTCGGCCACTTCAAGTTTTGCTAACAGATTCGATACATGGGTTTTCACTGTTTTTTCTGAAATAAACAAGGCTACTGCGATTTCTTTATTGCTTTTCCCGTTCGCGATTTCAGTCAGAACGTCTTTTTCCCTTCTTGTTAATTGATAATATTTTTCTTTTTCCGGGTCGTGCTGATTTTTCATATGTGTCAGCACATGGGGCATAATAGTTGTAGAAAGCTTGTATTCGCCAGCATGCACTTGTCTTAGTGTTTTCACCAATTCCTCGGGCTCCGTATCCTTTAATTGATATGCCTTCGCACCTGCCTGAAGAGCGGGGATGACGTGCTCCTGATCAGAGTAGCTCGTTAGCACAATGATATTCGTCTCCGGAAATTGCTGTATTGCTTTTTTAATGGCTTGAATGCCGTCCATCTCGGGCATAGATAGATCCATTAGCACAAGATCCGGCTTTGTCTCTTCGATGACACGGAGAGCTTCTATTCCGTTTGCAGCTTCTCCGACAACTTCAATATCATCCTGGGTGGCAAAGAAAAAACGCAGACCCTTTCTGACAACGTGATGATCATCAGCAATTACAATTTTCATACCGCCCCTCCTTTTCGGCTTGTTAGCGGAAGCCTGATGGACAGCTTTGTTCCAGTTCCAAGCGCTGACTCAATCCAAAACTTCGCGCCGGCTTTTTCCGCTCGTTCTTTCATACCCTTGATGCCAAGTGAAGGCAGACCGGCATGCGCTTCATAGCGAAATCCTGCCCCATGATCGATTATATCCAGCTCCGCATGGCCCAAAGAAGCAGTCAGACTAACATACGCCGTATCCGTTCCGGCATGCTTTTTGCAGTTATTTAATGCTTCCTGTACGACACGCCATAGCATATGCTCCTGCTCATCAGTCAGAACAGGACAGCCTTTTTGGGTAAAGATGACCTTCAATCCAATGAGAACGCCATAGCTTTTTATGGCTTCAGCCAGCCCTTTTTCCAATCCTCCGGGGCGAAGCTGCCAAATTAACGCTTTCATTTCCGCGAGAGCGTCCTGGGATAGGTTTTGGATGAAATCAATCATCTGCTGCAAATGCTCGTCTTTTGTTAGTGTCTTTGCAGCTCTGGCAGTTAAACTGACGGAAAACAGCATTTGATTGACAGAATCGTGAAGCTCCTGAGCGAGGCGGTTTCGCTCCATTAAAAGAGCATTTTTTTGTTTATATTCGGAAAGCCTCATACGCTGGATTGCCGTTCCGATCTGAAAGGCGACAGACTCGAGTAAATGCAGCTCTTCCTCATCAAACATGGTTTTTCCGGCCGCCGCTACATTTAACAATCCGAATCTCCTGTCCCCGTCTTCTAAAGGCACAGTTGCATGATGCGTAATCCCTTCTGTATCAAAACAATGCAGTTCTTCGGCTGATTCGATGCGTTTGCAGTTCATGATATTAGCAGCCCTTCTAAGCCCCCCGTTATTGAATTTTGTCAGGCAGTAACACTCCCCTTCGCACATCAGCACTTTTTCCTTGCGGCTTAAAGCGGGAGGCAGAAAAGCGTCGGCCGCTAACGTATAGGATCCATCTTCTTCGATCAGAAAAATCCATCCGGATTGAAGATTTGTCAGACTCAGCAATTCTTTTAAAACCTCATCCAGTGTTGCATTGATATCGTGCCCTTGATTTAAGGTTTCCGCAATGGTTTTCAGCGTTTTTAATTTTTCCATCCTCGTTTTGCTCACGTTTCTCACTCCGCATTGATCTTGTATTAAAGATTATACCAGTTTTTTGTATTTCAGTACTTCGTATGTGGAATGATTTTCTTTCAGACTTTTGGATGAGAAAAAGAAAAACCGGATCATTTACAATGATCCGGCTGATAGTAGAATTATTTTTTCGTTGACTCAACAATTTCATCTACCGTCTTCATTACATCTTCAGAAAGGGCGGCAAGACGCTTTTCACTGTCTTCCAAAGATGCCCCTTTTACGGCGAAATAAAATTTCACCTTCGGCTCAGTTCCAGAAGGACGAAGACAGAACCAAGACCCGTCTTCCAGGAAGTATTTCAGTACATTTGATTTTGGCAAGTCGATGGCTTCTTCTTTGTTTTCAGTCAGAAGCGTCCGTTTGCTTACAGCGTAATCTTCTGCTGTAACAACCTGTTTGCCGGCCATTTTCTGCGGCGGATTTTTTCTGAAGGAAGCAAGTATCGCTTCAATTTGCTCTGCTCCTTGTTTTCCTTTCAGTGTCAGAGATTTCAGCCCTTCACGATAAAAACCATACTCGTTAAAGAGATTGATAAGGGCTTCATATAATGACATTCCCTGCTTTTTATAAAACGCGCAAACTTCAACTGCCAAAAGCGCGGCCTGAATGGCGTCCTTATCGCGGGCAAAATCCCCGATTAAATAACCGTAGCTCTCTTCATAACCGAATTGGAAGGTATACTGGCCTGATGCCTCGTATTCCTTGATCTTTTCACCGATAAACTTGAAGCCTGTCAGCGTATCAATCGTATCAAGGCCGAATGATGAAGCTACGGCACGGCCGATTTCGCTTGTAACGATCGTTTTGAGAACAACACCGTTATTTGGCAGGATGCCTTGTTTTTTCTTTTCAGAAAGCAGGTAATGAAGCAGCAGCGCTCCGGTTTGGTTTCCTGTCAGCACTGTATATTTGCCTTGATCGTTTTTCACCGCGATGCCTAGGCGGTCAGCATCAGGGTCTGTCGCGATGAGAATATCTGCATGCTGCTCCTCCCCAAGCTTAATGGCATATTCGAATGCCGCATGCTCTTCCGGGTTTGGCGATGTAACAGTGGAAAAATTTGAATCCGGCAGTTCCTGTTCTTTGACAACCGTTACATTTTTGTAGCCGAGCGCTTCAAGGCCGCGTCTGACCGGTTTATTCGCAGTTCCATGCAACGGTGTGAAAACAACCTTTACATCCACTTCTTTCGATAATTCAGGATGTACAGAAATGGACGTCAGTTTTTCTGTATAGACTTTATCAATGTCTTCACCGATGATCTTGATTAAGCCTTTTTCTTTTAACGCATTTTCTTCGTCCACTGTGATTGTCAGCTCATTTTCAATCGCGTTTACCTGCTCAATGACGATGTCCGCTTCCTTCGGAGGCAGCTGGCCGCCATCATCACCGTATACTTTGTAGCCGTTATATTCAGGCGGGTTATGGCTTGCTGTTACCACAATCCCTCCATAAGCGTTTAGCTGTCTGACAGCGAATGACAGCTCTGGCGTCGGGCGAAGCTCATCAAACACGTATGTTTGGATGCCTTGTGTCGCAAGTGTTTTTGCCGCTTCCATCGCAAATTCCGGCGATTTATGGCGAGAATCATAAGCAATGACAACGCCCCGTTTTTTTGCTTCCTCACCCTGCTTCGAAATGTATGCCGCAAACCCGGCTGATGCTTTGCGCACAGTGTAAATATTCATCCGATTCGTCCCAGCGCCGATTTCTCCGCGCATTCCGCCGGTACCGAATTCAAGGTCTTTATAGAAACAGTCCTCAAGAGCCTGTTCATCCCCCTCTAATTCAGTGAGGCGCTCTTTTAATTCCGGATCTAAATGTTCTGTTTGTTTCCAGCGTTCATAGCTCTTTCTCCAAGTCATGTTCGTCCTCCTATGTATCAGCTTATAGCCATTATTTTATATGAAGCGAGTGTCTCTGTCACTTGATAACCTGAGATCTGGCACTTTCGGCACGTAAAAAGAAATAACGGGCTGCAGACAGCCCGTTATGATTTATTGTTCAAGCGGTACAACCGCATCGTGTAAAAGCATGTTGAGGTTTTCTGTATGTTTGTTTTTCGTCTGCTCATCCCATTGGAATCGCTCGCTCATAAAATCAATAACGGCATCTTTATATGTTCTTACCCAATTGATATCAAAGAATAAACGTCCCGTTCTGCGGACAAAGAAGTCTGCAGGGGTTGCAGTCATCTCTTCTTCTATACTGTATTCTGCCTCAGCAAGAATATGAACCGGAATGTTGCGTTTCGCGGCCTCATCTTTCAGCGCTTCTATCCGGTCAAAGACGCGATCTACGTTAGAGCCGTATCTGATCGCCAGCTGTTTTGCGTCTTTTTCTGATAAACCCGCTGCAATTCCTTCTTTTGTTTTCGCGGTCACGAAGGACATGAGATTTTTCGAACCGCCGACGTGCCCGCCTGAGATTGGCATGTTTTTCGTTTTACATGGGCCAAAATCCTTTGCGCCTTCTTCTTTTAAGCGGTCACGCACAAGATCAACGATGTGCTCCGCCATTTTTCTGTATCCAGTCAGTTTTCCGCCGGCAATGGTGATCAAGCCTGAGTCAGATGTCCAAATCTCGTCTTTCCGTGAAATTTCAGAAGGATCTTTGCCTTCTTCATGAATCAGCGGACGCAGCCCCGCCCAGCTGGATTCGATGTCATTCGCAGTGATATTCAGTTCTGGGAACATATAATTAATTGAATTGATGACATAATCACGATCCTCTGTTGTCATCCGCGGATGCTCCAGCGCCTCTTTGTAAACAGTGTCTGTTGTTCCCACATATGTTTTGCCTTCACGAGGAATCGCAAATACCATCCGGCCATCAGGTGTATCAAAATATACAGCCTGTTTCAGCGGAAAGACAGACTGGTCAAATACAAGGTGAATGCCCTTTGTATGCTGCAAATGCTTTCCGTTTTTCGAATGGTCTTTTTCTCTGAGCTGATCGACCCAAGGACCTGTCGCATTGACAATTTTTTTCGCATACACTTTATATTCTTTCTTTGTCAGCACATCTTCAATTAATACGCCGACAGCTTTGCCTTTTTCGTAAAGAAGCTCCTTCACTTTGGAGTAATTCACAGGCTCTGCCCCGAATTTCACCGCTTCCTTCATGACTTCGATTGTCAATCTCGCGTCGTCAGTGCGGTATTCCACATAGTACCCGCCGCCCTTTAAGCCGTCTTTTTTCACCAATGGCTCTTTTTGCAGCGTTTCTTTTGCTGAAAGCATGCTTCTTCGTTCTGACTTTTTCACACCTGCAAGGAGGTCATACACTCGTAACCCGATAGATGTTGTAAATGAACCGAATGTGCCGCCTTTATGAAACGGAAGCAGCATCCATTCCGGTGTAGTAACATGCGGACCGTTTTCATATACAATCGCCCGCTCTTTCCCTACCTCAGCGACCATTTTCACTTCAAATTGTTTTAAATAGCGCAAGCCGCCATGTACCAGCTTCGTTGATCGGCTTGATGTCCCTGCCGCAAAGTCCTGCATTTCGCTTAGTGCGACCTTCATTCCCCTTGATGCCGCGTCAAGAGCTGTTCCCGCTCCTGTAATTCCTCCTCCGATAATAAATAGGTCATATGTTTTTTTCGTCATGTCTGTCAGCATGCGATCTCTTTCAAGACTTGAAAATTGATGTTTCATCATTACGTTTCCTCCTTGTTGTCACGGTAAATAGAAAAAGAGACCACAACAGCCAAAGTGCATGCTTACACTTTGGTGCTGTGGTCTCTCCTCGTCTCAGGACCGTTCTTATTAACTTGTAGCCATTATACCATAGTATTGCATTATTTAAAAGCCATAGCTGCTTTCACGGCTTTTTGCCAGCCTTTATACAGCTCATTTCGTTTTTCTTCTTCTAATTTAGGTTCAAACCGTTTATCCAGATTCCACTGGTTCGCGATTTCAGAACGGTCCTTCCAGAATCCCACAGCGATACCCGCCAAATAAGCAGCGCCAAGTGCAGTCGTTTCATTAATTTCCGGGCGCTCCACAGGAACATTCAACAGATCTCCTTGGAACTGCATCAGGAAATTGTTTTTCACAGCTCCTCCGTCTACACGAAGCGTCTTTAATGAAATGTTTGAATCTGCTTCCATTGCGTCAAGCACATCTTTTGTCTGATAAGCCAATGACTCCAGTGTCGCACGGATAAAGTGCTCTTTTGTTGTCCCTCTTGTAAGGCCGAAAACCGAACCGCGCACATCGCTGTCCCAGTAAGGCGTGCCCAGTCCGACAAATGCCGGAACAACATACACGCCGTCAGTTGAATCCACTTTTTCTGCATAAGATTCGCTAAGCGATGAATCCTGGAACATTCTTAATCCGTCTCTAAGCCACTGGATGGCAGAGCCTGCGACAAAAATGCTTCCTTCTAACGCATAGTTAACTTTTCCGTCAATGCCCCAAGCGATTGTCGTCAAAAGCCCGTGTTCGGACTTAATTGCTTTTTCCCCGGTATTCATCAGCATGAAACATCCAGTGCCGTATGTGTTTTTTCCCATGCCTTCTTCAAAGCACGCTTGGCCGAACAATGCGGACTGCTGGTCGCCTGCCGCTCCCGCAATCGGGATATTTTTTCCGAAGAAATGATAATCAACAGTCTCCGCATACACATGGGAAGACGGCTTCACTTCAGGGAGCATGGATTTCGGTATGCCTAAAATGTCGAGCAGTTCATCGTCCCATTTTAAATCGTAAATATTAAACATCAGCGTTCTGGAAGCATTGGAGTAATCGGTCACATGCGCTTTTCCGCCTGACATTTTCCAAATGAGCCATGTATCAATCGTTCCGAACAGCAGCTCGCCTTTTTCCGCTTTTTCTCTTGCGCCTTCCACATTATCTAAAATCCACTTCACCTTCGTGCCGGAGAAGTATGGATCGATCAAAAGCCCGGTTTTTTCTCTGAATTTATCATTATATCCTTTTTCACGAAGTTCCTCACAAATGCCGGACGTCTGTCTTGACTGCCAAACAATTGCATTATAGACAGGACTTCCTGTATCTTTATCCCACACAACCGTCGTCTCGCGCTGGTTCGTGATGCCGATGCCGGCAATTTGAGAAGCGCTGATTCCTGATTCAGAGATGACTGACGCGATAACCGCGAGGACAGAGCCCCAAATTTCATTGGCATTATGCTCAACCCAGCCAGGATTCGGGAAGTATTGTGTAAATTCCTTTTGAGCGGAGTGAACGATTTTGCCTTCTTTATTAAACAGAATCGCTCTTGAACTTGTTGTCCCCTGATCTAAGGATAAAATGTACGTTTCCATAAGATGTCTCCCCTTTGATTAAATATATTTTGAATTTGATAATGTTTTAGCAGAATGTGATTTCGTATAGACATAGAGTCCTAACAATACCACAACCAATATAACGCTTACAATCCAGAAGCTGCTTGTGATGTGCCCCTTAAATGCAGCGTTGTAAAATACGCCTCCGAACGATCCGCCTAAAATCGGGCCGACTACCGGAACCCATGCGTATTTCCAGTTTGATGAGCCCTTTCCCGGAATCGGAAGAAAAGCGTGGGCGATCCGCGGACCTAAGTCACGCGCAGGATTAATGGCATAGCCGGTGGTGCCCCCTAGAGAAATACCGATCGCTACAATGAGGAAACCGACGATTAAAGGATTAAGTCCTTCTGTAAATTGATTTGCCCCAATGGCCAAGATTCCAAGCACAAGGACAAATGTCCCAATCACTTCGCTTAAAACGTTTGCAAATGTATGCGGAATGCTTGGTCCTGTTGAGAAAACACCCAGCTTGGCAGCGGGATCATCCGTTGACTTCCAATGCGGCAGGTAATGCAGATAAATAATTACCGCTCCGATGATCGCTCCGATCATTTGCGCCGCAATATAAACCGGAACCTCTTTCCATGGAAAATCTCCAACAAATGCAAGCGCTATCGTTAGCGCCGGATTCAAATGGGCGCCGCTGATACCGCCAACCGCGTAAGCTGCCATGGCAACACCCAATCCCCATCCAAATACAACAACAATCCAGCCAGACTGGAATGAAAGCGATTTCTTTAAATTGACACCTGCACAAACACCTGCACCAAAAATGATAAGCAGCATCGTACCGATGACTTCTCCCCAAAATGCTGTCATAGCACATTCCTCCTAAAGTCACGATTAAAAAGTATGATAGAGAAGAAGAGAATAAAAAAACCACAACAAACCGCTTTACGGGTGCATAAACATTTGCCGTAAAGAGCTGCTGTGGTCTCCGAGTTCTCCATCACAATGTATTAACCTAGTGCAATTGTATCAGTGTATGAAAGCGGTGTCAATCACTTTCCGTCAAAAAGTTTTCATATTTCTTCCACAATTTGGTATTTGATGTTGTGACAGCTACAGCCCCCGCTTTCAATGCCTGTTCTACATCCTCTTCCGTACGGATGAAACCGCCGGCAAAGATGGGAATTCCCGTTTTCTCCTTTATTTCCTGAATGAGTGACGGAACGATGCCGGGAAGCACTTCGATGAAGTCAGGCTTATGCTTGCCGATAAACTCCATGCTTTTCTCCATCGCGCTTGTATCAAGCAAAAACAGGCGCTGAATGGCATAAATTTTCTTCTGCTTCGCTTTGGCAATCACGTTCGATCTTGTGGAAATAATCCCAGCGGGCTTGATATCCTGACATATAAATTCCGCACCGTATTCGTCATGCTTAATCCCTTGAATGAGATCGACGTGCACCATCATGTTCTTTCCATGCTTTTGCGCTTCTCTGATCACGCCCTTCAGCTGGCCGAGATGAATATCAAGAATAACACCGTAAGAGAATGAACTGTTCAAAAACTCATCAAATTGCTTCATATTGCGAATAGCCGGTAAAATCGGCTGATTGTGAAAACTCATCGTGTGCTCCTTTAATCAATCACTTTTATATTATATCGTTTGAAAGCTTTCTTTCACCGTTTTCACGATAAAGGAAAGGTCCTCTTCTGTCAGGCAAAATGGAGGCGCAAGCTGGATGACGTTGTTGTAGCCGGCAACTGTATCTCCGTTTTTGCCGATAATCAGCCCTTTTTCTTTGCATGCCGCAACCACTTGGTTTACTTTGTCAGCATCAGCCGGCTCTTTGGTTAATTTATCTTTGACGAGTTCGATTCCGATCAGCAGCCCTTTTCCTCTGACGTCTCCGACTTCCGGGTGTTCTCTCAGAGCTTGAAGCTCACTTAAAAGCTTTGCTCCAAAATCACGTGAGCGCTGAATCAGCTGTTCGTCCTCCATAATTTGCAGGTTTTTCAATGCCAAGGCACAGGCAGCCGGGCTTCCGCCGAACGTGTTCACGTGGCGGAAACGGTCATAAGGAGCTTCTCCCTGATACGCTTCGAAAATATCCCGTTTCACAGCAGTCGCTGACAATGGCAGGTATGCGCTTGTGATGCCCTTCGCCATCGTAATGATATCAGGCTTCACGCCGTAGTGCATAAACCCGAACGGCTCGCCTGTCCGTCCAAACCCGCAGATCACTTCATCACAAATCAAAAGGGCTCCGTGGCGCCGGCAAATGTCCTCCACCTTCTTCATATATCCGTCCGGCGGCATGAGGATGCCTCCGCCTGTAATAATGGGCTCCATAATGACCCCGGCAATCGTTTCGCTTAATTCCCATGTCATGATGCGGTCGATTTCATTTGCGCTCTCAAGCGTATCAGCATCATCAGGATTCCGGTATAGATCTGGCGGAGCTGCATGCAGGAACCCTTGGCTTAAAGGCTCGTATTTATATTTCCGCTGCGCCTGTCCGGTCGCTGAGAGCGCTCCCAATGTATTGCCGTGGTATGCCCGATATCTTGAGATGAATTTATAACGGCTGTGGTCGCCGTTTTGCAGATGGTACTGGCGGGCAATTTTAAAAGCAGTTTCGTTAGCTTCCGATCCGCTGTTGGAAAAAAAGATAACATAATCGCCGCCAAGCCATTCATTCAGCTTTTCCGCCAGTTGAATAGCGGGTGCATGACTTTGCGTTAACGGGTAATAAGGCAGCTCCTTTAATTGCTCATAGGCAGCCTCCGCAAGCTCCTTTCTGCCGTAACCAATATTGACGCACCACAAACCGGACATCGCATCCAAATAGCGTCGTCCGTCTATGTCGGTCACCCAGGCCCCTTCGGCCTTCTGGGCAATCAGGCTGTCCGCTTGATGCGCTCCCTTCATGGCATGCCACACAAATTGCTCATCTTTTTGCTTTAATCCCTGATTTTGCTGAATGTTTTCCATCCCCATCATCTCCATTTCATTAGCGTACCCTAAAATGCCAATTCATTGAAACAGACCTTCTCTTTATGTGATGTCTTGGTGATGATTTCCCTGCCTTCAATATAAAGCCAGACGGGGCCAGAGTCAATAAACCGTGTAAATAATAAAACGTCCTCTTTCCTCAAGAAGAAAGAAGATGCAGCATCGTACTGATAAAGGTCGCACACGAAACGACTTGGACAGCCATTGCAATAGCAATGTGAAACATATCTATTTTCTGTATGATATAGAAAATTATGGAAATACAGAAACTTCATAAGGCACCTTCCAATATACAATTTACTTTAAAGAAAACGTATCAATTCCGCTTTTGCTTTAAAAAAACCCGCCAATTCAGGCGGGTTTCCGGATTATTTCTTATAGTGAATATGATAAATATCACGCCGCCTGTCTTTTAGCTGGCGCACTGTGCCGTTTTGGCGCTGTCTTCTGAGAATTTCCAGGTCAACATCGCCGATGACGACCATTTCAATATTCGGGTTTGTTTCGCCGACAATACCGTCTCGGGCGAATTCAAAATCAGACGGGGCAAAGATGCCTGACTGGGCGTATTGGATATCCATGTTTTCCGTTTGCGGCAGGTTTCCAACCGTTCCCGAGATAACGGTATAAATTTGATTTTCAACCGCTCTAGCCTGCGAACAGTATCTGACACGCAAATAGCCTTGACGGTCTTCTGTACAAAATGGCGTAAAGATGATTTTTGCGCCTTTATCAGCTGCAATCCGGGCAAGCTCAGGAAATTCAATGTCATAACAGATCTGGATCGCAATTTTTCCGCAGTCTGTATCAAACACACGAACCTGGTCTCCTGCGCTGATTCCCCACCATTTGCGTTCATTCGGCGTAATATGGAGTTTATATTGCTTCTCGATCGTTCCGTCCCGTCTGAACAGGTAAGCGATATTATAAATTTTGCCTTCCTCTTCGACGAAATGAGACCCGCCGATAATGTTGACGTTATACTTCACAGCCAAATCAGTAAAAAGGCTGATGTAATCTTCTGTATACTCGGTAATTCTCTGTACCGCCAAGCTCGGTGACCGTTCCTCAAGGAAGGACATCAGCTGGGTTGTGAAAATTTCCGGGAACACCGCAAAATCAGATCGCGCGTCAGAAGCAACATCGACATAGTATTCTACTTGATTCGCAAATTCCTCAAAGGAGTAAATTTTCTTCATTTCATATTGGATCACACAAATTCTCACAGGGAACGCTGACTTATAATAGCGCTTTGTCTGTTGCGGTAGATAATCGACATTATTCCATTCCATCAGCGTCGCATACTTGATCGAAGCTGTATCATCCGGGAGATAATTCGGGTTAATTCGCATAAGGGTAAAGCCGTTCATCAGCTGAAAAGAAAGAACCGGATCGTAAATTTGGTGGCGTGTCACCTGTTCAACATACTCTCTCGCTGTCATTTCCTCTGCATACTTGTGATAGTTTGGAATCCGTCCGCCTATGATGATGCTTTTTAGGTTTAAGCGTCTCGCTAAATCCTTTCTCGCCTCGTACAAACGATGGCCGATCTTCATCCGTCTGTATTTCGGATGCACCATGACCTCAATTCCATACATATTCAAGCCGTCAGGATTATGGTTGGTGATATAACCGTCATCTGTAATGTCCTGCCACGTGTGGCGGTCATCATATTCATCAAAGTTAATCAGGAGACTTGAGCACGAACCGATAATTTCACCTTCGAATTCTGCACAAAACTGCCCGTCTGGAAAATGCTCCAAATGGCTGATTAAATGCTCTCGCTTCCAAGGCTCCATCCCCGGAAAGCAGTCCTTTTGAAGATCGATAATCTTATCGATGTCTTTCTCTTCGATATTGCGGATAACCATTTTCTTTTCAAACCGGGTCAAATCTAATTTCTCAGACAACCTGCTCGCTCCTTTCTAGTTTTGTGAGTTCAGATGATCAAGCAATAGGGCGAGTTCCATTTCCGCCATTGATTCAAGCCTGTGATCATAGTCTTCAAACATCAAGGTGCCCGTTACTTTATTCGGGACAATGACACACTTCATTCCTGCGCGTTTCGCAGCAATCGAACCATTGACAGAATCCTCAAACGCGAGACATTCCGCTGGCGATACCCCGAGGTTCTTTGCCGCCAATAAATAGAGCTCAGGATTCGGCTTCACCTCTTCCACATCATCCGCCGTTTGAATAACCTCAAAATCATCAAACAGGCCGATTTGCTTCAAATGGCCCGACACCCATTTATAATCAGAGCTGGAGGCCAGGCCTACTTTTAAGCCTAAATCCTTTGCCGCATTCAAATACGCTTCGACACCAGGTCTCGCTTTTTCTGTTTCCATGCGTTTGGCGAACCGCTCTCTTCTCAATTTTGTGAGCTCTTCATGGTTCAGCTTTTTCCCAATCTGCTCTTCTAAATATTCAAAAGGCCGGAATCCCGCTGCAGTTCCGATGACCTTTCCCCAGACAGATAGCGGCAGCACTGAGCCGTGCTCTTCAAATATTTCCTGAAGGACCTCATATTCGTGTGTTTCTGTATCTAGAATAAGTCCGTCAAAATCAAAAATTAACGCTTTAATCACTCGGTACAACTCCTTTAGTCCGAATTGAGACATATGTATACACTCACTATACCCCGAAACAAGTCTGCTTTCAAAAAGTAAGGTTTATGTGAAGAAAGAGCCTGCACACTGCAAGCTCTTTCTATTTAATGAATGTTTTGGTGAGAAATGTTTGTCAGCGCTGCTCCCGCAGACTCGTTCGACATCTGATTGACTGCCAGGTCTCCAAGCGCAACGATCCCGACTAGATTGTTTTGATCTACAATAGGAAGGCGGCGGATTTGGTGCTGGGCCATCAGCTGCGACGCGTCTTCCAGACTCATATTAGGGTTTCCTGATACGAGTTCTGTTGACATCACTTCTGAAACGGGTGTCTGGCCATCACGGCCCTGAGCTGTAGTTCTTAATGCAATGTCACGGTCAGTCAGCATTCCTTTTAAAACACCTTGCTCTACAACGGGAATCGCCCCGACGTTATGCTGTTTCATTAGAGAAGCCGCTTCCTGAATCGTTTGATTCGGAGAAACGGTTGCCACCTGCGTTGTCATTGTATCTTTAACTGAACTCATTGTCAGCACCCCTTTCAATCATTAGTATGTTCAGACACGAGCCGTTTAAAAAGGGAGTTAGAGGAAAGGTTTTATGATATGATTTCTCTGATACAAAAAAGAGCTTTTCTGAAAATAGAAAAGCTCTTACCGCCTAATTATATCAGCCTTCTTTGACCGAAAAAGGCTTTGTTTGCCTTCTTTTGAAAGTCAGAAAAAGCAAACGGAAAATAAATCCCAAAATCATTCAGCATCTTGCTGTTTTTTTCAAAAATCGCCTGATCACTCACATCAGAGTGCGGCGAAGGCTTGGTCAGGATAATATGTATCATTTGCAGACAAGCCATAATTTGAAATGCTTCTTTTAATGTTCCTTGGTAATAATGGTTATTTAAAGACAGAACGCCTTTCTTTTTAAAGCGCTGAATGTCCAGCTCGGAGAAATAAAGAGGAAAGACATCATGGATCAGCTCCATAGACAGCTCCTTGATAAAGCTCTCCTGTTCTGCAGTTGCTGCGTTCACAATTCTCACGTCAATCACCTTTCTTGCCATCGAATATCCTAAGTCTTAATCAAGAATAGCACAGAAAAAAACGCGAAAGCTAAGGTAAGTGTTTCCTATGAGAAACAGCAGCCTTCCGCTTCGAAAAGGAGCCATTTGACATGAAACAAAAAGGCAGAGGGCTTGAGATCCTCATCAATGAAAAACAGGACGGCCAATGGCTGTTTTCAATACTCAAAACAGCGCTCAAAGCTTCTAAACCCGTGATACAAGACTGGATGACCCATCATCAGATACAGGTCAATCACGAATCCGTCTTAAACAATATGATTGTAAAAAAGGGAGACCGCGTGTTCATTGATCTTCAGGAAAGTGAAGATTCGTCCGTCATTCCGGAGTATGGAGAGCTTGATATTTTATTTGAGGACAATCACATGCTCATCGTCAATAAACCCGCTGGCATAGCGACGCACCCGAATGAGGATGGGCAAACAGGCACATTGGCTAATTTGATCGCGTATCATTATCAGATAAATGGCGAAACATGTAAGGTGCGCCACGTCCACCGTCTGGATCAGGATACATCTGGCGCTATCGTTTTTGCCAAGCATCGTTTGGCACACGCCATCTTAGACCAGCAGTTAGAGAAGAAAACGCTGAAGCGCACATATACCGCCATCGCTGAAGGAAAGCTACGGACGAAAAAAGGGACAATTGATTCGCCGATCGGCAGAGACCGATCACACCCGACAAGACGCCGGATTTCACCAGGCGGGCAAACAGCCATCACTCATTTCAAGGTAATGGCCAGCAATGCGAAAGAACGGCTGTCGCTCGTTGAATTAGAGTTAGAAACAGGAAGAACACACCAAATTCGTGTTCATATGGCGAGCATCGGCCATCCATTGGTAGGAGACTCGCTTTACGGAGGCGGGAACAAGCTGTTAAACAGACAGGCGCTGCATGCCAAAAAGGTACAGGCCGTTCACCCGATAACCGGCGAGCTGATTGTTGCCGAAGCGCCTTTCCCGGCTGATATAGAAATCCTATGTTCTACATATTTTTCATGAAGAAAAGCCGCAGGCATTTCCTGCGGCTTTTTAAATGACTCGCTTTCCATATATAATATAGCGCTTCGGGGCATTTCCGATGTATGAAAACGGATAGCAAGTCGTCAGAATCAGCTCTTCCTTTTCATGCTGGAGCGTGATAATAGATGTGTCATCCTTATCAACAATTTTTGTTTTTACAATTTCATATGTGAATTCTCCATAAGACAGGAGAATGCGGAGCCGATCCCCCTTTTCCAGCTCTCCCGTCCGGCGAAACACGGTATCTCGATGCCCTGACAGCACAATTTGTCCGTTTTCATCAGGATAATAACTATCCTTGTAATGCCCGACACCTTTTTCTAAATCATCAGCATCAGTGCCCTCCACAATCGGAAGCTCTGCATTGATTTTCGGTATTTCCAAAATGCCGCTCGCTTGGCCGGTTTCAGGCTTAAATGATGCTTTGTTCTTTGCCTGATCTGCGCTATTTTTCGTCCCCGAAGCTTCCTGCGGCTTTTCAGCCGCAAGTTTTGCTTCTTTTAATGTCTGTTCCGTTTTCATATTCGTATCGATCAATTTAAAGCCTCCATAGCCTGCGATCACTAGGCCGGCTGCAATGATAAATAGTGGAATAACCTTTTTCACGTTCTGGAGGCGCTCCTTTTTCTTCTGACATATAGATAAGTTCCGGACAATGTCATCGCCGCACCGATTGCCATAAAGTTATAGTAGCCTGCTGATGTATCTGGAAGCGAATGCTCAGACCCGCTTTCCCCGCCCTCGTTTCGTAAAGGCAATGTGCTGATGCTATTAGCAGCGTTTTTTTCGTTGTTGATAGGTATTTCATTGAATCTCGAAATGGCTGAAGGCGGCAGCTGATGAACCGGTGCTGTATCCGGAGTCTCTTTTATATCAGGCAAATCCACATCAGGCTCTGGGACCTCTTTCATTGGATGCTCCGTCCCCGGGTCATCTCCAGGCTCTTCCGCAACCGGGTCTTCTGTAACAGGATCTTCAATATCACTGGCTGCAGCGAGCTTAATCCTTCCCTCTTTTGTATACGCAATTGGCTCATCAAAACTCTTCACGTACTCAACTGTCGCTTCCAAATCCTCTGGCCCTGTCACCGGATTTTTCCCGAGCAATCCGATTGGCTGATATTTGGTGCCTGTTGCCGTCGCCATAAAGTTGTTGACGGTTAATGTATATGTGGCATCAGGCTGGATCTCTGTGCCATCTGCCATTTTCATATCGACTGCTTTTCCAGTTTCTCTATCCCACGTATACGTAAACCCGCTGATACTGTAGTCAGGCCCAAAAACCGGCGAGATTTGCGCATTGATAATCTCTCTTAAATCTTTTCCTTTAATCTCAAGCTTCGTTAACACATTTCCAAACGGCTGAATATTGTAAAGATCTCCCCACGTAATAGGGCCCTTCTTCAGTGTTTCACGTATGCCGCCGCCATTCATAAGGGCAAAATCCGTTTTCATGGCAGCTCTCATTCCATCCGCAATCAGGTTTCCAAGAGGTGTATCGCCGTCATTTGAATACCCCCCTTCCATATCAACAGCAGCTTCGCCGACAACCTCGCTGATAATCGGTTCAGCAATGTTTTCGTATTTCTTTAAAATGGCTGACGCGCTGACATCCGGTTCGATTTTACTTTGATCCACATATACGATTTCCGCGGACTTTTTGACAATGTCTTTTGTCGTTTTATCGATCTCTACATCAACGACACCTATCGCTTTTCCATATTCAAATGCTTGAACAATCAGTTTTCCATTCACTTCACCGTTAACAATCTTATGATTATGCGCGGCAAAAATCACGTCAATTTCAGAATCTGTTTTGTTTGCAAGATCAGCAGACTCACCGGTAATGGCGTTGCCGTTTTGTTCAGCTGACATATGTGCGAGAACCGCGATGGCCTTCACGCCTTTTTTCTTCAGCTCTTTGGCCGCCTTATTCACCGCTGTTGCTTCATCTGTAAACTCTATATTTTTTATTCCTTCAGGCATAACCATGCCAGCTGCCGACTGTGTGACAACTCCGATAAATGCAACGGGTACGCCCTCCACATTTATGATGTCGTAAGCCGGCAAAAAGGGCTCTCCAGTTGATTTCACTTTACAATTGGCACATACAAGGGGAAAGTTCTGTCCATCATATCCGCTTGTGCCTTTCGGATGATCACCGCCATTTAAAATTCTCAGCAGTTCATCCGTGCCTTCATCGAATTCGTGGTTTCCCACGGTTCCGACATCAAATCCGATGTCCTCCATCAATTCTACAGTGGGTTCATCCTGAAGAAGAGATGAAACTGGAGAGCTGCCTCCGATCATATCTCCCGCATGCACAATTAACGTGTTTTTCTTTTCAGCCTTTTTTTCTTTTAAATATGCGGCGGCATAGTCCATGCGTCCAAATGTGCCGTCTGCAGTTCCGTTCCCATCGAGATCAAGCTCATATTGCTGATCGATCTTGCCATGCAAATCATTCATGCTGAGAATTCTAAGCGGCACATTTTTTCCAGGTGCCGTTTGCCTCATTTTATATCCTGCGTTCTCCGCTTCATTTGCTGATGCGAAGAAAATTCTGTTTTCCACCGCTATCCTCTTCCAGTCAGCCGGCTGCACATATGTTTGATTCGACGAATCCCCTACATATCTTGTCAAGCCTTTCCCTTGCTCTCTGGCTCTGAATTCAAACGGCATTTCAATGAGCGGATCGTTTTTATTCCAAATTCCTTTTTGTTCTTTTTTCGCAGCGGCTACTGCGGACTGAAACTGCTGATAATCCTCTTCATTGTCAACCGGCCAAATAAAATACGTCGGAGCATAGCCATTTTTCACAAGATCTAAGTTCACGTTTGAACCTGATTCAGTTATGACTTGTCCGAGCAGTCTGCCATAGCTGTCCTTGGCTTCACTCCCGACCTTAACAGTGATTTTATCACCTGGGGTCAGTACCGTTTTTAGATAGTCAGATGCTTTTTTGCCAAATCTTAATTGATTTTCATCTGCGTCATTTTTTGGTGTGTGATATGTTTCAGGTGTATCTACATTTACAAACCGGATTTTTGTTGTTCCAAGAACCGGAGATTTGAGATGAATGGTATCGCCGTCAACAACCCGGTCAACAATCCCTTTATATTCTCCCTCCGCAGACGGAGGTGCGGGCTGCTCTTCAAGCAGCTTCATGTCAGACGATTTTCGCGGAAGCAGCTGAAAGGTTTGGTATCTGCTTAACACACCAGTAAAGTCATACCATTTGCCCTCATCAAGCTCGTCTATCACCCCTGTTTCATTCATAACCCGGAGCGTCATTTCATGATGGTCGTTATCAATCATTGTTACATTGTAACCGCCGCCGGCAGGAGAACTTGGAATTGAGGAAACAAATGCAGTTAGTGTCACAAGGCGTCCTTCATACTGATCACCCAGGCTGCCGTTAATAAGTTCATTGATTGTTAAATGTTTGGGGGCGGGGAGGGATTGGTTTGACTGGTTGATTTTGATGCCTGATGAGCTTGGAACGATTTCTTTCAGCCCCTGGTAAGACGTGATTTTCCCTGTCACCGTGACATCCATACCCTCTTTTAATTCGGGAAATTGTTCAGGGGATGGCGAATAAATGTTAATGCCTCCGGTTTCATCTTGCAAAAAGGTCGACAGCTTCCCGCCTCCTATTGCGTTTTGATCAGCTGTGACGATCCCTTTTATCGTTACTTCTTCATTCAGCCTTCCCCGCGCTTCATTTATGGTCATTGGGTGTTCAGCCGGCGGAGTTTTCGTGTCATCGGTCAAGTTCATCGATTGAACGTTTTTAAGTCCCGTCGTGTTAAAGTAATTTTCAAGCTTGCCTTGAACCATTATCTTTTTTCCAAGAAGAAGCGGATTGGTTTGCAGCCCAAATTGGTTTCTAAAAGCTGAAGGGATTTGCACAGGAAGGATATGATCGGACGATATCTCATTTTTACGGTCTGCCAGCGCGACATTATAATCATTTGAAAATGGGCTTGTCAGCTTGTAATGCTGCGGGGAAACAGCATGGCCGACTGCATATCCTTCGACAAGCGCCTGTCCGTCTTTTTGCTGTTTTGCCTTCTCAACTGATATAGCCTGCTGCGGTTCTGCTGCGGTTACAGCTTCGCACGTGTACATGACATTTAAGAATATCAATGCCATGATTAATACCATACGCATCATTCGCCTCATCATATTTCCTCCCTTAATATACACATAATGACAATGACTTTGTCTGCTTATCATTTCGACAGACAACATATAATTCCTTTCAGGCTTCTGCATAATACGCGGCGGACTGACACAAAATACAGCTGATCTGAAAAAAAAGGAGGAATTCGGTTTGGATCAGTTAAATCAGCAGCAGCAATCCCAAATGAACAAAGGTATTCCTGGAAAACCGCATAAAAACCACGGCGGACATGAAATGTTTGATATGCACGAGGTGCTGTCCGGAACACTTACTGTGCTTGATCAGTTTATGATGCTGAGACAATTCTGTAAGGATCAAGAATTATTAAACATCATTGATCGTCAATATCAATTCATTTCTTCTCAATACAATATAACTGCAGAATGTTTCAAAACAGGAAGCGAACCTTCACAAAAAACAGCAACTTATATGATGAAGGAAGACAACCAGACTGTTTATGGCATGCAGCCGTCACAGCCTAAAAAACCTGTTCAATCCATGAATGATATTGATGACAGCATCATCAGCCGACAAATGCTTTGCGCGGTTAAAGCACAAGCTTCTATGCTGACGATGGCTTCTCTGGAAATGACAAATCCGGCCGTAAGACGCGTACTGTCTGCGCAAATTCAGGAGTATGTTGAAATGGCATTTGAAATTTTTCTATATCAAAACAAACACGGCTATTACCAAGTTCCTCAGCTTGATGCCCAGGATATGGAGCAGCTGAGAAATTCATTCGCCCCTGCACAAGGACAAATGCCTCCGACACAAGGCGGTATGGGCCAGCAAGGGCTTCATTAATACAAAGGCATTGGATAGATACTATCCAATGCCGCACTTTTTTCAAATTTTTTCTTAAAGTTTTTTTCAAATTGATCAAGACTTTCCTTTGTTGCTGATTTAAACCCTTTTTTAAAGTCCCCTTTTTTTGCCGTTTCCTTTATCAGTTCTGATATAATGTCTTTCCCGTATTTACCCGTCAGCTCATCGATCATATAAAAGCTTTGCAAATAGACATCAGTGTCATATTCGGCTCTGGCTTCCTGCCAGTCTCGGTCTGACTGCAAACGGTCAAAGGGGACAACAGAAAACGTGATCGGATCGATAAGCAATTCATAGTTCGCAATCCACTCGCTTAACCCTTCATGAAACCATAACGGAAACTCATCAGGGTCCGCCTCAAGCTCCTTCAGTTTCTGGTGAAACGCATGGTGTGTGTATTCATGAATCAACAATCTCTGGTACAAATAAACCGCAACCTCGTCCCCTTCTAAAAGTTTCTTTTTCTCTTCAGGCAACAATCCGATCAGCTGCTCCCGCTCAGAATAAAAACCAACGACATCCAATAAACCAGAGTAATCCTCCATCTGTTTTTCATTAGAAAAAAAAATAATATCAATAGGCTTTTGTTTCGAATATCCAATCATAAATTGATTAATACTGACCGCATATTCAAGCGTTTCTTTCGTCAATGGCAGTAAGGACTTTTCCTTAGAAGTGTAATAAATATCGGCCTGTTTAAATGACTCTTTCTTCATGTGCTTCGTCACTTGTTCTTTTGTGATTCCAGATGCCTGCCCTGGCAAAGACAGGATATACATCGTGCTTGATACGATGGCTGAGCTTACAGCCAGCATCACAAGGACTCCGCACAGGAATAGAGCGGATGCCGCACGCTTTCCTATGCCATCCCGCAAACGTCTCCCTCCCTGAGCCGGTCCGTCTTGTACCTTTTATTTTTACTCTATGCAGCCTGAGTTCACAGTGTGTCATCAACGCATAGAAAAAGCCGCACAAATTGTGCGGCTTTTTTCATTATTCAGCGTTAGGGAATACGCGCTGTACAGTTTGTGTAAATTCATCAAATAACCCGGCGATTGGATCACCATTTTGAATACGCTTTCCATATCCTTGCATGCGCTCTACAAAATCAGGGTTAGCTGAAACGTAAACATTATCAATGTTTTTGTCAGTAGATCTTACTTTTTTGGCTATTTTTTTCTTCAGATTGTTTTCTACTGCACCTTTATTTCCATTGGTTAAAACGACTGCAACGTAAGCTTGATTTCCAGCAACAATGATATCGGCATGCTTTACTTCTTTTAGGTCTGTTACTTTATCAGCTGCTTCATCAGCAACCTCGAGTTTCCGGTCGTTGTTATTATCGTCATTTACACGATTGTTATTGTTATTGACATTATCAGTAACATTGTTGTCAACGTTATCCCGGTTGTTCACATTACGCATATCGTCATTGGCTGGATTTCGATAATTTACATTTCTTACATCATTATTGTCACGTCTGCCCTCACCTTGGTCGGCCATACCGCAGCCAGTCATAAGCAAAGGGATAAGAAGCACAGACGCAAGGACTTGTTTTTTTCCAAGCATGTGAATTCCTCCTTTATCACTTTACTTATAGGTTTTTCTAACTGGCTTTAATTATGCATGCAAATCTGAAGGAAATGCTTTCCCGGGAAATATAACGGTTAATTTGTCTAATGTGGGGGAAAATATGAGTACATTGCAAAGGAGGGATCATGTTGTTCAACCAGCGAAGAGGAATCAGCCCCGCAGCATTGATCATCGGATCAACTATGCTTATTGCTGCATTATCACCTCAGATCCGCCAAAGAATCAGCGGGTTTATCACAGGACAAATGAACAGAGGACATTCAGAAAATAACACATTTGACGCTTCTAATGTAGGAAACATAGTCAAACAAGCATTTGGCGGCGGTAGCGGTGATAATCAGGACCGTTCACAACATCAAAGCCAGCGGCAGAACGGCCGTCAGCACCAGAATGCCGGACAACAGCAAACACAGCATCAGCATACACAAACACAATCGAGGCAAACTGAAACAGCCCCGAAAAAAAGACAGCCTCATTATGCTGAACCCATTCATTTTGAGCAAAGCGCAATGAATGTCATGGACGACAACACGATGATGGAAATGCTGGAGGACTTAGAACCTGGCCGTTAAAAAAACGTGTAATCCTGTCAGGATTGCATAAAGGCTTATATAGTTAATTATATTGGCTTTTAAGGTGGTTTCTTCTTTTAAACTTCTTGTTTTCTATATTTTTTCGCTATTTTGGAGTACAATTGGTGAGCTAAAAAATCCTTCTTTCGTTCAATGAGAACGTTTGAAGGATTTTTTTGTTTATGCTGCCACTCTATCCAAAGCAATCTTTATTGATTCGTTAATAGCTCCCTCATCAAAAGCTGAAAAAGACAGAACACTATTCATTTTGTTTCTTGCTTCAACACTCAACATTTTTAGAATTTACTCGAGCGTTGGAAAATGCTGTTGACTATTCAGTTGAACTGCATTACATTATTATTAAGTTGAACTATATAGTCAAACTGAATAGAGGGTGCGGATATGAAACACAAATTATTACCGTTGTCTGAAACCATGCATTATATTTTATTAGCTTTGCGTGAGCCGCTCCATGGCTATGCCGTAATGCAGAAGATAGAAAAGATAAGTAACGGTACTGTTATTTTAGCAGCGGGTACATTATACGGTGCGATTGAAAACTTGAATAAGCATGGTTGGATTGAACCTGTTGGGGAGTCAGGCCGGAGAAAAGTTTACATGATAACTGAAGAAGGAAGCGCCATTTTGAAAATGGAACAAAACAGGTTATTGCATATTTTATCCTTGTACGAAGGAAGTGAATCGAATGAAGAAATTTAAGATGTTTTTTGATATTGAAAAAGAAGAACAATGGCTGAACGAGCAATTACAAAAAGGCTATCGTTGTACAAATATTAGTGGATTAGGAATATACACTTTCGAAAAAACCGACAAGAAATATGTGATCCGACTGGATTACCAAGATATTTTACCAAAGAAAAAGTTCAAAGATTACAAAGGGATATATGAAGACTTCGGTTGGATTTATATAAATGGCCCCTGGCTTAGCGGAATTCGATATTGGCAAAAAGAAGATGACGGTCAAAATGAAATCTTCTCGGATCGCCAATCAAAGAGTAATTATTATAAAAGATTGATGAATTATTCTTCTGGTTTAGGTTTCATGTGTTTGTTTTTTTCTTATATGATCTATAAGGATTCAGGTTTATATTTAACTGAAGGTCTTTGGAGTATGAAAGGTGAATGGTTTTGGAAAGCATTTTTATTTGAAACTCCATTTGCTCTTTTGAGGTCGCTTCCCGCCCTTATGGTTGTTTTCTTTGCCGCCAGTTTCTTAAAAGTGTATCGAAAGTATTCAATGTTAATAGAAAAATAATGCGAAGAGGTTCATTATGAACTTTTTTAATTAATGAAGGAATTGAGGGGAATGCATCTACCACAGGCGGGCGCTTTTCTTTTATTCGTTTCCAAAATTTAGACATCACAACATATCGGGGTATATACTTGCGTTGCTATACATGTATTTCGATTATTGACAGATGTAAAATGATATTCAAAAATCACTTTACATCTATAACTTGTTATCCAACGTTCCCTCATTATTATAACAGCAGAATAACTCATCTATAAAATCTTCTATTGAAAAAACATCTAGGGGAAGGATGTCTTTAATCGCCTTTTTATGTTCAGGCACGATTGAATTAGATTATTCGCCAACTCATCTTCTATGTGTGCCTCAGATAAGTTAGCGTCTTCCAAGATACCATGAATACTCGTTAAGAAAGCAATTTTCATTTCAATTAGATCAATCCATTGATCAGCAATGCCGGCTTAATCTTCCCAAAAATGAGAAAAAGAAACCCATGAAACCTTTATATTACAAGGTTCATGGGTCTTATTAACGTGTAATCACTGACGGATTACACGTTTTCATATGTTACGCTTCTTCAGCTTCAATCACTCTGGATTGATCATTAAATGCCCCTCGATCAATTTCCTTCGTGACCTTACTTGTAATAAGGCCGGATGTCATGCTTCCGCTGACATTCAAAGCAGTACGCCCCATATCAATTAACGGTTCAATTGAGATTAATAAACCGGCGAGCGCTACAGGCATGTTTAATGATGATAATACAAGAAGCGCCGCGAATGTCGCTCCGCCGCCGACTCCGGCAACACCGAAGGAGCTGATGGCAACGACTGCGATAACGGTGATAATAAACACCGGGTCGAATGGATTTTGGCCAACAGTCGGGGCAATCATCATCGCCAGCATCGCAGGATAAATGCCCGCACATCCATTTTGGCCGATCGAAAGGCCGAACGAGCCGGCAAAGTTTGCGATCCCCTCAGGCACACCCATGCTTCTCTGTGTTTTAATATTCAGCGGCAAAGCACCTGCGCTTGACCTTGACGTAAATGCAAATACAAGTACAGGCAGCGCTTTTTTCAAATAAATCACCGGATTCAAGCCGCTGAACGTCAGCAGCAGCAAATGAATGATAAACATAGTGATTAACGCTGCATATGAAGCAATCACGAACATGCCCAGTTTTAGAATGCTGTCAAGATCACTCGTTGCAATGGTTTTTGTCATGATAGCCAGCACCCCATATGGCGTCAGTCTCAAAATGAGTGTGACAACACGCATGACAATGGCATAAACGGCATCAACCAGTTTTTTAAATGTTTCTGCCTGTTCCGGCTGTTTGTTTTTTACGCCGAGGAATGCCACTCCAAGGAAAGCGGCAAAAATAACGACAGCGATCGTTGAAGTCGGTCTAGCTCCCGTGAAATCTAAAAACGGGTTTCCAGGCAGCAGTTCAACAATCTGCTGCGGCAGCGTTTTCGCTGTCATATCCTCTGATTTCTGCTGAAGCTCCTGCCCCCGTGAAAGCTCTGTACTTCCTTGGTCAACCTGAATCGCCTGCAGATCAAATGAAAGTGCGGACGCGATACCGACAGCTGCAGCAACAGCTGTTGTTGCTACTAAAATCCCGATAATCAAACCGCTGATTTTCCCGAGATTTTTTGTCAGTTTTAGTTTTGTAAATGCACCGAGAATCGAAATAAAGACAAGAGGCATAACAACCATTTGAAGCAATTTGACATATCCGCCCCCGGCAATATTAAACCAGTCGGCTGTTTGAATGACTATATTTGAAGTCGGGCCGTAAATCAGCTGAAGCGCAAATCCGAATACAATCCCCAGTCCCAGCGCAGTAAAGACACGTTTAGAGAAGGAAACATGTTTTTTCTGCATAACAAAGAGCCCTAAAATAAGTAAAAATAAAATAAATACATGTAGTACAACTAGTAAAGTCTCCAAAGCAGGTAAACTCTCCCTTCAAATTTTCTCATTTACTATATTACACTAATTCCGATGGGTCAAGTGCGAATTATTTTAACTTATCAATTCAAGCAAAAAAACCTTATATAATGCCTTTTTTTGCTTTTCTTTCCCTTCCATCTTTAGTACCTTATATAAGGGTGATAATATTTGCTGAAAGAACTGTTTGTAAACTTGACCATTTTAATCACATTTAATTATCTCTTCACCCACCTGTTTAAAGAAAGGTTAGTACATAAAAAAGACAGCATATCCTTTCAAGCTGTTAAAGGACTTGCCTGCGGTTTGCTCGGGGTTATTCTGATGGTTTTTGGATTTACCTATCAGCATTCAATTATTGATCTTCGAAATATCCCTATTATGATTGCCGCTCTTTATGGAGGCTGGGTTTCAACGGCAACGGCCCTGGCTATGATCGCTGCTGGCCGCATGCTGATTACAATGAACACATCTGCACTATACTCGGTTATTATCATTTGTATTGCTGCCATCCCGTCACTCATTGTTTCTAGAAGAAAAAAAGTTCAACTAAAACATGCTTTCTATCTTTTAATAATCACAAATAGCTTGATCTCCTTTTCCTTTTATTTTCTTATAGATTTACATTCATATGAACTTCATTTATATTTTTGGATCATCTCAATAGCGGGCGGCATGCTCAGTTTATATATTATTGATCATGAAACAAATGCACATCTTCTTTTTAAACAATATAAGTTTCAAGCGCACTTTGACTTTTTAACAGGCGTGTACAACCGAAGAAAGTTTGAAGAAATCACAAAAGCTCTGTATCGCCAGGCGGCCGATACCCCGCATTTTCAATTTGCACTGATTTATATGGATATCGATCATTTTAAAACCATCAATGACCAATATGGCCATCATGAAGGAGATCAGGTGCTCAAAGAGCTGGGCTTACGTCTGAAGCAGAGCATCCGAAATACTGATCCAGCCGCTCGGATCGGTGGTGAAGAATTTGCCGTGCTTCTGCCGAACTGTTCTCTTGAGAAAGCAGCCCAAATCGCAGAACGGATCAGGAGCGCTGTCAGTCATGAACCGATTATATTAAAAAACGGCGAAAAGCTTTCAGTTACGATATCACTGGGGGCCGCTCATTACCCCAATAATACGGAACAGCCAAGATCCTTGCCCATTCTTGCCGATCAAATGCTTTACAAAGCGAAAGAGACGGGACGGAACAAAGTGTGTTTTTCAGAAAAAAAAGAATGAATTCAATGTTCGAATTCATTCTTCCAATCTGAAAGACGTTTCAAAGGCAGAAAAGCCGGGACAAGATCTCCCTGATATTCTTTTTCTATAAATGCCGCTGTATCATCAGCTTGATAAAGCTCAAGAATGGTTTGCAGCGCTTCCCGATCTTGATCCTCCGCTCTGACAACAATCAAATTCATCTCTTCCCCAGACATGAGACCGCCGCTCTTTATGGTATGCTTTTTCGGGTTCAGGCCCGCTTTTTTTGCTTCAGATGGTTTCATGACAAACACGTCCCCACCGCTCACTGCATCCTGTTGCCGGACAGCTTTCAATTTCAGGTGTCTCGGATTATCTTTAATCATATCAACTGAACCTGTTCCGTTAAATCCGTTTTTCAACGTTAGCAATCCCGCCTCCTGAAGCACAGTAAGCGCCCTGCCAAAATCGAACGCTTTATCCGGAACAGAAACGACAGCTCCCCGCGGTATATCTTGGATTCGGTCATATTGTTTTGAATAAATGACCATAGGCGTTATGTATGTGGTACCGAGCGGTGCAAGCTTAAGTTTGTGTTTTTGAGTGAACGACTGAAAATATGAAATGGTTTGAAAGGCGTTGGCATCAATTTCTTTGTTAGCAAGTGCGATATCAGACTCCGCATAATCAGAAAAAGGGATCAGCTGAATATCCAGCCCTGCCTCTTCAGCCTTTTGGGCAATATAGTTCCATATTGCCCCGTCAGACTCAGCAATCCCGATTTTTATCGATTCATGTTCTGCAGACGGTGAGCATGCAGTAAATGAAACGAAAAGGACAAGGACGAAACTGCATATAAGCCACTTTTTCATTGTGACCATACTCCTATCTATGTATTAGAGCATGCAAGCAATATCAGACAAAAAAATCATACGCTCTCTTAGTTGATAAACGTTGTCATTTGTAATATTGATTAACTTTTACCTTACTCATATCCAATCAGGTTGTCAATTCCTTTGACATTATCTTCCCAAAATGAGGGCCTACGAAGGCAAACGTATGATCACATATCGAGAAAGCAGATGAATTTCCGTAAATAAATATCAAATTGAAAAATAAATATGGTATTTTCCGAAAAAAGTTTCAATAAGCAGTTGTTTTTTCCGAAGATTACTGGTAGAGTAAAGGTAATTATTTTTGTTCGAACTATCTTTAAGAAGAAAGTTTTGTAAGAGTTTTCGTCTTGAAAGTTTGTTAAGAGCAAGAATAGTGAATTTAAGCGTTATGATCGCTTTAGGAGGAAATTTCATGTTAGAAGGTAAAGTAAAATGGTTCAACTCTGAAAAAGGTTTCGGATTCATCGAAGTAGAAGGTCAAGACGATGTATTCGTTCATTTCTCTGCTATTCAAGGCGAAGGCTTCAAAACTTTAGAAGAAGGCCAAGCTGTTTCTTTTGAAATCGTTGAAGGAAACCGCGGACCACAAGCTGCTAACGTTACTAAAGAAGCGTAAGCATAAATTGATATGAAAAACTGCAGGTGCGAACCTGCAGTTTTTATTTTGACAAAAAAGCTGTTTTGCATAAGCAAAACAGCTTTTTCATTAGTTTGCAATATCCCGTTTCATGAAGATTCCGAAAGCAAGCAGCAGGAAGATGATAAAGTAGATCGCCAGCATAACGATAGAAAACGTCATAGTCATCCCTTTTATTAACGGAGTGCCCTCCACATACTGATTTAAATCGACATTAGCAAACAATATATACTTTGCCCAGTCAAATTTCGCTGCAATAAAGGCAGTGACTGTCGTACCGGCAACCAACAAAAAGATGGAAAACCCTACTGCAAGAGAGCTGTTTCTGAATACTGCAGACAGCATAAACGCCATCGTCGCCACCATTAAGGCCGAGACGGATTCAGAAAGATACGTTGTGGCCAAATGACTCATCATGTTTTGCTCAATGACATGGCCATCCTTATAGATTAAATGAATATTTGCGGCGGTTTCACCACCCGTCCCGAAGAAAATCACCCCTAATAAAGTAGAACCGATAAATAAAATCAACAGCAATAGGAACCCAAATAGGAGTACTGTAATATATTTGGACATCAAAATTTGAAAACGGCTGAGCGGCCGAATCATTAATAGCTTAATCGTTCCCCAATTAAATTCGTTAGCGACAATTCCGGCTGCGATGATAATAGTAAACAGACCTGTAAGGATGGTAAAGTTTGCTGAATCCGTTACATAAGACCATACCGTATAGCCCGTGTCACTAGGGATATTATGCTCGATGCGATAGTCGTTGAGTGTGATTGTTTCTTTATATCCATCTTTGAGTGAAGGGTCTTCTTTGATTTCTTTCTTTAATTCGGCGTTTTCTGCTTGAAGTTCTTGTTTCCAATGGGAATTTGCTTCACCAGCAGAAAAATGATTCGCCAAAAATGCAAATCCAACCATTGTTAGCCCAAGAATTCCGATCATCACCCATGTTCCGGCACGGCTGAAAATTTTGATCCACTCATTATAAATCAAATTAAGCATGCTGAACCTCCTCTTTTGTTTCACCTGTCATTTCTAAGAAACGGTCCTCTAATGATTTTGTTATAATCTTGACCTCGTAAATGCGGATTTGCTGCATCACCAGCAATTCAATAACCGCAGGGACTTCGTCTTTAGCCAGTTTGACTTCTACACCATTTGTCTTACTCACTAAATCGTACTGTTTTAGCACGGAAGCTGCTTCATTCGGATGCTCAACCTGGAAGAAATATGTATCGTTCTCATCAATGCTTTCATCTTTTACATTTTGAATATCGATCAGCTTTCCTTTTTGCAGAATCGCAATGCGATCACACATCAGTTCCATCTCTGACAGCAGGTGGCTTGAAACGATGACAGCCATTCCTCTTTCTCGGGTCAGCTTCTTTAAATGATCTCTGATTTCCCTGATTCCCGCCGGATCAAGGCCATTTGTCGGTTCATCCAAGATCAGCACTTTCGGATCATGCAGAAGGCATTGTGCCAAGCCAAGACGCTGTCTCATTCCTAGAGAATATGTTTTCACCTTGTCGTGGATTCTGTCTGTTAAACCAACCAGCTCAACAACTTCATCAATTTTTTCCTTCGTGACACCCTTGACCATCCTTGCGTATTGCTGGAGATTTTTATATCCGCTCAAAAATTTATACAGCTCTGGATTCTCTACGATCGCTCCAATATGCTTAATCGCCTTGGCATATTCTTTCGTAATGGATTGACCGCAAATGAGGACATCACCTTTCGACAGCTTCATTAAGCCTACCATCATCCGGATGGTTGTCGTTTTCCCAGCTCCATTTGGTCCCAAAAAACCGAATACTTCACCTTCACGAATCGTAAAACTGAGATCATCAATGATCGTTCGGCCTCTGATGTTTTTTGTCACATTTCTCAATTCCAACACTGTTTTCATCATATTCCTCCTCTTTCTAGCAAACTTCCATTTTGGATTTAAACCACTGCAAAACAGACATGCCTTCCTGTTCACGAATATCTTCTACTTCACGCTGCGCCACTTTTTCTCCATTTGCGAGTATGATGACTTCGTCTAACAACGTCTCAATTTCATCAATTTCATGCGTCGCGATCACGACAATCTGCTGCTCAAAATCAATGTACGACACAAGGCTGTTTACGATGGAATCCCTGACCATCGGATCAAGCCCGGAAAAAGGTTCATCAAGCAAAATGACGTCTGCCCGTCTCGCTAAAGCAAGAACAATTTTCAGCCTGCCCCGATTTCCTTTTGATAGCTTTTTGATCTTTTTTTCCGGATCCAGCTGCATTTCATTCAATAGCCTATAAGCCTGTACTGTTTGAAAATCAGGAAATTGCGACTGATAAAAATTCACCATATCTTTTACAGTGAAATCCGGATAAAACATATCAAGCTCAGTAAGATAAGCCGTTTGACGCACCATATCTCTCGCAGCCTGTTTTCCATCTACTTTCACAAAGCCTGAAGTCGGAAACAAAAGGCCAGCCATCATTTTCAGGGTCGTTGACTTGCCGCTGCCGTTCGGTCCGATCAGACCATAAATCCGTCCGGATGATAGGGTAAATGACACATCATTGACGGCCGTATGGCGGCCGTATTTTTTTGATACGTTTTCTAGCTTGATTTCCATTTTAGCCTCCCTCTGTGAATGTTTTAATCCCTTCTAACATTTCCTCTTTCGTGAGCCCCAGCTCTTTCATTTGCTTGACAAAGCCTTCCAGGACTTCTCGTGTCAGCCTTTCTTTCAACTCGTCTACGATTTCAGCTTTTTCCGCAATAAACGTCCCTTGACCTCTTCTTGTCTCCACAATACCCAGCCTTTCCATTTCACTGTAAGTTCTTTGAATTGTATTGGGATTTACTTTAGTTTGAATCGCCATTTCTCTTACTGAAGGAAGCTTGTCTCCTGGGAGCAGCTCCTTCCTGACCAGCCTATAAAAGATCTGATCAGCAATCTGCAGATAAATCGGTTTCGAGGATTGGAATTGATTATCCATATTTACACCTCTACTTTACGATCAAGCAGTTTTGAAGCCATGATGAGCAGCAAGAACGTGATGACTAAGGTAATAGGAAGCCCTAGCACAGACAGATGGATAGGTTTTAATTCCAATTTCCAAACGTTATGGAAGTGGAAATCAAAATTGCAATAGACTGTTGCCGGCCAGAAATGCTTTTGAGATTCAACCAAGGGGCTTATGATGTATTCATCGAAGAAGAACCACACTGCAACCAACAGAACCATCGCAGCCCACCGCATTCCGCGCCAATTCCTGAGAGAGCGAAAAACAGTCCAAAACACGATGACTGTTACTGACATATCTAACGAAGAAATAAGCCCATACAAATTCAGCAAAGCAGCTGTACTCGTTATATCAACTTGATGCTCTAGCAGATTTTTTACAGAGAGCATATGATACATCCAAATCCCATAGGCTGTTAATGCCAATTGAATCACGAATTGATAGAGCAAAGATACTGCCAATTTAGAAGAAAACAGCCAGAAGCCGCCATTTGGATTGTACAGCCAAAGCTGTGATTTCCCTTCCCTTCGAAGATGATAAAACACAAAAACAGGAGATAAGAAAAGCAGAAAAAAAGCCACTGCAGCAAAAAACCCAAAAACAACTAGAGGTTCTTTCGTGCGAGAAGCTATAATATGGCCTGTTCCCAATAAAAAAGTGATTCCGCATATCCATACTAGCAGCCACATTCTTGAAAGCTTGATATCTTTCTTTAATAAACCTAAAAAAGAATCCATGTCTTTACCTCCCGGAAGAATCCTCGGTGTATGAGTAACATAGTACACTAGATCAAAATGAAATACAACATATTCCATGGATTTATTTGATAAAAAACATAATTGATGTAAACAGCAAAAAAGGCAAACCCGCCATGAGTAAACGGATTTGCCTTTTTCATTATTTTTTCTTGTTTTTCATAGAGAGCAGCGCATCACGATAGCTGCGGTCCTGCATTTTGTCACTTTCCTCAGTGACCTCTTCTTCTGCCTGAACTTCATCAGAATGCTTAAACTTTTGCAGCGCCTGCCTGTAAATATCATCACCCATTGTGTTACGTTTCTCTTTTGGAGAATCATTTTTGACAACGGATGGCGTATGCTCGGCAGCCCTTGCTTCAGCAGGGTATTGCGCTTCGTTTTTTTCCTCTTCTGGAGGTGCGATTCTATCGGTTGCTTCTTGCTTCTCAGGTCCAGGTGAGGCGCTGCGGACATTAAATGTAATAAGGGCCGCAATGACAATGACAGCAGCAATAATTGCTATAATAATGGCCATTTCAACCTCTCCTTACTGTCCTGCTGTTAGGTTTCCTGTGACTTGGCTGACACGTCTTCCCAACGCGCGTCCAAGCTGAATACCTTCCTCAGACATTAACTCATCACTGTCTACCGGACAAGTGACACCTGCTCCGTAATAAGAGCCATAAAGTGCGTTTTCAGGCACGTTGCCAGGCAGTCCGACAACGATCATGCCTTGGTGGAACATCGGCGTGATTAAATTGTGCATTGTCATTTCCAAGCCGCCGTGTGTTGTTGCCGTTGTGCAGAAAACAGCACCGACTTTGTTGATCAGCTCGCCTTCAGCCCACAAGTAGCCAAGTCTGTCGATCCAAGCTTTTAGACCAGAGCTGATTGTTCCGAAATGCCCTGGGCATCCCCAAATAATCGCATCCATATCTTTAAGCTTGCGGATATCCGCCTGATCTACATGGTCGATGAACACTTCAGCCGCGTCGTTTTCTCTCGCGCCTTCAGCAATTGCTTCTGCAAGCACTTTAGTATGTTCGCCTTCACTATCATACACTACATAAATTTTCATTCAGGAAACCTCCCTGTACAGATTAAGATTCCTTAGCTTCTTTTGGAGCAGGAAGTAATGAAAGCTCCTCTTTTTTCTTCTTACGCAATTTATCTTTTCTAACGTCACGCAGGAAGATACTTAAAATCAAACCTGCTACACAGAATAAGGTTGCCCACATAAAGGCATCATTTATCCCCATGACATTGGAATCGAGTGACGCGTGTTTATAAATATGTGAGTACACATACGTTTTCGCTGTATCATAAGACACATTCATATTCACCATTAAATTGGAAACTGCATTTTGGAACGCATGGAGGAAGTTCGGGTCCGCCGTGCTCGTTTTATCTGCAATTTGCGAATAATGGAATGTCGTCCGGTTTGTATAAATCGTCGTAATTAAACTTGTACCGATTGATCCGCTGATTTGGCGAAGCGTGTTGCTCATCGCCGTTCCGTGGCTGTTCAGTCGGGCAGGAAGCTGGTTCATCCCAGCTGTCATGACTGGCATCATTAAGAGAGACATACCAAATGCGCGAATTGAATAGATCAGCATGATGTGCGTATATGGTGTATCAATTGTCAATTGCGTGTATTGATAAGTTGTTACCACTGTCACGAGAAGCCCGATAATCGCAAGCGGTCTCGGTCCGAATTTATCGAACAAAATACCTGAGATCGGTGACATAATCAGCATGACGATCGCACCCGGAAGCAGAAGCAGACCGGATTGAAGTGCCGTAAAGCCGACCAGGTTTTGCAGATAGATCGGTAAAAGAAACATACCAGTGTAAAGTGCCACTGTAATAATGATATTAATGACACTTGAGAGTGAGAAAATGTCATATTTAAACACTCTGAAATCAAGCATCGGATCATCATGGCGCAATTGCTGAACAACAAAAGCAACAATTGCAATGGCTCCGATAATAACTGTAGACAATACAATCGGGTCGGTCCAGCCGTCAGATCCGGCTTCACTGACTCCGTATAATAAGGAGGCGAATCCGACAATCGAGAGGATTGCGCCAAGAGTATCGAGTTTGATTTTTTGCGGCTCCACCATATTTTTAAAGATGAAGAAAGCCACAATGATAACAATTGCTCCGATCGGCACAAGTCCGTAAAACATAATGCGCCATGTATAATGCTCAATAATCCACCCGGAAAGAGTCGGGCCGACCGCTGGAGCAAACATCATCGCTAGCCCGAAAATCCCCATTCCTTTCCCCCTGCTTTCAGGCGGGAAAATTAACAGAATGGTTGTCATAACGAGCGGCTGCAAGATACCTCCGCCCACGGCCTGAATCAAACGGCCGATCAGCATTGTAGAGAAGTTAGGTGCGATACCGCAGACTAACGTACCGAGCGTAAAACAAAACATCGCGACGAGAAAGAGACTCCGTTGGCCAAACCGTGTAATCAGGAAGGCAGATAACGGAATCAATACACCGTTAACAAGCATGTAACCTGTTGTCAGCCACTGAATCGTCGTTGCACTTACGCCAAATTCAGTCATTAAGTGCGGCATTGCAACATTAAGCAGTGTTTGGTTTAGGATTGCCAAAAATAAACCCGCCATTAGCACAATCAGCAATGACATAGGGTTTTTTGCATTTTTTTCTTTGCCTGTAGCCATCTAAGACAACCTCCTTTCATGGTTTGATGACTGATCTGTTTTACTCAGAAATTTTAACAGATGCATTCATTCCAGGAAGCACCTTATCAGATGGGTTTTTGATTGAAATTTTCACAGGAATTTTTTGTGTTACTTTTGTGTAGTTTCCGCTTGAATTTGTAGAAGGAAGCATATCAAAAGTTGAGTTAGTCGCATAGCCAATTTCTTCTACAGTACCGTCAAATGTTGTATCAGGGTCTCCATCAACTACTACGTCTACACTATTTCCTACTTCAATATCCGCAATATCTGTTTCTTTAATATTTGCTGTGATGTATAGGTTGTCCATATCAATCGTTTGTGCGATTGTTGTACCAGCTTGTACGGTTTGTCCGTTTTTCACTTCGTTTTTCACAATTGTTCCATCCATAATGGATTTTACGTCAACAGTTTGTTCACCTTTGATTTTTGCAACTGTGTCGCCTTTTTTCACTGTTTTTCCTTCGTCCAGATCCCAGTCAGATACTTTACCTGCTGCTGGAGCAGTAATAGCAGCCATATCGCCGGCTACTTTTGCTTCATCTGTTTTTACGTAGTTAGTGCTTTGATAATAGTAGTAAGCACCTCCAGCTATAATTGCAAGAACAACAATCAAACCGATAATGTTGGTCAGAATTAAACGTCCTCTGTTCATTTTGTTTTCTCCTTTCGTTTCATCCTCTATCATTTTGCGGAAAGTTGGTGAAAATATGTGAGAAGTTTTTAATTACCGCTTTTTTCTGAACAGCCTTCAGCAAGCTTCGTTAAGCTTCCGGCAAGTTTGCGCAAATACTGCAGCTGGGAGGTATCAAGCTTTTGGTACAAGCCCGCACCCATTTTTGCATATTGCACAGCGGCTTTTTCTATCAGTTCTTCCCCCTCTTCGGTTAACTGAATCATGACGATACGGCGGTCATCCGGACTGTCATATCGATTCATCAATTGGCGCTTATACAGAATATCTGTCATCCGCGTCACAGAAGCAGGCTTAAGATCAAGCGACATTGCCAGCTTGCTTAGCGGGGTGCTTCCGCTTTGATGAATTTTAAACATCAGCAAATATTGAAGGACTGTAATATCAAAAGGCTCAAGAACAATCTCCAATATCTTCTTCTGTTTTTTATAAATCGCCCGAGACGTATCAAAGAGCTGTTCAAAAGTGAGCAAAGCACGTTCTGATTCAGTCAACTCCTTTTCACCTCATTCCTCAATAATAGTTCACAAGATAAAATATTAATAAATGAAAGAAGATTTGTCAAAGGAAAAATTTCTTTTTCTCCCGTATTTTTTTCGCAAGCGTTTTCTTACTTTTATTAAATAAAAAAAAGCCCTGAAATGGGCTTTTCATTAAGAAAGTTGATGGCTTACACCAGACTCTTCATTTCTAAAAAAGCTCTTCAGCGCCTGAAAAACATCAGATTTCTGTTTTAAAATATAGTACTTAAATTTCTCATCTTTCACATTTTTATATGCAGACATTAACGTTGAATGCCTGTTGTACTGATTGACCTCACCGTAGCAGAATAGATTGGCCTTCTTCATAATATCATTAACCAGTTTCACACAGCGTGCGTTGTCAGATGTCAGGTTGTCACCGTCAGAAAAATGAAACGGGTAAATGTTATAGCGGTCAGGATTGTACTTTTCATCAATAAGCTCAAGCGACTTCCGATATACGGAAGAACAAATGGTTCCGCCGCTTTCTCCCTTTGAGAAAAAATCCTCCTCCGAGACGACTCTTGCTTCTGTATGATGGGCAATAAATTCAATTTCAACAGTCTCGTATTTCGTCCGCAAAAAACGGGTCATCCAGAAAAAGAAGCTTCTGGCCATGTATTTTTCCCAAACTCCCATACTGCCGCTTGTATCCATCATTGCTAAAACGACAGCTTTTGATTCAGGCTTTGTGATGTCATTCCACGTCTTATACTTCAGGTCCTCCGGATAAATTGGATAGAACGACGGCTTTCCTGACATTGCGTTTCGTTTAAAGGCTGACATCATTGTTCTTTTCTTATCAATATTACCGGTTAACCCTGTTTTACGAATATCATTAAACTCAATATCTGTATGAATGATATTATCCCGCTCTTTTTGCTGGAGATTCGGAAGCTCTAATTCTTTAAAAAGCGCTTCTTCTAAATCCATTAATGAAACTTCCGCTTCATAATAATCCTCGCCTGCCTGATCACCGGCACCCTGCCCTTTTCCTGGCCCTTGTTTTTTGTCTGATCCATCCCGGGCCACAACATCACCAACCTGGCTGTCGCCGTCTCCTTGCCCTACATGTTTATTTTTATCATAGTTGTAACGGATTTTATACTCATCAAGTGAGCGGATTGGGATCTTCACTACATCTTTTCCATTAGACATAATAATGCTTTCCTCAGTTACGAGGTCCGGAAGATTGTTTTTGATCGCTTCCTGCACCTTTTTCTGGTGACGCTGCTGATCATCGAAGCCTTTGCGATGGAGGGACCAGTTTTCCTCAGAAATCAAAAAATGGCCGCTGTCATTTTGGGACATGAATTCCCCTCCTTAACCATTTGTGGTCGTGATACATACGTATTCCGGCTTGTGCCAGATTATGAAACAAGTCTTTTGAAAAGATTTATATTCATCATATGCACAAAAGCACGTTTAATTGACAAACTATTTAGAAAATGGGACAAAATAACCCGCCCTATTCGGACGGGTCACGTTGCTTATCGGTTCAGCAGGCTGCCGACATATTTCAGCAGCTCATTGGCGCTCGTCGAGTTGTAGCCGTGCTCATCAATTAAACGGGCCACGACTTCATTTACCTTTTTCAGCTGCTGCTCATCCGGCGTTTTTGTTGAAGTCGTAATTTTAACGACATCCTTCAGATCAGCAAACAGCTTTTTCTGAATTGCTTCACGCAGCCTTTCATGGGAATTGTAATCAAACCGCTTGCCTTTTCTCGCATAGGCCGAGATGCGGATTAAAATTTCTTCGCGGAACGCTTTTTTGGCGTTTTCCGAAATGCCGATCTGCTCCTCGATGGATCTCATCAGCTTTTCGTCAGGGTTCATTTCTTCTCCTGTCAAAGGATCACGAAGCTTATTTTTATTGCAATAGGCCTCTACGTTATCGAGGTAATTGTCCATAAGTGTTTTTGCTGATTCTTCATACGAATACACAAACGCTTTTTGGACTTCCTTTTTCGCAATGTCGTCATATTCCTTTCGGGCGGCAGAAATAAAATTCAAATACCGCTCCCTGTCCTCGCTTGAAATTGATGGATGCTGATCAAGACCTTCTTTTAAGGAACGAAGGACATCGAGAGAATTAATCGACTCCATATTTTTTCTGATAATCGTTGAAGAAATCCGGTTGATCACGTACCGCGGATCAATGCCGCTCATTCCTTCATCATTATATTCTTTTTTCATATCCTCAACGTCGACGGAATTATATCCTTCCACACTTTCTCCATCATACAATCTCATTTTCTTGACCAAATCAATATCCGACCGCTTTGGCTCTTTTAACCGGGTAAGGATTGAGAACATCGCAGCGACCTTCAAAGTATGAGGGGCAATATGAACATCCGCCACATCGCTCTCTGCGATCATTTTTTCATAAATTCTCTCTTCCTCAGACACTTTTAAATTATAAGGAACCGGCATCACGATGATTCTCGAGTGCAGGGCTTCGTTCTTCTTATTAGAAATGAATGAGCGATACTCCGTCTCATTCGTGTGAGCCACGATCAGCTCATCAGCAGAAATTAACGCAAACCGCCCTGCTTTAAAATTCCCTTCCTGTGTCAATGAAAGCAAATGCCAGAGAAATTTCTCATCACATTTCAGCATCTCCTGAAACTCCATCATCCCGCGGTTCGCTTTGTTCAGCTCTCCGTCAAACCGGTAAGCGCGCGGATCTGATTCCGAACCATACTCGGCGATTGTCGAGAAATCAATACTCCCGGTCAAATCGGCAATATCCTGAGATTTTGGATCAGATGGACTGAAGGTTCCAATTCCCGTACGCTTATCTTCTGAAAAGAAGATGCGCTCCACCTTCACATCCTCAATTCTTCCTCCGTACTCTTCCTCCAGCCTCATGACATTTAAAGGAGAAAGACTTCCCTCTATTCTAATACCGTATTCTCTGTAAAAGTCATCGCGTAAATGGTGGGGGATTAAATGTAGAGGGTCCTCGTGCATCGGGCAGCCTTTAATCGCATATACAGCGCCATTATCTGTCAGCGTGTACGCTTCGAGACCTTTTTTAAGCATCGTGACCAACGTGGATTTACCGCCGCTCACAGGTCCCATCAGCAATAGAATCCGCTTTCTGACATCTAGACGTTTGGCAGCCGGATGAAAATACTCTTCCACAAGACGCTCCAGAGATTCTTCAAGCCCGAACAGCTCGCGGTCAAAAAAACTGTACTTCTTGCGTCCGTCAATCTCCTCTATCCCGCTGTCTTTTATCATATTAAAAACTCGAGAATGAGCAGATTGCGCGACCATCGGATTTTCTTTAATAATCTCCAAATAATCGGCGAAAGTTCCTTCCCATTTCAGCCGCTGCTCTTCCTCTCTGTACTGTTCAATTTTCTTTAATATATCCATAAGGACCTCCTCTATCATGTTTGATACACTATGCAAATAAGGTACTTTGTTACAATCTATGCCGCCATCTCGTGATACATGCTTTGGTTTCTTAAAAATAAAGATACTTATACATCGTTGACAAGGCAGACTGCGACCGTTCATAATAAGGAAAAATACAGAATCATCCAGACTCGGACAGCACGGAAAAATTGAAGAGGGGGAGAGACGGTGAAAACAATCATCATGATGGGTGTCATTGTCACTTTTTTAGTATCAATTTTTACTGCAGGATACGAAAGCAAGCCTGGAAAAGAATAAAAAAGGGTGCTCCTGAAAGAGCACCCTTTTTGTATAACAGAACAATGTTTCACAGTTTTATTTTTTCTTTAATCTGTGAATGCGGATCGCATTCATATGTGTTTTCGTACTCAATTGTTCCGATACTGCATCCCGGCCCGATGATCACTTCTTTTCCCCTGACAACTGCCGCATCGGTATTCTCCAAATAAACCTGATCTCCTTCTATGATGTCTGCGATCAGTTTCACTTTCTTCCGGTTAAAAAAGCTCGTGCGTTTTTTCACAGTAATTGTTGTTCCGCCGATTTCGCGCACATGGCTTATATCATGGCTCAATCCTATCTTGATGTCACCCGAATTTAATAACCCCGATACATCAACACAGCCTGTGACATGGAACATTTCTGTTTCACAATCACCTTTTACGCTAAGCTTCCCTTTCACATCGCACGATTCTCCAGTCATACTCTCGGAAATCTCTGTCAGGCCTTTCAAATTGAAGCGATCAAATTGAAGTGAGCCGCTGACTTTCATTGTGCCGTAAATATTGATTCTGCCGGCGGTCAGATTGCCTTTAAACTCACTTTCTCCGAACACACGCAGCCGCTCAGTCTCTGCCGTCCCGAGAAAGCAGCCTGTTCCGAATATGCGGCAGCCCGCAGCAGACAGCCCTTCACCGACCACACCTTCACCTTTGATGACGACATTGTGATACGCGCCTCCGGCGGCATGGCCAGCTCCATATAATTTTAAATTTCCCAGTTTTGTTGTCTCCATTACGATCCTCCTCACACCTTCGTGCATGTTTCTACCAATGCGCTTGGATCACAGGTATAGTCGCCGCTGTATTCAACAGTTTCAATTCGGCAATCCGGACCGATTTTCACTTTATTTCCGCGCACGGTTTTCGCCTTTGTATTTGTCAATTCAATCACGTCACCTTCGATCAGCTCTGCCGTTAAAACAGGCTGCGGCATCAACCTGAGTAATGTCAGCATTCCTTTTCTGCAGGTCACTTGAAGATGCCGGCAGCCGATCTCCCGCACATAGCTTTCCCCGGAACAAAGCTTAATGGTCACCTGGTCTGCATTTAAAAGACCGTTGATTTTGCATTTCCCTTCTGATTGAAAGGTTTCCGTTTCACAATCCGCTTCCATGACGGTTTTTCCGCTAATGTCAATCTCATCAGCCTTGACATTCCCGCCAAATGTTGATGATCCAGCGATTTTCAATTGTTTTGCTGATGCCTCTCCTTGAATAAAACCAGTGCCATTAATCCGAATAGATTCAGCTTCAACGTCTCCTTGTATCTTTCCTGAACCGCTGATGGTTACCGCTTTCGCTTTGACGCTGCCGTCAGCTTTTCCCGTTCCATTAAAAGAAAAAGTGTCACACTCCACGTCTCCAGCCACTGTTCCGCTTCCGTTAATCTCAACTGATTGAAACGTTCCTCCCTTTGAACTTCCTGAACCGTTTATCACCAGCTTTTCCACTACATCCATTGTTGGCCCTCCTGCATATATGTTGTTTTTAATTCCTCTGAAGCTTTTAATAAATCTACCCGTTCCACAACCTTGACGGACGATTCAAACAAAATGCTGTCCGCAGCAGCCGCTATAAAACAAGTTGTAACACCGAGCTTGCGCAGCACAATCAGTTCCGTCTGTTTTTCAATCTTTTCAGAATCATGCTTCTTTAATACCTCTGCAGCCATTTTTGCTTCTGCCAAGCTGACATTTCCAGACTGCAGCAGTCCTTCAAGCACATACAGCGACAGCAAGTCGCGGGATGAAAAAACCGGACTACTACCATCTTCTGAATAGATTTCAAGTGCAGGCTTTGAGATCAAACCTTTACGGAGCAATTCATCAGCGGTCATGCTGACATCCTTCATCTTTGGTGACAGCATTTCTCTCATTTCATCCAGAGACAAGTTTTCCTTCATTTTTTGAATCATTGAGATACGTTTTAAAATATCCTCCCTCGGAAAAAACGTCTCCTGCCCTGTGAAAGTGGATTTGCGAATAAACCATTCCTCGGGTATTAAATTTTTTCGCTTCCATCGATACAGCTGACCGTATGAAATCGATGTTCTTTCAAGTAATTCTTTTTTAGAGATTAATTGTTCTTCCATAAGTCCAGCTCCTTTGATGGGTACATTGTAACATAACACTGTTACGTTGTTAAGCCCAAAAATGAAACAGAGCATTTCAACAGATACAAAAAAACCCGCCCATCAGCGATGAGCGGGTTTTTTCACTATTTTAAATCACGGTAATTTTGCTGGCGCAACGCTTCATAAACGAGAATCGCGGCAGTGTTGGACAGGTTTAACGATCTGACGTGCTCTGTCATCGGAAGACGCAGGCAGCGGTCCATATTATTTTGAATTAAATCCTTTGGCAAACCGCTTGTTTCTCTTCCGAACACAAAGAAATAATCCTCGTCAAGATCAGTGTAATCAAATGATGTATGAGGCTGCTGGCCAAATTTCGTAATAAAGAAAAATTGGCCTTTTTCATATGCCTCAAACAATTCCTCTAACGAATCATGATACACAACATTAACAAACTCCCAATAATCGAGTCCAGCACGCTTCAGCATTTTATCATCCGTTGAAAAACCGAGCGGACGAATCAGGTGGAGCGTTGTATTGGTTGCTGCACAAGTACGCGCAATATTCCCTGTGTTAGCGGGAATTTCTGGTTGATATAAAACAACATGTAATGCCACAATGTTCACCTCTGTTTTTCTTATCCGCCCATCATTATAACATTAATTACTCTTTTGTCGTATCATCAACGATATGAAAAAAAGCATATCGTATCGACGGCGTGTATGCCGTTGAATCCTCATATGACCAATACCTCATCCGGCTGTCATAGGTCTGGGCGTTAACAAGCGGCATGTTGCCTTTGTCCTTTGCGACGACAATCGTTGTATGATTAAAACGGCCGTCCCCTTCGAAGTCATAGCAAATCACATCGCCCGGCACCAGCTCTTCCGCTGATTTCACCCGTACCGCACGCAGTCCGGCCTTTGAATGAGACAAAAACATTTTCATCGAATGAGCTACCGTCCAGCTGTAGCTCCATGAGCTTTGTTTCATCCACCAGCCTGATCCTCTGTTCGGATGGCCGCGCATTGGCGCGCCTCCCGCATGAAGACACTGAGAAATAAAATTGGTACAGTTATCGCTGAAATTTTTATAAGCAGGATTGCGCTTGTTCCAAAATTTCTCGGCGTATTGCACAGCGCCGAGACGATCGTATTGAAAAGCCCTGCCAAACGCTTCTCTTTCCTCTTCAGAATAGTCTATAATACTGGTCCCTTCATGAAATCCAGCCGGCTTTTTCACAATTTCCTGATCACTAATCAAAATGTGATCATAAAGGAAAGCCATTCGCTCCTCTATATGCTCCTCCATATACAAGCTGTCGTCCTGCTCCTTACACACGTATTCGTAATGGATGGTATACGTAAGGCAGGTCGTTCCGTCATCCTCAACCCGCACATGATTAATCACGGCCTTTGCTTTCGCTTTTATAATGTCAACTTTACGCTTTTCCAGAAGCTTCTTCTTACGCTCCATGACTGTCAGGTCTCCGACTTGAGACTCCTGTCTCATAGCATGCCCGTTAACCAGAAAGCCCAGCCGCTCCTCCGCCAATTGTTCTAAAATGTGCTTCAAGCTCACCCCACCCGCCATACTATTTTATAGAGAAAAAACACTTGGATGATCTCAAGTGTTTTTTCCTTCTGCTCTATACGTATGTCAGGACAGGCCTTGTTTAGTCATGCCTGAAGCTTTTAGCAACTCAATTCCTTTTTCAATTTCCAGCTTTGCCTCTTCATCCTTCTCTTTTTCAAGCGCTTTTTCAAGCTCTTTCACGTATGCAGTATCTCCGATTTTACCGATCGCCCATGCGGCTGTCCCTCTGATGACAGGACGCGGGTCCTTGTGCATCAGATCCGTCAACTCGGGCAGTGCGGAAGTGTCCTTAAAATGCGCAAGGGCAAGAATGGCGTTTCGCTGAATCGGTTTTTTCCCGCGCCAAGAACCTGAGACATGTCCGAATTTCTCCTTGAATTCCCGGTTGCTGATGGTCAAGAGCGGCTTCAATAACGGTTTGGCAATCTCAGGATCAGGTTCCATTTCCGGATGGAGATGAAAGTCCTTCCCTTTATTGAGAGGACATACCGTTTGGCACGTATCGCACCCATACAGGCGGTTTCCGATCTTTGTCCGGAATTCATCAGGCAAAAACCCTTTTGTCTGGGTCAGAAAAGAGATGCAGCGCTGCGCATTAAGCTGTCCCGGATTAACCAGTGCCCCCGTCGGACAGGCGTCCAAACATTTCGTGCAGGACCCGCACATATCTTCAATCGGCACATCAGGCTCAAAAGGGATATTTGTGATCATTTCCGCCAAATACACATAAGAGCCATACTCTGGCGTTGTGATCATACAGTTTTTCGCACTGAATCCGATGCCAGCACGTTCCGCAACGGCGCGATCAGACAATTCACCTGTATCAACCATTGACTTCGTTCTGATATCCTCATGCTTGCTTTTTAGAAATTCCTCCAGCAGATCGAGCTTTTCCCTCAGCACATCATGATAGTCTTTGCCCCAGGAGGCTCTGCAAAAAATGCCCCTGCGCTCAGTTCTCGTGCTTCTTGGCGCATCCTTCATTCTGGAAGGATATGCGAGAGCAATCGCCACAATTGATTTCGCTTTCGGCAACAGAAGCTTCGGCGTCACCCTTTTCTCAATATCCGGCTCTTCAAAGCCGGAGAGATAGCCGAGTGATTCTTGAAGAATCAAACGGTCTTTTAAACTGTCAAAAGTATCAGCGGTCGTAAAACCAATTTTGTCCACGCCAATGCTTTTTGCGTATTCAATTAATTCTTCTTTGAGCTGATAAACGTTCATGTTTTGCACAGCCTCCTTTCTTTGTGATAAAACGATACAGCGTTTATAATAGGTTGATATCACGTAACTGGAGTGAATGCTAGTGAATATCAAACTTGATTCTGTTATTACTGAACGTGCGGCTGGCTTACATGCAGCAGCTGTCTTTTATGAGAATATCGAAGTCGGCTCCTCACCGCAAATGCTAAAAGGCAGACTCCGTCTATTCCAGGAGTCCCTGTTTTTCGACTATGCAGACGGCGGTATACCCGATGAACCCTTCGTCAAGGAATGGCAGGAACTCTTTAAACAGCTTAACCCTTCTTTTGAGAAAGAAACAACCCCAATGGAGGACATGCTGATCCCGATATCCAAAGAACAATTCATGGAAAGTAAGGACTCAGCCCATGACACAATCGATTTTTTCGCATTAAAATATTCTCTGCCTATTATGATGTATGATGCCGGAAAGCTTCATGAGCCTGTCCGGATCTCATTGGGAGAAAAAGAAAACATACTGCTTTTCTCTGATGAAAACGGCATTTTTGGCGATTTTAAAAACAGCTTCAATCAACATCCCGTTTCAAACGAGACCAAGAATATGCTGCAAATCATTTTTTTCCCGCCATCCATTGAGAAAAGCAGCGCTGTTAAACTCTTATCATCATTAACGAAAATGTTTGAACAAATTCACGGCGGCACCCATACAGTACATTGGCTTACGTAAAAGAACACGAATAACGTGTTCTTTTTTACATAAAAAAACGCAATACTTCGTTTATCTGAGAAACGAAACACTGCGTTAATAACGTATGTATGGAGCGGGTGATGAGAATCGAACTCACGACATCAGCTTGGAAGGCTGAGGTTTTACCACTAAACTACACCCGCATTTGTGAATGTCAGTAACAGTACCGCTCTGACTTTTCTTATATTACATGTTTATTTATTTTTCGTCAAGGGAATATAAAAATTTTGTCGAAAAAAAGTTATCGTTTTGTAAAGTTGTTAAGTTTCATTTGCATAATGTTAAGTATACTATACAATATAATGAAACAAGAAAGTGAAGGGGACAGACGTCATGATGAAAAATAAAGTAAAAGAGCTGAGGGCACGCTTCGGCTATTCTCAGGAAAAACTCGGAGAAACGGTCGGCGTCACAAGACAAACTGTGGCAGCGATTGAAAAAGGCGATTATGTTCCCTCACTGCTGTTAGCATTGAAAATCTGCAAAGCCTTCTCCATGAAAATGGAGGATGTCTTTTGGTTAGAGGAGGAAAACTAAGATGAGCATGAAAACAAAAGCAGCTTTTCAACTGGTGTTATTTGGTCTTGCATGCTGGACGCTGATTTCATACTTTGAAGCCTCGGAAGGCATAGCATCTTTTTTCCGCACAAAGAGCGGTAGGACGGTGTTTGAATTAAACCTCACCCCCTTTGTTCTGTTTGTTGCGGCGACTGCGGTTTATTTGTACTTACAGAAAAAAAGCCGCCCTGCCAGAAAGCAGCTTCTTCTGCCGGATGAATTTGAAGAGCAGGATGAAAGAGAGCAGATGATGACGGCAAAAGCATGCCGCGCTTCATATATCGCTGTCTACTTCTCGCTGCCTGCCGCTGCAGTTCTTCTCATTTTTTATCCGCTTTTTCAATCGCGTATTCCGTTTTTTCCTATTATTATTGTGTTTGTCATCATGATCATCCAGCACCTTTCCTACGTCATCTCTTTCAAGAAGAACGAAAAAAACTCCGGCGCACTGTAATCGGCCGGAGTTTTTTCTTACCAGCTTGCTTTTTTCACACCGGGAATCTGGCCTTTATGGGCCAGCTCCCTAAAAGCGATTCTGGACATTTTAAACTTCCTCATATATCCTCTCGGGCGCCCCGTTACCATGCAGCGATTGTGGAGCCTTCCCGGCGCTGAATCTCTTGGCAGCTTGCTGATTGCCTCGTAATCTCCTTTTTCCTTCAACTCACGTCTGATATCAGCGTATTGTTGAACAAGCTGTTGACGTTTTAACTCTTTTGACACTTTTGATTTTTTAGCCAAGTCACATAGCCTCCCTCTTAAATCGAAATTATTACGTTTTAAAATGTATCATGCACCATTCAAAAAAGCAAGCATACCGCTTTGTAAAACAGACGGCCTGAAGCCGCCCGTTTCTAATAATGCAATTTCACATAATACAGTAACGCATCTTGATGCTTAATGAGCTCTTTTTTATGTTCAGAGGTATGCATTGTCTCGTCAGCCCCTCTAATACTGCTGCCGATCAAAACAGGCTTTTCGAAAGAAATCGGTTCCGGCGATGAAATATTCTGAGTCATTTCCTGTGTTGTGCTATCGTCACGTTTCACCGATGAATCAGCCGCTATATTTCCTTGTTTATCCACAATGCCAAAATGAATGGTGGTATGTTTATTCTTACCTTCTTCCTCTTCATTCTCAAAATAAACAAATTGTATAGTATCGGGTTTCTTCTCTGAATAATCTGCACGAACCGGTCCAAGCCTCTCAACAAACTTTCCCTTTTGATAATGTTCGATGTACATGTCAGCTGAGGAAATACCTTCACCGATATTAACGGCTTCAGCAGTGAATGCCTGTGAAGCTGCAACATCCATTCTGTTTTTTTCAAGATCTGATATGTCCGCCGCTTGGATTTCCATCTGTTTTGAATGTCCGCATGCTGTCAGCATAGCTATCAGGCAAATGACTGCTGCGCTTCTCAATGTTTTCAGAAAAAAAGCCCCCTTTTTCTGAATATCATACCATGTTCGGGGGCTGTATTTTAATTAAACTCATGCATTTTTCTCTTTGACAAAATAAGTGTTTCCTACCGCTTCTCCCCTTTTGTTCTGAAGCTTTCTCGTCCGATCGTTTTCAAACGGCAAAAGCGGAAATACAAGCTCTGCAAAATAATACGCTTCTTCTAAATGCGGATAGCCGGAGAATATAAATGATTCTATGCCGAGTGCCTGGTACTCCGCTATCCGGTCAGCAATAGTCTGCGGATCACCGACAAGGGCTGTTCCTGCCCCTCCTCTGACCAGACCGATCCCCGCCCACAGATTCGGGCTGATTTCAAGCTTCGTCCGATCGCCTTGATGAAGGACGGCCATCCGCTGCTGGCCTGAAGAGTCGTAACGGCTCAAAGCTGCCTGCGCTTTGGCAATGGTGTCATCATCCAAGTGGCTGATCAAGCGCTCTGCCGCTTCCCATGCCTCTTGTTCAGTTTCACGGGCAATGACATGCAGCCTAATGCCAAACCGGACGGATCTCCCTTCTTTTGCCGCTTGCTTTTTGACTCTCTCTATCTTTTCTTTTACTTGTTCAGGCGGCTCACCCCATGTCAAGTACACGTCTGTATGCTTTGCGGCAGCTTCAATCCCAGCCTGTGACGAACCACCGAAATAGATGGGCGGATGCGGCTCTTGCAACGGCGGGAAAAGCAGATTGCTGTTTTCCACTTTTATATGCTTTCCTTCATAGGAAACCGTTTCTCCCTGCAAAAGTCTTCGCCAAACGGTTAAAAATTCGTCTGTCGCTTCATAGCGTTCATCATGGCTGATAAACAGGCTATCGCCTGCCAGCTCATACGGATCGCCCCCTGCCACAACGTTGATCAGCAGCCGGCCGTCTGAAATGCGGTCTAGGGTTGATGTCATTCTGGCTGCTAAAGAAGGCTGCATTAAACCAGGTCTTACCGCGACTAAAAACTTTAAGTCCTTTGTTTCTCCTGCCAGTGCCGACGCTGTAAGCCACGGGTCCTCGCACGATCTTCCCGTCGGCAGAAGAACCCCTGTATATCCCAGCCTGTCTGCCGCCTGCGCGACTTGTTTAAAGTAAAGATGATCCGCAGTCCGTCCGTCACTTTCAGATCCTAAATATCTCGCGTCTCCATGAGTCGGTATAAACCAAAGAATTTCCATATTCATCTCCCCTTTATATCTTTTATCCTTCGTAGCTGTTTCTCCACTTTAACAGCTTTCGTTCAAGCAGCCTGACGAAGGAATCCGTCAGCTTTCCAACCACTGCAAAAATGATAATCCCCGCAAAGACTTTATTCGTTTGTGAAAACTGTCTCGCATCCATGATCATATAGCCGACTCCCGAGCTTGAGCCCATCAGCTCTGCCACAACGAGCCCGAGCCATGCAATGCCGAGCGATAAGCGAATGCCGAGCAATATATTGGGCAGGGCTGCCGGCAATATGACTTTGGATATCTGCTGATGCCATTTAAATTCAAGGACCCGAGCGACTTCAAACAGCTTCGCGTCAACTCCGCGGATACCGTTAAACGTATTGATATAGACGGGAAAGAAGGCACCGAGCGCAATCAGCAAAATTTTAGATACTTCGTCAAATCCGAACCATAAAATAAACAGCGGCGTGACGGCCAAATGAGGTACGGTTCTAAGCATTTGCAGCGACGGATCAAGATACAGCTCCGTCCGTTTGGAGAATCCGGCCAAAATCCCGATCATCAATCCAAGTCCCGCGCCAAGCAAAAAACCAAGCGCCGCCCGATAAATGCTGATTTGCAGATGGCCGAACAGCTCACCGGACAAAATAAGCTCCTTAAAGGTCAGGACAATCGTAACAGGTGTAGGCAGCACTATAGCGGACACAACCCCCAGCGCGCCGATAATCTGCCAAATGGCAATGATGACAGCGGGCAGTAAAAGCCCCTTCGTCCAGCCATACTTCTTCCTTCCGGGCTTTTTTCGCACTGCTTCCGCATTCGTTTTGGGCAGCGAGCCCGCAGCCTCTGCTTTCATCACTGATCACCTCCTGAGGAATGTTCCTTTAATGCTTTTTTGATAAAAGTGTTATCCACAACATCCTTCACATCAATCTTCTTATCTATCGCCTTCGTTCGAAATTGAAAATCTGCTGTTTCTTGCTGTGCTTCCACAATGTCGTCACTAATGACCTCATTCAGAGGCTCAGTATTTTTCAGCACATTTTCGACGACCTTTTTATCGAGACCTTTAATGTCTGCATACAGGTCTGCTGCTTCATCCAGATGTTTCTTTTGCCATACAACGGCTTTATTAAACACCTTCAGAAAACGGACCACTTCGTCTGGATGCTCTTCTGAAAACTTGGTTCTTACTAAAGTAAAGCCCGGTGAATATAAATCTGTGCTTTCTCCGTTCACAAGGATTTTTGCTCCGTGTTTCATAGTTTCTAAGGACAAGTACGGCTCCCAAATGGACCAGGCATCAACAGATCCGTTTTCAAACGCCGAAGCCGCTTCATCAGGCTGAAGCTGAATAATTGTCACATCATTAGCTGACAACCCGACTTGATCAAGCGCTTTATACAAAAAATCAAACCCGCTGCTGCCTTTGGCGACTGCAATTTTCTTCCCCTTTAAGTCCTTGACTTCCTGAATGCCGCTATTTTGATTCACAAGAATGCCGTTTGCTTTCAAACCGTCCTGAGACAAACCAATTTCTTTAAAGTCAATGCCTGCCGCCTGTCCAGCGATCACAGGGGAATTGCCGACCTGAGAAAAATCAAGTTTGTCTGCCGCTAGGCCTTCAAATTGGGGCGGACCGCTTTGAAACTCCACCCATTTCACTTTGATGCCTTCTTTTTCAAATGCATCTTCGAACCAGCCTTTCTCCTTCGCAATCAAAAGCGGGCTTAAGCTTTGCTGGATACCAATACGAATTTCCTTCAATTGTTTGTGATCGCCATTGGCTCCGTTTGCTCCGCAGCCTGTGAGCAGAAAAATAACAGCAGCCAATACAATGAGTCCTTTTTTCATTTCCGCTTCCGCCCTTTCTATATCCCTGATCCTTCAGCGTACTCCAAATCTTCTGTTTTCTCGAATTCCGACAGCACTTTCTGTCTGATCGCTTGGAAATCCGGAGTCGTCCGGTTCCGCGGATACGCCAAGTGAATGGGCATCAGCTTATGGATTTTCCCCGGTTTGGCCTTAAGGATCGCAAGCTCATTTCCTAAATAAACAGATTCATCTATATCGTGAGTCACGAGAATCATCGTTGTTTTTTTCCTCCTCCATATATCCAGCAGCACGTCCTGCAGGTGTTTTCTTGTAAAAGCGTCGAGTGCACCAAACGGTTCATCTAAAAGCAGCACCTCAGGCTCCCGCAGAAGGGCCCGGGCGATGGCAACTCTTTGTGACATGCCGCCTGACAGCTCGCGCGGATATGCTTTCTCCGATCCTTTCAATCTGACAATCTCGATCAGTTCATCCACCTTCTGTTTGACTTTTGGGTCCTTCAAATTCAAATCGGCGGCAATATTCTGCTCAACCGTCAGCCAAGGAAAGAGGCGGTGCTCCTGAAAAATAAATCCCTGCTGAATACCCGGAGCAGTTACGCTGCGGCCGTTAATTTCAACACTCCCGTCATATTCAGAATCAAGTCCTGCAATAATCTTTAACAGGGTGCTTTTTCCGCACCCGCTCGGTCCGATAAGCGTTAGAAATTCGCCTGGTGCGATTGATAATTCTATGTTCTCTAAGACCGTGTTTTTGCGGCCCTCTTGAACAAATGCCTTTTCTTTGATGCTGATGGTCACAGCCACTTTTATCCCCTCTTTCTGCCAACCCCGCCTTCAAAAAACAAAAAGGCCCCCATCTCTGTTCTTGTAGAGATGAGAGCCTTCGGCGGTCCGATCAGCTGCCCAATTGTTTTTTGTTTGAATAACATGTTAATTCAAATTATTCCGATATGTCAACTCTTTTTTAAATGTGATTTTTAACATCTTTGTTATCACTTACTCTGCTTGTTTCGCAAGTAGAGAAGAAACAATGATTTCTTTGAAAATTATTAAATACTATCAACAACTGATATAACAAGGTTTTTCAACACTTTCAATACTAGATATCGCTTAATAGAGATAACTATTTTATAATAATTATAAAATAATATTGACTTTTTACTTAGAGATGATATTATGTTCTTATAAATTCCAAGAGGTGATAACATGAGTTCAAATAAACTGACAACTAGCTGGGGCGCTCCGGTTGGAGATAATCAAAACTCAATGACTGCCGGTTCTCGCGGACCAACTTTAATTCAAGATGTACATTTACTCGAAAAATTGGCCCATTTCAACCGAGAACGTGTTCCTGAACGTGTCGTTCACGCCAAAGGAGCAGGCGCACACGGATATTTTGAAGTGACAAACGACGTAACAAAATATACGAAAGCCGCTTTCCTTTCTGAAGTCGGCAAACGCACACCGTTGTTCATCCGTTTCTCAACAGTTGCCGGTGAACTTGGCTCGGCTGACACAGTTCGCGATCCACGCGGATTTGCTGTTAAATTTTATACTGAAGAAGGAAACTACGACATCGTCGGCAACAATACGCCGGTATTCTTTATCCGCGATGCGATTAAGTTCCCTGATTTCATCCATACACAAAAAAGAGATCCAAAAACACATCTGAAAAACCCTACGGCTGTATGGGATTTCTGGTCACTTTCACCAGAGTCACTGCACCAAGTGACAATCCTGATGTCTGACCGCGGAATTCCTGCGACACTTCGCCACATGCACGGCTTCGGAAGCCATACATTCAAATGGACAAATGCCGAAGGCGAAGGCGTATGGATTAAATATCACTTTAAAACAGAACAAGGCGTGAAAAACCTTGATGTCAATACGGCAGCAAAAATTGCCGGCGAAAACCCTGATTACCATACAGAAGACCTTTTCAACGCAATCGAAAACGGTGATTATCCTGCATGGAAACTATATGTGCAAATCATGCCTTTAGAAGATGCAAATACGTACCGTTTCGATCCGTTCGATGTCACAAAAGTTTGGTCTCAAAAAGACTACCCGTTAATCGAGGTCGGACGCATGGTTCTTGACAGAAATCCGGAAAACTACTTTGCAGAAGTAGAACAAGCGACATTTTCACCTGGAACACTCGTGCCTGGTATTGATGTTTCACCGGATAAAATGCTTCAAGGCCGACTGTTTGCTTATCATGATGCACACCGCTACCGTGTCGGCGCAAACCACCAAGCGCTGCCAATCAACCGTGCACGCAACAAAGTAAACAATTATCAACGTGATGGACAAATGCGTTTTGACGATAACGGCGGCGGGTCTGTGTACTACGAGCCTAACAGCTTCGGCGGCCCGAAAGAGTCACCTGAGGATAAGCAAGCAGCATATCCGGTACAAGGTATCGCTGACAGCGTAAGCTACGATCACAACGATCACTACACACAAGCCGGTGACCTGTATCGTTTAATGAGCGAAGATGAGCGTACCCGCCTTGTTGAAAATATCGTTAACGCTATGAAGCCGGTAGAAAAAGAAGAAATCAAGCTTCGTCAAATCGAGCACTTCTATAAAGCGGACCCTGAGTACGGAAAACGCGTCGCAGAAGGCCTTGGATTGCCGATTAAAAAAGATGCTTAATCGAAATGCAAAAACCCGCTGTAATCAGCGGGTTTTTTTATATTTAGTTACACATTGCGTATGCTTCTCATCAATCTTCATATAAATTTCTTCCATGAGCTCCGCGCTGTTTATAATCTCTCGTTTGTTTTTTTCAATCAGTAGCTCAAGCGGCAAAATCTGATTCCCGTAGGTTTTTCGCTTCCTGAATCGTTTTCTCCCCTTTTCTTTTTTGACTCCCATCAATAATCCCTCCTTTTTCATACAAAAAAGGCCCTTATCTAAACGATAAGAGCCTTCGGTGTTCCGATCAGCGCGTTAAGTTTGAAAAATTTGTACTGACCATATTAATTCATACAATACCGACCTGTCAACTATATTTTGAAGGTATTGACACTTGATTAGATTATATCCACGCTTTTTCCTTATACACTCTTTTACCCTGACGCATAAGCTAGAGAAACTAGAATACGAGAGAAATGATGTGGGAGTGTGGAAAAGACCGGACGTATCGTGACACGGGATGATCCGGACTATAACGAAGCAAGAACCAATATTAACCTGAGCTTAGAAAGGTATCCTTACATCATTGTGTTTTGCCAAAATAAACAAGATGCACTCAATGCGCTGAAATGGGCGCGTGAAAACCGTGCGCCTTTCCGTATTCGAGGCGGCAGTCACAGCTATGAAAACTTTTCCCTCTTAAATAATGGTCTTGTCATTGATTTAAGCGAAATGAAAAAATAACTAATCAGGGTAGAAAGCTTGTCTATATTGAAGCGGGCGCTGATCTGGTTACAGTCAGCTCTTCAAAACATCCTGACTTATTTTGGGCGTCCCAGGGAGGCGGAGGCGGCAGTTTCGGCATTGTCACCTCCATGACATTTAAAGCAGTGCCCATCACTCAAGTATCGATTTTTTCAATTACATGGGGCTGGGATGATTTTAAAGAAGTATTTAACACGTGGCAGCACTGAGCCCCCTATACAGATGACCGGCTTACCTCATCAATAGAGTTTTAGCCTAAAGAAGTAAACCTGATAGAGGCCCTCGGCCATTTTGTCGGTCCAAAAACAGAGTTAAAAAAACTGTTAAAGCCTTTATTGAAAGCAGGAAGCCCGACAAGCGGAATGGTAAAAACAATGCCCTTCATTGAAGCGGTAACCTTTTTTAACAGCCCGGGAGGCAATCAGCTTTGAACAGAGCATCCAGCCGCTTCGACGCTCTCTGTTTTTCTAAAAAAAGATGAAGATGGAGCATTCTCCATCTTCATCTTTTTTATTGATATAAATTGCTTCCCGTCTCAACAAACTCTTTTGCTTTTTCTTTTAATCCTTTATTTATGGCTTCTGCTTCACTAAGATCGTTTGTCTTCGCATAATCCCGAATATCCTGAGAAATTCTCATGCTGCAAAACTTCGGACCGCACATGGAACAAAAGTGAGCGGTTTTTGCTCCTTCAGCCGGCAGGGTTTCATCATGGTATTCAAGCGCTCTCTCCGGATCAAGAGATAGATTAAACTGATCCCGCCAGCGGAATTCAAAACGGGCTTTCGATAACGCATCATCCCGGATTTGCGCTCCGGGATGCCCTTTTGCAAGGTCCGCAGCGTGCGCAGCGATCTTATATGTAATGACTCCTTCACGAACATCGTCACGGTTTGGCAGCCCTAAATGCTCCTTCGGCGTTACATAACATAGCATTGCTGTCCCATACCAACCGATCATCGCCGCTCCGATCGCTGAAGTAATATGGTCATATCCCGGGGCAATATCCGTTGTCAACGGCCCTAACGTGTAAAAAGGTGCTTCTTTACAAATGTCCATTTGTTTATCGACGTTCTCTTTGATTTTATGCATCGGAACATGTCCAGGACCCTCAATCATCACCTGAACATCATGCTTCCACGCGATTTGCGTCAGCTCTCCAAGCGTCTCTAATTCAGCAAACTGTGCTTCGTCATTGGCATCGGCGATTGATCCGGGACGCAGGCCATCCCCAAGAGAAAACGCAATATCATACGCTTTCATGATTTCACAGATCTCTTGAAAATGAGTGTATAAAAAGCTTTCTTGATGGTGAGCCAGACACCACTGTGCCATAATTGCTCCCCCGCGTGACACGATACCGGTTGTCCGTTTGGCAGTCAGCGGCACATACCTAAGCAAAACACCCGCGTGAATCGTAAAATAATCCACTCCCTGCTCTGCCTGCTCGATCAGCGTATCACGATAAATCTCCCACGTTAAATCCTCCGCTACGCCGTTTACTTTTTCAAGCGCCTGATAAATCGGAACAGTTCCCACAGGCACAGGACAATTGCGAATAATCCATTCACGCGTCGTATGAATATCTTTTCCTGTAGAGAGATCCATCATTGTATCTGCGCCCCAGCGGATGGCCCACGTCATTTTTTCCACTTCTTCTTCAATGGATGACGTAACAGCTGAATTCCCGATATTCGCATTAATCTTCACATGAAAATTCCGGCCGATAATCATTGGCTCGCTTTCAGGGTGATTAATGTTTGAAGGAATGATTGCCCGGCCGCTTGCTACCTCGTCTCTTACAAATTCGGGAGACACATGCTCCCGAATAGCGATAAACTCCATCTCAGGTGTAATGATTCCCTTTTTGGCATAGTGCATTTGAGTGACATTATGACCAGCCTTCGCCCTAAGCGGTTTCCGCTTTAGCCCTGGGTAGCTTACGTTTGGATTTGCTTTTTTATAACCGTTATCTTCCGGTTTTATAGCACGACCTTCATATTCTTCCACATCACCGCGCTCTGTAATCCACTTTTGGCGGAGCGGCTTTAATCCTTCTTGAATATTAATAGTAACTTCGGGGTCCGTATAAGGTCCGCTTGTATCATAGACACGCACAGGTGCGTTTTCCTCCTCGCCGAACGATCCCGTCGTCGGACTCAATGTAATCTCCCTCATCGGCACTTGGATGTCTGAAGAAGAACCCTCCACGTATACCTTTTTGCTACCCGAAAAACTTGACATAATAGAAATGTTGGCTTGCTGCACTGAATTGTTTTGCATTACTTATCCTTCCCCTCTCTACATTTGAAAGGACAAAATCAAGCCCATAACCAGCACAAAAAACCGGATTCATATATATGAACCCGGTTACAGTCAGAAAGAAACATATTATTGCCCAGCACGACAATAATAAAAACAATTCCTCTACTTCCCCACGCTGGTACGAACCAGATCAGGTCCAAAGGGTTAAGAAGCTTACCTTCTCTCTCAGCCCGAAAGCGGGCACCCCCAGTAACTATTGATTTCGGACTCATCTTAACATAAAACCAATCGAAAAAAAAGAGGAATATAGAAAATATTCAGCTAATTCATCCCAAATATTTGACAGGCAACGGGATTTCAGATATCCCATGTTCCCCCTTCATCACCCGATATGCCTTTGCATACGATCTTGAACTCACAGTCTGAAACAGCTGATCATTTATGAAATGGAGAGCCGCTCCATCGTCCGCCGCATAGCCATTGCACAAGAATTCGTTAGCTATCAGCTGGTGGTATGCCGGTCTCCGATCCTTTTCCCCGTCATAATGGGGACAAAAGCTCCCTTGCAAAAAACCTAAACTTTTCAAACTTGTCAGCGGTCCGGCTGAATCTGTCACCCCTTCTTCAAACCAGCAGATCGCACCGGCACTTAATCCAGCTAAAACCACACCGTTCTTCCATGCTTCCCTGAGAATATGATCCAGCCCCCACTCTTTCCATAACACAAGTAAATTCCGCGTATTTCCCCCGCCAACATAAATCACGTCCATTTCCAGCTAAATCTGTTGATGGCGGCTTAAACAAAGATAAATGAGACGGCACGCAATCCAGTGTTTGAAATGCATGATAAAACCGCTGAATATAGTTTTGGGAATCTCCGCTCGCCGTCGGCAAAAAACAAATACGAGGCTGCTCTCGTTCTGATTGATTGAGGATATATTGATCGAGGGACAAATTATCCGGCTCCATCGAAAAACCCCCGCCCCCCATCGCAATAATCTGCTTCATCATCACACCCCCCAACAAAATTTGTTGCTTATTATAGCATTTTGTATAGAAGCAAGAAACAAAGCCAAATACTTTCTTATCAGGAGCTGCTAAAAAAACAAAGGAGGTGGTTTCCCATTGAACAAAGTCTTTGTCCCAAAGATATTCTTGATTTGTTAACAACAATAAAAACCAACATTAATAAATACACTGTCGCAATAACAGAAGCCGAAAATCCCCACATCAGAAGAGCATTGCATGATCAATTAGATACAGCTGTCCATCTCCATGATGAACTGTCAGATCTTCTATTGGAAAAAGGGTGGCTTGGATAAGCAATTTCAAATCGATTCACTTTTATCTTGCAGCAAAGACTACAAAAAGAGACGGGATCTCAAAGATGAGATGCCGTCTCTTTTTTATTGCTCCACTCTTCTTAAAGCCTCGTTTACCGTTTCTTTTATAAACGCGTCTTCACCGCTTAATCGGTCTAAACTGAGATCGCCGTTTCTCAGCCTTTCGGAAATATTGTTTATATCCTCCTCTACTGTGATTTGCAGCTCACCAGCCAAAAACATTCTGTGTAATTCATCTGCAACCAAATTTTCTTTATTCACTTCCACCTACTCCTTTGTTTTCAATATTATTCTTAGTCTGCCCCTAGGCTTAGATGAATAATAGGAAAAAAGTATGAATCGAATGAATCTTTTTTTCTCCTTCTTGCGTATATCTGTTGAGAAAAAGAAAAAGGGGAAGATCAAACATGTCATTTTTTAAGAAACTTGCGGCAAGTGCCGGAATCGGAGCTGCAAAAGTCGATACAATTTTAGAGAAAGATGCATATTTTCCAGGAGAAAAAGTACGGGGAACTGTACACGTCAAAGGCGGAAAAATCGCTCAGGACATCCGCTATATTGACTTACAGCTTAACACCAGGTACGTCATCGTAAAAGACGACGAAGAGCACCGGAAATACGCTACAATTCATTCTTTCCGGGTCACTGGTTCATTTGCCATTCAGCCTGGAGAAGAGCATCAATTTCCGTTCACATTCACTCTGCCTCTAGATACGCCGATCACTGTAGGGAAAGTAGAGGTTGCCGTGGTGACAGACCTTGACATTCAAGGCGGTATCGATAAATCCGATCATGACCGCATTTGCGTTGAAGCGCACCCTTGGATTGAAAATGTCCTGGAAGCTATCGAAAACCTGGGCTTCCGTCTTAACGAAGCAGACTGCGAACAAGCGCCCTACTTCCAGCGCCGTCTTCCATTCGTTCAAGAATTCGAGTTCGTTCCGACTTCCGGATATTATCGTCAGATGCTTGATGAATTAGAGCTCATTTTCCTTTTAGACGAAGACGGTTTGGAAATCATTTTCGAAGTCGACCGCAGGGCAAGAGGACTGCGAGGATGGCTGGAAGAGATGTATAATGACGGAGAACAGCTTGTACGCGTCCGTTTCAGCCAATCAGAGCTTGAAGATGCAGAAGAGCTAGGAGAGGTACTAGAAGAGATCCTAGACCAATACGCTGAGTAAGTAAAAAAGGAGCTGAGGCTCCTTTTCTTCGATAAAATAAAAACCCGTTTCTAAATAAGAAACGGGTTCTTCAGTATACCGGTGGTCGGGGTCGAACCGACACTCCAGAAGGAACACGATTTTGAGTCGAGCACCCACCACCTTATAAGGACAAAGTGTTGATAAATCGCAGCTCTAACCTAATTTTCTTCGATTTTCTGCAAGTAATTCACGCTTGATTATGTTTATTACATCAAATTTTATTAAAAGGAGATGTAATAATTTGGGGAAAACACGCTTTAGACGTACTAATGAATGGAGGACTATTAAAGATTTATTCAATGAATTTCAGTTGGAGAATAAGACTAAAAACCTTTCGCCCAAAACAATAAAATCTTATGACAACAATCTTATCCATTTTTTCAAATTTATTGAGCTTGAGGGTCTTACCTCCCCCTCGGACATACACAAAACGGTTTTGGAAAATTTCAAACGTTGGTTATTTGAATTAAACATCAAAGACACTACAATAAATACTTATCTCCGCCATACTCGTGCTTTCCTTTATTGGTGCATGGATGAAGGTTATTTCAATGATTTTAAAATTCAGTTGATAAAAATTGATGAGCCACGAAAAGAACCATATACGGAAGATGAAATAAAAAGGCTTTTAGCACCACCTGATTTCAAAAAATGTGGTTTTGTAGAATGGAGAAACTGGTTGCTCGTATCTTATTTATTAGATACTGGAAATAGATTATCAACTGTAATAAACATCAAAATAAAAGACGTTGATTTAGAAAATGGAATTGTTACTTTATACACCAATAAAAATCGAAAGATCAATTATTCACCTATATCTAATACAATGATTAAAAACAT
>NZ_MOEO01000019.1:0-36840 GCF_001875785.1 Bacillus sp. FMQ74 | reverse complement strand
TCATTTCAGACGGTGTTTCCGTCAACATTCTGATTCGGGAATTCGGGGAGCTGTACAACAACCGGACCCTTCCGGCGCTTCACATTCAATATAAAGATTATGCCGTATGGCAAGAAGGATTTAAAACAGGGGACGCGTACAAAACGCAGGAGGCGTACTGGCTGAAGCAGCTCGAGGGCGAGCTGCCAGTGCTGGATCTCCCGGCTGATCAACCCCGCCCGCCGGTGCGAAGCTTCGCGGGTGACAAGGTCTCATTTACGCTTGATCAAGAAGCGGTATCAGGTCTTCACAAGCTGGCACGGGAGAACGGAAGCACACTGTACATGGTGCTCCTTGCGGCCTACACAGCGTTATTGTCACGCTTAAGCGGACAGGAAGATATCATCGTCGGCTCGCCAATTGCCGGCCGGCCGCACAAGGATCTTGAGCCGATACTCGGCATGTTTGTGAACACGCTGGCGCTGCGGACACGCCCGGAGGGCGGGAAGCCATTTGTACAGTATTTGCAGGAAGTGCGCGAGACTGCATTGGAAGCTTATGAGCATCAGGATTATCCGTTCGAAGAGCTTGTCGATAAGCTTGAATTGACAAGGGATATGAGCAGAAACCCGCTGTTTGATGCCATGCTAGTTGTTCAAAATAATGATAACGAGCCATTGCAACTGCATGATTTGCAAATGAAACCGGTACAAGTTTCTCATCTCGTGTCTAAATTCGATTTGACATTACAAGCATCTGAGGGTGACGAAACCATCCATTTCATTTTTGAATATTCAACAGCACTGTTTGAGAAAACCACCATTGAACGCTGGGCGTCGCACTTGACAAATATACTTCGCATCATCGGCAAACATCCGGAGGTGACACTCAACCATATCGACATCCTGACACAAGAGGAGCGGAACCAGCTGCTCAATGAGTTTAACACCGGGCAAGCGAATCAGTACGAAGTACAAACAATCAGTCAATTGTTTGAACAGCAAGCTGCACGAACACCAAAAGCATCTGCACTTGTCAGCGGAGACAAAACACTGACTTATCAAGAGTTGGACGAGTGGTCAAATGGAATCGCACGTACATTGCGTAGCCGAGGTGTTAAACCGGACACACCAGTAGGCATCATGATGCATCGTTCGTTCAATATGGTAGCAGCCATACTTGGTGTGTGGAAAGCCGGAGGCTGTTACGTGCCCATTGATCCTGCATACCCGGCGGAAAGGAAACGCTATATCCTAAGCGACAGCGAAATGAAACTGCTAATGACAATAAATGAAGCGGATTGGGGAGAACTTGCTGATTTTGAAGGGGAGATCTTGACGATAGAGAGCGCGGAGGCATATGACAAATCGCCGCTGCCGCAAGTGTCGTCTGCCCATCATTTGGCTTATATCATTTATACTTCAGGAACGACGGGTCGTCCAAAAGGGGTGATGGTCGAGCATAAAGGCATCGCCAACACGCTTCTGTGGCGGCGAAACACTTATGCATTCAACGAGACAGATGCCATCCTGCAGCTCTTTTCTTTCTCATTTGACGGCTTTTTAACTAGTATGTTCACACCGCTTTTGTCAGGTGCAAAAGCAGTTCTGCTTCATGAAGAGGAAGCGAAGGACATTCTGGCCATTAAGCATCAGCTGTCTCGTCACCGGATTACACATATGATTATTGTGCCTGTTTTATATCGAGCGCTTTTGGACGTAGTGCAGCCGGCAGATGTAAAGACACTTAGAGTCGTCACACTAGCGGGAGAAGCAGTTGACCGCGAATTGATCCACCGCAGCTTGGCCATTTGTCCGCATACCGAACTCGCCAACGAATATGGACCTACAGAAAACAGCGTGGCAACAACCGTCATGAGACATATGGAAAAGCAGACATGCGTAAGCATCGGCCAACCGATTGACGGGACTCAAGTACTGATTTTAAATAGCAGTCATCAGCTTCAGCCAATCGGTGTTGCGGGAGAACTTTGTATAGCTGGAACAGGGCTTGCAAGGGGGTACGTCAATCTTCCGGAACAGACAGAGAGAGCCTTCACAAAGAACCCTTTCAAACCTGAAACACGAATGTACCGAACAGGAGACGCCGCCAGATGGATGGCCGACGGAACACTCGAATATCTGGGAAGAATCGATGATCAAGTCAAAATCAGAGGATACCGTGTAGAAACGAAAGAAATTGAATCGGTCATCCGTTGTATAAACGGTGTACAAGACGCCGCAGTAGTTGCTCATGTAACAGCGTCAGGACAAACCGAATTAAGCGCTTATGTTGTGACAAAACCAGAGTTGAGCACAAATACTGTACGCTCGGAATTACAAAACAAGCTGCCGGTGTTTATGCACCCTGCGTTTATTGAAAAACTGGATGCACTTCCTTTGTCACCAAACGGAAAGCTGGATCGCAGAGCACTTCCGAAACCCGTATCGAAGAGCGGAGCTGAACGTCCATTCCTCGCCCCAGCCAGCAAGATGGAACAAATACTGGCGGATATATGGACAGAAGTACTGGGGGCAGAAAAAATTGGAACTGCTGATTCGTTTTTTGAACTTGGAGGAGATTCGATCAAAGCGTTACAGGTATCCGCGCGGCTTCATCGGATAGGAAAGCAAATGGCAGTAAAAGATTTGTTTAGCCATCCGACCATTCAAGAATTGGCAGCTTATATCCGTGATTCAGATACAAGTTCCAGCCAAGCTGCGATTGAGGGAGACGTACAATGGTCGCCTGTTCAGAAATGGTTTCTTTCTCAACATATAAAAGAAAGACACCATTTTAATCAGTCCGTTATGCTGCATCGGAGCACTCCTGTACAAGAGGAAGCACTTCGTAAAACGTTAAAAGCAATAACGAGTCATCATGATGCGCTGCGGATGGTATTTACACAGAATGAACAAGGAAAGTGGAGACAATATAATCGGCCGCTCAGTCATTCGGACGACGCGCTGTACGGCCTTCAGATTATTGATTTGTCGGCTTCGGACGGCACTGATGGTCATAGGCCTTATGAACCTCTTATCAAAACCCATGTACTTGATATTCAGCAGAAAATGGATTTGAAGAATGGTCCGCTGCTGCAAGCCAGTCTTTTTCACACAATTGACGGTGATTTCTTATTTTTATCTGCTCATCACCTCGTTGTTGACGGTATTTCGTGGCGAGTGCTGCTTGAAGATTTGGCTTTAGGCTATCACCAAGCTGCCGGCGGGGAAGAGATCCAGCTGCCGCCTAAAACAAGTTCATTCAAAGCGTACACAAAAAAGCTCTCATACTATGCCGAAAGCCAGCAGCTTATGAAACAACTTAAGTATTGGCGCGAAACCGAAGAATATCGAACAGAGGCACTGCCTTTTGATCAAATCGCCGAGACTAGAGTACATGTGGGACAACGGTCCACGATTTCGTTTACCTTAAACGAGAAAGAGACAGCTGCGCTCTTAAAAGACGCCAACAGCGCATATAACACTGATACGCAGGACATGCTGCTGTCTTCTGTCATTCTTGCGCTGCACCATTGGACCAATCGATCCGCCTTCAAACTATCATTAGAGGGACACGGGCGAGAGGGTGTATTAGACGGGATAGATGTGAGCCGTACGGTTGGATGGTTTACCGCCATTTATCCGTTATTGGTTAAACTGAACACAGACTTTCCAGATTCGGAAGAATACATGGTTCATGTGCTAAAAACAACAAAAGATACACTGAGACGCGTACCGGACAAAGGATTCGGCTACGGTGTCATTAAATACTTGACGCCGCCTGACAAAAAAGACATCGATTTCATACATGCGCCAGAAATCAGCTTCAATTATCTGGGGCAATTTGAAAGCAGCAGCCCAGCTGAAGCACCTGAAGAAGACGCCTTCTCATTCTCTCCGCTGGGTGCAGGGGATGATATCAGCACAACATGGAATCGTGAACAGTTACTGGATATCAGTGCAATCGCTGCAGAAGGGAAAATGACTGTCAATATGACTTATGACACTACCCGTTTTCAGCATAAAACCATCGAACAGCTTAGCGAAAAATGCCGTCAATTTTTATTACAGCTGATTGAACACTGCCAAAACAAAAGAGAAACAGAAAAGACTATCAGTGATTTCGATGATCAAGAACTAACCGAGGACGCCCTGCAAGAGATTGCTGATATGCTCAGTTTTCACTAATGAATCCGTGAAGAAAGGTGCAGACATTATGGATAACATCAAAAAAATTAAGAACATTTATCCTCTGAGTCACATGCAGGAGGGAATGCTCTTTCATTCCTTCCTCCGTAAAGAGGAGGGAGCATACGTTGAACAGTCGCTCTTCACCATTAAAGGAAGCCTCAGCTATGAATGGTTTCAGCGCAGCATTCAAACCATCATCGACCGCCATGACATTTTCAGAACCGTTTTTTTGCCGCACGTCCCGCATTTGTCGGGACCTCGGCAAGTCGTGATGACAGAACGCGAATTTCATTTGTGCAGCGAAGACATTTCCCATCTGCCACCAAACGACCAGAATGAGTATATTGAATGCTTTAAGGAAAGAGACAAACAAAAAGGCTTTGATTTGCAAAAAGACATGCTGATGCGGATTTCTCTGTTCAAAACAGCTAAAGATGAGCATGTCTGTGTCTGGAGCCATCATCACATTTTAATGGACGGCTGGTGCCTTGGCATCGTTCTTCAGGAATTTATGCAGATTTATCAATCTATCTGTACAGGTAAAACACTTTCTTTAGCCCCTGTCCGTCCATACAGCACCTATATTTCCTGGCTGACAAACCGTGACAAAGAAACAGCGGCGGAGTACTGGGATTCATATTTAAAAAACTACAGCACCCCATCACCGCTGCCTCGTGTGTCTGATGAAGAAACAAAAGAGGGGTATCTCCGTGAAGATTTGGTATTTTCATTAAGTAAGTCACTGACTGACAAGCTGAAAGAGACTGCCAAACAACACGGCGTCACCCTCGCTACCCTAATCCAGGCCGTCTGGGGCGTTATGCTCCAGCAATATAACCGCACCGACGACGTTGTATTTGGTGCGGTTGTATCAGGCAGACCGTCAGAAATTCCGGGCGTGGAGCAAATGATAGGATTGTTTATCAATACCATTCCGGTTCGCATTAAAACACAGCAAGACGAAACGTTCCAAGAACTGCTCAGACGATGCCAGAAAGAAATGCTGGAAGCTGAGCCGTTCACCTGCCAGCCTCTATTTGATATTCAGGCAAACACCGCATTAAAACAGGAACTGATTGATCACATTATTGTCTTTGAAAACTATCCGATACAGCAGAAAATCGCCGATTCCGCGGATTCACCACTGCAAATCGATCAAGTGAAGGTATCTGAGCAATCAGGATATAACTTTAATCTAGTCGTTGCTCCCGGCGAAGAACTGATCATCAAATTCAGCTATAATGCGTTCATTTACGATGCTGCCTGGATTAGCTGTATCAAAAGGCAATTTACACAAGCGCTAAGCACAGCGGCCCATCACCCTGATACGCCAATTGCTGATTTTTCTTTTCTTGATGCTACAGAAAAAGAGCAGATTGTCACACAGTTCAACAATACAAAAACAGAGTATCCAAAGAATCATACAATTATCGATTTATTTCGAGAACAAGCAGAAAAAACGCCAGACCATACCGCACTTGTGTATGGGAATATGTCTTTTTCGTATGAAGAGCTTGATAAACGCTCTAATTCACTCGCCGGAGAGTTATGTCAAAAAGGGTTTCGGAAAAACGAGACAGCCGGAATATTGGCTGCTCATTCTCCCGAATTCATGATCAGTGTGCTTGCCGTTTTAAAAGCAGGGGGAGCATACCTCCCGCTTGATGCTGAGCTCCCTCCTGAACGAGTCAGCTTTATGCTTGAGGAAACGCAAGCAAAAATGCTGATTGTTCAAAAGGGGCTGGAGCAAAACGCTGCGTTCTCAGGAACATGTATCATTTCAGATGCGCAGGGATTGTTGAAAGAGAACGATCCTATCAACATCAGCTCCAGCCCGGATGATCTTGCATACATCATGTATACCTCAGGATCAACAGGCCGGCCGAAAGGTGTCATGATCACCAATCGCAATGTCGTGTCCCTTGTCAGCAATAACAATTATACGTCTGCGTCTGGTGATGACCGATTTATTCTGACTGGATCTATCAGCTTTGACGCCGTCACCTTTGAAATGTTCGGGGCGCTTTTACATGGCGCAAGCCTTCATATCATTGATAAATCGACACTGCTGTCACCTGATCGGTTTGGGGCATATTTGATTGAAAATGGCATCACAGTGCTATTTTTAACGACAGCTCTTTTTAATCAGCTGGCACAGGTACAAGCAGACATGTTCAGCGGGCTCCATACGTTATATGTCGGAGGAGAAGCACTCTCTCCTGCGCTGATGAATGCTGTCAGACACGCCTGTCCTGATCTCGCGCTTCATAATATTTACGGACCTACGGAAAACACGACATTTTCAACCTTTTTTAAGATGAAAAGAGACTATGCAGGGCCGATTCCGATTGGGAAACCAATCAGCAATAGCACCGCTTATATCTTAGATGCAAAAGGGCAACTTTTGCCAATAGGCGTTCCCGGCGAGCTTTGTGTAGGCGGCGATGGAGTCGCTAAAGGCTATTTGAACAGAGATGACCTGACAAATGCTGTTTTTTCTCCACATCCTTTCTTGCCTGGAGAAAAAATATACCGTACCGGTGATCTGGCGCGCTGGCTGCCCGATGGAAACTTAGAATACATCAGCAGGATCGACAGGCAGATCAAAATCCGCGGAAAACGAATTGAGCCCGCCGAAATTGAAGCGCGTCTGTTAGAAATGGAAGGCGTGCAGGAAGCGGCAGTGACAATGAGAGAAATTGACGGAGAGGGACAGCTGTACGCTCATTACGTCGGCGATGACAAACGAACAGAAAAGGAAATACGTGTCGATTTGGCGCGTGTGCTTCCAGACTATATGATCCCGCAGCACTGGGTGCCTGTGAAACGGATGCCGCTTACTGGAAACGGAAAAATAGACCGCAGCGCTCTTCCTATTCCAGAAAATAAGCCTGACAAACGGAAGGACATCACATTGCCAAGAAACTTGGTTGAGGAAGAATTGGCGAACATTTGGAAACAAGTTCTCGGTGTTAACACAATCAGTATTGATGATGACTTCTTTGCTCTAGGCGGACATTCACTAAAAGCGCTGCAGGTCATACACACACTGAAGCACCAGCAGCAAATTGATATACCGATTGATTTGTTATTCGAACATCCGACAATCGCTCAGCTTGCCAAAACACTTTACTCTAAACAGCTGACAGCCGCAAATGAACAGCATGTGATCAAATTGAACCAGCACGGCGTGCAAAACCTATTCTGCTTCCCGCCGATATCAGGATTTGGCATTTATTTCAAAGACCTTGCTTTATTGCTGAATGACAAGGCATCTGTCTACGGATTTCACTTTATTGAACACGACACCCGCATTGAACAATATGTTAATTGCATCACGGACATACAGCCTGAAGGCTCATACGTTTTATTAGGCTACTCCGCAGGCGGAAATCTGGCTTTTGAAGTGGCACAGGCTATGGAGCGCAAAGGATTGGAAGTCAGCGACTTCATTATCGTGGACGCTTATCTAAAAAAACAATCTTTGCCTATCGATACCAGGAATGACGAATCTGCAGCATATCTGCCTGAAGCGGTCAGAGAAAAGGTGATCAAGAAAAAAAGAAACTATCAGGCATATTGGGCACAATTGCTGAATGAAGGGCGCATCAAAGCAAACATTCATTTCATTGAAGCTGGAATTCAAACCGAAACCAGCGGGCATACAGGCTTGACGAAATGGGAAGGCGCCTGCGGAACCTACAGTGAGTACACGGGCTTTGGCGCTCATAAAGACATGCTGGAAGGCACATATGCTGAAAAAAATGCTGACATCATCCTCGACATAATAGACAAGATCGCTTTAAATAACGCGATACTGCAAAAACGATAAGCGAATTAGCGGACAGAGGCATGCATTCTCTGTCCGTCTTTCTTTTTGTATCAAGAATGGATAAAGGACACTAGGGAATGATAACATCATCCTTTTTCTTGGAGGCTTCTCATGGATCACCTATCTTTTCTTACATTTATCATGCTGATTCTAGCCAGTTACAGGCTGACACATTTGATTGTATTCGACAAAATCACAGAATTTATCCGAAAACCTTTTATGAAAAAGAAAAGGATTGTTGATCAAAACGGGCATGTAGACGAAAAAAGCGTGCCGGCTTCTAACTTTGGATACATGCTCAATTGCTACTGGTGTGCCGGTGTTTGGTGTGCCATCTTGATCGGACTTGGCTATCTTTTTTTGCCTCGTATTGCAATACCGCTTATCTTTATTTTAGCCATCGCCGGAGCACAAGCGATCCTAGAAACGGCTGTCGGTGTCGGCGTAAAACTCATTGATGTGTTAAAAAACCTGCAAACCATGATGAATGATAAAAAGTCCTAAAAGCGGCTCACAACATGCTTTAGGACTTTTTTCGTTTATTTAGTGAGATAGACATAAATCCTGATTTCTTCATTCTGTTAATCACCCTTTTATAGCCCGGGAATACCGTAATAGCGAATAGTGAAAGTGATGTAATGGGGGAGAAGAAACAGAATGAAGGTTTGCCAAAAGTCGATTGTCCGTTTCCTTGTCAGCTTGATCGTCGGAACGTTTGTCATCTCCGTTCCGTTTATGGCCAATGCGCAGTCTGACAGGGAGCTGAGAGCCGTATGGATAGCTTCCGTATTGAACATTGATTGGCCGTCAAAAAAAGGGTTATCGGTTGAAAAGCAAAAGCAGGAGTATAGCAAACTGCTGGATGATGTACAAAAAATGGGGATGAATGCCGTTATTGTTCAGATTAAACCAACGGCTGATGCCTTTTATCCGTCCGCTTACGGACCTTGGTCTGAATACTTAACAGGTGTCCAAGGGAAAGACCCGGGCTATGATCCGCTTGCATTTATGATTGAAGAAACCCACAAACGCAATTTGGAATTTCACGCCTGGTTTAATCCTTACCGTATTACGATGAATCATACAGATCTTAATAAATTGTCTGAAGATCACCCGGCAAGAAAACATCCAGACTGGGTTGCCGCCTACGGAAACCAGCTGTATTACCATCCAGGCATCCCAGAAGCGAGAGATTTTATCGTTAAAGGCATTGAAGAAGTCGTCAAACATTATGATATCGATGCCGTTCATATGGATGATTATTTTTACCCTTATAAAATAGCGGGAAAGGAATTTCCTGATCAAGCACAGTATGAACAATACGGAAAACACGCTTTTTCTAATATTGATGACTGGCGGCGGGACAATGTGAACCAGCTTGTCAAACAAATCAACCAAACAATTAAAGCTGCAAAACCGTATGTCAAATTTGGCATCAGTCCCTTTGGCGTATGGAGAAACGCCGCTGATGACCCGACCGGATCGAATACAAAAGCAGGCGTCAGAAATTATGACGACCTATATGCAGACACAAGACATTGGATCCAAGAAGGTGACATCGATTATATCGCTCCGCAAATTTATTGGAGTATCGGCTTTAACGCAGCGGCTTACGACGTGCTGGCTGATTGGTGGAGCAATGAAGTTAAAAATAGGCCTGTTCACTTATATATTGGCCAGGCAGCATATAAAATCAATAACAATTTTGATCCGCCTTGGTCCGACCCCGAGGAATATGTGCGGCAAATCACTTTGAACCAACAGCTTGAGCTGGTGAAAGGAAGCATGCATTTCAGCCTCAAGGACCTCAACAAAAATCCGCTTGGCATCAAAGACAGGCTCATCACTGATCTTTACAGCAAGCCGGCATTGGTTCCACAAATGCCTTGGCTTGACAGAACCGCTCCAAAAAAACCGAAGCTTACGAAAGTCATCGAAAACAAAAACGGCAATCTTCTGCAGATTAAAGACCATCCATCAAATCAAAAAACGAAAGAAACAGCCTATTATGCAATATACAGAGCCGAAGAGAAAAAGCACAAAACATTGCTGGCAACGCAAAGAAAAACACATGAGCAGCAAACCTTCTTAGATAACACGGGAGATCCTAACAAGAAATATACGTATTATGTCACATCAGCAGACCGGCTTCATAACGAAAGCAAGGCTTCCAAACGAACAACAAAATAAGAAATGAGAAGGACGGCTTTCGAAGTCGTCTTTTTTTAAAAATTGATTTTATGTTATGTTTCGGGACGATCCCGCAGTACTCGAATACTTTTTCATTATCATAGATCGAAAACACGTCCTGTACATGGATCTCTTCAATTTTACTTAGTACTAGGTTCTCGATTCCAATGCTGGAAAATGTGCAAACACCGCTTCCACATTCTGTGAGTCTCTCCCTTGCTTAAAGTAAACATGGTATCCATTGGGTATTTCTTAGCTGAGAACTATTGGGGAAAAGCATTGCCACCGAATCTGTCAGTATGGTGATAGAGTTTTTATTTCATAAAGTCAATGTAAACAGAATACAGGCTGAAGTCATGCCTGAAAATAGTGCTTCAAAAAACGTCCTCTTCAAAAACATATTTATAAAGGAAGGCGTCATCAGACAAGCTTCCTATTGGTCTGGCAAAGGAGTCGTTGATTTAGAAATCTACGGCATTCTAAAGAACGAGTTCATGTAAATATTTATTCAAAAGGGGGAATCATCCGTATTGAATCTCCAGACATTCCATATTATAGTAATTGTAAGAGTTAGTTATTTAACTAACTGATTCATAAGGAGGATCGCCATGGCAAAACCAAATGTCGTTTCAAAAGAGACACTCATTGAATCAGCCAAGAAATGCATCTCAGAAAACGGTATAGAAAAACTGACGTTAAAATCTGTTGCAGAACAAGCCAATGTCAGCCAAGGAACGGTTTATTATCATTTCCGCACGAAAGAAAACCTCATGCTGGAGGTAGTTCGCCACGTGTGCGGCAGCTCTTGGGCGAACGTAAAAAACAGCCGCCTTTCGTCAATCGAAAAGCTGAGAGAAGCACTGTTGTCCGCAAAATCTCGAACGAAAGATAGTGCTGATTTCCACCGGCTATTTTTAACGCTGACCGTATCAGGATTTCAAAATGAACGAATCAAAGAACAGCTAAGTCATCTCTTACAATCCGAAAATCAACTTCTGACAGAAGAGCTCACTCGATTGTGGGGCACATCTCCAATTGACGGCGTTTCCTTAACAACATGGGGGATCATGCTGAATGCTTTAATTGACGGGCTTGCTATTCAGTCTCTCGTCTCTGATGATTTTTCAACCGAAGATGTCTATCAAGAGCTCGAATGGATGCTGGTGAAGCTGACTGAAAAAATGATGTAACACGAAAGGAGATCAAACATGTTTACCCATCAATTAAGACTTGTCCTTACGTTTTCATTTCTAGTTTGGTTAGGTGCCACATTATTTTTTGTTCTGTTCGGAGACGCTGTGTTGACTGATCCGGCTGAAGAAGCCTTTTTGCCGAACTTTCTTCTCTTGGAAGCGGGCACCGCTCTTGTTTTATGCCTTGTATTCTTTCTCTATCAAAAACTCGACCGATCACAGTACGCGGTGATCAAACTCGGTATATGGGGGTCAGTGGTCGGTTTATTGATTGATACGCTTTCCCTTTGGAATCATCCTATCATCTTCCCGGCTCTATCAAAGGGCCAAGTCATTGCGTTTGCGATATGGATGGTCTGCGCCTACGGCATGTATTTGCTCATTCCGCTGATATTATCACATAAAAAATGATCCAGTTTTAATTTTCAGACTTTTCTTGTCAGGGAATGATTATAGAACTCGCCTAATAGGATGTTACAAAGATGTGAAGGAGGAAACGACGTGAATTTTGAGCTGACAAAAGAACAACAAATGGTGCGTGAAATGGTAAAAGATTTTGCGAAAAAAGAAATTGCTCCTCACGCTGAACATGTAGATCAAACGGGCGAGTTCCCGATCCAAACATTTAAAAAAATGGGTGAACTCGGACTGATGGGTATTCCATTTCCAGAAGAGTACGGCGGATCTGGCGGTGATACGATTTCATATGCCTTAGCGGTTGAAGAAGTGGGCAAAGCTTGCGGCAGTACTGGATTAAGCTACGCTGCAGCGGTCTCATTAGGCGCCAGCCCTCTTTATTACTTTGGAACAGAAGAACAAAAACGGACGCATTTGACGCCGCTGGCTTCGGGCACAGCACTCGGATCATTCGGCCTGACGGAACCAAATGCCGGCTCAGATGCGGGAGGCACTCAAACAAAAGCGATTTCAAATGGTGACGAATATGTAATCAACGGCGAAAAGTGCTGGATCACAAATGCAAGCTACGCACGCACAGTTATTGTGACCGCGGTAACAGGCAAAAACAAAGACGGAAAAAACATCATCTCCGCATTGATTGTGCCGACTGACACACAAGGACTTACGATTACGAGCCCCTACGATAAAATGGGCGTACGCGGTTCGAATACAGCAGAAATTTTGCTTGAGGATGTAAGAGTGCCTGCAGGCAACTTACTCGGCGATCCAACAAAAGGATTTAAACAATTTCTATATACGCTGGACGGCGGGCGAATCTCCATTGCTGCTCTTGCGGTTGGCATTGCCCAGGCGGCACTTGACGCATCATTGGCATATGCGAAAGAAAGGAAGCAATTTGGACAGCCGATTTCTTCCTTTCAAGCGATTCAATTTAAGCTTGCTGACATGGCGATGGAAATTGATCTGGCACGGCAAATGGTGTTAAAAGCCGCCTGGCTGAAAGACCATAACCGCCCGTTTACAAAAGAAGCGGCGTACGCCAAGCTGTTCGCATCTGAAATGGCGACTAGAGCTTGCAATCAAGCCATTCAAATCCATGGAGGTTCAGGATATATGAAAGAGTACGGGGTGGAACGGATGCTGCGGGATGCAAAATTAATGGAAATCGGTGAAGGCACATCTGAAATTCAGCGTCTCGTGATCGCCAGACAGCTTTTAAAATGAAAATGTAAACGCTTTCTAATTATTAAGAAAGGAGGAACAATCAATGGCTGAACTCATCCATTCCACAATTGGCAGGCTGCTGGAACAAACAGCTGAAGCGCATGCCGATCGAGACGCGGTTGTTTATCCAGACCGAAATATCCGCTATACTTACGCCCAATTTGACAGTCTGTGCCGCCAAACCGCTAAAGGTCTCATGCGGATGGGGATTGGAAAAGGAGACCACGTCGCCATATGGGCTTCTAATATCCCTGAATGGCTTGCCGTCCAGTTCGCAACTGCGAAGATCGGAGCCGTGCTCGTAACCGTCAATACCAATTATCAAGCACACGAGCTTGATTACTTGTTAAAGCAATCGGATGCCGCGGCACTTATCATCATGGATTCATACAGAGGCACTTCTTATCCAGACATCGTGAACAGTTTAATACCAGAACTGCAAGAAGCAAAGCCCGGCCAACTGAAATCTGAACGATATCCCTTTTTAAAAACGCTGATCTATATTGGCAATAAACGATTGCCTGGCTTGTATCATTGGGACGATATAAAGATATTGGCGAAAACAGTGACAGATGCTGAGCTGAAAGCAAGAATGAACGGCCTGGATAAAGACGATGTGATTAACATGCAATACACATCAGGAACAACAGGGTTTCCTAAAGGCGTGATGCTGACCCATTTTAATGTCATCAATAACGCTGCCAATATCGCTGAATGTATGGCTTTATCCTCTCAAGACCGCATGTGCATCCCGGTTCCGTTTTTTCACTGCTTCGGATGCGTGCTCGGGGTTTTGGCATGTGTGTCCGTCGGGGCAGCCATGATACCTGTTCCAGAATTTGATCCCGTTACCGTCCTTAAAACGGTAGAAAAAGAGAAATGCACAGCGCTGCATGGTGTGCCTACCATGTTTATCGCCGAGCTGCATCATCCGGATTTTGATGCATATGATCTATCAACGCTCCGAACAGGCATCATGGCCGGCTCTCCCTGTCCAAGTGAAGTAATGAAAGCTGTGATTGAAAGGATGGGCATGAAAGACATTACGATCGCCTATGGACAAACAGAAGCCTCACCGGTCATTACGCAAACGAGGGCAAATGATTCCTTCATAAGAAGAGTCGAAACAACCGGCCGAGCCCTGCCACATACTGAAGTAAAAATTGTAGAGCCCGGGACATGCCAAGAAGTTCAAAGAGGCGTGCAGGGAGAGCTATGCACCCGCGGCTATCACGTCATGAAAGGCTATTATAAAGACAAAGAAGCGACCAGAAAAGCAATCAATCATGACGGATGGCTATTTACAGGAGATCTTGCTGTCATGGATGAAGACCGGTACTGCCGTATCACCGGAAGATTAAAAGATATGCTCATCAGAGGTGGCGAGAACATTTATCCGCGGGAAATTGAAGAATTTTTATACCGGCATCCCGCTGTTTTAGATGTACAGGTCGTTGGAGTGCCTGACGCCAAATTCGGGGAGGAGGCTGCAGCCTGGATTAAACTAAAAGACGGTAAAAGCGTTTCATCTGATGAGCTTAAAGCCTATTGCAAAGGAAAAATCGCCCGCCACAAAATTCCGCGTTATGTGATTTTTACAGACGACTATCCCATGACAGCTTCAGGCAAAATTCAAAAATATAAACTGCGAGAAAAAACCATTGAAATGTTCAACTTATCATCAACTCAATGAGGTGAAATCATGTTTACAAAAGTACTGATCGCCAACCGCGGAGAAATTGCAATGAGAATTATCCGAACGTGCAGCCGTCTAGGCATCAAAACAGTCGCGGTTTATTCAGAAGCAGACAAGGAAGCGCCCCATACAAAAGCCGCAACAGAGGCTTATTTGATCGGGGAATCAAGAGTCAATGAAAGTTATTTAAATATAGAGAGAATCATAGAGACGGCAAAAAAAGCAAATGCCGACGCGATCCACCCGGGATATGGATTGTTATCAGAAAACAGCCGATTTGCTGAACGCTGTAAGCAAGAGAACATCGTGTTTATCGGACCTTCACCCGATATCATTGCAAAGATGGGCAGCAAAATTGAAGCGCGCAAAGCAATGGAGGCTGCGGGTGTCCCTGTGGTACCCGGCGTTTCAGAACCCCTCGAAGACATAGAGGCAGCCTGCCGCACTGCTAGTCAAATCGGATATCCTGTCATGCTGAAAGCTTCAGCGGGCGGAGGCGGCATCGGAATGCAGCTTGTTGAAAATGAAGAAGCATTAAAAAAAGCGTATGAGGGGAACAAAAAGCGCGCGGCAGATTTTTTCGGTGACGGGTCAATGTATATAGAAAAAGTCATTGAACATGCACGCCATATCGAAGTTCAGCTTTTAGCCGATCAACACGGCCATACAGTACATCTGTTTGAACGCGATTGCTCAGTTCAGAGACGCCACCAAAAAGTCATTGAAGAAGCGCCGTCTCCATTTGTAGACGATGAACTAAGAATGAGGATTGGGCAAACGGCAGTAAAAGCAGCAAAGGCGATTGGCTATACGAACGCAGGCACCATCGAATTTATAGTTGACCAAAAGCAAAATTTTTATTTCCTCGAAATGAATACGAGACTGCAAGTTGAACACCCCGTGACTGAAGAAATAACAGGCCTTGACTTAGTTGAGCAGCAGCTGCGAATTGCTGCGGGCCATACACTCACATTCTCTCAAAAAGACATCAAACGAAACGGGCATGCGATAGAGGTTAGAATATACGCGGAAGACCCCAAGACCTTCTACCCGTCACCAGGCACGATCACTGCGTTGTCACTCCCAGACCATAAAGGAGTCAGACACGAATGTGCGGTAGCAAAAGACAGCATTGTTACCCCTTTTTATGACCCGATGATCGCTAAGATGATCGTCAAAGGCCAGTCCAGAACAGAAGCAATTGAAAAACTGGAGACAGCGCTTCGCGACTACCGTGTAGAAGGAATCAAAACAAATCTTCCGCTTCTCATACAGGCTGCGGCATCAAAGACATTTAAAGAAGGGGATATTACGACTGACTTTTTGAAACAACACCTATAAAGGAGGCAGTTGTTATGACAGTTAGCATACAAATGGCAGGAAACCTGTGGAAAGTCCACGTCAAAGCCGGCGACAAAATTGAAAAAGGCCAGGAGGTTGCCATTTTGGAATCGATGAAAATGGAAATCCCGATCGTTGCAGATAGAAGCGGAATCGTAAAAGAAGTCAAAAAAAATGAAGGCGACTTTGTAAATGAAGGCGACGTACTGCTCGAACTAAGCGATTCCACTCAATAATTTGGAGGAAGACCATGTCATATCCTAAAAAAGTGACAATCAAAGAAGTCGGCCCGCGTGACGGTTTACAAAACGAGTCCATATGGATCGAAACAAAAGATAAAATAACCTGGATCAACCAGCTTTCCCGGACAGGGCTTTCGTATATTGAAATCACATCCTTCGTTCATCCGAAATGGATTCCGGCGCTTCGAGATGCTATTGATGTGGCAAAAGGCATCGACCGTGAAAAAGGGGTGACGTACGCGGCACTTGTCCCTAATCAAAAAGGACTGGAGAATGCGCTTGAAGGAGGCATTAACGAAGCTTGCGTTTTTATGTCCGCCAGCGAAACGCACAACAGAAAAAACATCAATAAATCCACTTCTGAAACTCTTCGTGTACTCAAACAAGTAAACAATGACGCAAAAAAAGCAAACCTCACAACAAGAGCATACCTCTCGACTGTTTTCGGCTGTCCATACGAAAAAGATGTCCCCGTTGAACAAGTTATTCGCCTTACTGACGCTCTATTAGAATTCGGAATTTCTGAACTGTCACTTGGAGATACGATTGGAGCGGCTAATCCCGCCCAGGTTGAAACTGTACTTGAAGCTCTATTGACACGATTCCCCGCGAATCAAATCGCCCTGCATTTTCATGATACGCGAGGAACGGCACTCGCCAACATAGTCACAGCGCTCCAAATGGGCATCACGGTGTTCGACGGCTCGGCAGGCGGGCTTGGTGGATGTCCATATGCGCCAGGTTCATCAGGAAACGCTGCAACTGAGGATATCGTGTACATGCTAGAACAGATGGGCATCAAAACAAATGTAAAGCTCGAAAAACTGCTATCTGCAGCCAAATGGATTGAAGAAAAAATGGGCAAACAGCTGCCGAGCCGAAATTTACAAGTATTTAAATCATCTTGATAAAAGAGAGGACGCATACAATGGGAGAATCTATTCTTTTCACTGTTAAAAATGAACATATTGCGTTGATCACCTTAAACAGGCCTCAATCGGCAAATGCTCTTTCAGCAGAAATGCTTAGAAACCTGCAAATGAGTCTTCAGGAAATTGAATTCAACTCAAACATTCGCTGCGTCATCCTCACAGGCACCGGCGAAAAAGCGTTTTGTGCGGGGGCAGACCTGAAAGAACGAATAAAGCTAAAAGAAGATCAGGTTCTGGAAAGTGTATCTCTCATTCAAAGAACGGCGGCTTTACTTGATGCCTTGCCGCAGCCAATCATAGCCGCGATAAACGGCAGCGCATTAGGAGGCGGGCTAGAATTGGCATTGGCATGCGATCTTCGAATTGCATCTGAATCAGCTGTGCTGGGACTCCCAGAAACAGGGTTAGCCATTATCCCAGGCGCTGGAGGGACCCAAAGACTGCCCCGGCTGATTGGCAGAGGAAAAGCCAAAGAATTAATTTATACCGGCAGACGCGTAACCGCTCATGAAGCAAAAGAGATAGGCCTTGTAGAGCATGTCACGGCTCCTTGTGACCTTATGCCAAAAGCAGAGGAACTGGCTGCAGCCATTTCTGCCAACGGGCCGATCGCTGTCCGTCAAGCTAAATTCGCGATCAATAAAGGATTGGAGACAGATCTCGCTACAGGTCTTGCGATTGAACAAAAGGCGTATGAACATACCATTCCTTCAAAAGACAGGAGAGAAGGACTTCAGGCGTTTCAAGAAAAAAGACGGGCCGTATATAAGGGAATATAAAAGGGAGGCAATGCTCATGGATTATGAAAATGAAAGAACAGAATTGGCCGAACGAATCCGAAATGGCGGAGCCGAAAAGTATCACCAAAGCAATCGAGAAAAAGGCAAGCTCTTTGTCAGAGAGCGGCTCTCGCTTCTCTTTGACGATGGCATTGAGCTAGAAGACGCTTTTTTTGCGGAATGCATGTCAGACGGCCTTCCCGCTGACGGAGTGGTGACGGCGATCGGCAAAATCGGCGGCCAAACCGTTTGCGTCATGGCAAATGATTCAACAGTAAAAGCGGGCTCCTGGGGAGCTAAAACCGTTGAAAAAATCATCAGAATTCAAGAAACTGCCGAAAAACTAAACGTTCCGCTCATTTATTTAGTCGATTCAGCAGGCGCCAGAATCACCGATCAAATCAATGTCTTTCCAGGGAGACGCGGAGCAGGAAGAATTTTTTATAATCAAGTCAAATTATCGGGACGCATTCCGCAAATCTGTTTGCTTTTCGGACCGTCTGCGGCAGGAGGCGCTTATATTCCGGCCTTCTGTGATATCGTCATTATGGTAGACGGTAACGCCTCCATGTATTTAGGCTCGCCAAGGATGGCGGAAATGGTCATTGGCGAAAAAGTGTCTCTCGAAGAAATGGGCGGCGCTCGTATGCATTGCTCAATCTCCGGCTGCGGAGATATTCTTGCAGAAACTGAAGAAGAAGCCATACATCTGGCGCGGGCTTATTTGTCTTACTTTCCGGCAAATTTTCAAGAAAAGGCGCCCATTCATGAGGAATGCCCGCCAAAACACTTCGACATCCCGCTTGCCGACGTCATTCCGCAAAACCAAAACGCACCTTTTGATATGCATGAGCTGATTGAGCGGATCATTGATGAAGGGTCATTTTTTGAGATCAAAGCCCTATTTGCACCAGAATTAGTAACAGGCTTAGCACGGATCGAGGGACAGCCTGTCGGCATTGTTGCAAACCAGCCGAAGGTTAAAGGCGGCGTCTTATTCCACGATTCAGCAGACAAAGCGGCTAAGTTCATTACCTTATGTGACGCGTTTCATATCCCGTTGCTGTTCTTAGCGGATATCCCTGGTTTTATGATTGGCACAAAAGTGGAACAGGCGGGGATTATCAGACACGGAGCGAAAATGATTTCTGCGATGTCGGAGGCAACTGTTCCAAAGCTCTCTGTCATTGTCCGAAAAGCGTACGGAGCGGGGTTGTACGCAATGGCAGGGCCTGCCTTTGAACCGGATTGCTGCCTAGCGCTCCCAACCGCCCAAATCGCCGTCATGGGCCCTGAAGCCGCTGTAAACGCTGTCTACGCTAAAAAAATCGCCGAACTGCCAAAAGAAGAGAGAGCCGCATTTATCAACAACAAACGGCAGGAATACAAAGAGGACATCAATATCTACCGACTGGCTTCAGAAATGATCATTGATGCTGTTATCCCAGCCAATTCGCTGCGTGATGAGCTGGCCAAACGGCTGAAGGCGTACATGACAAAGGAAATGACATTTACCAATCGAAAGCATCCGGTTTATCCGGTGTAAAAAAGCAAGAACTTAGGAGCGCCAAAAGCGCTCTTTTATATATTCACAATAATAATTTTATGTAAACTAATTGCCTTTGCATAAAACACTTTGTTTTTTAGAATAGTAATAAAGGCTGCCGCACCTCTAGCGGCAATTGTCAGTTTATCATAAAAAGGGGCCTACATTATGTATCATTTATATTCACATAACGACTTGGACGGAGTAGGGTGCGGAATCGTAGCAAAATTGGCATTCGGAAAAGACGTTGAGGTCCGGTATAACTCTGTCAACAGCTTAAACGCACAGGTGCAGTACTTTTTAGAAAAAATGAAGGAGAGCAACAGACAAGATGCATTATTCATCACCGATCTCGCCGTCAATGAAGAAAACGAACAGAGATTGAATGATTATGTTCATGCAGGGGGCAATGTGAAGCTTATTGACCATCATAAAACAGCCCTTCATTTAAATGAGCATGAATGGGGATTTGTCCAGGTGGAATACGATGATGGAAGGCTCACATCCGCAACATCGCTTTTATATGGCTATCTCGTTGAAAATGGCTTCATGAAACCGACAAATGCCTTAGACCAATTCACAGAGCTCGTCCGCCAATACGATACATGGGAGTGGGAGCGGTACGATCAAAAACAGGCGAAGCGGCTTAATGATCTTTTCTTTTTGCTGTCAATTGATGAATTTGAGACAAAAATGATTCAGCGCCTATCCTCGCACGACGAATTTTTCTTCGATGATTTTGAAGAAAAGCTGCTTGATTTAGAAGACGAAAAAATTGAGCGTTACCTCCGCAGAAAGAAAAGGGAAATGGTACAAACCTTTGTTCACGAACACTGTGTAGGCATTGTGCACGCTGAATCGTACCATTCAGAACTGGGAAACAGGCTAGGGAAAGATAATCCGCACCTCGATTACATTGCGATTTTGAGCATGGGGTCCAAACGAGTCAGCCTGCGCACCATTCATGATTACATTGATGTGTCAGAAATCGCCGGCCGATATGGCGGCGGAGGGCATGCAAAAGCGTCTGGCTGTTCAATAACCGATGAAGTATACGAGTTGTTTGTAGCTGAAGCTTTCCGTATTGATCCTGTACGGCCGGATGCCTTCCGTAACATCTATAATCTAAAGGGATCTGCGAATGGATCATTATATGAAAATCGCGCACAAATGAGATTTTTTCTTTTCCCTTTAGACAACGAATGGAATATTCAAATTAACGGAGAAACCCAAGACGAAACATTCGCAGCGTTTGAAGAAGCAGAATGGTTTATTAAGAGAAATTATGCCGCATCGCTCGTGCGGGATGAAGTGTTTGTCGCATTTTTAGCCGAGAATCTGAAGCTGGCAAATCAGCATCGCAAGTAAAAAAATATGCATAGGGGAGCGTCAGTCACCCCTATGCATATCCGCTAGCTATCGTTTGAATATGGCTGTACGTTTCTTAATCACAAAATAAAGGGCTATCACGACAACAGCCAATATCATAATCGGTGTTGTATAAGTGCCCGCTATATTCTCAACATCATCCCACTGGCTTCCTAGCTGTATGCCTAAATAAACAAACAGAATAGACCATGGAATGATAGCAAGCACAGTCAGTACCACAAACTTAAGAAAAGGCATTCTGGCAATACCTGCTGGAATGGATATCGCATGTCTGACAACCGGTATAAAACGAGCCGAGAAGACAACCCCGGCGCCGTACTTTTGAAACCAGTTTTCCGACATGTCGATATGATGCTTTTTAATCAATAAATACTTCCCGTATTTGTCCAAAAATGGCCTGCCTCCATAGCGGCCGATCCAGTAAATAAAGATCTGGGCAATGGTACCCCCGATAACACCCGCAATAATTGCGCCAATAAATCCAATCGTGCCTTCCGATACCATATAGCCGCCATAAGCTAATACAATCTCACTCGGAATGATTTCAATCATTAACCCAATTGCGATACCCGCATATCCCATGTTCGTCAGCCATGTTAAAATTTCGCTTATCAAACTGCCCACATTCTTCACAACCTGTCCTAATCTTTTTCACTATTATATGACTGATTGACGAGCAAGATGGTTACAATTTTTTTACCGCAGCATTTCTTTCGTTTCCCGTTTGATCACACCTTCTAAATAGGTCATAAGCTGAGATCTCATTTCGGGACGCATTAAGCCGATTTCAGTGCTCGCTTTAAAACAGCCCAGCTTATCGCCAATGTCATATCGATTTCCTTCCAGCAGCCGGGCATGGATCGGCTGCTTACGGCAAACCTCGCGAAGCGCATCTGTAAGCTGAATTTCGTTTCCCGCGCCTCTGCCAATTGAATTCAAAACGGGGGAGATCGAAGAATTCAGCACATAACGGCCCATCACGGCGATTTCCGAAGGTGCTTCTGCAGGAGATGGCTTTTCCACCAAATCGTTCACTTCGTATATATGCCTATGAGACCCTGATGTATTTATAATACCATATTTGCTGACATCCTCAGGGAGAACTTGCTGTACTCCGACAACCTCTGTGCCATAAGCGTCATATACATCTATTAATTGCCGAAGAGCCGGTGTTTCAGACACCATAATATCATCACCTAAGAGAACGGCAAAAGGCTCATCTCCTATAAAATGCTCCGCACACAGTACCGCATGGCCTAATCCGAGCGGTTCTTTCTGGCGGATGTAATGAATGTTGGCCAAATCGGAGATCTGCTGCATTTCTTTAAGTGTCTCCGTCTTGCCTTTTTCCCGCAGATTGAATTCCAATTCCGCAGACCGGTCAAAATGATCTTCAATCGAGCGTTTGTTTCTCCCTGTAATGATCAGGATATCTTCAATTCCTGACTCTGCGGCCTCTTCTACAATGTATTGGATTGCTGGTTTGTCGACGATTGGGAGCATTTCTTTTGGCTGCGCCTTTGGCGTCGGCAGAAATCTCGTTCCTTAACCTGCTGCGGGAATGACCGCTTTTCTCACTTTTTTTCTCATTCATCTTCACTCCTGGTCCTGTATGTTTTTCAGCGTATCTCCAAATACCCAAATTCGGTTTCCGATAAAATTTATCATCATTCCGCCGACAGTGGCGGCGAGTTTACTCACCAAAAGCGAACAGCCGCAGTTTTGAAACAAATAAAGCAGCAAAAAGGTGATCCCTGACGCAGCAATATTAATCATGAGAAAGCGAACGATTTCTTTCCCGTCAGCCTTGTGTTCTACACAAAACGTCCACCTCCGGTTCCACACATAGCTGTAGATAACACCTGCAGAATAGGAGCAGATCTGCGCCGTCAGATAAGGGACATGACAAGCAGTAAGGAGAAAGAAGACACCAAAGTCTATCAGCGTATTGCCGACGCCTACGGTGCAAAAGCGGCCTAATGTCTTTATTTTTTCTTTCAGCATAACGGCACCGACCTCCCTTCATAAAAGATGCGGATAGCTGTCATATTTGTTTGATATGGATTACTTTAACGGACAGTGTTGAATAAACAATTAATAAAATATGAACAAAACATGAAAAAGCGGGTGTACCGCTCTCTTTAAAAAACAGCTGCATGAACGGCTGATTTTTAGTGCCTGAAAACTCTCTTTACATAAGGGTGAGAAAATATGACGTGTTTCGAAGGGGAAGAGGGCGGAATAATAACGAAATGTCTTACAAATAAGAGAACAATGTAAACAGGAATCAGCAGACAAAGCAGCCGGAATTCAATAGATTGAGAAGTATCGAGCCATGATTTCCTATCAGCAGAGATGTCTATTATGTCAATGGCTCTAAAACAACGAGATTCGAGGGAACGGGAAGAAGAAGAGTCGGTAACAGCCGGCTATGTTAGCCCCATCTTATCAATGTATAAATGTATCCAGTTCCTTTGTAGCATCGAACACGAATTCCTCCAAAAGTATCCTATACACAATTTTTTTAATGATGTAGGATGTTAGATAAAGGGATATTTTGGATAAAAATGCATCTCCATTCAATGGGATTAGAGGGGGCTCATGAACATTCCGCCATTTTATTTTCTGGACAATGGTCGCTAGGAATGAGGAAAATTTTCTAGATTGATCTTGAAGAAACAGGGGGTGCGATCTTCATGACCTGTTGTTATCAAATTCCAAAATCCTTCCATTTTAAGGAAAAAGGAGGATATTAAGTTATGAGGAAAAAGTGTAGCGTATGGTTATGGATTCTAGTTTTATTATTGAGCTGCTTATCTGAGAAGTCTGCGTATGCTGCCACCAGTACTACAATTGCAAAACATATAGGGAATTCAAACCCGCTTATCGACCATCATTTGGGAGCAGATCCGATTGCGCTGACCTATAACGGAAGAGTCTACATTTATATGTCAAGTGATGACTATGAATATAGTAGCAACGGAACGATTAAGGATAATTCATTTGCCAATTTGAATAGAGTATTCGTCATTTCTTCAGCGGATATGGTGAACTGGACAGACCACGGAGCCATTCCAGTAGCAGGTGCCAATGGAGCTAATGGAGGCCGTGGAATTGCAAAATGGGCAGGTGCGTCATGGGCACCGTCAATCGCAGTTAAAAAAATTAATGGCAAGGATAAATTCTTCCTTTATTTCGCAAACAGCGGCGGAGGTATCGGGGTTCTCACCGCAGATAGCCCGATTGGTCCATGGACCGACCCAATCGGAAAACCGCTCGTAACGCCAAGTACGCCAGGAATGTCTGGTGTTGTATGGCTTTTTGATCCGGCAGTATTTGTAGATGATGACGGCACCGGTTACCTGTATGCCGGGGGAGGCGTTCCTGGCGGCTCAAATCCAACGCAGGGACAATGGGCCAATCCTAAAACGGCAAGAGTCATAAAATTGGGGTCAGATATGACGAGTGTTGAGGGAAGTGCATCTACAATTGATGCGCCTTTCATGTTTGAAGATTCGGGATTGCACAAGTATAACGGAACATATTACTATTCCTATTGCATCAATTTCGGCGGCACGCACCCGGCCGATAAACCCCCGGGTGAGATCGGCTACATGACCAGTTCAAATCCCATGGGTCCCTTTACATATAGAGGGCACTTCCTGAAAAATCCGGGTGCATTTTTCGGAGGTGGCGGCAACAACCATCATGCTGTTTTCAATTTTAAAAACGAGTGGTATGCAGTGTACCATGCTCAAACTGTCAGTTCCGCTTTGTTCGGGGCTGGCAAAGGATACCGTTCTCCCCATATTAATAAGCTGGTGCATAATGCAGATGGATCTATTCAAGAGGTAGCGGCAAATTATGCAGGTGTAACACAACTTTCCAATTTAAACCCATATAACCGGGTAGAAGCTGAAACGTTTGCTTGGAATGGACGCATTTTGACAGAGAAATCCACAGCACCCGGCGGGCCAGTAAATAATCAGCATGTAACAAGCATTCAACATGGAGACTGGATTGCTGTAGGAAATGCAGACTTCGGAGCGGGCGGCGCCAGGTCATTTAAAGCAAATGTAGCATCCACTTTAGGCGGGAAAATAGAAGTGCGCCTCGACAGTGCAGACGGTAAGCTTGTTGGAACTCTGAATGTGCCTTCAACAGGCGGAGCGCAAACCTGGAGAGAAATAGAAACTGCAGTAAGCGGGGCAACCGGTGTGCACAAAGTATTCTTTGTATTTACCGGAACAGGTACAGGAAACTTGTTTAATTTTGATTACTGGCAGTTTACGCAAAGATAGGACTCGTAATGGGACCGCTTAAAAACGAGGCGGGTGAAGTACGGGCCATCACCGGAACAGCCCGCGATTATGGATATGCCATGCAGATTCTTTAATACTGTAAAAGACACATTACGAAGGAGAGGAATAAATGATTCCACGCATAAAAAAAACAATTTGTGTACTATTAGTATGTTTCACTATGCTGTCAGTCATGTTAGGACCAGGCGCTACTGAAGTTTTGGCAGCCAGTGATGTAACAGTTAATGTATCTGCAGAGAAACAAGTGATTCGCGGTTTTGGAGGGATGAACCATCCAGCTTGGGCTGGGGATCTTACAGCAGCTCAAAGAGAAACCGCTTTTGGCAATGGACAGAATCAGTTAGGCTTTTCAATTTTAAGGATTCATGTAGATGAAAATCGAAATAATTGGTATAAAGAGGTGGAGACTGCCAAGAGTGCGGTCAAACATGGAGCAATCGTTTTTGCTTCTCCCTGGAATCCTCCAAGTGATATGGTTGAGACCTTTAATCGGAATGGTGACACATCGGCTAAACGGCTGAAATACGATAAGTACGCCGCATATGCGCAGCATCTTAACGATTTTGTTACCTTCATGAAAAATAATGGTGTGAATCTTTACGCGATTTCGGTCCAAAATGAGCCTGATTACGCTCACGAGTGGACGTGGTGGACGCCGCAAGAAATACTCCGCTTTATGAGAGAAAACGCCGGTTCGATCAATGCCCGCGTCATTGCGCCTGAGTCATTTCAATACTTGAAGAATTTGTCGGACCCGATTTTGAACGATCCGCAGGCTCTTGGCAATATGGATATTCTAGGAACTCACCTGTACGGCACTCAGGTCAGTCAATTCCCTTATCCTCTTTTCAAACAAAAAGGAGCAGGGAAGGACCTTTGGATGACGGAAGTATACTATCCGAACAGTGATAACAACTCGGCGGATCGATGGCCCGAGGCATTGGATGTTTCACAACATATTCATAATTCGATGGTAGAGGGAGATTTTCAAGCTTATGTATGGTGGTACATCCGAAGATCATATGGTCCTATGAAAGAAGATGGTACGATCAGTAAACGCGGTTACAATATGGCTCATTTCTCGAAGTTTGTGCGTCCCGGCTATGTAAGGATTGATGCAACGAAAAATCCGAATGCGAACGTTTACGTGTCAGCCTATAAAGGTGACAACAAGGTCGTTATTGTTGCCATTAACAAAAGCAACACAGGGGTCAACCAAAACTTTGTTTTGCAGAATGGATCTGCTTCAAACGTATCTAGATGGATCACGAGCAGCAGCAGCAATCTACAACCTGGAACGAATCTCAATGTAACGGGCAATCATTTTTGGGCTCATCTTCCAGCTCAAAGCGTGACTACATTTGTCGCAAATCGTTAAGGGCACTAAGGCAAAGAGTGCCGATCAAGTGCTCATTTTCAATAGAATGTTTGAATTTAAGCGATTTTCTGATCAGAAAATCGCTTTTTTGTGTCGTGCGTCATTTTGAAGCTCCATTGAAAAGATCGTTGCATTAAATCCAAACAGAGAAGATACTAAATTAGAGGGAGATGTGTAACGACACAATTATATGGTCAAAAAAACCCTAAATTATAGGGTTTTTTTTATTTTTGGTAACAGAATTCTGTCACTAAAAATGACATAATTATATTACCATGATGTGCGATTGACAGAATTATATGTCCATGATAAACGATAATGTCACATTACTTAAAATTTGACTTGCACGATCGATTTTATTGCAATATAACATGTCAAGGAGAGATATTTAATAACTAAAGAAAAACAGTATATATAAGGTAACTCCTAGAGATAAATAACTTGTTTTTAAACGATTAAGCGTTAAAAAACAAAACCAAATCTTAATTTAGTCGTGTTCTATTAGTATCACAATTGGGAGTAGGCTTAGAATTTTATTAGTTTTATTTAGTAAGCCTTATACCATACTTAGATTTTCAGCAAAGTTGCCTCTTAATCTTCTGGCGATTAATATTCCTGCAGGTGGAACTTTTGGCCAAAACATTTGTTATGTTTATAATCCATAAATTCTTAGTACTCTCACCCCTAACCCCACATTTAAGAACCCAAGTTTTTTACTCATTTTTTCAGTGATTAAATCTACTACTAATGATTTTTCTCTTTTTATACAAATTTTCAACAAATTTATTGTCTATACTTCTGAATATCAAAAAAAGGAGTGAGCAAAATGACTTGGTTACAGATTTTACTTTTTCTTGCATGTCCTTTGATGATGCTGTTTTGTATGAAGGGTATGTTTAGTGGCCATAAAGATAAAAATACAAAAACGGATCAACAGCTAACTTCGCCTAAGGAATTACAAACTCTTCAAAAGAAAATGGCTGAATTGATCGAACAAAATCACAAGCTTACGAAGGAAAAAGAATCTTTAAAAGATAAGAGCCCTGAAGCAATCAGAAGAAATGTCAAAGAACTAAAGAGAATCCATGTAAAGAAGACCATACATCCTAAATGATGGGCGATCTTCTTGCAATAATTGTAGTGATTATTTCCAATAAGTTTGGTGCCTATTTCTAAAAGAATTTGAAAGGAGTTGGTGATAATGATGAACGGAATGATGAATGGTGCTTCTATGATGGGAATGTGTATGATGATGTTCCTTAGTTTCTTGCTTTTAATCCTGATCACTGCTGTAGCCGTTTATGTGGTTGTTCGTTTCTTAATGAGAAATAGCAGAGTAACAGACCGTCCGCTAATGTTATTAAAAGAGAGTTATGCCAAGGGTGAAATAAGTGAAGGACAGTATGAACAAAGACGGAAAGTATTAACCAAAAAGTAAATAAATACTCTCTTATTCAAGGCATTTCCCATAGCAATTCGTTAACAGTAGCATTCGAATTATTCGAATGCTACTGTTTTTCGTAAAGTGTACCTTAATCACGGTATAACTAAATTTTATTTTTCCCTTCAAAAATCCTACAAATTTTCTTGTTAGCATATTACAAGAGCGAAGTGAAAGGAGGTACATCATGAGAGTTGTTTTGTTTGAAATAGGAAACTTTTCCGTACGGTCTTATGGGCTTGTTATAGTGCTTGCCATTTTACTTGGAATGGGTGTTACCTATTACTTATCAAAAGAAACGAAATATCAAAAACATGTGATTGATATAACGCTTTATTCCATCCTTGGTGCTATCATTGGTGCTCGAATATGGCATGTATTCTTTTTCCAATGGGGATATTACAGTCAGCACTTAGACCAGATTTTCTCTATATGGAACGGAGGCATTTCAATACAAGGGGCCCTTGTAGGTGGTTTTTTTACAGTAGCCATTTATTCTTGGCGTAAGAAGTTAAACTTTTGGGAATTAGCCGATGTTTTTGCCCCGGGAATTATCTTTGGACAGGCGATAGGCAGAATCGCCTGTCTGTTAAATGGAGACGCATTTGGCTCTCCTACAGGATCGAATTTTGGTTTAGTTTATCCTAAAGGAACAGTGGCTTATGACACATACGGTTCACTACCACTCTGGCCAGCAGAAGTATGGGAAAGTCAATGGGATTTCATTGTGTTTGGTCTCATATTAATTTTTAAAAATAGAACATGGCCGAAAGGATTTCTTTTCTTAGTTTATAACATTCTTTATGCACTCGGTCGTTTTATGTTGGAATTCTTACGGGGAGACTCGGCTCGATATTTATTTGATTTTACTGCAGGTCAATGGACGAGCCTCATTGTCATTCCTCTCTCCATTATATTAATGGGGGTGCTCTACAGAAAATCATGTAGTCAAACAAATAAATAAAGAGTTTGTACGCAGAATAGACCAAGTGACGCAGAACCCTCTTGGTCTATTTTGGAAAACTATAGCATTAAAAGGGGTCCTACCAACAAAACGCGGAAAACATACGCTAAGCCAATTTCTGGATGAAAAAAAGCCGATTTCCTTTAAGGAATATCGGCTTGATATTATAAAAGATGGTTATCCTGCACAACAAGATAATTTGGATACATCTTTATCAAACGTAAGGGCAGCCAGCTTCAGTCCTTCTGCCATTGTCAAATAGGGAGCAAGGGTTTCGCGAAGATCTTCTACTGTTAAACCGAATTTAACAGCTAATGTCGCCGCATAAATCACATCTCCTGCGTTTTCTGAGACAATATGAACCCCTAATACTTTCATTGTGTTAGCGTCCACCACTAATTTAAAAACACCTGTCGTTTCCCGATTAACGAGGGCTCTTGGTACGGCATCTAACGGCAAGACGGATGTTTTAACTTCATAGCCTTTTTCTTTTGCCTGTTGCTCCGTTAAACCAACAGTTGCAATCGCTGGAGCTGTAAAGGTAACCCCTGGAACCACTTCTAAATTCAGCTTTTTATTCAGTCCCCCGACAGCATTTCCTGCCGCAACGCCACCTTGATAAGCTGCCACATATACAAATTGAGGACCAAGCGTGACATCTCCTGATGTATAGATGCGTAAATTCGTTGTTTTTGAATACTCATCGATTACGATTTCACCACTTGGGCCTACTTCAACGCCTGCTTCCTGTAAATTCAAGGTTGCCGTATTTGGTGTTCTTCCTGTGGCAACCAGTAATTGATCTGCCTCAATGATTCGCTTCTTGCCATTGACCTCAACATGGACCTTTTTAATGTCTCCATCTTGTTCGATTCTTTCAAAGGTTGCTCCCGTCACTAAGTTGACCCCTTGTTCTGTCATAGACAAGCGTCATAACAATGATTACATATCTTCATACAAGCTAAACATTCATCGATACAGGCTTGAAATTGTTCGTGTGACATTACTATTCCTCCTTTTTATATGCTAACCTTGTCCTTTGTTTTTAAACCATAATTTTGGCACTTTCTTATTGGGAATGATTTTTGGTGCTATTATTAGCAGTATTTGAAGTACGAACAGTTGGTACAAACAAAGTACCGAAAATGAACGTTAAGGGAGTTTTATTCTTCGACTTATAATGCTTTCATAATTTAATAATAAGACAAATGAAAAAATGATCTTCTGTTGAGGAGATCTGTTTAACGGTCCCATCTAATAAAGTATACATAAATACTGAACGAGGTTTTTTCATGTACAGAATCGAAAAAGCTCTCACAAAACTAAAAGAAACTAGTAGAGATTTGATTAAAGAGCAATTAGAAGTCCTTCTCGTTAGGAAGGTTATAAAATGTATCAAATTGAACAAGTTTAGGACAGATTTAAGTTTTTTTGAGAGTAAAATAGGAAAAAGTTCAAATAATAAAATCATCACTAATGAAAATGGAGATGAATGATATGTCAGATACAAATCAAATGCCTCGGGAAGAAGGAATAGATCATAGCTTGAGCCTTATGAGAGAAGGATATATGTACATTTTGAACAGACGTCATAGTTTTAACTCTAATGTTTTTGAGACCCGATTACTTGGAAAGAAAGCGATCTGCATGGTAGGCAAGGAAGCTGCGAAAGTTTTTTATGACACTGAGAAATTCAAAAGGAAAGATGCAGCACCGAACCGGGCGGTTCAAACATTGTTCGGGAAGAATGGTGTTCAGGCGTTGGATGGACAAGATCACAAACATCGGAAGGAAATGTTTATGTCCATCATGTCTCCTGTGGGACTTCAAAGTCTAACAGACATTACAAAAAAACAATGGAAGACAGCACTAAATAAATGGGAACAGATGGATGAAGTTATTCTTTATGAAGAAGTAAAAGAAGTCCTCTGCAGAACAGCCTGCCAGTGGGCAGGCGTCCCGTTGGAAGAAAACGATGTTAAGGCAATGACAAAAGACTTGGCGGCGATGTTCGAGTCTCCGGCTACAATTGGCCCAAACCATTGGCTAGGGAGAAATGCACGGAATAAAGTAGAAAATTGGATTGGTGAGTTGGTTGATAAGGTGCGTAATGGGGAAATAAATCCTCCAGAAGATACAGCTTTACATAGATTTGCCTGGCATCGCGATTTAGAAGGGAATCTTCTGGATACTGAGACTGCTGCTGTGGAAGTGATCAATATCTTAAGACCTATTGTGGCGATCGCTATATTCATCAATTTCACTGCGCTGGCAGTGCATCATTATCCGGAAGAAAGGGAGAAACTTGAATCCCGTGATGAAAAATATACTCAGATGTTTGTACAGGAAGTTCGCCGTTTTTATCCGTTTTTTCCGTTTGTTGTAGCATTGGTAAAAAAAGGTTTTACTTGGAACGGATATGAATTTGAAGAAGGTACATTAACTTTACTTGATCTTTATGGCACAAATCATGACCCTAAGATTTGGGGAAATCCTGATGTGTTCAGTCCAGATCGGTTTGCCAAATGGGATGGCAGTCCTTTTGGCTTTATTCCGCAGGGTGGTGGTGATTATTTTATGGGCCATCGCTGTGCTGGAGAATGGGTCACCATCGAAGTCATGAAAGTAAGTCTTGATTATCTAGCCAACCAAATGGAATATAAAGTTCCTAACCAAGATTTAAGTTACAGCATGGTAAACATACCAAGTATTCCCCATAGCAAAGTAGTGCTAAAGAATGTTAAACGAAAGTTATAATTACAGAAAATTAGTTTATTAAGTTCGCAAGCTAAATGAAAAAAACTGATGACTTAATCATCGGAAATCGGTTTTATAAGTAGATCCCCAATATTAATGAAGAGATGAAAAAGCAAGGCCCGGGTTTCTCTAACAAAGAGAGCAATCGGGCTTTTTTATGGTGAAAAACTTTGAATATTTTTAAAATGCATCCTGACGATATTCCCTCTAGTGTATCCAACATAAAAAGGAAATTAAATTCAGTTATAAGAATAATTAATTACTGCAAACTAAAGAAAACCTTTTATGTAAATTACATTCAAACATATACTTGACTATTTGGTTATGTTCACATACAATAATATTCAAATGAATATTTGATTGATAAGAGGTGGTAAATTTGCAAAATGATGCATGTGAAGTTACGTGTATAGATGAAGAAAAAGTCAAAAGAGGTAAAAAAGAACTAATCCAACAAAATCCTTTGGAAGTAGCCAAAGTTTTTAAAGCTTTATCGGATGATACTAGGATTAAGATTGCGTATGCTCTTTCTTTGGAAGATGAATTGTGTGTATGTGATGTAGCGAATATTGTTGGTGCTACAACTGCCACAACATCTCATCATTTGAGGTTACTTAAAAATCTTGGGTTAGCTAAATATCGAAAAGAAGGTAAATTAGTCTACTATTCATTAGATGATGATCATGTAAAGCAACTAATACAGGTTGCATTTGCACATCAGAAGGAGGTTGTTAAAATTGTCTGAAGCAAAAGCATTAGAGACTGAAAAAAATGTGTACCGTGTTCAGGGGTTTACCTGCGCAAATTGTGCAGGTAAGTTTGAAAATAATGTTAAAAAACTTCCAGGAGTTGAGGATGCAAAAGTAAATTTTGGTGCATCTAAGATATCTGTTTATGGAGATGCAACGATTGAAGAACTAGAAAAAGCCGGTGCATTCGAGAATCTTAAAGTGACTACTGAAAAATCTGTTCGTCAAGCTTCACAAGAGGTAAAAGAAGAAACGAATGAAGAAAAGGTTCCTTTCTATAAAAAACATAGTACTTTACTCTATTCAGCCTTGTTTCTTGTCTTTGGTTACCTTTCCGCAAAGGTAAATGGGGATGAGAACATTGTAACTGCATTATTATTTGTAGCATCCATGGTTATTGGAGGGTTGTCACTTTTTAAAGTCGGTTTGAAAAATTTACTACGCTTTGAATTTGACATGAAAACCCTTATGACAGTAGCTGTTATAGGTGGTGCCATTATTGGAGAATGGGCTGAAGTTGCCATTGTTGTTATTCTCTTTGCAATCAGTGAAGCACTTGAGCGATTCTCTATGGATAGAGCAAGACAATCGATTCGTTCATTAATGGATATCGCGCCCAAAGAGGCACTCGTTAGACGTAATGGACAAGAAATAATGATTCATGTTGATGATATTGCTGTTGGTGATATCATGATTGTAAAACCTGGTGAAAAGATCGCGATGGATGGTGTAGTCGTAAGTGGCTACTCTGCCGTCAATCAAGCAGCTATTACAGGCGAATCAGTCCCTGTTGAGAAAACGGTTGATGATGAAGTATTTGCAGGTACCTTAAATGAAGAAGGATTACTTGAAGTAAAAATAACGAAACTTGTAGAAGATACAACGATTTCTAAAATTATTCATCTTGTAGAGGAAGCACAAGGAGAACGTGCTCCTTCGCAAGCATTTGTCGATAAATTCGCGAAATATTACACACCAATTATTATGATCATTGCAGCATTAGTTGCTGTAGTCCCTCCTTTATTCTTTGATGGCAGTTGGGAAACATGGGTTTATCAAGGATTAGCTGTTCTTGTTGTTGGTTGTCCATGTGCGTTGGTCATATCGACTCCGATTTCCATTGTTTCAGCGATTGGGAATGCTGCGAAAAAAGGTGTACTTGTAAAAGGCGGAGTGTATTTAGAAGAAACGGGTGCCTTAAAGGCCATAGCATTTGATAAAACAGGTACCTTAACAAAAGGGGTTCCAGCTGTAACTGATTATAATGTGTTTAACAATCAGATGAATGAAAAAGAATTACTATCCATCATTACTGCATTAGAGTATCGTTCTCAGCATCCACTTGCATCTGCGATTATGAAAAAAGCAGAAGAGGAGAACATTACTTATTCTGACGTACAAGTAGAGGACTTCTCTTCTATTACAGGTAAGGGTATCAAAGGTATTGTAAACGGGACGACTTATTATATCGGTAGCCCGAAACTCTTTAAGGAATTATTGACTACTGATTTTGATAAAGACTTAGAGCAAAATGTTACTACTCTTCAAAATCAAGGTAAAACAGCCATGATTATTGGAACCGAAAAAGAAATACTTGGAGTTATTGCAGTTGCTGATGAAGTTCGTGAATCAAGTAAGGAAATTATTCAAAAGTTACATCAACTTGGAATTAAAAAAACGATTATGCTTACAGGTGATAACCAAGGTACTGCGAATGCAATAGGCAGTCATGTTGGGGTATCTGATATTCGAGCTGATCTAATGCCTGAAGACAAATTAGACTTTATTAAACAGTTAAGATCCGAGTATGGCAATGTTGCTATGGTAGGAGATGGTGTTAATGATGCACCTGCATTGGCGGCCTCAACAGTTGGTATTGCAATGGGTGGAGCTGGTACAGATACAGCCCTAGAAACGGCAGACGTCGCTCTAATGGGAGACGATTTAAGAAAACTTCCGTTCACTGTAAAACTTAGTCGAAAAGCTCTAAATATCATCAAAGCTAACATTACTTTTGCCATTGCTATTAAATTTATTGCCTTACTATTGGTTATCCCAGGCTGGTTAACACTCTGGATTGCCATCCTTTCAGATATGGGGGCAACCCTTCTGGTAGCATTAAATGGTTTGCGACTAATGAGAGTGAAAGAATAAAGGGAAAAGGGATAAAAAGGGCTTTCCAATCTGTCTGGGAAAGCCCTTTTCTAAAAATAATTTCATTAATACTATAACTTCTAAATATCCAGCCTAATTAACAATGGAAAGATTGGGTATAAGTAAAACATCGGATTTTACATTACATATAGGTATCTTCTGGAACAAAAAAGCTTACATTCTTTATAAGATCGAAGGAGGAAACTGAAATGACTGTTGAAGGAAAAAAAGATGTGGATTTGTTAGTTATCGGCGCAGGATCAGGAGGTTATGTGGCTGCCATACGTGCTGCTCAGTTGGGGAAAAAAGTGGTTTTGGTGGATAAAGCAGAATTAGGAGGGGTTTGCCTTAACCGTGGGTGTATACCTTCAAAGGCTCTTATTAGCGCTTCTGAACGAGTAAAACACATAAAACATGCCAACTCAATGGGAATAAAGGTTTCTGGTGAAGTTAAAGTAGAGATGCCAGAAGTAGTGAAGTGGAAGGACAGTATAGTAAATAAACTAACGAATGGAGTTCGGACTTTACTGAAAGGCAATGGAGTGGAAGTCATTAGTGGGGAAGCTTATCTCACTGAACCCTATGTTGCCAAAATCAAAATTGGTAACGAAGAACAATTCTTTTCATACAAAGACTTGATCCTTGCGATTGGATCATTACCTACTGAGTTAAAAAGTATGCCATTTGATAGAAAAAGAATCATCTCTTCAACTGAAGCATTGATGCTTCAAGAAGTACCAAAACATTTAGTTGTAGTAGGAGGTGGTTATATCGGTTTGGAGTTGGGAACTGCTTATGCTAAATTTGGGGCTAAAGTGACCATTCTTGAGGGATCAGATACAATTCTTCCAGGTACGGACCCTATGCTTACGGATGTAGTAAAACGTCATTTAAAGGAACTTGGAATCACAGTTATAACGAATGCTTTAGTCCAAGGCGGAGAAAATACAGGCGATGAAGTAAACGTTCATGTTCAGGTTAATGGAAAGGAAGAGATAATTAACGGGGATTATTGCTTAATTTCCATTGGAAGAAAACCGAACACAGGAAAAATCGGATTGGAAAATATCGGGGTTGAATTAGACCAACGCGGTTTTATTAAGATAAATGATAAATGTCAAACAAATGTTGAACATGTATATGCGATCGGGGACTGTGCTGGTGGTTACCTCCTTGCTCATAAAGCTAGTTATGAAGGTAAGATAGCTGCAGAGGTAATAAGTGGGCTAAAAAGCGTAATTGATTTTCAGGCAATGCCTTTTGTTATTTTTAGTGAGCCTGAAGTAGCCTATACAGGTTTAACGGAGAAGGAAGCAAAGGAAGAAGGATATGAAACGGTTTCTAGCCGTTTTCCATTCCAAGCTAACGGCAGAGCTTTATCTGTTTCGGATGCCGATGGTTTTGTACAAGTTGTGGCGGATAAAGAATCTAATCGGGTTTTAGGTGTACAAATGGTAGGGCCAGAAGTATCATCTCTTATTGCTGAAGCAGTTTTTACAATTGAGGCAGGAGCAACGGCGGAAGATCTCAGCCTTACAATTCATGCACACCCAACTTTACCTGAACCACTCATGGAAGCAGCTGAAGGCGTTATGGGACATGCTATTCATATGCTGAATAAAAAATAATTCGAATCGTTCGAGCATATTAAAAAGCATCGATGTCCTGGATGATACACTCATTGCTTATGTGGAGAACTGGTGTAACACCCTCCCCCGAAAAATCTTGGGGTATCACTCTCCCAATGATCGGTATGAACAAGAAATGAGAACGGTCTCCTAATTACATATATTGGAGTTCTGGGCTCTGTTGCATTTATTCTTGCATTTTACTAAATAAAATTCGATCAATTTAAAGATTGAATAACTTGTAAAAAAATTTGATCAAAAATCCCGTATATTGAATACAGGATTTTTTCTTGTTCCGGCAAACGGTCAAAGGTTATCCTGATATTTAGGATAACCTTTTATTTGTGTGCCCGGCATGGGTGTAATTCATATTAACCATGCTATTTCTTTTTTGTTGTTATTTCCTATCAACATTCGTCATACATAGGTGGTTATTCGTGAGATTGAAATTTGCAAATAACAAAAAAATCTTTAAGTTTGATTACCCTCTA
>NZ_MOEO01000018.1:0-43754 GCF_001875785.1 Bacillus sp. FMQ74 | reverse complement strand
GAATATCCTTCTTTGCTTTATCAAATTGCCTACTGTGCTGCATTAATTTATAACTGGCATTCTCTTTGACTACTGCATAAAGTTCATACTCTATTCCGTTAATGTCATAATAATATTTCTGAATCTGAGCATCAAACAAATATGTAAGATTATAAACCTGTTTAAATTGGGCAAAGATGTCTGCAGGAAACTGCCAAAACAATACAGACTCATTATGCAATATTAAGTTTTTACTCTTGGCCAAATGTTTAAGCGTTTGGAACTCTCCTTTATATTCCCTATTAAGGTTTCTTTCTTGTTCATCATTCCAAATGATTGTACCATTATTGTTCTTAATCCACTCATTTTGGAACAACATATCCAGATCATCCTTGGATATATTCAATTTCTTTACTACTTCCATAGTTTCGTCCAGGATAAGAGTATAATTGCCTGAGTAAATCAATTCTTTAGTTGTTTCATTAGCCATACTGAATAAAGCATGCGTTGTTACAATGTCATTGTTATCTGCTAAATGTTTATGTAATGAATCCAGTTTATAGAGTGTTTCTCCTTCCTCACTATGTATTTTTGGTTCGTAAAACTTTCTATTCGTACACGACCTCTTTATTCTTGTTACCTCATCAAGATATGGTGTGATAAAGATAAAATGCTCATTCTTTGGTGCTTCATTCATCATCTTTATAATGTAAGTTGTTTTCCCCGATCCCATAATAGAATCAATCACTTTTACCTTCTCCATATAGCCTCCTTATATTTTAATTTTGTATCGAAAAATAAGGAACGATAATTGCCTTACCGCTCCCTTATTTATAACGAATATTTAATTATTCTTATCTGTTCGCTGATTGATTAATAAGAATCATCTTGTTTAACTTTACTTATCTCTTCTCTGTACTCTAATAGGTCTGAATCTATTCTGTCAGTTGTTTTCTTGATGGAGTCAATATCTTGCTTGAGCATTTCTAATTCCTTAGCAAGCTGCCGAATAGCATCCAGGAATTTATTCTCCACTCATCTCACCTCAATGATTTAATTATACCATGAGGCCTATATGATTAGTGTGACTTGTTTCTTAGTTTAAGGAAAGCAAAATAAATGATCCATAACAATATGGCAATGATACATGAGACTACAAATATTGTATTGATTAGTGTTTGTGCTTCGCTGCTGAAGTAATCCTTAATGAGTTGAAACATTAAGAATAAGCCAATGAATGTGATATGGGTAAACCATAATGAGAATCGTTTCATGTTTGCAATGTGCTTGATCATGTTATAATATGGGTAGGAACTAAAGGAGAAGTTATTCCCCTTTAGCTTAGCTCTCATCGGCGTATACGTTTGCGTTGTCTCTTTGGTCGGAGCCGCTTGCGTATACGCTTTTTCTTTTTGCTTGTCCCATTCTTTAGGTTTCTTATCTTCTCAACTATTGTTAGACTGTTGATTGTAAGAACCGTTAAAGATATGAGGAAAGCAACTATGATACCCACTTTCTCAAGCACTATGTACACCTCCTTTCCTATGACTCTATTATAACATAATTCGCGGTTTTTATATACATATTTTTTGTATTTGTATTAAGTTATTTGTACGTTAATGGATGGCATTGAGATGCTTTGTGTGCTGTCTGAGTGAACAGTAATGTAAAATGGACTGGAGATGGATAAGGAATGCTTAGAGAGGTGTAATATTCATTCTGAGAGCGTGTGAGAGTGATTAGGTTGGATGACTGGATGATAAGTGTTTGTATGATATGGGAACGGATGAGGTTAATGTGTAGAATGGTTAGTGTAGGATATATGATTAGATAAGATAAGGTTATGTATAGTGATGAGGATAGATGAAGATAAATAAATATGTCTTCGATTCCCTCGGATTCGTTATAGATACGATTATTTTTAATGAATGGTTATTCATTTTTAAATTGCAAATCAATTTATTTTTTTTAATTTATTCTTGTGTTTGGCCTGGAATTATGTTAGTGCTGTTGCAGACATACCCAATTCATCAAATGCACGTATAATGTTCCTTATACACGTATTACAATACCAATATATGGGGGTATATTTACATCTAATGGTAAAAATGAGGGAACGAATGTACCCATAGCACTTCCATTTCCACACCCTATCCAAATTTTCATTTTCCTAATCCCACCTCAAAATTACCCTATTTAACATCGTAATCGCTATCGTAAAAGCCTATAGTATCAACGTTTTCACCTTTTCAAATTACCTCGTTTTCTTTAATATTTAGATAAAGCAGCCACTTCCCCCTACTCTCACTTATGTTTTACGATCGTTTATCCCCTAATTACCATTCGATACATGAAATACCCTTATGTTTACTGGATTTTTAAGCTCTTTAACTATTTTTACGATAGGTATGTTTTTAGATTACGATAATCACTCTATTTGCCTCATAATTCACCTCAATAACCAGAAGCTCAAAAAAACAATAGACAAATACAAATAATATGTATATGATTATACTGTGGGTAAGGAGGTGAGGTAATGCAAATGGACTCAGAAAAAGTTACATACATGTCTAGGGATTTAATTGAATTTTTGGAGACTACTATTATCGATGGAACTGCTTCACAAGAAGAAAACACTCTTTATGAGGACTATAAACTATTTGGAACAATCGATAAAAAGAGCTATGCATTCAAAAAACTTGTATATAAGTATCTAAAAAGCGATTATTAAATCAAAAAATATGTATAAAAGTAATAAGGGGATAATTTATTGAAAGGAAAAAAAGATGGCCTAAATAAGCAAGTACATATTTACAGTATTGACACTTCTGCTTTTTATAATGATCAAGAAAACAAATTACATAACAAGATTTTAAAATCATATAGGTACAGAGATCATCTCAAAAAACTTGAACATGTTGATAAAAAACATAAGAAGTACATAACGCAAAGGATTATTTCCTTAAAAGAAAATCTTTATAACGCCTTTAACAATCATAATCAAATAAGAACACTTAGAACAGATTCCCTGAAAGATAATAATGTGATTTCATTATTTGATTCTGTCTTAACTCGAACGTTGGGAATCAAAGAAAACTCTCTCTCTGAAGAGATCATGGTTGTCCAAACTTATCACTTTCAAATTTTAAGGGACATTATTGATAAAGGATTCATACATAACAATGAGAAATACGTTTATTTCACTAGCAGTGCCGGTCAAATACGAACCAAAAAGTCATGTTTTATCAAGCAAAGCACCTTAGATAAGTATCAAAATGCTTTAACTTGTGGCCTTAGCGTGGAGCAAATCAATGCTCAAGGTGGAAGCAGCATAAACAAATGGAATAGCTACATGGCCTTATCTAATAGCGCAAGTAGTCCATGGGAAATTGATATTGATAAAGCAATTGTCGTAAATGACTTAGAAACAAACGTTTCCAGCCTGGTTGATTATATTGACCGTGATACATATGAAATCACTCGTAAGATTATGGATATTCCTATAGAACATACAGATGGTTGTGGAATGATGCTTCCTAGTTTGAGCCAGAAAAGCTTTATGGTCAGATTGCCTTGGGTTAAGGGCCTACTAGTTCCATTTGATTTTAGAAAGTTTGCTGAAAAACACAGTTCATTTATAGTTAAGGACGTCTACGGTAAAGAATGGGACGTTATTAAAGATGATATCCAAATAATTTTTACGAAAAGCCAGTTTAAGATGTGGAAGTACTATGATTCTTGGGATGATTATCGCTCTAAATTTAAAAAGTATGGATGTTTAGGAGCTAAATTAAATGAAGAAGATCCATCTGTTGAGGGAAAACTGACTTACCAGATGCTACAAACACTCACTGATATCACAGATGAGGAATTGAAACAAATCAGTTCAAAGACTGTTAGTGAGATTACTCAATTAGGCACTGATAAAGAAACAATGATGAAAGTTTTGGGGGCTACCGAGAAAAATAAACATAAGACAAGCCTTCAAGAAGCTCTACTAATATATCCTGAGCTGCTAAATGATGATCACACCAAAGAAATCATTAAGAATAAGAAGAAGAGTATGATTAAGGACGCCAAATCAGGAAAATTACTTGTCAGTGATGCTAGGTATACATATTTATGTCCTGATCTATATGCTTTTTGTGAAAGATTGTTTCTTGGAATTGAGAATCCGAAAGGACTGCTTTCAGGAAGCAATGTCCATTGTTCTTTATATGATGAAGGGTATATTGATATCCTTCGCTCCCCTCACCTATTCAGAGAGCATGGAGTTAGGTGGAACAAAAAAGATAAGGAATATGAAAATTGGTTTATTACCCCAGGTGTTTATACCAGTATTCATGATCCGATATCGAAACTGCTACAGTTTGACAATGACGGGGATAAGGCCTTAATTATTTCTGATGAGCTGATCGTCAATATTGCCAAGCGTAATATGGAGAACATCGTTCCTTTGTATTATGAAATGTCTGTAGCCCAGAAACAAGAGATTAATAGCAGGAACATCTATGAAGCACTAACTCTTGCTTATGGAATCAATATCGGGGAATACAGTAACAACATCACTAAGATATGGAACAGTGACAATATAAACCTGGACGTGATCAAATGGTTATGCATGGAGAATAACTTTACTATCGATTTTGCAAAAACCTTATTCATGCCCACCCGCCCTGATCACGTTGATGAGAAAATCAAAGATTACATAAAAAATAAAGTGCCCCACTTCTTCATCAATGCAAAGGATAAAGAAGAACATAGCGTAGAATCGATTAATGAAAGTACAGTAAATAAGTTAGACTCAATTATTCCTAATGACCGAATCAACTTTAACGCAGTTGCAGGAAAATTTGATTACCGTTTCTTACTCAGACATAAAAAAGTGAAACTTGATGAATCGGTTATCAATGAGTACAAACGTCTTGACCGAAACAAAAAGTGGCTCATGAATAATGAAGAAATTAAACCAGGAGAAAAGCTATACGTCTATAAGATTATCAAACAAAGATTAATGGAAATACATAACGATGAGCAACTTATTACAGATGTTTTAGTTAAGTACCTATATAAAAAGAAGAGTAAATTCAAATCGACTTTGTGGGAGTGCTGTGGCGAACTTATATTGGAAAATTTAAAGATTAACTTAAGGAATTTTAAGGCTTGTGGGAATTGCGGAAAAATGTTCAGTCCCTCTTCTAATAAATCTAAATACTGTAACAATTGCTCAAAAAAAATGATCTTAGATAAACATAAACGCTACAATAAAAAAAGATAACGACCAATAGAAAGTGCCATGAGCCTTACTCCCCCAAGGGATACAGCATTTCTCGGCAAAAAAAGATCAACAAAAAAACACCTTGAACCCTTGGTACGACTGGGCTGAAAGCCCCTTTTGAGATAATCGCCATAAGGGAGAAAGAAAGCTAATTTCCACATAAAAGGGCGAGTAAGTCTCCCATTTTTTCAAAAAAATCACAAACGTTACCGTAATTATACTTTAACACAAAAATAAACGAAATCACTAGGAGGATTTAAAACATGAACAAAACAGAATTTGTTGGAGCAGTTGCAGAAAAATTAGGTGTTACTAAGAAAGAAGCTACTCCTAAAGTTGAAGCAGTATTTAATGTCATCGTTGAAACGCTAACAAAAGGTGAATCAATTAAGGTTCCTGGAGTTGGAACATTTGAAGTTCGTGAACGTGCAGCTCGTAAAGGGAGAAATCCACAATCGGGTGAGGAAATTGATATTCCTGCTACAAAGGCACCTGCATTTAAGCCGGCAAAAGCACTTAAAGACGCAGTCAAAGCTTAATAAGAGTTAATGAGGACGACAGGAAAGGCTTCCTGCACGCTTTGTCACAAAGAGCTTATGCTCCTAAAAGTGGCAGAGTTAGAAGTTATGGAGGAAATTGTCGACCTCCCCTCTTTTCCCTTCATCTCCGGGTTAATTAATTAGAGTTGATTATTGATGGCATGGGGTGTCGTCAATAATTAGTTGATTACTGATATTTGGGATATCAGTTCTCGACTAATGTTCATTTATGAAGGTAAAGACTAATCTAAATGAATATTAGTGGAGATTCCTCTCCAGTGTGGACTAGCTTTTCTTGATTAAACAATATCTACTCCCTGTTTTCTGTATCATTCTGACACATAAAACTGCGGCTGGTCACTGCAGTTAGTCGGATAATAGTCATTTATGAGGGTGCGAGGTTAACTCGGATGTCTGTATCTTAAGGAGACAGGTAAATGGCTATTATCGGGCTAAACATGTCGGTAAGACCTTTGCTACTCAAGCTGTTTATGTAGGGTGAATCCCATCACAGTCTTACTATGGGTGACATGTAGCCTGAATATTAATTGCGGTGCACTGCTTCGGCTTGCACTTAGGTAAGGTAGATGTGTCTCCCTTCCCTTTAAATAATGCCCTTGTAAGCTCAGGTGCTTATTATGCGGTCATCAAAATTTCTTCCGGGTTAGCGAGTCTTCTATACTCGTAAAATAAGTGAAATGGTTTTTGGGCGCTTGATCACCGCTCCCATTTCATTGAAAAGGATTATTTTCGGTCTTGCCTTTTCATTTTCACTTAGCAACATATTCACTATTTATTCGCTACCTCTCCTTCAATGTTCTGAATGGCGACTTACCTTTTCCATGCACATACCTCCTTACACGGGTCAGAGAAAACTGTGCAAAATAAATGGCGAGCGTTTGAGACGCTTTGTTTCTCAATAAGGCGTGTAACCCGACAAGAGAGACTGAAAATGCCATTGAGAAGGCTTATAATGGGTCTTTCCTTCTCAAATTATTTTTCCCTTGTATTTTTGTTGTCATAATTCATCTGCCATGTTCAGAAGCAAGAATCAGGTTTTCGCACAGCGATTACCGGTTTATATGCTCATGTACCATGATGTACAAGGAGTTCCTGAAGACGTTATTGGCGTCTTTTGATATTTCGACTTACTTATAGTTTGTCGACTGCAAAGGTTTCAATCGCTGAACCCGTAATCAGCGTAATCCCTGTCGATCTGAAGGCTTGCGTCCCAACGTGAGCTACTGACGTAGGTGAAACGGGGTTAGAATGTAATCAGAACAAGGTCATCTAAATCGTTAGAAGGCCTTTTTGTGCTTGCGTTTTACTTTACCGATCAGCCGGAATGTGCTTACGAGCCTTCCGGTACGCAAGTTATCAATAATCTCCTTCGGGCGTTTCCCCAACGCCTATCCGACTTATCTTTCATCTCCTTTATATCCCCTTCTCGGACGTTACCGATGCTTCGGATCATCGGGCTTCCGAAGGAGCTTATTGTACGTAAATAAAACACATATTGGAGGAATTTAATTTGGCTAAGAAAGTTCATACAGTAAATTTAAAAGGTAATTATACTTACATTGATGGAATTATTGAAGAAGAAACAAAAACAGACATCGAGCGTTATGATCTGAATTCAATTTTAAAATCATTTGATGGTCGGAAAGTGAAAATTTCTATTACCGAGGAAGATGAACTTCCACAAATCAATGAGTAGGTGGTGACTGAATGACAGCTATTTTAGATACTGTTTTACAACGAGAAAAAGACGAATCATTTACCGATTATCATATTAGACTTTTCAAAAACAAAGACACTTATCGCATTGACACAAAGACAATTGCCGCTCTTTTAAACAAAGATCAAGGTACAAATTATGATGAGAGTAAATGGCGCAAAGATTTTAAGCAATATGAACGTTGGAATGATTACATAATGTCCAAGAATTTGGATGAAGAAATTCTTAAGAAATATGAGGAAGTGCGACTGCAATCTGAAAAAGAAAAGATTAGAACTCGTGACCAAAAAAGAGAATATAGAAAAAGTATAGCGAATCAAGCTCGCTTTGAGAAAATCAAGGATGACGTAGTCCAAGCTATTGTTAATTTAGAATCCAAAAGACCTCTACATTTCACTTTCCCCCTCCCTGCTGCAGCTGAAAAGCATGGGCTTGCTTTATTCAGTGACTGGCACTTCGGAATGGAAATCGATAACCGCATCAATAAGTTCAATAAAGAAATATTCAATGAACGAGTAGAGCATCTCACAAACAAAGTAATTGAGTATGGAAAGATGAATCATGTCTCCACATTACATGTTGCAAATCTAGGCGATTTAATTGGAGGGCTTATTCATGTGTCTACAAGAGTTCAGGCCAATGAAGATGCTGTAGAACAAATTAAATATGTATCAGAAACGCTTGCTGAGGTGTTAGCTATGTTGGCAAGTGAGTTTCAAGAGGTTAAGTTTTACAACGTGGCAGGCAATCACGGTCGCCTCTCCCCTTCTAAAAATGATGTAGGGATTAAAGAAAACTTTGAATACCTTATTAATTGGTATCTTGAAGCCAGATTAAGAGATATTAATAACATTTCCATTGAACCGGAACAAGATGGTTTTATCCCCGCTAAAATCAACAATCAAGAAGTCGTGTTTGTCCACGGTCACTATGATCGTGTTGATCAATGCGTAACCCGCCTACCTCAATTACTTGGCTATATCCCTTCTTACATATTCGGTGGTCATATTCATCATAACTATGAAAAAGAATATGGCAGCACAACAGTTGTTGTAAATGGAGCGCTTGTTGGCGCTGATGATTATGCGATGCAAGGTCGCTTTGGTACGAAACCGTCTCAAAAGTTTATGGTCTTTGATGATAATGGTATTGAGGCTACTTACATTATTCGCTTTAAAAATGAAAAGTAAAGGGATGAGTCTATGTCTGCCAATGAATTTATAGGAATATTAGCAGAACAGTGGGACAACCTGTCCACTGAAAGCAAGAACACTCTAGTAAATATAATTGTTAATTGATATAAAACTTTAATTTTATTTAGATTGGAGTCACATTAATAGCTGACTACAAAAAGGTTTTTTAAAGTAATACAAAAAACGATTGAGGATGAAGAAGAAAATGACGAATGAAGACTTTAAATATCTGAATAAGCACTTAGAAACTCTCTCAGAGTTAAAACAGTCTGGTTACAGATGTGATTCTGAGATTAAGCGAGTATTAGAAGCTATTCATTTAACTATTTTTGGAGATAAAATCGAACCACCATTCAAACGAATGAAAGTTGTTTTTAATGACGTTGATAAATCACTACAAGAAAAGTTCCATAAAAATGCACCTAAGGTTCTTCTGGTAAATGATTCTCAGAGAGGTAAAGGCAAAACAACTCTTCTTCTTAGGTTATCACAAGAGAATAATATCCCTTTACTTGTAGGTGCTCATAAAGAGATTTATAAAGACTTGGCTAAAGAAAAAGGAATTAGTTGTACTATTATCTCAGCCAATTATTTAGAAGGTAATCATTTCCCAAATGGCGTTTATATTGACTGTACTGTTACTAAAGATCAACTCAAAACAATTAAAAAATTAGGAATTGAGATCAAAGGAGGATTTCATCACGATGAAGTCCTCTCTTCTTTAGTTTAAACACCTTTTTAGAACGCCCAGGATGATTGCGGTACTCCCCTTCCGCTCTATTACTGGGCGTTTTATAAAACGTGTTTACATCAACTAACTTTATGGAGGTGAAATATGGCTATAGAAAAAATCAAATGCTCATGCTGCGGCAAAGAGCAAAATGCCAATCAGTATTATATATCGGAATCTCCTTTCAATTCTGCAACCGGCAAGCTGTCAGTGTGTAAAAGCTGTCTTCAAAATGAATTCCAAAAAGACAAAGATAACTTAAAGAATGTGCAAAACATCTTGAGAATGATTGACCGTCCATTTGTTTACGACTTGTGGGTTTCTGCTGTTAATGAATCAGAGTCTAAAAAAAAATCTGCTGGAAATGTGTTAGGTACGTATATGAAAAATATCGGAATGAAAGACTACAAGTCAAAAACTTGGGCAGACAGTGAATTTGACTTTGAAGAAGAACAGGAATACACAACACAGCTATTATTAGCTAAAAGTACAGAGGATATATCTAAGGAAGACATAGATGAATTGATGCAATTCTGGGGGCGTGGTCTTGATGTTGAAGATTACATTTGGCTTCAGAATGAGTACATTGACTTCACGAATAGGTATGAATGTGACTCTAAAGGGATGGAACTTCTTATAAATGAAATATGTTTGACTCGGCTAGATATCCGCAAACGGCGTGAAAATGGTGAAAAAGTCGATCAGCAACAAAAAACTCTCCAAGATTTACTTGGCTCAAGTAATTTAAAACCAGTTCAAGAAACTGGAGCAAGTGGAGTTGAACAAGAGTCTTTTGGCACTCTGATCAAAAAATATGAGAATGAGAGACCTATTCCTGAGCCAGAGCCTAGGTGGAAAGATCCTGATAAAATTGGGAAATACATCAAGGTATTTTTCCTTGGGCATCTGTCCCGAATGCTTGGTTTGAAAAATCAATATTCAGAGGAATATTGGGAAGAAATGAATAAGCACACTGTTGAAGAACCTGTTGCAGAAGAAGAGGATCGAGAAAATGACCTCACATAAAAATTTCACAACAGATCGCAACAAGCACAGCCGAGGAATCAATATCTTTAAAAAGGGTAACAACTTTAAGAAGAAATCAAAATCCGAACGATTAATGGATGGTATCGGCGCATGGACTTCCTTCTATAGAGCAAATCCACATCGCTTTGTAAAAGAATACTTGGGTATTACACTTAAATTGTTTCAATGTATTTTAATTTACATGATGGTACATAACCATTATTTTATGTACCTGGCCAGTCGTGGGCAGGGTAAAACTTGGTTAACCTCTGTATACTGCTGTGTGCAAGCCATACTCTTCCCAGGTACTAAAATAGTTATCGCATCGGGCACAAAGGGACAAGCTCGTGAAGTCATAGAGAAAATTGATGACTTACGCAAAGAATCGCTCAATTTAAGGCGAGAAATAGAAGATTTAAAAACCTCAACGAATGATGCCAAAGTTGAATTTCATAATGGCAGCTGGATTAAAATCGTAGCCTCAAATGACGGCGCACGTTCCAAACGTGCAAACCTCCTTATTGTAGATGAATTCAGAATGGTTGATTTTGAAATCATCAGTAAAGTACTCCGAAAATTCCTAACAGCTCCCCGTTCTCCTAAATATCTTGAAAAAGAAGAATACGCTCATCTAAAAGAACGAAACAAAGAAATTTACTTATCATCCTGCTGGTATAAGGTTCATTGGTCATTTAACAGATTCATAACTTACTACAATGCCATGATGAAAGGGTCAAAATACTTTGTGTGCGGTCTCCCTTATCAGATCGCAATAAAGGAAGGCCTTTTGGATAAAGATCAGGTTAGAGATGAAATGGCTGAAGAAGACTTCGATCCTATTGGTTGGTCTATGGAAATGGAAGCTCTCTGGTTTGGTGAATCTGAAAAAGCTTATTTTAAATTCGAAGACATTGAAAAGAACCGCAAGCTTGCTTCTCCCCTCTTCCCTCCTGACTATTATAGTCTGATCAAGGATTCCAACTTCAAATATGAAGGCAAGAAACCAGGAGAAATCAGACTGGTAAGCAACGATATCGCTGGAATGGCGGGTAAGGATAATGACGCCAGTGTTTACACTGTATTCAGACTGATCCCAAACTCCAATGGGTATGATCGTCATATTGTATACATGGAAAGCATCGTAGGCGGTCACACAGGAACTCAAGCAACAAGAATTCGACAAATATACGAAGATTATGATTGTGATTATATTGTATTGGATACTCAGAGTATCGGACTAGGTGTATATGATGCATTATGCCAGCCTTTATATGATAAAGAACGTGCAAAAGAATATGATCCATTTTCATGTATAAACGATGAAAGAATGGCTGAGCGTTGTACTTATCAAAATGCCGCAAAAGTAATTTATAGCATTAAAGGTAATGCACAATTGAATAGTGAAATTGCTGTATTACTCAAAGATGGATTCAAACGAGGAAAAATCAAAATTCCTATCAACGAAAATGAAGGAAAAGAATATCTAAAAAGATTTAAAGGCTATGAAGGGCTATCTCCTGAAGTTAAAGGAAAATTCCTTTCAAGCTATGCTCAGATTACCCTTCTGATAAATGAAATGATCAACTTAGAAGCTGAATACAGCGATAACGGACAAGTTAAGCTTAAAGAGCCAAAGAGCAAACGAAAAGACAGATATAGCTCAGTGGCTTATGGCAACTACATTGCCACTGTATTAGAAAGGCAGTTAAACAAACAAACTGAATATGACGTTGAAGATGAACTAGTCTATTTTTAAAAGAAATGAGGTGAAACATGGTAACCTTAAATAAAGTTGACATTGAGTCTGAAGAGTATAAGCAAATGCTGAATGACTATTCAACTTATACTTCTACATTTGCTTCCGGCTTTATCTCAAATATGTTTTCCAATGGCATTGTTACGGAAGTTGAGGCCGAACAATTAAAGAATTATTTTTCTAACCCCGATGAATTTCAAGAAGAAATTGAAGACCTTGCTGAATATTTCTACATTTCGACTGCAGAGATTCACCAATTGTTTGAATTGATTGAAGCCCTCCCTACCCTCAACTATAAAATTGACTCCTTTAATAAAGTTAAGTCTTCAGATAAGCATATTTCCCTTTTGAATAAATCCTTACATAAGGTCAAACATAAAAGACTTACTAGAGATCTGTTAAAACAGGTAGCTACATCTGGCACTCTTGTGGGTATATGGCTTGGGGATGCTAAGAGCCCCTATCCGTTTATCTTTGATGAGATTAAATATGTGTTCCCCTCCTTTAGAAGAAATGGAGACTGGGTATGTGTACTTGACATGGAGATGTTCACTAAGTATAAAGATGATTACAGAAATGAATTGTTAAAAAGCCTCTCCCCTTATATTAAACAGAGCGATTATGAAAACTTTATGAAAGATCGAGAGAAATATCGATATAAGGAACTGCCGCAAGAAAGAACTTTTCCACTACGCACAGGAACTTTAAAAAGAAATCAAGGATTAGGAACATCTTGGGTTACCCCAGGTCTATATGATGTTCTCCATAAAAAGAAGCTTAAGGATGTTGAAAGATCCATCGCAAATAAAATTATTAACGCTGTTGCAGTTCTAACGATTGGAACAGATAAAGGTGATGGCGAATACACAAACATGAAGCTACCTAAAGCAGTTAAACAAAAAATTCATGGTGGAGTTAAAGCAGCTTTAGAAAAGAACCAAAAAGATGGAGTAACTGTAGTATCAATCCCTGACTTTGCTGATATCAACTTTCCTGATGTTAAAGCAGATGGATTAGATGGAGCAAAGTTTGACCATATCAATAGCGACATTCAATCTGCTTACGGCTTATCCGGCTCCCTTTTAAATGGTGATGGGGGTAACTACGCAACTTCGTCGTTAAACTTGGATACATTTTATAAGCGTATTGGAGTTTTAATGGAGGATATTGAGCAAGAGGTTTATCAAAAGTTATTCAACCTTGTTTTGCCTGTTGCCCAAAAAGACAACTACTATATGAATTACGATAAAGACAAGCCGCTCACTCTCAAAGAAAAAATGGATATCTTAATTAAATTAAACGATAAGGGCTGGTCTATTAAGCACGTAGTTGATAATTTGGCAGGAGTGTCTTGGGAAAGTTACCTTGAACAAACTCTATATGAAACTGAAGAGCTGAAACTCCAAGAAAAAATTAGACCTTATCAAACTTCATATACCTTCACTGGGAATGAAGCAGGTCGCCCAAATGAAGGAAATAAAAACAACGACAACACAGTGAAGTCAGCTACCTCCAACGGTAATGACAATCCTATTTAAAACTTCACTTTTGAAGGGAGGTGAAATTATTTGACAAAGAAGCAAAAGAAAAAACTATGCCAACTTCAATTGAATGAGATTAAAACATCAGATGATCCAACAAAGTTGTCATGTAGCTTTGTCATTTTTGATTTCGATGTCTCTCACAATAACGCAGTAATTTCTAAGGATGTTGCTCTTGAAGCAGCTTCAACAATTATTAATAAACCGATTGTTGCAAAATATTACGAGGTTGATGAATTAAATGAATTAAATACTTCTACAGATGCATTGGGAACTCATGAAGCTTATCTAGACACGGACAAGCACGGTGAACTTGAAGTAAAAAGAGATACTGTCCCAATTGGTGTCTTTACATCTGAGGGATACATGACTGAAATTGAAACCCCAGATGGTAAAAAAGAAGTATTGGCAGCAGATGCAATACTTTGGAGCTCCCGATTTAAAGATGCATGTGAACTTTTACTTGAATGGTATGGTCGGGGCATTAACATTAATACAAGTTGTGAGATCCTTTATTCAAATTACACTATGCAAGATGGCATTGAACACCTGCAGTCCCCCATCTATTTCGAAGGTCATGCAATTTTAAATTCAGAGAAACGTGGAGAGCATGACATTGTCCTCCCCGCTTATGATTCTTCCAAACTTCTTAGCTTTAATGAAATTCAACAATTTGAAAGATTAGTTGCTCAAGCAGCTATAAGACAAAATAATGAGGAAGGTGAAAAAATGAATAAGTTTAGAAAAGTGTTTGAATTGTCTCATTCTGACGTTCGAACGCTTCTTTATAACCAATTAGATCCAACCCTTGATAAGGAGTCAGCATCTTATATTACAGATGTATATGATACATATTTCATCGTAAACGTGTATAGCTGGTCAGATGAAAATAGCTATGACAAATACTTTAAGTTCAATTACACAAGAACAGGCGATACTGTTTCAATTGATTTTGACAGTAAAACCGAGGTATTCATGACGCGTAACTGGGAGGAAGTTGTTCCTGAACCTATTCAATCACAACTTAACCAGAAAGATGAACAGATTAAAGATTTAACGAAACAAGTAAACCAAATCAATAAGAATAAGGCAGATATTGAACAGCAATTCAACACTGCCAGTGAAAAGCTTGTGCAATTAAATTCTGAAGTTGAACAATTGAAGCCTTATAAAGAAAAACACGAGAAAACTTTATTAGAGCAAAAACTAAATGAGAAAAATGAATTCTATAAAGCCAAATTTGAAGCTTTAAATGCTGAGGATAAGTTCAGTACAGAAGAAGTACAAAACCTTATTCATGCTTCGGTTAAACAAGATGAAGAAGGAGAAAAAGCTGTATTACAACTTAACACAATGTTAGTTGACTTAGTTAGTGTTCCTGCTGAAACAAATACAAACATTAGAGAGTTTTCAAGTAAACGGGTAAATTTAATCCCTAAGGATGACTCTTTTGAATCACGCTTTTCACAATAAATTTTAAACTTGGAGGAATAAAATATGGCTACAAGATTACAAAAAGCCCTTACTGAAGTAGGTAATCATACTACTGGAAACTTAAATTCTTTAAAAATTAAAACAGTTGCTCACGGTGCAAAAGTAACTGGATCAGACATTGACAACTTTATGCTTGTTGAACTTGGATTTGATGCTGAAGGAAACCGTACAGCTTCGAAGCTATCAGATAAAACAAAAAAAGCATACTTAATTGCATCTCCTGAAGCACGCTATCTTGGTGAATCAATGAGAGACTTTTATAACGGCGTAGGAGAACATGCTCGTATTGTTATCCTTGAGCCAGCTTATACTCGTTTTGATGTATCTGCATTTTCATTTAATACAGGAGTGACTGAGGTTAAACAAGGTCAAGTAGCTCACTTTGATATCGCTACTCAAAAGTATATTCTCAGTGATCCTGCTTCACCTCATGAGGATTATGCTGATTCTTCTGCTAAGTTCCTCGTTGTAAATAATGAAGATGACCTTGTTTACACAATGGGTCAAAAGCTTGTTCGCCTTGAAGTAATCGAGGCCTAATACATAACAAATAAATTTCAATAAAAGGAGTATTATAAATGAAATTAGATACTGTGAAAATCAAAGGCTTATTTAGCCGTGTGTTAAATAACAAAATGGACGGTACAGATCAAGCTGATATCCAAACTTACATTAAGAAAGTGTTTGGTGATGGCGGTACTACACCTGATCCTTCCATGCTCCATCAATTTAATAACCTTGTCGTTGAACAAGCAGATGAAATTGCAAAACCAAAAGTAACTCAGCTCCTCTCCCTTTTGGCCAATGTCCAACAAGAGAAACGAGGCAATATTAAAGAAATTAAAATTCCGAAAAAGAATAAAGCGAAAGTCATTTGGTCTGCTACAGGCTCTGGTGTTGATTTAGTTCGTGTTGAAGGGCAAGAAACAGTTCCAGCTGTTCCAAAAACTATGTCAACAGGTTTTTATTATGAACCTCTAGATCTCGTAACAGACTCAATTGTGTACTTCAATAAATTAGTGAATGATATTGCAGATGCTAAAGTCCGTTTGTACCTCGATAAAATCCATCAATTAACTGCTAGCGCAATTACAGCTGGTAAAATCCCTGCAAAGAATGTTCAAACAGGCTCAAACCTAACTCTTCAACAATACAACAAAGTAGCTTCTGTGCTTCAACGGTATGGTGGAAAACCTATCTTCGTAGCTGACACTCTCCTCATTGATTACTTCGCATTCCAACAAGGAACAGACTCAACGTTTAAGAACTTCTTAACAGAAGAAGTTAAAGGAGAACTCCTTACTGCCTTGAATCCTGCTACAATCGGCAGAACAACTGCTGTCAACCTCACTAACCCATTTACTGATGATACAAATAGTAAAGTTGAACTTCCTGTCAACAAAGGCTATATGTTTGCGGGTGGTGTTTCTCAAAAACCATTTTCTGTTGTTGAGTATGGCGGACTGCGTCAATTGACAGAACAAGATATTGAAGATGAAAGAATCAAAATGAAAATTGTTCAAGATGCTTCTGTTAACCTTCTTTTTGGAGAAGCGATCGGAATTATTGAAGAACAAGCTGCAGTATCTATCTAAATCAAAATATGAGGATTTTTTAGGAGGATTTAAATTTGACTGAAAAAATTAAATTAGCACGCTACAGAAGTACATCTTATTTTGTAGGTTTCACTGGCGATGGAGGAAATAAACAATACACCTGGGCTGGAAGCAAAAATGGCAAGGTCGATATTAAAGAAGTTCCAAAAGAAGTTGTCGAGTGGCTTACAATGAATAGCGTTTGTTTCGATAAAGGTGAATTAGTTATTGTAGAAGACAATGAAACAACCCAAGAGATTAAAGACTCTATTGTTGAATCAGATGCTTATGAAAATAACATTCACACCAAAGAAGAAATTGAAAAGATGATTAAATCGGGTAATATTGCTCAACTAAAAAATAAGCTTGATAAAATCACAGTCGATTCTGAGAAGCAATTTATTATTGACGTTACTTCAGAATTTAGCGATGACATTGCTGCAGGCAAATTAAAAGTTTTGGCTGATTGGATGGGAGTCGCTGATCCTTCCCTTCTCTTTGATTAAGAGGAGGGATTTTTATGACATCTTATGATCAAATATGGGAAACCTTTTTAAACAACTGTGAGACATCCGATTTTGATGTTCCTCAAACTGAAGAACACATTTATCAATCAATTCGAAATGCAATTCTACATTTCAATAACAGGCTCAGAGACAATTTAAAGGCTGATGATTCAACAGAAACTGTAAATAGAGAATTATCTGAGGATGATCTTCTTATTCTTGCACACTTCTTGAGATACATCTTTTTGTTAAATAAAAAGACATTGTTTGAGAATACGTGGCAGCCATTTACTAATGACGTGGGGATCAAGAACTTTGGCACACAAATCAATTCCCTTAAACAAAGTGTGGCAGATCAGAAAAATGAAATCGAGCGTTTGATATTGAATGCTGCGGTGGATTATCTATGAGTACAATTAAAGTAAAATCACCAAATAAAGATGGACAAATAAAGCTTGAGGACTTAGATGTTTTTTGCAGTAAGCTGTGTAAGAGAAACAATTCAGTCCTCTTCAAATTGGAGAAATACCTTAATAAAAAGCTGCTAAGTGATCCTGAACTCACAGAAATTAGGGACACTATTTTAACAGTAAGTGGTGAATTAAACAGACTTAGTGATAACTTAGTAACAGACGGTGATTCAAATGAAGGACTACAGTAATTACCACAAAGTTAACATTAATAATAAACTTCTTCATGATGGTAAGCTTATTTTCCAACAAGGCCTTAAGGGGCTTGAATCTGAAAAAGTCACAATTGATGGTATTGAAAAAACAGTAATGATTACCTCTAAGTACTCTAGTGGCGACGGTTCTGCAAGATATATATTAGGTGAAATTGCTGACATTTATCGTGGCGGAGTTGTTAAGTTTAATGATGAAACATGGCTCGTCACCTCCCACCCTCTCAGTAATAAGATTTACAAAAAGGCTGAGATAAAAATATGCGGGACATCATTTTTCCTAACCTCAGAAGACAAGTTAATTGATACTGGCAAAATTAACGAGATCACCGGTAAGCCAATTTATGAAAAAGTGCCTGGTGAAAAAACGGAAGTCCCCTGCATATTCGAAAGGACAACTTCAATAAATGGCACTGAATTGGCTGTAAATCTTCCAGATGGTCAAGCAAACATTACAATTCCTTATCTTGTTCATGAAAAATTGAAAATTGGACTTACCCTCACCTTCTTTGGCGAAGATTATCAAGTCGATGATATAGACTATTCTAAAGTTTATGGAGACCATGGAACAATAAAACTGGTAGCCAAAAAGAAAGTTGGTGAAAAGACATGAGCATGACTGTTGAACAGATGACAAAAATCTTCAGATTAGTTATGGATGATGTTGAACTTAATCGGCTTCTGTATTATAAAAATGACCCTCTCTCCCCTTCTCATCCAGATGTTCAATCACTCGAAAATTATTATGACTCCACAAATGACTCACCCGCTATAATCAATACCATATTTAAGCGAGCACCTAAAACAGATGATCTATCAGATTCACCATTATGTAGAATGTGTGTTTATTTAGGGAATGCATTGCCTAAGCCGACAAACCAAAGTGCGATGCTTCTTGATCAAGACTTGATGATTGATGTTTTCACCCATATTAATACCTTTGAAGAAACCGAATTTAGAAATCTTAAGATTAATGACAGAATTAATAAGCTCTTGTTCAATCAGAATTTTGCTGGTATTGGTAAAACATACTCTTATAAAAGACTGTTAATTACTAATCCACCTGATGGTTACCTCGGATATAAATTAATATATACCTTCGGGGCGATGAAATGATTGATAGTGAATTCTTCATAACCGGTGAACCAATCCCTACTGAATTTGGAGATTGTCGATTTATTAAAGTTAAGGAATATGCATTTTTAACTCCGTACCTTAGCTGGTTTAAAATGTCTAAGAAAGAGATTATTTATACTTACAGCAAAAAGGAAAATAACCAATTTGGCCAATTAGACGGTCTTATCGCCGAACTTAAAAAACTGTCTCTATTTGAAATTACAAGTATCCTTCCGAATTTTAAAGAAGCATATGAAGTAATATTTAGCACAGTTTTTAATGGAGTTGAAATTTTAGAGAAACTTACACCGGAAAACTTCGAAGCCCTAAGAGAACTGGTCTTAAGAATGTCTTGTCTAAAAGAGGAAAAAATCAGCTCTAACCCAGAGATTCAGCGAGCTAACGAGCGTAGCAAAAGGGTGAAAAGTCAGGATTCAGATATGGTTGATATGGCAGACATCATGAGCAGTGTTGCTACTCACACTGGATATTTGTACAAAGATATAAATGAAATGACTCTGTTTCAGTTATACATGACTTACTACAGAGTTGGTCAATTCAAACAGTACGATACCTCCACTCTGTTTGCGACCGTTTCACCCGATGCAGCTAAACACATGGAAAGCTGGGGAAAACATATCGACTTATTTGAAGAAGAAAAACACTACATAAGTAGAGAAAGTTTCATGAAACAAACTAAAGGTTTTGGTAAAGGCAGCGCATAGCTGTCTTTTTTATTATTTAAGGAGGCAACAATTAGATGAAAACAGTTATTCAAGATACAGCTGACGTTTATTTCAAACGAAAATCTGACGGTAAGCTTGTATTCACAGCCGAGGCACAAACAGCATCATTCTCCCAAGCAATCTCTGAAGAAAAACTCAGAGGTGGGATCGGAAATAAACCGCTTTACATTCTTAAATCTGAGAAGGAAATTAACCTAACTGTCAAAAATGCTTTCTTTGATTTAGAATGGCTTGCAATGACACAGGGTGAAACAATTCAGGAAGAAACAAAAGTAAAGGTTTTCGATAGAGAACATGGATTGATTGTAGATGATACAAACAAAGTTACTCTAAAAGGAAAACCTGTAAGTGATGTAACTTTCTATAACAAAAAAGGTTTAACATATAAGATAGCTATTTCAACTGATGGTACATATACAATCCCAACAGCATTTGCTGCTGCTAAAGACAAACTAACAGCTGTGTATCAAATTGAAAAAGTCGGTAGACGTTTAGCCATTAAAGCCAGCAAGTTCTCAGAACGTTATGAAGTTGAATATCGCACCATTGCTTATAACCCTGATACAGAAGAAGTTTACAGTGACATCTATATCCAGTTCCCTAATGTTTCTCCTTCAGGGGAATTTGAAATGTCATTAGAAAATGGAAATGCTTTAGCACCTGAAATTAAGTTTGAAGCGTTAGCAGATACAGATACAGACGAAATGGCTGTAGTAATCGAAGCAAGTAGAGATGAAAATACCGCAGCTCCGGTTGAGGATACAACAGGTTCAACTCAAAGCTCAGATCTTGGCGGAACAACTGAATAATTAAGGAGGCGTTTATTATTGCTTTTTTAAACCAGGACGGTGATAAATACACCTCTGCAAAAGATGATGGGACAGGTAATCCCATAACTGCTGTATCAATTGAACGTTCCACTGTCCCTTTAGAGGTTGGTCTTAAAAATGACCAGCCTCTTAATGTTAATGTGGCCAATACATCACTTGATGTAAATATAACTAATACGGCTTCTGTCCCTGTTTTGGTTAAAAACACTGCAGCAATTAAAACCCAAGTTCAAAAATCCTATTCTGAATTTGTTGTTACTGATGCTGATACCGTAGCTACAGGTGCAACTAAGTCTTATACAGTTGATCTAATCGATTCACTTGGTGTTTTCAGAACTTACGGTGTTGCTATGTACACAACTCAAACAGACAGCTCAAACAGCAAAGTTTTAGCAAGCATTTATTCCGTACCGAAAAACATCCCATTTTATTCTGCAACTACATCAGGTAATGATAATTCTGTTTTATTCAACAGCATTGCTTTTGTTCAGAATTACCCTTTGCAAAAACAATTAACTTTCACTGCTCCAAAAATACATCTGACAGTTAAAGCAGCCGGTACAGTTGATCTAACTGGGTTAAAAATCGTTGTCTGGGGGATGGAATAATGACATTTGATGAAGTATGTCGTCTGTTCAAACAATTTGATGGTTTGGAACAAAAATTCCTATTGCTATCAGATGGTTCCTATATCAGTGCAGATGATTTCAAGCAACGCTTTGAAGGCGACTTCAATGAGTACGAACCTTTAAGTTCGCTGCAGTCATCCCCTTCTTCTACTCCAGCTTGGGAAGGTATATGGAATAAGCTACAAGAGGATGGGCTTTTTGAATAAGTCCTCCCCTCTTGTTTTTCTAGATAAAAGACAGTTTTTATTCAAATTAAGGAGGTGGAGTTGTTGACAGAAACGACTGAAAATGTCGTAATCACGATTCCAGACAAAACTTCATTTACATTTCACGAAGCCGCAACTTCCCCATCTGAAGGTGAAGAATTTGTAGTGGGTCATTTTCGGGAACTTACTGTTAAGATCTCTGGTTCCTCAACTTCACGAGAAATAAAGTTCTATGCAGTTGATGAAAATGGCGAAAAAACTGCACTTAGTGGTACTAACAAAACAGATTTCCAACTTGGGAGCAGTACTTTAAATACTAATGAGTATTGGGACTTCGAAATTGCTGGATTGTTTAAAGTTATGTTCGAAGTTGTTTCTGTTACAGGTGATGTGACTGTTAAAGGGATTGTGGTGAGTTAAGATGAGTAGCAGCAAATACGTTGGTCAACTCAAACAAAACAATATTCAGATCAACTCATTAAGGGAATCTAATGACAGAGCTGAAAAACATATGCATGAGCACGAACAAACTTTAACAGAAAAAACAAATTTATTTATGGAGTATCAACAGAATGAGCTTAAGAAACATACTGATGATAAGTCTAATCCTCATTTAGTTACCAAAGAGCAGGTTGGTTTGGGCAATGTTTTAAATAATGTCCAAGCAACTAAAGAGGAATTTGACGAGCACCTAAACAATACTCTCAACCCCCATTCTGTAACTAAAAGCCAAGTAGGTTTAGCAAATGTCTTGAATGAAAAACAAGCAACTAAAACTGAATTTGATCAACATGTTCAAAATACAATTATTCATATAACAGCCGCCGAAAGAACCACTTGGAATGCAGCTGAAAGTAATTCCAAAAAGTATACCGACGCACATTCTCAGAACACAAACAATCCTCATAAAGTAACTGCAATTCAGGTCGGGCTAGGAAACCTTACGAATGATAAACAAGCGACAAAATTAGAATTTGATGCACACACAAAAGATAATGAGCGCCATATCACCAATACCGAAAGAAACAAATGGAATTCGGCTCAATTAACAAAAATATCAGGCGACGATGGACAACCGCTAGTTTCTATAACGAGCGACTTTCATGCTGAACTTTTGAATTCTCCTACTTTAACATACTTCGGATATGATAAGGCTGCCTTAGAAGCACCTCCTAGTAACGGGCGGGGATTTTGGACATGTAGTGCTGATAAACTTTATGGTCAAGCTATTGTTCTAACTAATGATAATAAGACTTACAGAAAATCATTGATAAACGGAGCATGGTCAAGCTGGGAACGATTGATAAGTAGCAGTGAAATTGATAATGTGCCTTGGTTAAGCGTTACATATAAAAATGGCGCAAAGACTGGTTCTAGGCCACTTCTATATCGTAAAGTAGCTGGAACTTTACAGCTTAGTGGGCACGTTGTAACTAACCGAGATGTAGTATTTGCTTCTATTCCAACTGAATTTTCTCCAACGCAAGGTGCTGTTAAGTCTGTTGAAGTAAGTGGAACTTTTGGCAAAAGCAAATTATTTGTAAATCCTAATGGTGACCTTCAGCTAAGTGGGGTATCAGCTGACAACAGTGCTGCAATAACTGGTTACTACATAGATGTAGTTGTTCCGTTGAATTAGGAGGTAAGTCATGATACAAGTCTATAAATATGACGAAAATTTTATGTTTGTTGAACCCCTAGTTGTAACTGAAATTGACGAAAAGGGAGATTATATTTTCCCTGATAATTGCACTTCTGTTCCATTACCTGACTCTCCCTCCTATTACCTTCCACGATTTGATTTATCAAAACAAGTTTGGATAGAAACAGCCTCTCAAGAATACATAGACAGCCTCTCACCACCCCCTGAAGAACCTTCTGATGTGGAATTACTTGGGCAATCACTAGCTGAAGCCAGAATTTTAATTTTAAAACAAAATCGCCTAATCTTAAATTTACAAAATGAAGTTAAAAACTTGAAAGATGGGACAACAGCATGAACAATTTTTGGGTTATAGCTCTAAACAAAAACTGGGCAACTCTTGATCAGGTTAAAGAAGCCTATTATTACGATGATGTAACTAAGGAAGAACTCAAAGAAGGAGTAGACAATAACTTAATTACTCCTGAACAATATCAAGAAATTGTTGGGGAAGCCTATACTTCAGTTACTTTATCTACTGAATAAACAGATGAGCATGTTTTTGCTCAAAATGAGGATATTAAAGGAGGATATTAAATGGCATCAAAAAAGTTGAATTTAGGTTTAATTGAGGAAAGCATCAGTAAATATGACAAGAAAGAAAAAGTCACATTAACTGATGACGTTCATGTATTCATTTATCCATACTTCTCCCCTTCTCGATTAACAAAAATGTTAACAGGATTGATTTCAGATCCACAAGAAGCAAAAGAAGCAGGTATCAAATCCTTCAAGGATATAAATCAAGTTCACTGGGCATTCTTCTCACTAATCAAAGAATTTACAGATTTGGGTATTCCAAATGACATTAAAAATAAAGTCAAATGGTATCTTAAACTGGTAGACTCAGAGTATTTCCCTTTGATTATTAATAGTTTCCCTAAAGAAAGTCTAGAGAAGCTGGGAAAGGCCACTATGATGTTGCAACAAAACATAGATGAGTTATCAAAAAAATCTCAGGAAGAAGCAAATAATCTTATCCTTCAGAAGGTCGAAGAAATTGAAGGCAGCGCTGTCTCACAATGATGGCGAAAAATATAAAAGAAATTAAAGCAATGATTGAGAAAGCTGCCATTCAGTCTATACATAAGTCTTCCTCCAATGTTAAACAAGTCATGATGAAAACTGGCCAAGATCATGTTGAAGAGGATGTTTATGGCGCCTATAGCCCCCTACTCTATGAACGCACAGGAAACCTTAAAGGCGCTTTTACAACTAATAATGAAAGTAACGGTATCTCATTAGACAATATTAGAGAAGATGATGGAAAAGACATTGCTTCAGTTATTGAAACCGGGCAGGGGTATACATACCCTGATTCATATGGATATGGATACGGTAAACCTCGTCCTTTTATGAAGAATACCTCTGAGACCTTAAGAGATGGACGATTAAATACAGCGTTAAAAAAAGATTTAAAATCAGATGGTATTAAAACAGACTAATGGTGGTGAATTAATGACCAAACCAATTGAAAAGAATATGCTCAGATCTCGAGCAATAAAACTCCCCGAGATCACGGAGTCAATGTGGGAGCAAGTAGATGAAGAACACAGAAGCTTGGTTCAAGAGTTTTTAGATGCTCACTCATTTAGAGATAAAACACGAAAACAGTATTACTCCTCCCTCCGCCAATTCTTTTGGTGGGTACATACCTCTCTTAACGGCAAAAAACTTTATAAGATCTCAAAGCGTGATTTCATTAGGTATCAAAGTTTCTTAAAAAATCGTGGAATGTCATCCAGTGGGATTGCATTAAAAAAAGCCGGTGTATCATCATTAAATAATTACATTGAAAATGTTGTTGCAGAAGATGATGAGAATTATGAGAAATTCAGAAACTTCACACGTGGACTCCCGGCTACTCCAAAAACCACAACATATGAAAAAGTAAAAGTTACATATGATGAATATAAACTAATGATGGACGCCCTAAAAGAGGATGAAAATTATTTGGGGATGGCATGGCTTGCCACTGCCTTTAATGTCGGCGGACGAAGAGCAGAGCTCATACAGTTAAAAACAGAAATATTAGATTACCCTATTCCAGAGGGGCAGTCATATGTAATGAGTCATAAGGTATTCGGAAAAGGTAAAGGTGAAGGAAAACCACTTGAGTACATGATTAACACAGAAGCATTGGAGTACCTTCGATTGTGGCATGAAAAACGCGGTTATGATCATGAATACCTCTTCACTACTCAGTATGGTGGAGAGCCTAAACAGATGTCAGAGTCTTGGGCTGATTATTTTTGCTCGGACGTTTTATCAGACATTCTTGGCCGGCGTATTAACCCTCACCTCTTCAAAGCTTCATGCATCACTTATCTCCTAGAAGTTAAGAAAATCAAAATTGAATTGATAAGCAAATATGTAGCTCATCATGAAGATGTCTCAACAACAATCAAACATTATGATTTACGGGATTTTGAAGAAGAAAAGAATCAAATATTTGTTTAGTTAAAATCCCTCTTTTATGCAGAATCAAGATTCCTCATCTGAGGGATTTTGCTTAAGTATAAAAGATTGTTAAAATTTCCCCATTTTAGTCGATAATCACTTTGAGGTGATTAATGATAATGTGGCCATTTAAGAAAAAAATCGAGATAAAGTATAAAGATGTTAAAGAATGGACCAAAGAAGACGCTAAACACTTTTTCTTAACTTCATCTGAAGAGCAATTTCATCAGTTTATAGAATCGAATTTTTCAATAAAGTCCGAAGGGAATTCTATTGATATGTTAGATCTTTTAAGAAGTCTTGACAATGACGGTTTATTTTATGGCATTGCAAAAGCAACAAAAGTCGAATCACAATTTGATCACTCAAAATACTTTGCAGCAATTGTTGCTTTAATTGCACTTTCAGCAAAGTTTTATTTAGAGGTTAACTTCTGGTGGGCTTTCATTGTAACAACATTAATAATATTAGTATTGTTGAAAATGATAGCTAGGGAAACACGTAGACGAATTAGCGCCGTTTATTTAAAGAGTCTGCTTGAACAGGTTAAAGATGAGAATGTTAAAGGAAAGGCATCTTAACTGATGTCTTTTTTATTCATAGTGAATCTTTTACCACTCTTCTAAAAAATAAAATTAAAGGAGTGTCAGGATGTATTGAATATAAACACTACATAAAATAAGAAAGAGGAATGCATTAAGCGTTCCTCTTCATTTGGTTGAATTCTGTTGCTAATTCGCTATGGGCCTTTTACTTTTGAATAATCGTACGATAAAGGTGAACGCCGATGAACAAATCAAGCTAACCAACAACAAATTCAAAATTGAAATGACTTGTAATCCATCAGTGTTTAATTGAAATCCGAAAAACAAAGCAAAAAAGAGAAATGAAAATGCGAAGGTCTTAGAAAGAAAAAAATGTTTCATAATAAAATATCACCTCCTTTGTTTATTTTACGCTTGTTTTCTTATAAACTGTTCCTTTTTTATTGCCTGTTAAATAAACTTTGATATATTGATCTTGGACTACCAAGCCATAACCATTAATTTCGAGACCAAAGTGGAAATTTCCTCTTCCGTAAACCTCAGCGTAATTAGATCCTTTTTTATATGTGCTCTTTTGCCAGTTGGAAACTTGCCAGATGGACAAGAAGCCTCTTGTATACCAGGCATCATTTAACTTCGGTTTAACATCGGTACCATTATATTGGAAATACCCCTTTGTCTTAACTGTGAAAAGCTTCATATTTAAAAAGTTTTTGGCCGTATAGCTATGTGTGTATGTTTTTGTGTTTTTGTATTTTGCTGCTGCTATTTCAACATCGGATGAAGTTGGTGGTGTTTCTTCTTCGGTGGTAGACTCAATGAAGTAAACTGGAGTATTTGTGAATGTAACGGAGATGTTTTCGTTAAGTTTGTGTGTGGTGAATTGACCTATACCAACGTTTGATTGGATGTACTTATCAATATCAAGTTCTTTTTTTGTGTTGTCAACATTCGGTAATATTGTTTTGCTGTTAGTTTCAACATAATATTTTGTCAAAGCCTTTTCGGTGAATTCGTTTTTAGAATTGAACTGATCTACTGCATTTTCTAATTGTTCTTCATCTTGAGGATTAGAGATTTTTAGTGTAACTAAAAGCAAATCTTGATATTCTTGAATTGAATTGATCTCATTCTTTTCGCTTGCACTTGCTGTTTTACTTCCAGTGGCAAATGTGAAAGATGACAGAATTAACACGAAACCCAAAATAGAAAAAAGTGTTTTTTTAAATTTCCCCATAGTAACAGCTCCTTTTTTGATTGATAATAGAGCCTTCTATGTTGATTAAACCTGTTGTAGGCATTTTATAATATGTCCCTCCTTTCAATTAGAACCATAACATATAATCTATGTCCAATTCTATACATTTTAGCAATTTTAAGGTAATATTATTTACTCATAAGTGAATGACATCCAAAAATCGCAATAGGACATATAAACTATTCCCTTTCTAGTGAAGGGAAAATAATATTGATATATTAGAGAGCCATTTTTATAACAATAGATAGCAGGTAAAGGCACGTTCTATTCATCTCACTCTGTTCTAAACTTTTGGCAACAGTGGTATAATGTAGGAAAATGATACCGGCGGTGGTTGAATGGGATATAAGTTAATGGCTTATGGTGGCTATTTTTTATTCTGTCTTTTCTTTTTGTTAATGGATGGCTGGAGAGGCATGGGAATTTGCTTAATAATTGCAGGATTAGCCCTATTAGCACTTGAACCTTATAAAATTAAAAGCCAAAAACATATAGATAAACTAAAAGAAAATGCGGAAACACTTAAGCACTTCGACGTTGGTTTTAATCCAGACAATTTCTTTAATACTTACAAAACTAAAATTGCTTTTAAAGAATCTGATTCTCTTGTGAAAATATATCAGCTTAATAGAGATGAACATATTGAAGAATACACAGTCCCTTTTTCCAATATTATCGAATCCGAAATTACTTTAGACAATCAAATAATTTCCAAAGTATCAAAATCGGGAATCGTAGCTGGCGGCCTGTTAGCTGGTGGCATTGGAGCTGCAATTGGAGGGTTGTCTGCCTCTTCAATACAAAATGAAATGATCAAATCTGTCACGCTAAAGATTACTGTAGAAGACCTCAGTAAACCTATCCATTACATCGATTTTCTCCCTACACAAGAAGTTGAAGGATATAATACTCAGGGGTATAAAAAAGATAGTAATATCATTCAACAAGCACTTAAGAATGCTGAATATTGGCATGGTGTTATGGATGAAATTATTAAGAAAGCAAACAAAGTCGCTCAATAACTGAGTGGCTTTTTTCTTTGTCATCTCCCCTACTGAAAGGAAGTGATTCTTACTTGAGTCAAAACCTTAAAATTATACTAACCCCACAAGCTGATACCTCATCCAAAACTGTCGAACAGTTAAATCAGCAAATTAAATCTCTGGAAAAAAAACTCAACTCCCTCAAGCTCAATACAAACATTGATTCTACAACCTTAAAAGCTCTGCATGAATTCTCCTCTGCTGTCGACACATATCAGAAAAACCTAAAATCCTATAATCAAACAGTTAAAGAAACCTCAACAGTAATTAAGAATGCTGACGGATCAGTTGAAAAGCTCACCCAGCAGTATAAGAAAAATGGTGAGATACTTCAACGTGAAACAAAAATAATCAACAATCGTAATACAGCATTAAAGCAAGAAACTCAAGAGGTTAACAAGCTTACACAGGCCACTGAGAAACTAGGACAGGTTCAAAAAAAGACTGTGCAGAGAAATCTGCAAGGACAACCAACAAAGGTTGTGCAGAAAAATCGCCACGGATTCGATGATATTGTTTATACAACTGATCCTAAAACTAATTCGACCTCTTCAAAAACTACAACTAATTATGACCAACAAAGGAGAGCAATTGAGCAGCTTAAGCAAGATTTAGAGAAGCTTAGACAGCAAGGTATTGTTACCGATACGACCATCTCATCTCTTGGCCGAAAAATAAACACAGCTCAATCTGCTCAACAAATTGAAGCACTGCAAAATAAGATAAGGATGTTAGATGATAAATCTGCGGCAGTTGCGAAGAACAATGAATTAAAGAAAACCATTGAATTATATCAGAGACAGGCACAAGTAAATGTCCAAAACCTTAATACACGGTATGGCAGTTCCATGGGGTCTAGTAATAGACAAGCTGTTCAAGATTATTTGAATGCAGTAAATAGCCTTAACGTAAGTGCTGGAAGCAGTAATACAAGATCACAAATTCAAAGCTTGAATATGCAATTTAGAGAATTAGCCTCCAGTGCTCAAGCAGCTGCTAACCAAGCCTCTTCTTTTGGAGCAGAACTAACCCAAACCTTCAAAAGCATGTCCACCTATTTAATCTCCGGTTCTTTATTCTATGGAGCTATCTCCGGCCTTAAAGAAATGGTATCCCAGGCAGTAGAAATTGATACTCTCATGACAAATATTCGCCGTGTTATGAATGAGCCGGATTATAAATATAATGAACTTCTCCAAGAATCTATTGACTTAGGTAATACACTTTCGAATAAATTCGCAGATATTCTCCAAATGACAGGCGATTTTGGAAGAATGGGTTTTGACGAGAGTGAGCTTACCACGTTAACAAAAACCGCTCAAGTTCTTCAAAATGTCTCCGATTTAACACCCGATGATACAGTTAATACTCTTACGGCAGCAATGCTCAACTTTAATATTGCAGCAAATGATTCAATATCAATTGCAGATAAATTAAATGAGGTTGATAATAACTATGCTGTTACAACCCTCGATCTAGCGAATTCTATCCGTAAAGCAGGTTCAACTGCTTCTACATTCGGAGTCGAGTTAAATGATCTTATTGGTTACACAACCGCAATTGCTAGTACAACACGTGAATCAGGGAATATCGTCGGTAACTCTCTAAAGACAATTTTCGCACGAATTGGGAATAATCAAAGCTCAATTAAAGCATTAGATGAAATCGGTATTTCTGTCAAAACTGCTAGTGGAGAAGCTAAATCGGCAAGTGATTTAATTAGTGAAGTTGCTGGTAAGTGGGATACGCTTACTGATGCTCAAAAGCAAAATACTTCAATTGGAGTAGCAGGTATTTATCAGTTATCCCGTTTTAATGCAATGATGAACAACTTCTCTATTGCTCAGAATGCGGCTAAAACTGCTGCTAACTCAACAGGAAGTGCTTGGAGTGAGCAGCAAAAGTATGCTGATAGTCTACAAGCTAGGATAAATAAGCTTCAAAATAACTTTACTGAATTTGCTATTGCGGCTTCAGATGCTTTTATTAGCGACGGATTAATTGAATTCACTCAAGCCGCAGGTTCTTTGCTTAACGCTTCAACAGGAGTAATCAAATCAGTTGGGTTCCTACCTCCCCTTTTAGCTGCAGTAAGCACTGCAACCCTTTTGCTCAGTAAGAATACCCGCACATTAGCCAGCACCCTAATTTTGGGCACACGTGCAATGGGGCAAGAAACTTTAGCGACTGCTGGGCTAGAAGCTGGTATGACTCGTGCAGCAGTCGCCTCAAGAGTTCTAAAAACTGCTCTTCGAGGGTTGCTTGTTTCAACATTAGTTGGCGGTGCATTTGCTGCTTTAGGATGGGCGCTAGAATCATTGATTTCTTCTTTTGCAGAAGCTAAAAAAGCTAAAGATGATTTTGAGCAGAGCCAGCAAACCAATGTCGAAGCAATTACGACCAATAAAGACTCCACTGATAAACTAATACAGCAATATAAAGAGCTTCAAAAAGTTAAAGAGTCAAGATCTTTAACTTCAGATGAAGAGCAAGAATACCTTCAAGTCACTCAGCAATTAGCACAAACTTTCCCTGCATTAGTTAAAGGCTATGATTCTCAAGGAAATGCAATTCTTAAGACAAATAAAGAGCTTGAAAAAGCGATTGAGAATACTAAAGAGTATTTGGCTTTAAAGAAACAAGAAACAAGAGACAGCGCAAAGAAAACATTCGAAGACGCTTCTAAGGAAATTAAAAAGTCTAAGGATGAATTAAAGCAGTACAAACAAATAGCTGACTACAACGATAAAGGTAGACCTAAATGGGATCTCATTGCAGATGACGATGACTATAAGGTTGCAGCTGATAAAGCTAAACAAAGTATGCTCAAAGCTCAATCTGACATTGAGAGTGGAAATGCTAAAGTAAAAGATAGCGTCCTTTCAATTGCAAATGCTTATAGTTCAATTGATATCAGTAATACTTTAAAGACGAGTATTAGTGATGTTGTCAACAAACTTAACTTAAAAGATGATTTAGATCCTGAAGAATTAGAAAAATTCTCCTCTTCTTTAGGAAAGCTTCAAGAAAAAATGCAAAAAGCTTTAGATTCAGGCGATGAAAAAGCTTTCGATAACGCAAAAAAAGATCTTCAAAGTCTCTTAGAAACATACTCTAAATCCGATTCCTCTATTGATGTTTTTAAAATGAGCTTCGACAAAGCACAGAAGAACATAAAAGATGGAGATAAGAGCTTATCTTCCGTTAAATCTGAAGTTGGCGATTTGGGTGAGACGCTGGCAGAAGCAGGTAACCAGGCAGAAGATTTTGGTAAGAAGTTAAAAGAAGCTCTGGATGCAAATAGTGTCGATGATATTAAGGCAGCTATTAAAGAAATGTCAGATGCTATGCAGTTTGATTCCGTTCAAGATGCCTTAAATGGGGATATTTTTAATAACACCAAAGATCAAGTGGCTCCTCTCAATGATCTTCTAGAAAAAATGGCTGAAGGTAAAAGCATTTCTGCAAATGAAGCCAATACCCTTATTCAAAAAGATAAGGAACTTGCCAAGGCTATTAGCATCGAAAACGGCGTTGTGAAAATTAACCGTGATGAAGTTATCAAACAAAGAAAAGTTAAACTTGATGCTTATAACGACATGGTTACCTATAGCAATAAATTGATGAAAACTGAAGTTAACAACGCTATCAAAACTTTAAACGCTGATACCTTACGGATTGACAGCCTGAAAAAGCTACGAAAAGAACGAAAGCTTGATATGTCTGAGGCTGAACTTTCAGACTTAGAAGTTAAGTCAATTAATAATGTTGCAGATGCAAAAAAAGAACTTAAAAAGCTTGAAGAGAAAATGCTTCAACCTGGTGGATACTCCAATAGTCAAATTGAAGCAATGCAAAGCGTTAAATCAGCTTTAGAATCTTATATTTCTGCATCTGAAGAGGCCACCAGTACACAAGAAATGAATAAACAGGCACTTGTTGAAGCTGGAACATCGTTGGAGAATTGGACAGATCAACAAGAAAAAGCCAATGAAGAAACCAAGACTTCGATGTATGTTGTTGATAAATACAAGGAAGCACTAGAAAAAGTTAATGCTGAGATTGACAAGTACAACAAGCAGGTCAATGATTATCCAAAATACTCTCAGAAATATCGAGATGCAATTAAGAAAGAAATTAAAGCTCTTCAACAAAAGAAAAAGCTTATGCAGGAACAAGCTAAGCTGCTTAAAGATCAAATTAAATCCGGTAACATTACTCAATACGGTATTGTAACCTCTACAACTTCTTCTGGTGGAACCTCCTCCTCAACTGGTGGATCATATTCAGGCAAGTATTCAAGCTACATAAATTCAGCAGCTAGTAAATACAATGTTGACCCTGCCCTTATTGCAGCTGTAATTCAGCAAGAATCAGGGTTTAATGCTAAAGCACGATCTGGCGCAGGTGCTATGGGATTAATGCAACTGATGCCCGCAACAGCAAAAAGCTTAGGAGTAAATAACGCTTACGATCCTTATCAAAATGTTATGGGTGGAACAAAGTACCTCGCCCAACAACTTGAAAAGTTTGGCGGTAATGTTGAAAAAGCATTGGCTGCATATAATGCAGGGCCTGGTAACGTAATTAAATATGGTGGTATCCCTCCTTTTAAAGAAACACAGAATTACGTCAAGAAGATCATGTCCAACTACAGCAAATCCCTCTCCTCTGCAACTTCTTCAATCGCCAGCTATTATACAAATAATAGCGCTTTTAGGGTAAGTTCCAAATATGGACAACAGGAATCTGGTCTCCGCTCCACCCCACACAAAGGAACTGATTTTGCTGCAAAAGCAGGTACAGCAATTAAATCCCTTCAAAGTGGTAAAGTCCAAATTGCTGGCTACAGTAAAACTGCAGGTAACTGGGTTGTTATTAAACAGGATGATGGAACAGTTGCCAAGTACATGCACATGCTTAACACTCCTTCTGTTAAAACAGGTCAATCAGTTAAAGCCGGTCAAACTATTGGTAAAGTTGGCAGCACAGGGAACTCAACTGGGAACCATCTTCACCTACAAATTGAGCAAAATGGAAAAACAATCGATCCTGAAAAGTACATGCAAGGTATTGGAACTTCTATTTCAGATGCGTCACAAGCTGAGGCAGAACGGCAACAAGGGATAGCCCAGGCTAAATCTGATCTCCTCTCCCTTCAAGGAGATATCAGTTCAGTCAATGATCAGATTCAAGAACTTCAGTATGAACTAGTTCAATCTAAACTCGATGAGTTTGATAAAAGAATTGGGGATTTTGATGTTCGGATAGCTAAAGATGAATCAATGGCTAACCGATACACTTCTGACAGCAAGGAATTCCGCAAATACACCTCTGATCAGAAAAAAGCTGTGGCAGAGCAAGCTAAAATCCAACAACAAAAAGTTAATTGGATTCAAAAAGAAATAAAAACAAATAAAGCATTGAATTCCGCTCAACGTGCCCAGCTTCAAGAAGAGCTTAAACAAGCCAAGCTAGATTTAATTTCTGTTCAAGATCAGGTTCGTGAGCTACAGAAACAACTAGTTCAATCTAAAGTTGATGAGACACTCAAGTCAATTGAAAAGTCATCTTCTAAAACCCAAGGGAAAATTAAAGATGTTGATAATAAAATATCAATGACCGAAGAAGATGAAGACAAGGTTAAGTACTATAGCAAACAGATAAAGCTTATTCAGCAACAACAAAAGGAAGCCAAAAAATATATCAAACAGCTTGAAGAGCAAAAGAAAGCTGCGAAAGGTTTCCCTGACATCCAGGAACAGATCACTGAAGAAATCGAAAACTGGAAAGATAAACAGAAAGATTTTAACCTAGAGCTTTATAACACCAAGAAGTCGATCAAGGATATCTATAAATCATTGGCTGATGAAGTTGTATCCATCTACAAAGAGATGTACGAAAAAATGCGGGATATTGAGTTAGAAGCTCATCAGAAAGCAACACAAGATAAGATTGATGAGATCGACAAAGAAGACGAAGAAGCTAAGTATCAAAAGGAATTAAAGGAGAAAAACCAAGCAATACAGGAAACAAAAGATAAGATCAATAAACTTTCCATGGACGACTCCTCTGAGGCTAAGTCGCAAGTCAAAGACCTAGAGAAACAGCTTCAAGAACAACAGGAAGCTTTGGATGAGTATATTAAAGATCGTAGCAACACAAAACGGAAAGAAGCCCTTCAGGATCAGCTTGATAAAGATGAAGAGTCAATTAACAACAAGTACGATGACCTGGTAAATGATGAACGAGCATTCAAAAAGCTTGAAGATAAGCTTATGGATGGTAAAATCACTGATATCGCTAAACAGCTTAATGAATTCACCAAGTTCATAAACGAGAATATGAAGTCGATTGGGAAAAGTATTTCCAATAACTTGATTGATAAACTTAAGGACGCTGCCAGTGCATTAAATACCGTTACAACTGGAAATACAACAGGTAAAAAGGTGTCATCATTTGCTTCTGGTGGATATACAGGCACGGGACTTGGAGCAGGAAAGCTTGCATTCTTACATGACAAGGAACTTATTTTAAACAAGACAGATACTGAAAACATGCTGGAAGCAGTGAAACAAGTACGTCAAACGTCCACTGATAACTCGGTAAAGACTGCCTCTAAATGGGGTCAACCTGATAAAATTTCTGATGTTTTAAGTAAGAGTATTGCTCTTGTCACACCTGCTATGAATGCCGCAGTTTCTAGTCAAACAAATCTAACTAATGGTTTAATTCCAACTCTTAAGAACTTCTCGACCCCTACTGTTCCCCCTTCTACACCTCAAGGGAATACATCAAACAATCAGAACTCATTCACAATTAATGTAACAGAAGCTAGTAATGCTAAAGAGACTGCAAGCTTAGTGTACAAACAATTAGCAAATGGGCTTAAAAATACCGGACTAAATTTCAACATCACATGAGTCGGCTAAGATTGCCGGCTCTATTTATATTGGGGGTGAAAAATTGATTAGGCAGAGCCAATATTTCATGTTTGATAACGTTAAGTCAATCGACTACGGTGTTGAAAACGTTAATACAGAATCAGGGTTAGTTGAGGAATCTTTTTTGGGTTCACGATCGGTTAATGAAACTTATGTAAAAGGAAGATCAGAGCCATACACTGAAGGTGTCAAAAGAGAATCAAAACAATTCCCTTTAAATTTTTACGTTGGTGAAAATTATGATGAGAAAAAAATAAGGACAATTAAGCGTTGGCTAGATGTCGATGATTACAAGCCCTTAGCGTTCAGCGAAAATTTAGATATTGTATATTATGCAATGCCCGTGGACACCAGTGATTTAGTCCATAATGCAGCTAGACATGGATATGTTCGTTTGACAATGAAATGCAACTCCCCTTATGCATACAGTCGAAACACAAGTACCCACTCCTTTGATATATCATCAGGAATGAAAATCATTGAACTCCATAATAAAGGCGATGTTGCGATTTACCCTACTGTTGAAATTCTAAAAATTGGCGATGGCGATGTGAAAATCGAGAACCTAAGTGATTATACTGCCCCCTTTATTTTCAGTAATCTAAAAGACAGAGAAATGGTTAAAGTGAATGGCGTCAAAGAAATTATTGAATCGTCTTTATATGGGAATGAAAGATATGATGATTTTAATGACAATTATATTAGATTGGATTACGGAAAAAACCGATTAAAAGTGACCGGAAAATGCAAACTGAGATTCACTTTCAGATTTAAGTATCGATAAGAAGGTGAAAAATTGATAACTATTCGCAAGGACACAGAAATAAAAAACATACGCTTATCCCTTGCTAAGCCAGACAAGACTAAAATAGCCAACATTGATGAAGTTCTGAATCCAACTGTAACTTTAAATCATGGAAGCAGCGTTCACGAACTCTCCTTCTCTATTCCGCTTAAAGCAACCTATGATGGCATAATTAAAAGAAACCATGTTGTAGATTTACTCAAACCCTGGTATTTAATTAAAACTGAATTTTACGGGCTTACTGTTTGGTTTATTATTACTAAAAGAACTAAGTCACACAGTAGCGATATGGATACAATACAAGTTGAATGTAGGTCACTTCAACATGAATTAAGCAGAATGAGCGTTCTTAAATATGAGGAGACGTCTAAAAACCTACAGGAAGTAGTTACAGACTGCTTAAAACATACAAGCTGGACGATTGGATACATAGATACTCTCTTTAACATAAAACGAAGACAGTTTGATGTATCATCGACTAACAAGCTTGATTTCTTATATTCAATTTGCGAAAAGTTTGATGCAATTCCAGTCTTTGATACAGTAAAAGAAACTGTAAGCTTCTATAAAGAATCTGACATTTCCAAATACAAAGGCCTTAAACTTAACCCCCGACAGTATATGATTAGCATGGACGATTCGGATGATGCAGATGAATTAATAACAAGACTATATGCTACTGGAAAAGATGGTATCGGTATTAATTCAGTGAACCCAACTGGACAATCCTACATTGATGACTTTTCTTATTTCCTCTTCCCCTTTCAACGTGACGAACAACGAAATGTAATTTCCCACAGTGCTTATATGCCCGATGAACTTTGTCATGCAATTCTTGATTACAATGACCTTGTTAATAACGAAGGAAATGCGTTCAATAAACTTCTCACCAAAAAGAACGAAGCTGAGACTAGTTTAACCGAATTGAAAAATGAGCTTTACACCCTCGATCTTGAAGTCCAAAAGCTATTAGATCGAATTGAAGTTGCGAAGAAAGCTGGTGATGACACAAGTAAACTGAAAGCTGAACTTGTCGTAAAACAGAAAGCAGTTGCAGAAAAGAAAAACCAAATTGCTACGACTGAATCAACAATTTCTCAAATATCTGCTTCTATTTCTAAGCTTAAAGAAAAGCTTTCTTTTGAGAACAATTTTAGTGAAAATCAGCAAAAACTGCTCTCACGTTTCATTTCGACAACTGAGTGGTCAAATGACAGCATCTATGATGAGAATGAACTTTATGATGATGCCAACGAAGAACTCGAAAGCCGTAATACACCGCCAGTGAATGTAACACTCGATATAGTAAACTTTTTTAACTGTATTAGTGAAAAACATAACTGGGATAGGTTCAGTTTAGGAGACATAGTACGAGTTCAACAGAATGATTTAAATACCGATATTAAAGCCATACTTTCAGCAATAACAATTGATTTTGAACAACCAAATATTAGTGTCACTATAACAAATGGAAAAAGAGTTCAATCTGATTTTGAGAAAATAGTTAAGACCGTTTACAGAACAAACAAAATAAGTACTGAATTAAATAAAAGAAAGATTGAATGGGACAAAGTAACTGAAAACTTCAATATCCGAAATGACAGAATCTCAGTGCAGCCTGCACCCCCTACCATTACTTCTGATGGCACTGCAATTACCCATAAAGTAAATGATAATGGTTCAGTTGATATAACCATTCAGTGGAACTATGTTGATTCCGATGAAGACAAATACAACATTGATGGATTTGAGGTTTACTTACACGGTAGTGATGACAATGAGGAATACACATTTGGTTCTGTGCAAGCCAGTGAAAATTTACAAAATGTTAAATTTGACAGACGCACAGCCACTTTTACCGGATTACCTTCAAATATGTACTACACTATCGGTGTTCAAGCTTATCGAAGAGTAGATGCAGATATAGATATAAATCAGATTCTTCTTTCGGATATAGTTAAATCAAATCATCCTTCTGAAAACCCCTACCTCCCTTCTCCTTCTATCGAAGTAAAAGGAAGCCTTAGTGGAAAAGTTAATGGTCTCTATACAATCTCCACAGAAACTAAGCCAGAAGATCCAGAGACAGGGACAATTTGGATCAATCCCCAGAACAATAAACAAGAACTGTTTAACGGAGAAGAATGGATTGTCTCATCTGCAGGTTCAGCAGACTCCTTAAATGGTTTTACAGCTTCTACAACCACCTCGCCAAATTCAATACCAGTGCGCAATGAATTAGGAATTATTAGTGGTTCAATAGACGGCAATGCAGAGTTGTTAGGTGGACGAGCAGCATCAGATTATGCATTAGCTGAAAATATCCCTCTACCTCCTAAGTTCTCGAAGGGTATTTATATAGGAGACGGTACTCCAAGTAAACAAATCCCCCTCTCCTTTACTCCAGATTTAGTCAAAGTAACTCCAATTTCAACCGAAGACAGTATGCTGGTTATTGAAAGTCCTACAGGTGGTTATGCCTATCAATGTACAGCATCTGGTCTCTCTCTAATTGGCGGAGATTTAAGCTACGGAGCTTTAGGCGATAAAATCTTTTTAACTGGCTCAGATGAAAATTTTAGAGGAAACAAATTAAATGTCAAATATATATGGGAAGCTTACCAGCAAAATTAAACGGAGGTGATTAATCTGACCGACTTTGCTGAATTGTATAACGATCCAATTTTAAGTAAAAAAAGAAAAGGTTCAGTTGATGATCCCTATCTGACTTATAATGAGACATTAACTGTCTATAACGGCAGAGTACTTCTGACTGAGATTCCAAACAGAGAGTTTCGTGTCGAAGTTATAGGAAGTAACAAGGAATGGCGAGAAATTGAAGATGGAGAGCTTGAAGACAATTATTTTAAGGTTGATTACCTTATGGGTGTTGTCTTTTTTAATGTTTCAAATGAAGGAAAATCACTTACCTTTAATTATAGTGGCGAAGGTGCCTCCTTCTTCCCTGCCTCTCGAATTTGGATAAGGCGACAAGGGAATATGGTTATTGAAACTCTTCAAGGACTTATCGATGAAGCTGAAGATACAATAATTCGAATGAATGAACGTTTAGCTGAATGTGAACGAGTTACAAAACGATGCCAAGAAGTGACAGCCTGGTGTAGACAGGCCACATCAAATTATGAAGAAGTTGTAGAAAACACAAGAAAAATTTATAAACCATCTGTCTATACCTATTCAGATATTTTCACCTATTACCCAACCCCACAGATTGGTTGGACGGTGACTGTTAAAGAAACAAAAATCGTTTATCGATGGGATGGATTTGAGTGGGTAGATATTGGAACTTCCGAAGTATATGAAGGTTTTAATATACTCCTAAGCGCAACAGAACCATTTAATGCAAATTATATCTGGTATAAGGATGCCTCTTTTTCACCTGAGAAAAAACGAGTTGTTGTTTCAGATACAGCACCAGATTCAGGACAAGTATGGTACAAAACTGACTAAGATCCCCTCCGGGATCTTTTTTATTGGAGGAAAGTTATGGCTGGGTTTTATAGATATGATCAAAATTTAGATAAATATGTTCCGATGCCTGTTGAACTACTGGCTTCAGAAGGAGAAGAATACACCGCTCCTAAGATTACTCAGAAGTTTAACGAAGTAGAAACGAAAACAACAGAAATTTTAAACAAGGTATTAACTGATGACAGGTACTTTACAGTAACAAGCTCTTTTAAACAGGATACCACTCTCGGTATTGAGTACTATGTTACAAAGGTTACTCCTAAAACAACCGAAGCTAAAAAAAGTATGGTTCAAAAAACGTTTGCATATGACTTTGAAAAATCCATTGATCCCACTTCTTCTTATTTTGGTACAACAAATCGTGAAACAGTTTTAAGTATGGCCAAACGAAAAAGATCTGTTGTTGCAATAAACGCTAGTGGTTGGCGATCAAATGGTGAAGTCATGGGGCTTCAAATTAAAGACGGAGTTCTCTACAAAGATTATGACGCTGCTGGATACACAGGCGCTGAGGCTTGTGTATTTTTTGATGATGGAACTATGAAGGTTTACGGAAACAGAGAAGTTGATGCCGACATCCTAATTTCTAAAGGCGCACGAAACTCTTTTGCTTTTGGCATTTGGCTAGTTAAAGATTCTAAGCCAAGAACGGCTCAAATGACTACATGGGCAGATTTAAATGTTAAGCATCCTCGACAAGCCATTGGGCAAAGATCTGATGGTACACTAGTTATCATTACTGTAGATGGCCGTTCACTTCGATCCAGTGGTATTACGGCTTATGATATGCCATCTTTATTTTTATCTGAAGGCTGTGTTAATGCATTTCTTTTAGATGGTGGTGGAAGCTCTCAAACTGCTGTCGAAGGAAAATATATTAATAACATTAGTGATGGTATTGAACGTGCAGTGGTTGATACTTTAACAATTTCATATCCTGATGATGATACAGATAGCAGATTTTTTGAAGTTCAAGAAGGAAGAGGTTTGGCAACAAGTCTAAACAGACGTGTAGAGTTTATCGAATCCAAGCCTACTTGGAATGTATTAGATTTAGGCTTCTCACCAGATGGTTTAATCGATAATACAGCTAAGTTTAAAAAAGCCCTTAGTGATTTATCCGAAAAAGGTGGAGGGAAACTACATTTTCCGAAAGGCACATATTTAATCGGTAAACAGAACACAACTAGTGCTAGTGAAAAAATTGAACTCCCTCCAAATGTCTCAATTGTTGGTGAAAGAAGATCCTACACTAAACTCCTTCGAAATCCAAATCACTCACTTGATGAATTGCTGCGAATCACAGATCACAATTTTATAGAAGGCATTGAAATTGATGGCAATAGCAGTGTAAATAAGAGTAGCTGCCGATTGATCGCAGGCGGAAATATAAAATCGTTTAAAATGAAAGACTGCAGCTTGGTTAATGCTACAGACCGAGGAGTGAGTATTCACGGGATCGGCAAGTCTATAACGATTGAAGGAATGTATATTTCCAATATAGCCAACGAATGCATTAACGTTGCTGAAGGAGAAATTATTAAACTAATTGACTCTGAGATCACATTTAGCGGTACTGCCCTTTGGGTGGGTAATGCTGCAAATATCTTCACTAAGAATAACCTCGCAAAATCCTTAAAAACCTTCGTCCGGTATAAAAACTCTCAAAATGCAATTTGCTCAGGAAACATTATCACTAATAATATTGATCGCGCAATTTGGGGATCTGTAAGAGAAGCTATTTTCTCTGATAATGTTTTCAAGCAATGCCACTCTGATTATCACCTTTACTTTATTCAAGAAGACACTGGGACAAACGATTTAATTGTAACTGGGAATTCAGTTTACAGTGATGTTGAAGGAACAGCTTTTATTAGAACTCCATCAGATATAGACAGAAGACGAGTGTCGGGTAACGTTGGTAATATTCCTAGCTTGAACTTGGATTAAGACTAAAGGAACAATAAAGGTGGTGGTTACGTTCTAGATAAAATATAGATTTTATTCAAAATACATACTTGAAAGACAGAAATAACAAGAGCATACGTCAGATAAAAGAGAGATTGGGTTTAGTCCCCTTCTCTCTTTTTTGTGCTCAAATTTAATTATTAGGAGAGATGTTTTTTGTCAGCTTATACAAATAATTATATTCCAGTAAACAAGTATACTCGACCTGGTTTAAAGTTAAATGGTGTTAAGAAGCTAGTTGTTCATTACACAGCAAATCCGGGCGCCGGCGCAGATAATCATCGAAGATACTTCAGCAATGCACAAGTTTATGCATCAGCTCACATTTTCGTAGATAAGACTGAAGCAATTTGTATCATTCCGTTAAATGAAGTAGCTTACCATGCTAATGATATTCAGCAAAGAGATAGTGCCGGAAATCCTTATCGAGGAGTTGCTGCACTGAAACCAAATGCTAACTTCTTATCTATTGGGGTTGAGATGTGCCTTGAAAAAGACGGTTCATTCCATTCGGAAACAGTTGAAAGAACCGAGGATGTGTTCGTTGAATTATGTAATAAGTTTGGTTTAGATCCTATTGATGATATTGTTCGTCATTATGACATCACCCATAAGAATTGCCCTGCACCATGGGTATCTAACAGCCAAAAATTTGTAGACTTTAAAAATCGAGTAAAGGCAAAAATGTCAGGCAAAACTGTTTCAAAAACTTCTCCATCCAAACCAACAACCTCCTCCCCTTCCTCTTCATCAGCAGCAAGTGGTTCCCTTAAATCAAAAGTTGATAGCCTTCGTTTCTACTCAAAACCATCTTGGGAAGATAAAGATGTTGTCGGTACAGTAAATAAAGGCATTGGATTCCCTACAGTTGTTGAGAAAGTTAAAGTCGGATCTGCGTATCAATACAAAGTTAAGAACTCTAAAGGCGCTACGTATTACATCACTGCCTCTGACAAATATGTCGATGTTACAGGATCAGTGAAAACCTCTTCACCTTCCCCTAAAACAACATCAACTTCTTCAAGTTCCTCATCTATTAAATCGGTAGGAAAAATTAAAATTGTTGGTGTATCAAGCGCAGCAATCGTAATGGACAAACCTGATCGAAATAGTTCAAAAAATTTTGGTACAGTCAAGCTTGGAAGCACTATTTCAATTTCTGGTTCAGTTAAAGGTAAAAACAATTCCAAAGGTTACTGGGAAGTTATCTATAAAGGTAAACGAGGATACATCTCAGGACAGTTCGGTTCAAAAATCTAATTATACTCAATTATCTCGGAGGATATTTGTTGATCTAATGTATCAGTAAATATCCTTTTCTATGGTACTAAGGTGGTGAACATTTTATGGAAATGGATATAACACAATATTTAATTACCCAGGGGCCATTTGCTGTATTATTTTGTTGGCTACTTTTCTACGTAATGAAAACTAGTAAGGAAAGAGAGTCGAAACTTTATGATCAAATCGATTCTCAAAACGAAGTGCTGGGTAAATTCAGTGAAAAGTACGATGTTGTAATCGAAAAGCTAGATAAAATCGAACAAAATTTTAAGTAGGAGGAATTCAATGTTTGAGAATATTGATAAAGGCACAATTGTTAGGACTCTTTTACTCGCAATAGCTTTACTCAATCAAATAATGATGATGCTGGGTAAAACAGCATTCATCATTAACGAAGAGGACATAAATGATTTATATGATTGTTTATATACAATTTTCACTATCGTCTTTACAACCAGTACTACTACTGTAGCATGGTTCAAAAACAATTACGTAACTGCTAAAGGACAAAAACAAAAACAAGTTCTAAAAAAAGAGAACTTGTTTAAATAAATTCGGATTACCTGTGTAACCCTCCTACAAGGCGGGTTACTTCTTTTTAAAAATATAAATGTTGATTTTGTTTTAATTTCTTGCTTTTGATAATTAATTTCAGACCTATACCAAATA